>CAYSDM010000050.1:0-40716 GCA_964429855.1 uncultured Chthonomonadaceae bacterium
TGTTCATCCGAATGCCACAACAGTTTTGACCATGTGGCCTGATTTGAAGTTTTAGTACAATAACGCCGCGCCGCGCAGCGGAGCGGCGCAGGTGAAGCGCAAACCGTTGGGCGGCTGTATCTGAACAGCACAGGGAGTGTTTGATGGTGGCAGGGTCACGTGGAGCAAGAAATCAACAGGTTGCGCGAGCTGGCGAATATTACGTTGTCGCGGAATTGAACAAACGCGGCGCATTCGCCGTGCCTTTTGCTGGAAATATGCCCAGAATCGATGTCCTTGCGTGCAACAGTAATGGGAGTCGCACCCTTCACATTCAAGTCAAAACGAAACGGGACGGGAAAACATGGCAGGCGAGTATCGTCGGCAGTCAGCCAATGGTGCCACAAGACGATGAGCGTAACTTTTGGGTGTTTGTTAACCTGGGAGATGTGCAAGCATCCCCAAGCTACTGGATCGTTCCAGATTGGTGGATAAGAAATGATATTTACCAGGCACATCAAGCCTATCTAAACAAGCACGGTGGAATACGTCCTGGAAATCCGAAGTCAACGCATCACTCGATTGATGAGAGCAGGCTCCAAGAATGGCAAGGCCGATGGGATGTTCTTGGCATCTTGGGTTGAGGTGGCGCAGACTGTAAAGCTGTCGTCTGACGGAGCCGCGCGCCCTCGCCCGGGCATGAAGGCGGGCGGCGGTTCTACTCTCTGGTCAGCGCATAGCCGATCAGACGGTCCAGCAGCGCGGGGAAGGGAATGCCTGCCGCCTGTGCCGCCTCCGGGAGCAGGCTGGTCGGAGTCATGCCGGGAATAGTGTTGACCTCCAGAACGTATGGCTGATCGGCGCGCACCATCATGTCCACCCGTGACATCCCCCGGCAGCCCAGCGCCTGATGGCTGCGGATGGCGTAGTCGCGGGCAAGCGCCGCCGCCTTCTCAGAGATACGCGCCGGGATGATATGCGCGCTGCCGCCGGGCGCGTACTTCGCCTCATAGTCATAGAAGCCGCTCTTCGCCACGATCTCGATCAGGGGCAGCGCCTCCGGCTCCTCATTGCCCAGCAGACCCGCCGTGATCTCGATCCCGGAGATATACGGCTCGATCAACGCCGTTGAGTCGCCGCGCAGCGCCTCCTCCAACGCCTCCTCCAGACGATCCGGCTCCCGCACGATCGTGCATCCGATGGTGCTGCCCTCCGCGTTGGGCTTGACCACGGCCGGAAACCCGAAGGAGCTTTCGATACGCTGCGCGATCTCCGCCGTCGCCGGTCGCGACGCGCGGCGCGCGATGATCTCCTCTGGAACCGGAATTCCTTCGGCGCGTAGAAGCCGCTTCGCCATCGCCTTATCCATCGCGAGCGCGCTCGCCAGCACGCCGGAGCCGGTATAGGGGATGCCGAGAAGCTCCAGCATCCCCTGAATCGTCCCGTCCTCTCCGCCTTTGCCGTGCAGCGCGATAAAGACCACGTCCGGGCGCAAGCCGTCATCGGGGATCAGAGCGGAGGAGTGTGGAATCAGCGCGGGAGCGCCGAATACAGACGCAGGAGTGCCGCGTTGCGATAACGCCGCCTCCGAATTCCCGGAAGAGAGCGATGCGGGCTGCCTGCCGACCAGCGCCGCCGCATCCAGCGATACGGGAAGATACTTCTCCCGATCCAGCGCCGCCATAATCTGTCTGCCCGTTGAGAGCGATATCTCCCGCTCTGAAGAGGTTCCTCCCATCAGAACCGCAACGCGTAGCTTTTTCACGCGCCTATCCCCGGATGATCGCCAGCACTTCGTCGCGCTTCTCCTCCATCATCTCCTGCGATTTCGCTTCCAGATTCAGGCGAACTACAGGATCATTGGCGGAGGGACGCACGTTGAAGTGCCAGTCGGGATAGAAGATCGTGATGCCGTCGAGGTAGCTGATCTCGGCGTCACTATAGCGTTGTGCCAGCCTCTCGATCACCAACTTCGTGTCGGCGACAGTGGAGTTGATCTCGCCGGAGAGATAGTAGTCTCCCAGACCGGCGACCAACTGCTTGAGAGACACGCCGCTGGAGGAGAGCATCTGCAGAATGGCGAGCAGCGGAATGTAACCGTTATCGGCGTAGTAGTGATCGCGGAAGTAGTAGTGTCCGCTGACTTCGCCGCCGAAGATCGCGTTTTCGCGGCGCATGGTGCGCTTGATGTAGGAGTGTCCGACTCGTTCCGTGATCGGGCGACCGCCCAACCGGATCACCCAGTCGCGCACCGCCCAGGAGGAGCGAATGTCATAGACAATGGCGGCGCCCGGCTCCCGCTCCAGAAAATAGCGGGCGACCAGCGTGGTTACAAAGTCGCCGGGAATGAACCATCCGGTCTCATCCAGAAAGTAGACCCGATCCGCGTCGCCGTCCCATGCCACGCCGAAATCGGCTCCCTCGGCGGGGACCCGCTCGATCAGCTCGTGGATATTTTCGACCTCGAAGGGGTTGGCCTCATGATTGGGGAACCTGCCGTCCGGCTCGAAGTACATCGGCGTAAGAGAGATTTGCGGGAAGCGAGCCAGCAGCGCCTCCGCCACCACGCCGCCCACGCCGTTCCCGGCATCCGCGATGATCTTGAACGGCTTAATCTTCGACACATCCACGAACTGCATCAGATGATCTATATACGCGTCGAGGATGTTTTCAGTCGCGCGGGTTCCCGGGCGCGCCGCATCGGTGAACGCGCCTTTCACCACCACATCGCGAAGCTCCTCCATCCCGGCGTCTTTTCCGATCACGTGCGCCCCGGCGCGCACCATCTTCATCCCGTTGAGTTCTTTGGTGCAGTGGGAGGCGGTGATCTGAACGCCAGGAATGTTGCGCTTGCCGGAGATATAGTAGACCATATCGGTCGTCGTCAAGCCGATGTCCAGCACGTCTACACCCTGCGACATCAAGCCTTCCGCCAGCGCGTCCGCCCAGGCAGGACTGGAGAGCCGGGTGTCGCGCCCGATGGCAACCAGCTTCTCGCCGAACAACTGCGCCAGCCCCTTCCCGATCTCCCGCACGCCTGACGGCTCGAGAGGCGCCTGAAACGCATCCGCATCGCCTACCTTTCCGAAATAGACGCTCTCCTCGTCTACCAACTCCGGCACGATGGCGCGAATATCATAGGTACGAAAGACCTTCGGGTCTACCATCCTCTCTTATTCCTCCGTTTCAGTCTGCGCGATACCCGGTGAAAGATCGGGGCTTGTGTTCACCCGGATTCAAGTTTGATCTATTAGAGTACCCTGCTAAAACGGGCGGGGTCAAGCAGAAGGATTCCTGCCGCGACACAGTGAAAACTATCTCTGTGAAGGCGGTCATCTTTAACGCTGATGACTTCGGCGCACACCCGAAGACCAATGCGGCGATTATCCAGGCGCACACCGGGGGCGTGCTAACCAGCGCCAGCCTGATGGTCAACGAACCGGCTGCGGCCGAGGCCGTTGCTCTGGCGCTGGGCTGTCCCGCGCTGGCGGTTGGGCTGCACCTAACCCTGAGCTGCGGGAAGGCGGCGCTTCCTTCGGGGCGGATACCGCGCCTTGTTTGTCCTGAGGGGCGATTTCGCGCAGACCCGGCGCGGGCGGGATTAGTCTACTTCTTTTCGAGGGCTGCGCGGCGCGAACTGACGCGGGAGGTGGAGGCGCAGTTTCAGCGCTTTGCCGAGACCGGGCTGCCTTTCTCGCATGTGGATGGTCATCAGCACCTGCATATGCATCCCGTCGTCTGGGACTCCGTGCTGACGCAGTGCGAGACGCATCGGGTGAGAAGAGTTCGTATTCCGAACGAGGAGTTTCGCCCGGCTTCACCGGAGCGGGTAATCGGCAGGCGTTTTGAGTGGCTCTGTTTTCGCGCGCTGCGTCGGCGATGCCTGCGTAAATTGACCGGCAGAGGGTTTTTTGTGCCGGAGCGCGTCTATGGACATCTGGAGACGGGGCGTATGTCAGCGCGATACCTTACCGGGCTTCTGCCGCGTCTGGGCGGACAGACCAACGAGATATATCTGCATCCCGGTACGCCGCACGCGCAGCCGATGCCCGACGGTTCGCCGGAGATGGATGTCGAACTGGACGCGCTGCTGCACCCCTCCGTCGTCATCGCGCTGGAGCAGCATCAGTTACTGAAAATGACCTATGCAGAAGCGGAGACCTGGATGAATCAGGCGCGCCTGCCACGAGAGAGATAGCGTCTGGCGCGTATTATCGCCCCAGAATGAATCCCGACACTCCGACATCCGGACGATCCAACCAGAGGAGTACCAGCATGGCGCGGATCCTTTGCCCCCATTGCGGGGCTGGAAATCGGGACAGCCAGCAAACCGATACTTGCTGGCAGTGCGGTAAAAGTCTGTGGGAACCGGTGCACCGACAGACCTATGTGCTCGGAACCATGCCTCCGCAAAGCGACACCTCCGCGCTGTCTCCCGACAGCCTGCGCCTGCGGAGAGCCGTTCCCTGGCAGTTATGGATCGCCGCGATTGCCGCTGCGCTCTCTCTGCTGCTCTTTCTCGCCGCTCTCATCATCTATCTGTCGCGTCCGAGCGAAGCAGGGCTACCCCGCTCGATCACGCCAGACTCCGGTTTTAACACCACGCTGTAGGGTCTTCGAGGAGTCAGAATGGAAGTCGGACGATGGATGGGATCGCTGCATCCCGCTCTCATTCATTTCCCCATTGCGCTGCTTCTGGTGGCGGTTGCGCTGGAAGCGGTCGGCTTTATACGCAGAGATGCCAGATTCGCCTGGTCTGCGCGAGCCTGCCTGATTATCGGCATCGCCTGCACGCTCTTTGCCTTTGTCTGCGGCAACTTCGCGGAGCTATGGGCGGTTCGCAGCGGTATCAACGAGGATTCTGTCGAATACCACGAATTGCTCGCCACGATTACTAGCTGGCTGTTCGTCGGATTGACGGCATGGCGTCTGTTGATGCGGCCGGAGACGCGGCGCGTCTGGCTCGGTCTATGGATTGCAGCGGCATCCTGCGCCGGAGTTCTTCTGGTCATCACGGGCTATTATGGCGGCGTTCTAACCTACCAGTATGGCGCAGCGGTGCAGAATATCGGGATGCTCCAGATCCCTACCGATGATCACCTGCTGGTGCTGACCCAGCGGCAGGACGAAGCCAGCATCTTCTACTCAGACATGATGCACCATATCTTCGGCTGGGTGGTGCTGGCGCTGGCCGTCATTCTGCTGCTCGATCAGTTATCTACGCGAATCGGCGCGTGGGCGCGTCGCATCGGTCCGTTTCTTCTTCTCGGCGCAGGCATCTTTCTGCTCATCTTCAGCGATCAGGACGCCTGGCCCCTCTACAATGTGCGTCCCAATCGCAGTATCTTCGATAAAGAGGTCTTCCTGCATAAAACCTATGCGATTCTGCTGATTACGGCGGGATTAGGCGGTCTCTGGCAGATGTGGCGCCGCAGGGGAAATGAGCAGGCTTCTCGCAGTTGGAAACTGCATGACCGCTGGATGGCGGTCTTTGCGCTGGTGGGAGGCGCGCTGCTCTTCACGCATATCCACTCCGCTGCTCCCTATGCCAATATCGCTGTCGGCGTCTATATCCATCACACAGTGATGGGATTCGTTGCGCTGGCAATCGGAGGCGTGAAACTGCTGGACGACGCTCTCCCGACGCCCTCTCGACGGCGCGCTCTCGCGTATCCCGCGCTCATGGCGGTAATGGCTGTCCTGCTGATAAACTACAACGAGGGGCTGCCCTGGTTTATGGGGTACGGGAAACTCAGCGCCAGCGCGCCGCGCGGTGGACTAATTGCGCCGCTCGGAGACTACCGCGCCGAACTGGTCTACCATCCCGAACAGACCCGGCTGGAGATGTTCGTGATGAAGCAGGACAGCGCAGAGCCTGTAGACCTGCCGGTTTCTCTCAGCCATGCAGTGGTTTCGGTCGGCAGCGAGAAGACCGAGGTTGTCCTGACAGCCGCCGACAGCCAGACTCGCGGCACGCATTTTGTCGGGAAAGCCAGCTTTCTTCAGAACATTCCTCTGTTTCATGTGCGCGCCTGCGTATCGCTCAATGGAAAGGAGCAGGTCGCCGACTTCGAACCCTGGGTGGATATGCGTCTGGCGCAGCCCATTCGCGCCCCCTACGTCTGCCCGATGCATCCGTATATCGGGGCAGCGACACACAGCCGCTGCCCGGAATGCGGGATGCCGCTTCAGCCGGGTAAACGCCCCGGCCCCTCCCGGCAGCTTCACGCTCCGGAACTGCATATGGACCTTCTGCCCGGCAGCGAACCGCTCCTTCCTGGAAAGCAGACCCGACTGACCTTCACGCCGCGCCGCAGGAGCGATAACGCGATCCTTCCCCTGGAGATCGTCCATACCCAGAAACTTCACCTGATAATCGTCAGCCGCGATCTCTCTTTCTACGATCACCTGCACCCGCAGGAGCAGCCCGATGGCTCCTATGCTCTGGACTACGCCTTTCCGCAGCCAGGAATCTATCTGCTCTTCGCCGATGTGACGCCTGTTGGTCTGCCCAATCAGGTCTTTCGCTTGCCGGTTAAGGTGGAGGGAACGCCTATGGCTCCCGCGTCGCTGCGAATCCCGAGGGCGTATGCAAAGACTCAGGGGGACTATCGCATTGCCCTGTCCACCTCGCCCTTCACGCCGCGCCCGCGAGAGGAGACGACCCTCACCTTCTCCTTCACCGAAAACGGCAAGCCGATCACCGACCTGCAGCCCTGGCTTGGCGCTCCGGGTCATTGTGTCATAATAAGCGAGGATACGCAGGACTATCTGCACAGCCATCCGCTGCTGCTGTCGGCGCTCCCGACACGCGCCGGACCTTCCGTGACGTTTCATTCGCAGTTTCCGCGCTCCGGTCTCTATAAAGTCTGGGGGCAGTTCATGCATCGCGGGCAGCTGCTCACGGTGGATTTCGTTGTTCGCGTCCCCTGAACTGCCGGGCATTCGGACTTCTGAGAGGTGAGAAGATAGAACCACAGGTCAGTAAACTGCAGGTGGTGGCGGTAATTCTGTTTGCCACGCTCTGCGTCGCGGCGGGCGAGACGCTTCTGAGCGCGGGCATGAAGATGGTGGGAAAAGAGGGGCAGACCGGCATGCGGATCGCGCTTGCTGCCATAGCCAACTGGCGTGTGCTGTTCGGCACATTTCTGATGATGATCTTCTTCGGACTGTACGCGCTGTGCCTCTCTTGGGCAGATATCAGCTTCGTCATCCCCTTCACCGCGCTCAGCTATCTCTTTGTCGCCATCTTCGCGCAATTTTTTCTGCATGAGGAGGTGACCCTGACTCGCTGGCTCGGAACGCTGTTGATCGTTCTTGGCGTGGTGGTCGTCGGACTCGGCGAGCGTCACTGAATCGCCTCCACCGATGCTCGCACTGCAGATACTCTCCGGCGCGTTTCTCTTCTGCGCATGCGTCTACTACCCGCTTTGTCTTCTGGCGGCGCGTCACTGGAGACGCCGTTCCGCCTTCGCCCTGTCAAACGCTCCTCCGCCGGTCACCATCCTCAAGCCGTTGCGCGGCGACGATCCCGAACAGTATGACAACTTCGAGAGCTTCTGTCGGCTGGACTATCCTGCCTATCAGATCGTTTTTGGCGCGCTCGATCCGAATGATCCGGGACTGGAGAATGCGCGCCGTCTGCAAGCCGCCTACCCGCATCTGGATATCGCGATAATCGCTGGAGGCGAGGTCTTCGGGCTGAACCGAAAGGTCTGCAACCTGGAGAGTATGCTCGCCGTCACAAAATATGATCTGATCGTTCTATGCGACAGCGATATGCGAGTCCGACCCGACTATCTGCGGCGCGTGACGGCTCCCTTCGCCGATGAGAAGACGGGTCTGATAACCTCCCCCTACCGCGGTTGTCAGCCGCGCAGTCTGGCGGCGAAACTGGAGGCATTAGCGATAGGATTTGACTTTCTTCCCGGAGTCTTTCTGGCGAACTGGCTGAGCGGAATTCGCTTTGCGCTGGGCGCGACGATTGCCCTGCGTCGGCAGGTTCTGGAGGAGATCGGCGGGTTTCGGTCGCTGGCGGACGAACTGGCGGACGACTATCGGCTGGGGGAGGGGGCGGCGCGCGCAGGCTGGCGGGTGATCCTCTCCGACTATATGGTGGACGATGTGATGGGCGCAGAGACATTTCGGGGGATGTGGGCGCGCCGCCTGCGCTGGGCAAAGACAACCCGCGCCATGCAGCCGGGCGGATGGGCAGGCTACTTTATCACCTACGGAACCGTTGCCGGACTGCTGTTTCTGACGGCAAGCCGTTTTCAGGGGATCGGGTGGATCGGATTGGGAATCGTCTGGACGCTGCGCGGATTAACCGCAGCGATGATGGCGCGTCTATACACACAGGATGAGAATCTGCCGAGACGACTTCCGCTGCTCTATCTGAGCGATCTAGTCGGTTTCACGCTCTGGGTTGCCAGTTTTTTCGGCAATACGATCTTCTGGCGCGGCGAGCGGTTCCGACTCGGCGCAAAAGGGCGTCTGGAACGCCTGTCATAGCACGCTTTCGTTATTTCCTGCAAGAGGTAATTGTCCATGAAACCTGGATTAATTCGTACCTTCATCCTTCTGGGCGGAGCCGTTCTGATTGTCGGGCTGATCGTTCCCAATCTGCGTCTTTCATGGCGCGAGCCACGCGCCGTCGCCACGCCTCCCGGCGGCATTGACCCTGCCAGCATTCACCCGGAGGAGGTGTTCGCCCGGGCAGCCGCCATCGCCAGTCCCTCCGTCGTTAACATAGATACGGAGAAGCGTGTGAGGCTGCGCGGCTCGATGCTGGAGGAGGAGTTTTTCGGTCCGCGCTACCAGCGGGTCGCCGGTTCCGGTTCCGGCGTGATTATCCATGCCGACGGTGACATCGTGACCAATGAGCATGTCGTCTCCGGGGCAGAGAAGATCGTCGTGACGCTGGCAGACGGCAGGCAGTTCGATGGGCGCGTGATTGGCGGCGACCGGCGTACCGATGTCGCGCTGGTTAAAATCGAGGGTGATAAACTGCCGGTCGCGAAACTCGGCTCCTCGGCGAAGCTGATTCCCGGACAGATATCTGTCGCTATCGGGAATCCTCTGGGACTGCGCTTCACCGTCACGCACGGGATCATCAGCGCGCTCGGACGCCCGATCGGGATTGGCGAACGCATCTATGAAGACCTGATTCAGACCGACACCGCTATCAATCCCGGCAATTCCGGCGGCGCGCTGGTGGATCGCGAAGGCAAGGTGATCGGTATTAATACGCTGGTAGACCAGCAGGCGCACGGGATCGGTTTCGCCATCCCGATTGATACCGCCATGCGAATCGTCGGGCAGTTGAAGCGGTACGGCAAGGTCAAACGTCCCTGGACAGGTCTCTATGCGATGCCGATCACCCGGATGATCCAGGCGCGCTTCGGCGTGGACTTCACCGAGGGCGCTTTTGTACAGGGTTTGGATCGCGGCAGCCCGGCGGATGAAGCGGGAATCAGCCCCGGCGACGTGATTCTGGAACTCAATGGCGAAAAGGTGCTCGATCCCGACTCCCTGCGCCAGATCACCGACAGGTTGAAGATCGGGCAGACGGTTCCCATCACTATCTATCGTCGGGGAGAGCGTCTGAAAGGCGAAATTACCCTGCGCGAGGCTCCCTGAGCCGGACGCGCCGGACGCTCGAAATAACGGGTACAATGATAGAAGGCAGGAAACACCGCAAGAACTGTTGAATCGATAGCGGAAGCCGGTGTTGAACATGCAGCAAAGACGCTGAGTGAAGCGGATTTTACATAATCCTTCGGCGGAAGTGTGATGGCGTGCCGCCGACGGAAAGGAGATTTAACGATGATCGTACCGACTCGTGTTCTTTTTGAGCACGCCTATGGGAAGTACGCCCTCGGCGCGTACAACATCAACAACCTGGAACAGGCGATGGGTCTCTTCCGGGGCAATATGGACTCGCAGGCGCCCTTTATCATTCAGATCAGCAAGGGCGCGCGCGGCTACACCGACAAGCGAATGCTCGAAGCCATCATTCGCACCGCCGATACCATCTGGCCCGATGCCCTTTTCGCCGTGCATCTGGATCATGGCGATGAGGAGACCTGCTACGAGTGCATCGAGAGCGGTTTCTACTCTTCCGTGATGATTGACGGCTCGCACCTGCCCTACGAAGAGAATATTGCGGCGACGGCGCGCGTGGTGGAAGCGGCGCACAAGCGCGGTGTCAGCGTCGAGGCGGAACTGGGCATTCTCGGCGGCGTGGAGGAGCATATTAAGGTAGACGAAAAGGACGCCCGCCTGACCGATCCCGACGAGGCGAAGGACTTTGTGACTCGCTCCGGCTGTGACAGCCTTGCCTGCGCGATTGGAACCAGCCATGGAGCCTATAAATTCTCCGGCTCCCAGGGCATCCATCTGGAGCGGATTGCCGAGATTCAGAAACGACTGCCGGGCTTCCCGCTGGTCATGCACGGCTCCTCCTCCGTTCCGCAGGATGAGGTTGCGCGAATCAACGCGGCAGGCGGCGCGATGAAGAACGCCAGCGGCGTTGATCCCGCTAAGTATCTTCCCGCCGCCCGTCTGGGCGTCTGCAAGGTCAACATTGACACCGACGGGCGTCTGGTCTGGTGCCGCGTGCATCGCGAGTTCTTCCGCGACTCCCCCGCCAAGTTCGACCTGCGCGATCCGGGCAAGATTTTCATGGGCGAGTATGCGAAGTTCATCGCTTCCCGCAATGAACTGCTTGGTTCCGCCGGGCAACTGGCTTCCGCCCGTGAGCATGTGATGGCAACAGCCAGATAGGCGAACCCCGTCATAACGATAAAGATCGGGGCAGGCGATTTTCGCCTGCCCCGATCTTTTCACCGACAGCAGTTCGGTCTATCGCTCCAGAGTGATCGCCAGAATGTTCAATCCCGGCTCATTGGGAAGCGTAATCGCCGACAGCTTTTTCGCCTCCGGGATACGGAAAGAGTAGCGAAACACCGAGACAGGCATCGCCGCGTCGTCCCCGAATCGCGTGCGCGTATAACGGCTGATGAACGCCACCTCCTCCCCAAATGCAGGCGGCTTATCCCAACGGCTGACCGGGAAGGAGGTATACTGCTCCGAGCCGTCCACGAAGACCAGCGTCAGCGCGGCGCGAGCATTGTCTTTCGTCGCCGCGGCCAGAATGTGAACCGTCTTGAAGACCTCCGCCTTTCGCGCATCGGCGACCACCGGAATGCGCTGCCCCACACACTGCAACACATTCTTCTCCTGCGTCCCCTTCGGGCCCCAGCGGAAGCTGATCCGGCGGGTTGCGTCCAGTCCCGTCCCCCGCACCGGCAGCCAGAGCGTGCTGGCGGTCATCTCGTCGTTGGCGAAGGGCGGCGCCAGTTCCGCAGGAAGTGAGCGGCCCAGACCGTCGAAGTTACCGTCGGCGCGCTCGGTCTCTCCGGCGATTCCGTCCACATTGTAGAGACGATCCAGGTCTACGAAATGCAGGCGTCCGCGCACCACCTGAATGCGATGAACGCGGGTTTCAAACGGACGCGCGCTCGGCATGGTGGACGCCCAGACATCCCCAACCTTCATATCCCAGACCAGCCAGTAGATTCCGTCGTCCGGCGGCGCGGTCACCCAGGCGGTCATCTCGACGTTTTCGCCGGGAGCCAGGTCTTTCGGAAGGGGCGTCGTCTCGTTCTCCCAGAGCGCCTCCGTGCCGTCCTGGAAGTACCAGTGATAGCCGATCCGAACGCCGTCCTTCTTCCAAATCTGCGGACCGCGATTGCGCAGCCCGATGGTGACCGGAATACGCAGCTTCGCCGGCAGCGAGGGCGGGGTCTGATCGGCGGAGAACTGAATCCCGGCAT
This sequence comes from uncultured Chthonomonadaceae bacterium, assembly GCA_964429855.1. Classification (GTDB taxonomy): domain Bacteria; phylum Armatimonadota; class Chthonomonadetes; order Chthonomonadales; family CAJBBX01; genus CALLMM01. The sequence goes on from CAYSDM010000050.1 coordinate 11,817, forward strand.
CCATCTCATTGAGGGCAAACGCTTCGGGATCGCTCACCGCGCCCTGTATCCCGTCCGCGCTGGCGGAAATCTCCCATCGCAGATGATAGCTGATCCCGTCCGCCTCCGCGCCGGTGGTGACTTCCAGGGGAACGCCATCGGGACGGCTGAAGGTGATGGGCACGCTCAGGGTAGCCGCCTGACCGGGCAGCACATCGCCGGTGAGTTCCGCGCTGGCATCCGCCATTTCGACCGGTCCATAGCTTTCGGGTTTTCCCGCCCGATTGAGAGGCGACACATACCGCCAGACACGGGCAACTACCCGCATTCCCTCAGCTTTCACCCAGGGCTTGGCGCCGTCATTTCGCACAGCGATTCGCGCCGTATAGGTTCCGCCCGATTCCAGCGTTTTCGGCAGATCGCTGTAGATCAGAGAGATTCCATAGTCCGACAGTTTCGGATCGGGACCGGAGGTCACAAGCACCGAGGTGGTCAGGGGAACATTGCCCAATCCGCTGAAGTAAGCCAGCACATCGCCCTTTTTACCGACCTGCGCCAGATCCACCACCAGATTGTATGCGCCCGCTTCGGCAGGAACCACCAGCGGAATGTCCAGCGCCAGCACCTTGCCCGGAATGATGGGCGTTCGCATGGGGAAGTAGCGCGGCTGCCCGACCTCGCTGCCGTCGGCGCGTTTCCAGCGATAGATCAGCGAGAACGCCTCCGGCGTCCAGATCGCGCTGCCGGAGTTGAGCACGCGCACCGAGACAAAGCAGGTGGTCTTTGCCGGAACCGCGCGCGGCACATTATGCGAGATGACGGCGGCGCGAAGCTGCCCGGTATTGGCGAAGCTGTAGGAGAGAGCGCGAGTCAGGTCCGCGTAGGTAATGCCGTGCTCCTGTGTCGGCGCGATCTCGTTTCCGGCGGCGAAGTCGTTCCAGCTATTCAGAAAGACCCACTGCGCCTGTCGGCTGAGAGCCTCCCGCCATCCCCGTTTATAGACCTCTCCCCCGCCGCGCGTCAGCAGACCCGGAGCCTTATTCTCCGCTCGGGCGCTCTGCGCAGAGGCAAGCGCCGCCCCGTCGCCCCGCATCGCCTGCTTTGTCTCGGACGGGGCTGAGACCGAGATCACCGCCGGGCGAATCCAGCCCTCCGAATCCATCTGAAAGCCGTAGGCGCGGGGATCGCCGATATAGCCGTCGAGCTTTGCCTTGCCCTTGAAATCGCTGCCGCCCAGAATCAGCAGATCTGCGCCAAAGTCGGAGAGAAACTGCTTCCGGCAGTAGTCCACGAAGGAGGAATCGAGATCGGAGAACGCAGAGGCGGTGGAGAGAACGACGACATGCGCCACGCCGCCCCCGTTCTTTGCCTCCAGAGGAATGGAGGCGCGATAGGTCTGCGGAATCGCCAGGTAGAAGTCCTTGATGGCGGTGTATAGCCGCGCCTGGGCGGAGGGGTCGCGCAGGTCCAGTCTGCCGCCAAAGGCGTTGGTCAGGGTCGGCGTCTCCATATAGAGACCGATCAGCGGATAGTCCAGGTTGGACGCCTCCATCGAGCGGAGCGCGCCTGCCAGCACGGTCAAACCGCGCAGGGTTCGCAGGCGCTCGTTATCTCCGGCGCGTACCGTCGCCAGCGCGACATGGATGCCTGCCTGACGCATACCGTTCAACTGCGCCCGATGCCAGTCCACGCGATCATAGCTGAACCAGGGACCGGCACCCTCCAGAGGATGGGTTTTCAGCAGCGAGGCTCCGTTGGCGGCGCGAATCGGGGAGACCGGCATAGCTTTCCGCGGATCCGCCTGATAGTGAATCTGGTAGAGCGAAAAGATCAGCGCGGGGACGCTCTGCGGCGTTCGCGCCGTCAGCGCGGCTTCGCGGCGCGCCGGGGGCTTGATCGGCGGGCGCGCCGGTTTCAGGGTGACATTCGGCGCGACACGGGGCGTAACGGCGGAGGGCGAGACGGCGACCGCGCTTCCTCCCATTCCCGTTTCGGCAAACGCAAAGGAGGTGAGCGAGTTCCACTCTCCCTGACTGACGATGCCGTTGATGACGGGGCGCGCCGTGAAGACGCGGGCGCAGACCTTCGCTTCCGGCGCGCTGGCGATCCGATTGACAGCGGCATCCACGAAGATCATCTCTCCCCACTGCGCCGGTTTCAGCGCATCCGACGGGGTCTTCACGCCGGGAAAGAGGCTGAGAAAGGCAGAGGTGTCGGAGGCTGCGCTGTAGGCGACGACATTAAATCGAACGCGCTGACCGAGGGGAGGCTGCCCCCCCAGTTCGATCCAGGGAATCGCCATCTCCACGGTATAGCCGTTGTTTGCATTCGGTCTGCCGATCTCGCCGCGCGGCTCGACGCCGTACTTGAACGGGATTCGGACATTATCCGCGGTGAGGAAGTCTTGAAAGCCCCGGAGCGGAGTCGCCTGCGGACCGCGATAGAGCTGCGCGCCGCCCGCCACGCTGACCGCCATCACAATCATGCGCGCCGGTTTGTCGCCTTCGCCTTCGCGCTGAAGGTAGACCGCAACTGAATCGTCTTTCAGCGGATCACCGAACGGGTTCGCCTGGGTTCCCTGCAGGGTCGGCTTGTCCACCACCGCCGCGATATACAGAAAGTTTTCATCGAAAGCCGTATAGCAGGTAATGCGACTTTTGCCCTGCGCGTGCAGTGGAACGCTCCCAGTCAGCACGCCCAGAAGCGCCGCGATGAGAAACAGCGCCTTTGCCGGCGGACGCATCCGGTTCTCCTTTCGTCCTTCAGAAACCCCCGCGTTCCCTTCTTTCGATGCGGATCATTCGGAATGTCTTTCATGGTCTCCCCGCCATGAAAGACGTTCGCGTTCAGAGGAAGGTTCGGAGGAACAGTCCAACCAACCTGTCTGCCCTGTTGAGACGGCAGAATCATCAAACTATTATGACATAGAAAAAGGGCGCTCCGACGGACAGGTCAGAGCGCCCTGCAAGCGGATCGAAACGGACTCAGCGACCCAGCAGACTGGAGCCGCCGGTATCGGTCTGAATATCGAAATCTTTTCGAATGCGAAACCTGTCGCAGACAGCGGCTAACTCCTCATCGGCAGAGATGGCGGCGTCGCCTATATCTTTGGAAGCCGATCCCATGCCGGAACCGCGCATCTCATTGAGGCTCTCCAGCGCCTTCTGGGGATCGCCGCCAAGCGCCTGTCCGAACGCGCTGGCGACCGCATTCATGGAGGTCGTCGTTTTTCCAAGCAGATCGTAGTACTTATCGCGCAGGGCGACGCAGGACTGCGGCGCGGATTTGGAGAGGAACTTTTGACTGAGCGCGTCCCACTCCTGCGACCATTTCGCCATCGTCCTCTGAAAATTATCGTAGGTGGCTTTGACCTGCTGCTCCGGCTCATTGGTCGTCCAGTCCGCCATACCACCCGGATAGGTCAGGTCACGGCTCTGCGCGAGCAGTTCGCTGGTCTGTCGTTTGGCAAGCAGCACCCGATCTCGTTCGATCTCTTTGAGGAACTTCAGGTAGTCTATCACATCTACCGGTTCCGAGGGCGGGGGTGTGGAGAGACCGGGCTTTTCGGTCAGGCTGCCGGGATTGCCCAGACGCGCATTGCGGTCTGTCAACGGACCGCCGACGCCCGGACCGCCCTGCGCCTGCACCAGACGGCTGCCGTCTCCGATATGGGCGGAGCGTCCGAGAAGACCGCTGCGCGCCAGCCCGTAGCCAAGCGCCGCCAGAGCGAGCAGTGCGATGACGCCTCCGATGACCAGCTTTTTTCTGGAACCGGTCTGAGGCGGCGTCACAATCGTGGTCGGTCGCGCCGCTGCCGACATCGCGCCGGCGTGTCCCGCCGCTACCGGGGTTCCGCATTGCAGACAGAACTGCGCGTTCCCGGGAAGCTCTGCAGAGCATCGCGCACATTTCATGGCTGTACCCTTGCTGAAAGCAAAACGGCACGGGTTGCCCCGCGCAGATACGATTCTGATGTCATGAACCCGTGCTGCATGACACAGGTTACCTGAATGGAAGGCTGTTGCAGCCTCTCATGACAATAATACGTGGCAGCCGCGCTTTCGTTTCGGGCAGATAGCCCTGTTACCGGTTGCAGTGGTACTAATCGTTTTTCCATTTCACATGTCCGTCCGCGTAGATAATGGCGCGTCCTCCCGGACCGCGAACGTAGCCCAGTTCCGTCTCTGCCGGGCGTTCAATGGCGGAGAGCGGACCGCCGCCGTGCGTATAGACCAGACCCTCAAATATGGAGGTGTTTTTGACATAGGGCGTGAGGAGACTTTGAACGTCACCGGAGGGCAGGTTCTCATCATGGTCCTGCGCGTACATGAGGGCGGCAAGTCCGATCTGCTTGGCGTTGCTGACCGCCATCGCTCTGCGTGCCGCGTTACGCGCCTGTTCAAACTCCTCCTTTGAGAAGTTAAAGAGCGAGGTGACAAAGGCGGCTCCCTGCGAAATATAGAGGATATGATCTCCTCTGGGCGAGAGCCATCCCTGCGATGAGTCGGCGCATACCAGCGCGCGGGGAAACTCGCTCTTTACGTTGCTCTCCAGCCAGAGAGAGGTGACGGGTTTCTGGATATCGCCCTCCTTCAATATCTGCGCGCTGGTTTTGAGCCGCAAAGGCTGTTCTGGCTGACTGTACGCATAGAGTCGAGGCGCGCTCTCCAGCTTCTTCAACTGTCCGGCGCGAAAATCCAGCGCATAGAAACTCTCTACCAGTTTTTTATCGCGGGACGGTGAGGCAACCCTGAGATAGGGCTGCGCGCCGTCCGCAGACCAGACGATCTGCGAGCCGACCATGTCGCGCCTGCCGGATATGCCCGCGCCGACGCGCCGTCCTTCGCGCAACTGATAAAATATAACCTGCTGCTCTTCGGGGGAAACGTTCATGCTCATCTGGCGCAGAATCGCGACCGGGTAGGCGGGCGAGACGGAGAGGGTGATCCACTGCTCTGTACTCTGTTCGTCCGACAGATTGAAAAGCTGGGATCGTCCGGTCGCCCCGTTGATTCGCAGCAAGCCGTAGGAGGTCTTCGGCGTCGGATTCTGCGGCGTTGGCAGCGGAGTCTGGCGAACCAGCGCCAGCGCCTGATCCGTTCCCGGAAGCCACTGCAGATCCTCCAGTTGATTGACGAACATCGGCATCTTCCAGACCTCATCGGCGCGGCGCGTGCGCGTATCCCAGAGAATGACCCGCGTCAAACCGGGAGGAGGCACTGGACTGCGACCTTCCGTAGAGGTGTTGAGCGCCTTGCGAAGCAGTTGCGGGGTGAGCTGCATATCTTCACGCACAACCAGCAGATAGCGACCATCGGAAGACCAGAGCGCGCGGGAGACCATCGGACCGCTGACCACCTCCGGAGGCAGTATCGCAATCGCCTCCTTTTCGGTGAGGATCAGGTTTTCCATCGGCGACTTCATCTGTCCCGAACCGATAGACGGGTAGAGAGACAGCAGGATCAGAAGCGACAAGATTGGGAATGCTCGCATCTCCATCTCCTTGGGGTGGCTGCAAGGCGCGCCATATGCGGCCAGCCTGCAAAAAAAAGCGATGTCTCGCCCGTATCTGCGGGATAAACCGGGTATGAGGTTTAGGAAAACGGAGGCAGGGCAAAGTCGCCCCGCCTCCGTATCTTTATCTGAGAAAGTCAGTCGCGAAAGTCGGCGAAAACCGGCAGATAGTCGCGCCAGACCTCGTTTTTTCGACCGGACAGGTACTTGGTCAGGCTGATATAGGGAACATAGCGCGGACGACGCGGCTGACGGATCAGTTTCATGCCGGTCTGGTGCAGCATCTTGTCCCCTTTTTTCATATTGCATCGTCGGCAGGCGGCAACGACATTTTCCCAGTGAGTCGTTCCTCCGTGCCGTCGCGGCACGACATGATCAATGGTCAAATCCACGCCGGTCTGTCCGCAGTACTGGCACATATATTCGTCGCGGGCGAAGACGGTGCGGCGCGAAAGGCGCAGTTCCGGCAGGGGGCGCTTAACATGGTGACGCAGTTTGACCACAGACGGCCACGGCAGGGCGTTGTCTGCGGTAGTGATCAACGACTCATGCGCGTGCAGCACGTCCGCCTTGCCCATGTAGACCATGGTGATGGCGCGGCGAACGTGACAGACGTTGAGCGGTTCAAAGTCGCTGTTCAGTACTAAGACCTCTTGATCCATGGCCGTAAGTGATTCATCCTTTCTCTGACTTTTGCGGCCTGTTACCGTCGTAAATAACAAAAACCCGTTCTCAGCCGGGGGGCTGGAACGGGTCACAGAACGAGACGCGAACGGCATGAAAAAGCGCGAACTGATGTAGCTGGTGGAAGCTCTCTTCCTGCCTCAGTTGTCTTTGTGACCCGCGCATGGAAAACCCGTGACTCGTCCGCCGCAGCAGAGAGCACAGTCTCTTCCTCCCGGTATCGTTCTGATGATTTATTGCGAGCATTCTCAATTCCACGAACAAAATGGCTAGCAAACAACGTAATTATAGCGGAACTGGTTCCCGTTGTCAAGAATGGCGCATTGCAGGCGGCCTGCGATCCCTCTACCCCGCAGTTGTGCTAATTGACAAAGTCCGGAGCCTGAGTCTATACTGTGAATCAACGGGGGCATATCTACCAGCCGCCGCATTTTTTTCGCTCGAATCACCCGACATCGCGGGAGCGCGAGCGAAGCAGGCTATTCTTTCCTAACGATTGCAAGGAGGTCCTACATGGCTGCGGCTATCAGCATCAAGGGGCTTACCAAGAAGTATCTCGATGTCTGGAATAAGACGGAGATCACGGCGGTGGACACCCTCAACCTGGAGGTGGAAGAGGGCGAAGTCTTCGGATTTCTGGGACGCAACGGAGCGGGTAAAACGACCACGATCAAGATGCTCCTCGGTCTGATCTTTCCGACCGAGGGGGAGGCGAGCGTTCTCGGAAAGCCCCTGGGTGACATTGAGGCTAAAGCGCAGGTCAGTTATCTGCCGGAAAACCCCTACTTCTACGATAATATGAGCGGATGGGACGTGCTCGACTTCTATGGACGCCTCTTCCGTATCGGCGAACCGGAGCGATCCAAGCGCATTCAGAAGGTGCTGGAGGATGTGCGGCTCGATCCGAAAGCCTGGAAGCGTCCGCTGCGCGGTTATTCCAAAGGAATGATGCAGCGCATCGGGATTGCCCAGGCGCTCATAAATGACCCGAAACTGCTCTTCCTGGATGAGCCTACCTCCGGACTCGACCCCATCGCGCACGCCGAACTGCGCGACATTATCGTCAATGTCGGGCGGCAGGGCAAGACCGTCTTCCTCAGTTCGCATCAGCTTCCGGACGTGGAGATGGTCTGTTCCCGCGTTTCGATCATTCATCGCGGCAAGCTGCTGGCGATGGGACCGATCAGCGAACTGACTGCCGGAGAGAAGGTCGAGATTCAGGCGGACGGCATTCAAAACGGCGTGCTGGAGAAACTTCAGTCGCTGACTGGTCCTCTGGAACAGGCGCAGGGACGAATCCGCATTCCCGCCACCGATGCCGACAAGGTCTCCGATGTCATTGACATTGTGCGCAGCGCAAAAGGAAGAATTATCTCCGTTATTCCGCATAAGCGAACGCTGGAAGAGGTGTTTGTGGACACCGTTCTGAAAGCGGGAGGTGACTAACTCGAAATGGTTACGATTGCAATCGCGAAGCAGACATTGGAGGATATGCTTCGTCGTAAGATTCTGTTGATCCTCCTTATCGTCGCCCTGGGTATGATCGCCCTCGGTCCTTCGGTCGGCTTCCTCAGTCCCCGCGAAAGCTCTGTCGTTCTGCGAAGCATGGGGTTAGCCGTCATTCTTATCGCCGGTCTTCTTATCACTATTCTGTCGGGCATTCAGGTCATCCCTACCGAGGTCGAACGGCGCACCATCTACACGGTTCTCTCCAAACCGGTGCAGCGATACGAGTTCGTTCTCGGTAAGTTCCTGGGGGGAATCTTCACCGTCTTTGTGATGATTGCCGCAATGGGGATCGTCTTTCTGGGAGTGCTTGCCTGGCAGGAGCGACACTTTGCGCCGGATATGCTCAAGGGCGTCCTGCTGACCTTCTTCCAGATGATGCTGCTGGGCGCGATGGCGATCTTCTTCAGCACCTTCGCCACCCCGGTGGTCAACTTCTTCCTCTCGTTCTCGCTGTTTATCGTCGGCAATATGTCCGCCGTGACCGAGTCGCTGACCAGCAACAAAAACCCGGTGACCCGCATCCTTGCCAACATCGTCCACTTTCTGATCCCCAACTTCGGCAACTTCAACATCCAGAACAAGCTGATACATCCGGAGGTGACGATCAGCAACGAGTCGGTCTTTATCGTCCAGAATATCGTCTATGCGTTAATCTACTCCGCTGTGCTTTTGATACTGGCGATACTGGTCTTCGACCGGCGAGAAGTGTAGCGGAGATCAAGCATGAGTCAATCTACGCGAAAAAACCTGATCATTGCGATCGTTCCGTTGATGATCGCAGTGGTCTTTCTACAGAGTCTTCTGGACCCGCAGTTGAAGCAGATGCGCGGAGCGCAGAGAACCCCGCTGGCCGGCCTATCCAATGAGTTTATCCTGGGACCGCTGCTGGGGCTTCAGCAGGCGGTCGCGGGACTGCTCTGGATTCGCGCCGATGAGTTCTTCCATGAGGGCGACTACGATGCCATTCTGCCCATTGTCCGCATGGTGACCTGGCTGGATCCTCATCAGTTGGATGTCTATATCACCGGCGCATGGCATCTGTCGTATAACTTCACCGACTCCAGCGAGCGGTCTGATCGGCGCTACATCCCGGCGGCGATCAAGCTGCTGGAGGAGGGAGACGCCAACAATCCCACGGTCTACGACATCGCGTTTGAGGCGGGGTGGCAGAGCATAGACAAAATCAAAAACTACGAACAGGCGGAGGACTGGTTCCGCAAAGCCTCACAGCGGAAAGCGGCGGACGAAGCCGGGCGCGTAACGCAGTCGCCGCCAATGTTTGTGCGTCATCAGCTTGCGCACGCGCTGGCGCGACAGGGACGCATTGACGAGTCGCTGGCGGTCTGGAAGCAGTGCCTGATGGAGAGCGAAGAGAAGGTCAGGGCGAATCCCGCCGACTCTTCCGTCCGGAACGTGCGCGACAGTCAGCGGCATAACTATCAGTTGAACCTCAAGCGTAAGTTCAGCCGCTACGCGCATGAGATTGACTGGCCTGTAGATCGCGCGCGAACGCAGTCGCTCAATGAGCAGACCGGAGAGCCGTCTCCCCGCGACGCCTTCCTGATAACCGAACAGAAGGAGGTGGCTTCACGCACGGCTGCCTTCCGCAGAGCGGGCGAGCCGGTTCCCTCGCTGGCAGTCGGACAGCCCCGACCGCCCGCAACCAGGCCCCTCTGGGACACCGCTTTTGACACCCAGAAGGGCGGGGTGACCACCGTCACCTTCCCCAGCGCGAAAGTTCTGGATATCAAGGGGCAGATGGCGGTGGGAGACGGCGCGCGCGTAACTATTCGCCTGCAGGATGAGAGGTGGCGCGAGCCGAAGCTGAGGGACTTCACCTTCAGCGTGGATCGCAGCATCACCCTGATGCAGGATCAGCACTCGGTGCGAAACTACGCCTGGGGTCGCAAGATTGATATGAGCAAAGACCCCAAGATGTACAGCTTCTCCAGCGAGCACTACTTCCTGATCCTGGAGTTCAATCCGCGGCAGACCTCTCCGTTTATTCAGGACCGGTTCGGCTGGAGCGGCGAGGGGATCACCGATAAGAAGTATCTGATCGAGGTCCCGCCGATGCGCGAAGGACAGCCGCCCCTGAGGATGATCCGCAAAGTCTATCGCCTCAGCCGCGCGCAGATTATGGGAAGTCAACCTGTGACGGAGAAGGATGTCGTCTCCAACGCGGACTTCGACCGATTCCAGCAGGAGCTTCAGAAGACCGCTTCCCGATAGACTCGCTTCTTTGCGATCTATAGAGACGCGAAAGGGCATGAGGAGATGAAAACCCTCATGCCCTTTTTTTGAGTATGACTGCAGGCGGTCAGGAGAGCTGAATCGTCAGCGTCTGCCCTTCACGCAGGACGATCTCTTCTGCTATCTCTATCTCCGCCCGCTCTCCCTCCCGTTTCAGCCGGCAAGGGACAGAGTGCCCCGACAGGTTCATCACGGCGCGGGTCGGCTGAAGACCTGCCTGTAAACCGAGGGACAGCGACTTCAGGCGGAGCAGACCCCATTTTACCTCCAGCGTCGCTGTCAATGTGCGACCGCTTGTTCTCTGCGCATAGGATCCCCATCCTTCCGCGGCAGTAAAGGCGCAGCGAAAGTTCTTCGGAGAGAGACGGGGAGAAAATCCGATGCGTTTTTTCGGTCCATGATACTCGAATCCGCATAGAACCAGATAGACCCCGTAACTTGCCATGCTGCGCGCATAGTGATCGCCGCACTCCACCTCGTTCCAGGGATTTCGACGCGCGGGATGGTACCGGTCATGGATCGCGCGCGTGACCGCCAGCCCCTCCTGTACCATGCCCTCCGCAATCATGTGCCAGGCTGCCTGATACTCGAATCCGTTCATACACTCATTGAAGTAGAAGTCGAACGACTGGCTGACCCGCTGCGAATCGCCCCGGGGCCAGGTGCACATCAGCAAGCCCCCTTCTCCCGGCATAGCGTACCAGCGTCCGGGCGGATGCGCCCTGCGGTAGGGACCGACATCGGGCGTATAGTTATAACGCCAGAGGGAGCGCAGGGCGGTCTTCACCTGATTCTCATCCAGAATGCGCCCCAGACCGACCTGCCATGCCCAACTCTGCCCGAACACCTGATCTATATGGCATCCGTTATAAGCTCCTACACTGCGGGGACGGTCGGGATCGGCTCTCTGATAGTAGTATTCGCCGTTGAACAGCAGCGTATCAATCTGACGGCGGCCCGCTTCAAAGATCGTCCGGCAGCGACGGGCGAACGCCTCGTCGCCCGTCTCGATCGCCATCTCCTCCCCGGCGCGCAGCGCGGCCAGATAGAGACCGCTCAGCCAGGCGATCTGTCCGAACCAGTCCGCGTCCAGGGTGTTGTGCTGCGGTCCTTCCAGAATGCCGTCCTCGTTGCCGTCACGCTGGATCAGGAACTCCAGCGACCGCTTCACGCGGCTCCAGATTCGCTGCAGGAAAGCGCTGTCCGCGCTCATCTGGTGTTCGCGGTAGGCGCGCAAAATACAGCCTGCCTGCCCGTCTGCCGCCCAGTAACGGGCGTGCTCGGCGCGAAAATTGATCTGTCCGGTCTCCGGTTCAAAGCCCGCGCCGTAGTCTCCCATTTCGCGGGCGGCGCGCTCAAGCTGCGGGAACAGGCGGGCAACTGCATGGGCGTAGTGCCACACATGGGCGCAGGTTCCTGCGCAGCACCCGACGCCTTCCCAGCCGTAGAACCTCCCGTTCGCCAGCCAGTGACAGGTGGTTGTCGCCAGCGTGGAGACGTTCGCAAAGACGCGATCCAGAAGCCACCAGGGCAGCGTAGACCGATACCAGGTATCGCGCCAGAGACGGGTCAGACGCTGCAGGCGAGAAAGATTCTCGGATAGATAGAGCGCGACATCCCGGCAGGATTTGAATCGGTTCGCATATTGACGACCACGCGGAAGCGGAGGAAGATGGAGGTTCGGGAAGTGCCAGACGACTGCGAAGGTCACATGCGTCGTCTTGCCCGGAGCCAGCTTGAAGGACTTTACCACAGAGCCGCAGAGACGACTTTTATCATTCGGTTTGCGGGGGGAGCCGGTGAAAGCCGCTTCCGGGAAGTCGGCGTCTCCCGGCATCTGCAGCACGCGAACGCCTTTCTGATCTCCGATCAGAGCCAGCCCCATCGTTCCATAGTCGGCACGTTCTGTCAGGGGCATTTCGGGCTGAGCCGGAATATCGCTGAAGATGATCTCGTCCACGCCGATATTCCCCCAGGCTTCAGACGCGCTGTCCACAATCTGAATCTGCGCCTGTTTTCCCTCCCACTCGCGGGTATCGAAGCTGCGGCGAGACATCCTGTTACTGTTCGCGCCGGTCAGCGAGGCGACCGGCTTACCCTCCACCAGCAGGTTCACACAGGTGCGATCCTTATGCGCCCCGCCGCCGATCCAGAGATTGATGAAACTGCGCTCGATTCGAAACGGGCGGCTGAGGAGCGCGCCTGTCTGCCGGTCTTTCTCCTCGATGCTGTTCCCAGGCGCGCTGGCGTGCGAGTTCACCACCCGGCGGCCCTGTCCTCCTACATCGCCCTGATAGTGCGGAAACCGGCTCTTCTCGACCGGTCCCGTTCCGAATGCGGTGCCGGCGACAGTCCAGCCCTCGTAGGTCTCTTGCTCGAAGTTCTCGAAGAGGATGTCCGGACGCGGCGCGCGGCGTTCGCTCTCCGGCAGGGGAACGACGGAGTGTTGAAGCAGCGTCAGATTAGCCGCCGGTTTCAGCGACTGAGTGATCGCCTGCGGGGGACCGCTGAAGAGGCAGACGGCGTTCTCCATCCATCCTGCCAGATCGCAGGCGATCTCGGTCTGACCGGTATTTGTAATGGTGAACTGCATCAGCGTCGCGGGCAGGCTGGAATCGTCCGGGTTGAGCGGAATGAAGGGGGAAAACGCCTCCAGACGCACCCGAACCGGGGAAGCTTCGCCGCTGTACTCCACGATACCGATCGGATATTCGCCGCGAAAGGAGATGTCACCGAAACCCTTTCGGTCTAGCGAGCGTATCTGCGTCTTGCCTCCGGCGCGAATCCGGATCGCAAAGCCCTGCTTGAAAGGCGAGGAGGGCAGGGGCGGGTTGGCGTAGTGTCCGTCGGCGGTCGAGAGATTCTGATTGAAGATGTCCCAGTGCCAGAGCGTTCCATCCCCGCCCAGATACACCTGCCCCGCGCAGATGCCTCCAACCGGCATGCCGATATAGCGAAGCTCTTCGCCGCGATAGACTGCCGCCTCGCCTCTTGTAAAAAGAGAACGTACCCAGTCGGGATTTAGCTTCTTATCGGCGGGAACCCACTGCTTGAAATCCTCCGCCTCAAAGGGACCGGCGACGGCTCCCGGAGCGGCTCCTAGCGCGGCGGTCGCAAATCCGAACAATCGAATAGCCTCTCGGCGTGATAACTTATCGTTCTCTTTCATAGCTTTTGACCTCGGCGGCAGGCTGCCGCGCCGGAAAAAAAGAGGCTGGAGAGATGAATGGTATTTATCAATTTCTTGCCTGGCAGTCGCTCTCCCTGCATCTTTGAGCGTAGAAAGTGGTTACCTTCGGTCGAAAACCGTGTCTATTTATAGTGACGGGCAGCCACTGGTGAACATTCCTGCCCCTATTATCCCATAACCATGTTGGAAGATCACAATGTCTGCCCGCTCGCGTTCTCTACACGACAAGGAGGAGTGAAGCATGAAACGTATCCTATCGTTGTTCATGGTGTGCGGTCTGATCGCCTGCAGCCTCAGCGCGCTGGCGCAGGGAGGCGGACGCGGTCAGGGTCGGATGGGCATGATGGGCGGCGGCGGTCTGCAGATGCTTGCCATCCCGGAGGTTCAGCAGGAACTGAAGATGACCCCCGATCAGGTCAGCAAGGTGCAGGGCAAGTCGCAGGAGGTGCGTCAGGCGACCATGGAACTGATGCGCGAGGCGGGCGGTCCGCAGGCGTTTCAGGAGATGAGCCAGGAAGAGCGCCAGCAGTTGATGGAGAAGATGCAGGCGATCCAGAAGAAGGCGGTAAACGAGATACTGAACGCCGATCAGCAGAAGCGCTTCCATCAACTGGAACTGCAGCAGTCGGGCGCGATGGCGTTCGGTCGCAAAGAGGTTCGCGAGGCGTTGAAACTGACCACAGAACAGGGGACGAAGATGCAGGAGGTTCAGCGTGGTCAGATGCAGGCGATGCGGGAGGCGATGCAAGGCGTGGACTTCCAGAATATGACCGACGAAGAGCGCCAGGCGATGCAGAAGAAGATGGAAGCCTTGCAGAAGGCGACCTATGACAAATGCGTCGAAGTGCTGACCGCAGAGCAGCAGAAGCAGTGGAAAGAGATGCTCGGTGAGCCGTTTAAGTTTCCGGCGCGAAGACCCATGCGCAGACCCGGCGGCTAAGTAAAGACCATGTCTATGACTGACACGCACAACAGAACCGGCTCCGCAAACGCGCCGACCGGGATGACCGGCGGATTCGAATGGGTTGACCTCGAAGAGATCAAACTCGATGATTCCGCCGTCCATCTGGCTCCTGCCGACTTCGCCCTGAAACGGCAGATTCTGCCGATAGCGAAGGAAGGCGAGGCGCTGGTGGTGGCTATCGGCTCCCCGCAGGCGCTAGAGGCGGTGGATGAACTGGGTATTCTAATCCAGATGCCGACTCGCGCTGTGCTGGCTTCTCCGGCGATCATCCGCGAAAAGATCGAAGAGATCTTTCTGGAGAAGATTCTGTCCGGCATTCCCGGACAGGCGGATGATTCAAGCCTCTCCGATCTGGACGATACCACCGATCTGGCAGACCTGCAGAAGATGGCGGGCGAGACGGCGGTGGTGCAGATGGTCAATCTCATCTTCGCCCAGGCGGTGCGCGATGGAGCCAGTGACGTTCATATCGAGCCGTATGAACGGGAAGTGAAGGTGCGCTACCGGGTGGACGGGATGCTGCGCGATGTGCTGAATCCGCCCAAGAGAATGCACGCGGCGATTGTCTCGCGCATCAAAATCCTGGGCGAGATGAACATCGCGGAGCGCCGCCTTCCACAGGATGGGCGCATCCGTATCACCATCGCGGGACGATCCATTGATGTGCGTGTCAGTATTGTTCCGACGGTTTTCGGAGAGCGCGCCGTGATGCGTATTCTTGACAAGGGAACCGCCATGCTCGGACTGGAAGAGCTTGGAATGCGTCCCGATACCCTGGCGCGTTTTCGTCAGATGATCCGTATTCCTTACGGGGTGATCCTGGCGACCGGGCCGACCGGCTCCGGGAAGTCCACCACACTCTATGCCTCGCTGCAAGAGATATGGTCGCCGACCACCAACATTCTGACCATCGAAGACCCCGTGGAGTATCAGGTTCCGGGGATCAGCCAGATACAGGTGCGTCCCCTGATTGGACTGACCTTTGCCAACGGGCTGCGAAGCATTGTGCGCCAGGACCCGGACATCATCATGGTGGGAGAGATTCGCGACTACGAAACCGCCGAGATCGCCATCCATGCCGCGCTGACCGGGCATCTGGTCTTCAGCACGCTGCATACCAACGACGCGCCGGGAGCCGTGACACGGCTTCTCGATATGGGCGTGGAACCCTATCTGGTCGCCTCCTCGCTGATCGGGGCAGTGGCGCAGCGGCTGGTGCGAAGAGTCTGCCCGTTCTGCAGCGAGCCGGACAATCCGCGCCCGGAGACTCTGGAGGCTATCGGCATCACCCCGGCGGACTGGAGCGGAGACCCGCCTTTCCGGCGGGGACGCGGCTGTGATCGCTGTCAGCAGACGGGTTACAAAGGACGGCAGGGGCTTTATGAACTGTTCCCGGTGGATGAGCGAATTCGACGCCTGACGGTAGAGCGCGCCAGCTCCACCGTTCTGAAGGATCATGCGACGGCGCATCTGGAGATGCGGACGCTGTTTGGTGATGGAAGACTGGCAGTTCTGGACGGCAAGACCACGCCTGAAGAGGTGCTGCGGGTTTGTCAACGGGAGGCGCTCTGATGGCGCATCAGACGTTCGCCTATATTGCCCTGGACGCCTCGGGAGCGCGCCGCACCGGGATGGTGGATGCGGAGAGCCGGGAGTTGGCGCTGGCGCATCTGTCGGCGGAAGGGCGCTATGTGCTGGAGATTCGGGAGGCGGAGCAGACTTCCAGCGTCGCTGCAAGCATCGGCGGACGCCGGAAGAGAGCCTCTAAACAGGATCTGGCGCTCTTTACGCGGCGCATGGCAGACCTTGCTTCGGCCGGACTTCCTCTGGATCGCGTGCTGCAGGTGGTCTCCGAGCAGTCCGAAAGCCCGACGCTGCAGGCGCTGGCGCTGGAGGTTTTAACAGATGTCCGCTCCGGTCTTCCGGTCAGTCAGGCGCTGGCGAAGCATCCGAAGTATTTCAACGAAATCTATACGCAGACGCTTCGCGCGGGCGAGGCAAGCGGACAGTTTGGAGAGGTGGCGGGAAGGCTTGCCGATTTTCAGGAGAAGGAGGTGGCGCGCCGAAGTCAGATTGTCAGCGCGCTGGTCTATCCCGGGATCCTCTCTGCAACGGCGGCGTTTGTGGTGATCTTTCTGCTGACCTTTGTGGTCCCGCGTCTGTCGGGAGTCTTCCGTGATCTGGGAAATGAGCTTCCCATCACCACGCAGATTCTCCTGAGCAGCACGGACTTCCTGACGAAAAACTGGCTGCCGGTGACGATTGTCATCTTGGGAACGGTGATCGGTCTGAGGCTCTGGATCGCGACCCCCGCCGGAGCCGAGACGCGAGATCGCTTCCTGCTGCGCGCCCCGGTCATCGGTCCGGTGATCCTGAAAGCGACGGTCTCCCGATTTGCCAGAGTGCTGGGGACGCTGGTCTACGGGGGAGTGCCGATCCTGGAGGCGCTGGAGATCGCCGGTAAGTCGTCTGGAAATCGGGTTTTTACGCGCGGCGCGGAGGCGGTGGAGAGCGAGGTGCGCGAGGGACGGCAGATCGCGGCGGCGATGCGTGATGCGGGGCAGTTCCCTCCGGTTTTGACCCATATGGTCGCCATCGGCGAAGAGACGGGAGAGCTTCCCAAAATGCTGGATCGCGTGGCGAACAGTCTGGATTTTGAGGTAGATACCGGTATGCGCCGACTGGTATCGCTGGTTGAACCGGCGATTGTCCTCTCTATGGGCGCGTTTGTCGGTTTCGTCGTGTTGTCGGTGCTGCTGCCCATATTCCAAGCACAGAATCTGGTGAAATGATGAACAAGATACCATTTCGAAAAAATCGCGCCTTTACACTCATCGAACTGCTGGTCGTCATTCTGATCCTGGCGATTCTGGCGGCGCTGGTGGTTCCGCGCGTTGTCGGCAGAACCAGCGACGCCAAGCGCGCCAAAGCGGCGAGCGATATCGCCACTCTCAGCAGTCTGCTCCAGCAGTATCGTGTGGATACGGATACCTTTCCTTCCACGGAAGAGGGTTTGAGCGCGTTGCGCATCCAGCCTTCCGACGTGCAGAACTGGCGCGGTCCGTATACCAGCAAGGATATCCCGACCGATCCATGGGGCAATGAGTATGTCTATGAGTCGCCTGGCCCCAACGGCGAGGACTTTCTGATCACCTCCTACGGGATGGATGGCGCGCCCGGCGGGGAGGGAGATGCGTCGGATATCACCAGCGAGTAGAGCCATGTTCTCCCGTAGAGCGACCGCTCCCTATCGGCGAAAAAGATCAGTGCCACGTGGCTTTACCTTCATCGAGATGGTGGTAGTGATCCTCGCGCTGATGTTAATCGCCGCGCTGATTATGCCGAATATGGTTGCCATCCATCGCTCGCGTGAACAGGCGGACGTGGAGGCTTCCATCCTGCGCGCCTCCGCCGAAGCGCGCAACGAGGCGCGGCGCAGTCAGAGACCGGTTTCGATTCGCCTGGAGGACGGCTCTCTGATTCTGGAGCGCATCTCCGAAGAGGAGGATCCGGAGCAGGTGAAGCGTGTCTCTCTTGGAGAGGAGCTTCGGGCGGAACGGGCTTTGAGAGGCGAAGAGCCTGTTGACCCGGACAACTGGCGCTGGACGGTCTATCCCGATGGTTCGGCGGAGACCGGCGGAATCGAGTTTTCACAGGGAGATGACCGAAAGTCGCTGTTAATTGCGGCGGATGGAACGGCGCGGTGGGTGCGAGGAGCCTTGTCGGAGACGATCCGGGAGCGCTGGCCCGCCGGGGAGATCGAACAGCGTGGGTAGACGCGGTTTTACGCTCATCGAACTTCTGGTGACCATCATGCTGGTGGCGATAGCGCTGGTCGGAGTGATGGGGGGACTTCGCGCCCTTTCGGAAGCCGATCTGAAGGCGCGAAAAGCCGATCTGCTGCAGAAGCTGGCGGCGCAGAAGCTGGAGGAGATCGGGGTAGTGATTGACCCGCGCTCCGGCGAGAACGGGGGAGACTTCTCGGAGCAGGGCTATCCCGATATCACCTGGACGATGGACGTGCAACCCGGCACGGAAGCCGATGTGGACCAGGTGACTATCACGGCGACGCAGGGAGCCGATTCGCAGTCGCTGACCGGGCTGGTGTTTATCCGTCCGACAACGGGAAGCGTAGAGCCATGAGCCGGTTTTTCCGACAGAGCCAGGGGGGCGTGACCCTGCTGGAACTGCTGATCGTTCTGACGCTGGTGGTGATCCTCTCGGCGGCGGTGAGTTACGGCTTTATCGCCGGTCTGGATACGCAGCGTATGAGCGCGCAACGGCAGGCGGATCAGGACAGCACGCGGGCAATGGAGCTTCGGATAACCCGCCTGCTGCAGGGAGCCAAGCTGTCGGACGATGAGGGAGATCGAACCACCTATTTCCTGGGCGAGACGACCGAGACCGGGATCGCGAGCGAACTGGGCTGTGAGAGAATCATCTTTACCACCACCGCGCCTGGAGTGTCACAGGCGGCGATCAGCAGCACGGACGATTTTGAGACTCAGCATGAGGCGTTTGGTCCGCAGGGAGGTATCGCCGAGGTCGCCTTCAGCACAGTTCCGACGGGAGAGGCTGGAGACCGTTCCGGGCTGTTCGAGCGAATCCAGCGTCCGAGCGACGGCGATCCCACGCAGGGAGGATCCGAATCGCTGCTGTCGGAGCGTATCGCGCAGATCGGTTTTCAGTTCTGGGATGGAACGCAGTGGGTGGACACCTGGGATACGGAGATCGGCGAGAGACGGCTTCCGGCGGCGGTGCGGGTGAGCTACATCCTTCGGAACGAGGAGAGGTCTCCCGGTCCGGTTGCGCCGACGAACGGAACCCGCGTTTTCATCGTTCCGATTCTCTCCAGCGATGTGGACAGTCTGAATCCGCTGGCAGGCACAGGGCTATGAGAGGCGTTCGACGCGGCTTTATACTGGTTCAGACGCTGATCGTGATTGCGGCGCTGGTCGCCCTGATGGCGATGATAACCTCCAATCAGCGTGTGTCGCTGCAGGAGACTCAGGATCGGATGCGGCAGCGACGCGCCGAGGTTGCGATGCGTTCCGGACTGGCGCAGGCTCTGGCGGTTTTGCAGAACGCCGACCTGAACCTTCTCACCTTGAACGACGACTGGGCGCTGCTGGGTGACAGCGGCTACGAGCAGTTCGATCTGGGGAACGCCACCTTTCGCATACAGATTCTGGATGCCGGATCGCGGGTGAACCTGAATCTTGCGCCGGAGGATCAACTGCTTCGGCTTCCGATTGATCCGGAGATGGCGGACAGCCTGCTGGACTGGCGCGAAGAGAGTTTTCAGGCGCGACCCGGCGGCGCGAAGGACGACTACTATAACAGCCTGAAAGAGCCTTATAATGCCCGTCTGGGACGCCTGAACAGTATCGAGGAGCTTCTACTGATCAAGGACTGGACGGCGGAGCGTCTCTATGTTCCGCGCACCGATATCGTCTCCAGCACGGCGACGCAGCAGAATGTGGAGGGAGAGCCGCTTCCGTTGATTGACATGGTGACGGTAGACAGCGGCGCGCCCAATACGCAGGCGGACGGCGGCACGCGGATCAATTTCGGACAGGCGGGAATCAATCCGCAGGCGATTGCCCAGTTGGGAATCAATCCGGCGGTTGCGCTTCAGATCGCGGCGCGCGGTCCCTACACCTCCTTTCAGGAGCTATTAAACCAGCCGGGTTTGACGCCGGAAACGCAGCAGATTCTGTTGAACGCCGCCGGGTTTACGAACGGAACGCGGGTCGAAGGGAAGATTAATCTGAATACCGCCTCGGAAGAGGTGCTGCAGACCATTCCCGGTATGACGCCGGATATCGCCTCCGCCATCGTTGCGCGGCAGTCTACCGGGTTTACCTCGCTGGGCGAACTGGCAACGGTTCCCGGCGCGACGGGACCGGCGTTGGGACAGATTGCCGACTGGGTGACGGTGGGCGGAGATACCTGGATTGTGCGCGCTTATGGAGAGAGCGGCGGGATCGGGACGGCAGTGGAAGCGGTCGTAAGGATGGAGGACGGACGGGTTCGCATAGTAACCTGGCAGCGATTGAATGTGACGGGCGTGCCGGGATGGTGGAACTGGGGAGAGCCAACCGCCACATGGGATGCAGGAGCGCAACGGTGAGTAGAAAGTCGGTAACCGCATTACATATCGAATGGTCGCCCGGATGGGTGCAGGCGGTCAATATCCTGACCGGCGAAACGGCGCGAGCCGCCTCGCTGTCGGAACTGGGAGCCATCCTGACCAGGCATAGGCATGCGCTGGTTGCCATCAGCCGCAAACTGGTCTTTTTGAAGACTCTGCGGTTGCCCCGCGCCTCCCGCGACGATCTGCAGCGGCTTCTGGAGGTGCAGATTGAGCAGTTGTTTCCGCTGACATCCAATCAGCTTGCCTTCGACTTCATCCAGACCAGCGATCAGAATGCGGAGGGAGTTCTGACAGTGGTGGCGGCGGTGCGTACAGAAAACCTGAAGCAGTTGAAGCAGGAGCTTCAGCAGGCGGGACTGACCGCCGTTCGAATCCTGCCGATCTCGCTGGGCGCGCCGACGGTCGCGGCGAAAGCCGGAGTCGAGGATGCGCTGGTGATGGAAGAGACTCCGCTCGGTCTGACGCTGGATGTGATTCTTGGCGGGCGGCTGCATTTCAGCCGGACGGCGATGCCGGAGAGCGACCCGCTCTGCGAAGCGCAGCGCACAATGGCAGCCGCGAGAGCCGACAACCTGCCTTTGATAACCTGCGGAGAACTGATGCTGCCCGGCGCAACGAGGAGCCGCTCCACGCCGCTCCGCCTGCTGGATGAGGCTCCCGCTTTCCATTTTGAACTGACGGAAGACCGCATGCGCGTCAAGGTGAAAAAGACCGCTGCCCGCACCCGTCTGGCGGTACTGATGCTGCTCTCGGCGATGCTGCTGGTGGTGTTGATCTGGGCCGACCGCAGCGACGCGCAGGCAATAATCCGTCGGGGAGAGGCGACCTGGGCGCGTGAACTACAAAAGCTGCGCTCCACGCGCAATACGGAGACGGCGAAGGCGGAGAAAGCGGTTGCCATGCAGACGGCTTTGAATCGCGCTTTTCAGCCCGCGCAGCCGTTAAGCGATGTTCTCTCGGTTATCAGCAACAGTCTGCCTCCAGGAGCCTGGCTCACCGGACTGACACTGGAGCGGGGAAAGCCGGTGCAGGTGCGCGGAACGGCGCGCGCCTCCGGCGATGTGGCGCAGTTTGTAGATCGGCTGGGAGCCAATCCGCGCTTTCGCGATGTGAAACTGGTGTTTGCGAATGGAGCCAAGATTGATGAGGTTCCTGTCACTCAGTTCAGCGTGACGGCGTTTGCGGTCGGCAACCTGCCGATGCCGACTCCCGCGAAGAAAGCGACGCGCACACCGAAAAAACCTGCCGTCCGCGAGTCGGGCGGCGGCACGGAGGCGCAGCCATGATTAACTTTCGCAACCGGGAGGATCGAGGCGCAAGCATACTGATTCTCCTCGCGATCCTGATCCTTTTCGGCTCTCTGATCTATGTGCTGGCGGTGCCGGAACCGAGCGCTGCCGGAATAGCGAAAGGTCGCACCATCAGCCGTCAGAAGATTGAGCAGGAGATCGAAACTGTAACCAGACGCACCCGGGAAGTGCGCGCCGCCGTGAAAAAGCGGCTGTGGCAGGGAGAGGTCGAGAGCGTTACCGCGCTGGTTCTGCAGAAGCTGACCGCGCAGGCAAATCAGCGTTCGTTGAAGATCACGGCGTTTCGTCCGCAGAAGGGGCAGTTGATTGAGGGAATGACCGAACTGCCTTTCAGCGTACAGCTTACTGGTGCCTTTCCCAATGTCAGCGCCATGTTGAAGGGGCTGGATGCGCCGAATACCAATATCACTCTACGGTCGGTTCAGATTGCCTCTTCGGATGGCGTAAGCAGTCTGGTGACGGCGACGCTGGGGCTGTCCGTCTACATCGAGTCTGCCGCGCCGTCAAAGCCGGCTGTCCGTTCGGGAGGATCTCGTGATAAAAATTAGTCGTCCGATTATCTATACGGCGGTTCTAGGAGTTGCGGCGTATGCCGTGGTGATGATTACAGAGCCGGAGGCTCCGCCGAAACGTCCGACGGCGCGCCCCGCGAAAGCGACTTCCAACCTGCCAAACGGGTTCACCGAGGCGGACATGAAAGCGCGTTTTACCCGATACAACGCGCCTTCGCGGGACTCTTTCAAGCCGCTGGTCGCCTCGTCAAAATCGTCCTTGACCGCCGCAAACAGTCAGCCGCAGTCGCTTCTGGGCGCGGACGGCGCATGGACTCTGACCGGGATCAACGAGGTCAATGGAACTCCTATCGCGGTCATTGAGAACGCCTCGACACGCGACAGCCAGTTCCTGAAAGTCGGGGATATCTGGAAGGGGCTGCGGGTGCAGGCGGTCAGCAGCGATAGTCTGGTGCTGGTCAATGCACAGGGACAGCAAACCCGGCTGGGATTTGCGATGCCTGCTCCTCTGAACGTTATGCCGATCTCTCCCGGCAGGCTGGTGACTGAACCGACGCCTCCGGGTACGCTGGTAACGGATGCCGCTCCGCCGTCGGCTCGGGAAGGAAGCGCAAGGCAATGAGAATGATGAAACGTATATTTATCGCGTGTGCGCTGTTTTTTGCGACCGCTGGTGTCGCTTTCGCGCAGTTTGATTTTATGGGGGGAGGAGAGCCTGAACCGCCTGCCTGGGAGAAGTTCAAGCTCAATCCCAACGTGCGTATCAAGCTCGATTTTCGCAATGCCAGCATGGATGCGGTGATCCAGATGCTCAGTCAGGCAAGCGGAGTCACCATCATCAAAGATCCGGCGCTGGTCAGCACCCTTACGCTTCAGAGTCCGCGTCCAATGACCCTGAAAGAGGCGTTCGCAATGTTCAACACCGTGCTGGGGTTGAAGAGCCTCGATATGAAGAAGGAGGGCAACTTCCTGGTCATCCGCCAGCGGCAGTCCCGTTCGCCGTTCGGCAATATGTCGGCGGAGGCGATTCAGGCGATGATGGGCGGCGGCTCCCGCGGCGGCCGTGATGGAAGCTCCTCTCAGTTGAAGGTCTATACTGTCAAGTATGCCAACGCCTCGCAGGTGGCGCGAGTGATCAACGACGTGTTTGCAATGGCAGGTATGGATCAGGGTATGGGGATGGTGCCCGGCATGCCTACGCCTGGCGGTTTTAACCCGGCGATGATGCAGAACCCGGGAGGAGGGGCAGACCCGTTTCGGAGAAACCAGGGGGGGCGCGGCGGGTTTGGCGGTTTCGGCGGCATGGGGTTCGGAATGCGGCGCGGAGGCGGCATGAATATGGTGGTGCGCGCCTCCGCAGACGATTTCAGTAACTCGGTGATTGTCAATGCGCCCAGCCGCGAACATGACCAGATCAAACTGCTGCTGGAGCAGATTGACAAGCAGACGGATCAGCCGCAGCAGTCCAGAGTGTTCAACCTTCAATACGCCAGCGCAACCGAACTGGCGGTCGTGGTACAGAATTTACTGGTGAGCAACGCGCCGCGCGGTCGCGGCGGGATCGGCACGCAGAATGTCCCGATAGATCAGCGATTCCAGCAGGCGGCGCGGTTCGGCTCGCTGCAGGCGGCGTTCGGAACGGTGGCTGCCGATCAGCGCACCAACAGCCTGATTGTCACGGCAACTCCCGATAACCTGCAGATTGTAGAGAAGGTTATCAAGGAACTGGATAAAGAGGTTGAGTTTGAGAACAGCGCGTTTGTCATCACGCTGGAGAACGCGCGCGCCGATACCGTTGCGCAGCTTCTCAATCAGTCGTTTGGCGGACGCGGCAACTTTAACTCCGGGTTCGGCGGTTTCGGAAATGCCGGGCGCAACCAGAACCAGCAGCGGCGAAACAACAATCCCGGCATGAACCAGAACCGGAATAATCCGGGCGGAGGAGGCGGTGGCGGAGGCAATCGTCCGGGCGGCTTTAACCGAAGCGGCAGAGCCGCCGACATCTCCGGCGCGGAGGAGGGCAGCGGTGAGAATGGAGAGGAAGAGGACGCGCAGGGGATGCAGGTGGCGCAGTTCCCGCCGGGCGGCTTCGGCGGTGGCGGCGGTTTCCGACCGCCGCAGCAGAATCGCGGCGTGACCGGTTTCGACAATCAGGGGCGGGTCGTGAATGTGCGCGATCTGACCGGCGGCGTGACGGTGATTCCTGATGTCAGCACCAACAGCATCATCGTGGTGACTTCGCCGGAGAACCGGGAGATCGTGGAGCGAATTCTGTCGCAGTTAGACCGCATTCCCGAACAGGTGATGATCGAAACGTTGATTGTGGAAGCCAGCCTGGATGCCTCCAGCAAGATGGGCGTCGAATGGAACTTCACCAAGGGCAGTTCGACCGGCTCCTCCTCCTTCGGATCGCAGGCGGACAATCGTCAGCCGCAGGGTTTACGCTACACCCTGAGCGGCGCACAGTATAGCGTCTTTCTGCAGGCGTTGAAGAGCGACAACCGCTTTGAGGTGTTGAGCACGCCGCGAATCTTCACGAGCAACAACGCCACCGCGCAGATCAACATCAGTCAGAGCCTGCCCTATGTGCTCAATCAGCGGGTGGATGTGAACGGAAACCTGCTCTATAACTACGCCTTCCTGGATGTCGGCATCATCCTGACCGTCACGCCCCGGATCACCTCCAACGGCTATGTGACGATGGATGTGACGCAGACCGCCAACGACTTCGTTCGCTACACCGAGTTCAATGCGCCGGTCGTCAATCAGCGCGAGGCGCAGACGACGGTCAGCGTTCGGGACGGCGAGACGGTGGTGCTGGGCGGGATCATCAAGAACTCCTCCACCACTACCACGAACAAGGTTCCCGTGCTGGGCGACATTCCGCTGATCGGCAACCTGTTCCGCTCCACCAGTAAAGCGCGCAATAAGACGGAACTGCTGGTCTTCCTGACGCCGCGTGTCGTGCGAAGCGATGTAGAAGCGCGGGCGATTCGCGAAAGAACGGAAAAGCAACTGGAGTCGAAGACTCTGGAGAAGGTTCTGAAGACGCAGGATCATCCGAAGCCGGAAAACAGTCAGACTCCCGTGAAGGAGCCGGAGAAGGAGAAACCGCCAGTGACCGATCCGGAGAAAGCCAAACCGTAATGGTCGTCCGCCGCTCGCATGAAATCCGCCTGCATCCCTCGAAGATGCAGGCGGATTTGGTTTTTTGTCAGACTGTCGGACTATCGCACGCAGCCGGGAAAAGTCTCTCCTTTGACCGGGAAGAACTCCGGTCCGACTCCCTCTCCCGTATAGCGAGAGCGCGCCGACATATAGGAGAGTACCATGGCGCGCCGCCAGTTCGCGCTATGATTGGGAGCGGTATAGTGGGGCAGGAGCGAGTGAAAGAAGAGACCGCTTCCGGCGCGCATAGGAACCGCCACCGTTTTCGCATCCGGCAGACTCTCCGGCGGGATCACATAGTCATCGGTGACATGCACATGCGGAAACGGACCGGAGACATGATGCCCCGGCGCAACCACCATGCAGCCGTTTTCCAGCGTCGCATCATCCAGAGGCAGCCAGCAGGAACAGAGATCCATCGGCTCGATGGGCCAGTAGGGGGAGTCCTGATGCCAGCCCTTCTGCGATCCGACGGAGGGAGGCTTGAGCATCAGGGAGTTTCGGAACAGCTTGATATCCGGTCCGAGAATCGTCTCTATGACCGCCAGCATATTCTCATGCAGGCACAGTTGACGAAACAGGTCATCACTCTGCACCAAGCCATCTATTTTACGGATGCCGTCGCCGGGATGCTCCACTGTCATCTCGCCCCGCTGCACGCGAGGCTCTATCTGGACGGTCAGCGCATCGGCGGAACGTCCGCCGTGCGTGTACTCCCGAATCCGTTGGCGCAGACTCTGTGTCTCTTCGGGCGAGATCAGGTCTTCGATAACCAGATAGCCGTTCTTTCGGTAGGCGGCTTGCTGCTCAGAGGTGATGGTAACGCTCATCTTCCAACTCCGGTAGATCAAAGTAGTGGAGCATTCCGCGCAGAAGGATGCTTTTAATGCCCCGTGAATCGTAGTGTCGGTTGGAGATAACGTCCTCGAAGGCGCGAAAGCCCCCTGCAATCTCCACCCGACGGATGCGCGGTTCCAGCGCAGCCGCCAGCCGACCATAGATTCCGGCGCGCCCTTCCGCATAGAGATGCAGGTCATCGGTGTGGATGCCGCGCCACTCCCCGATAAGCTCCACCGTTCGCAGAACATCATAGATACGCAGGGCGCACAGGCTGTCGTTCAGCCATGTCAGATCATCCGAGAGTTTATGGAGCACGCCGTAAAACTCTTCTGGATGATAGGCGGTTTGAAGCGAAAAGGGATGCAGGACGCCCGTTCCCGATACATCCAGGACTAAAACGGCGCGCCCGTCGCGGCAGGTCTGGCGAATCCAGTCGCCGTGACCCTGCAGGTTGTTCGTTCCGCCGTCCCAGAGCGCCAGCGTTACCGGAAGAGACTCGCCTGCCCGTTCATGATGCCGGAGCAGGCAGCCGTGATTATGCAGATCGGACTGCGACCACCAGAGTCCCATCTCCGCCGTCAGGTCGTCCACCATCCCGCCATTATAGAGACGCAGATTCTGCCGACAGGGGGCGCGATGGGCGAAGACGCGCTCGCGCAGCCAGGAGAGCGCCTGCTCCCTCCGCGACGATTCGGGAAGCGCATGGCGTCTCTCCTCCAGCATCTTCGCTCGCTCCCGATTCGCCTCGAAGACAAAAGTGGCTCTCTCCATCTCTCCGCGCACCTGCCCGGAACGGGTGCACCATAGTTCGGACGGGTCGAACAGCCGGATACGCGACTCGTCTATCTCCGCGTCGCGTCCCAGCAGATGATGGGCGAAGAATTCGGCGGCGGCGCGTTGAAGTTTCGGCGTGTAGGAGTGCCCGCTGACATCCTCCACCAGATCGAGTCTGTTCTCGCCTCCGCAGGCTTTCCAGATTCTCTGGCAGCGTTCGACCGTGCGGCGAGTCCCCTCGATGGGAAAGAAGTCGTAGGTTACCGCCAGCACGCGCACCGGTCTGGGAGCCATGCCGAGCAGAATATCTTCGTGGTCATAGCCCGCCGCCGTGAAGCCGGGCCAGATCTGTTCGGCATCCTGCGCTCCGCCCGTGTACATATAGGTCTGGCGGTTCATCACAAAGGTTCCCGGCGCGGCGGCAGCCAGTCGTGTGTCAGCGATCATCATCAAACTGGACTGCGTGCCTCCCCCGGAGTTGCCGGTGATCCCGATTCGCTGCGGATCTACCTCCGGTCGGCTGCGGAGATAGTCCAGCGCGCGCATGGAATCGTGGAGGAAGTAGCGCGCCAGCGCATCGCCGGTCGGAACGCACTGTGCTCCGGCTTGATCATGATCCGGGCAGCACTCTCCAATCGTGACACGACCGAGAGATGGCTCATAATAGCTGAATCGTTCTCCCTGTCCGATGGGATCCTGCGCCAGAACGACCAGGCCCGCCAGCGCGAGAGTCTGACAGACCTGCTGATATTCCGGCGCCTGTTTGCCCTGTGACCAGTGCCCGCAGACAAAAAGCACGGCTCCGCCCGGAGCGGAAAGGTTATCCGGCAGATAGAGGTTCGCGGTTACATAGTGGCGCGGGCGCGACTGGAAGATGATCCGTTCGACCCGAAACCCGTCTCCCTTTAACTCCCCGACAATCTGCTCCTCCAGCGGGGTATCCGACGGAGGGAGTCCTCCCAGCGATTCGATGAAAAAGGCGCGCAGGCGCTGCTGATAGGCTTTCAGAGCCTCCAGAGTTTGAATCTGATCCCGCGCCGCGTCGCCAACGGCGAAGGCGCGTTCCGAGCGATGATAGATGTGCCACTTCAACTGATCGCGCACGTCCCAGAAGCCGCTCTCCGGCGTCATCTGTTCCAACTGGCGAAAGTTCACCGATCTATCCTCCTTTTCGCTATCAATTTCCAACAACCGGCGACAAATACCTTCGCGATCTGAAAACGCTCCCGTGCCGTTGAAGAGAACAGGCAATAAAAGGTAAGGAAAAACAGGCAATTTGCACGTATAATATACAGTGATCGTGCTAGATGGGGAACTAGCGGTGCCCTGTACCCGCAAACCGCTACAGCGGGATTGAACTCCCCACTCTCGGTGTGGTCTCTTTTCGGTTCAACAACCGCAGACGATGTGGATGGACGGGCTCCGCGCATCGGCGAGCATACGAACCGTGTCAGGGTCGGAAGGCAGCAGCACTAAGAATGATTCCCCGAGTGCCGCGTGAATACCTGGCCGGAGTCGCCTGCGACTGCTCCTGAAGAGAGGCGCAACAAAAGTGGGGTGCACGATCAAACTCTCTTCCCGGAGGGCTGGGAGCATACATGCGCGTCAGGCTCCTGCGCCGCTCCGTGAAGGCTGTCTCCTATCCTGTAACGACAGAGCAGGCATCCATCTCAATCTACCCAACCATAACAAGGAGGACTACCTACTTGAAACGAGCGTTTTCTGTCGTGCTCTCCGCGCTGTTTATCTCGGCGGTCTCCCTGAGCGCATTCGCCCAGGACGCCGCAAAGACAGGCTCCGCGCAGTCCGGCAGCAAAATCACCCTGACGCATGCGCTATCTCCGTCCAGTTTTACGCCCCCGGCAGCCTATAAGGCATTTGGCGGCGGGCAGGAGGAGTTTGAAGGCGGTCCGGTTCAAGGTTCCCGCTCCATCTCCTTCTCCGGTTCGGTTGTGTTCCAGAACAGCGATACGAGCGGCGTCTTCTTCGGACAACTCGGTTACTACATTAAACCGGAACTGGAGGTTGGTCCCACCTTAGGACTGT
>CAYSDM010000051.1:0-40531 GCA_964429855.1 uncultured Chthonomonadaceae bacterium
GGCGTCGAGTTTTCGGCTGCGTTCGGGCCACTGGATGGTGAACTTCACCCGCGTTATAGATGGCGGCAGATTGCCTCCTCCTCCATTACCGCCTCCTCCGCCTCCACAGCCGGTCAGAAGCAGAGCGAACAGAATGAGGAGGCTGCCAGCCGCCCCCCGTAAAAGGCCTTTGAATATCATTCCGGCGAACCTTCCTTACAAAAAGCTGAGCGTATCTGTAATAGTTCATAATATCATGCTCAATCTGATTTTGTCTTGTAAAATCTTGATGGCGTTATGCGATTACGTTTCCGACGCAGCGATTCGTGGGATTGTTCCTGGCGGGAAGATGCGCTGGAAGGAGTCGCCGTTTCACGCTGCGCTTTCCTTGACGGATACGGTAGTCGGCAGTATACTATACCGTTGCTAAGAAAAGGGAAGAACCCCCGGATTTTCAGGATTGAAGGAAGCTGATAATGCCTATTGAGGAGACCCGCCGCATTGCGCGCGATCTGCGCGCCCGCATCCTGACCCTCGGAGACCATCTTTGACCTCGCCGGACGCCGGGAGGAGATAGAGAAGCTCGAACAGAAAGCCGCCGATCCGAATCTCTGGCAGGACCCGGAGACCGGACAGGCGACCCTTCAGCGTCTGTCACAGGCGCGTGAATCGCTGGCTCCTATCCTGTCGTTGGAACAGCGCGCCGCCGACCTGGTGGACCTGGCGGAGATGGCGGCGGAGGAGGGAGAAGAGGGCGAGTCGCTGGAGGCGGAGCTTTCCGCCGAAGCCAGACAACTGGAGGAGGCGCTTGCCCGTCTGGAACTGGAAACGCTTCTCAGTGGTGAATACGATTCGCGCAGCGCAATCGTAGAAATAAATGCAGGGGCGGGCGGAACCGAATCGTGTGACTGGGTGCAGATGCTCCTGCGGATGTATCTGCGGTGGGCGCAGGAGCGCGGCTACGCCACCGAAATCATTGACGAGACGCCCGGCGAAGTCACGGGCTTTAAGAGCGTCACGGTTGTTATCAACGGTCTGAACGCCTACGGCTATCTGCGGTCTGAGCGAGGCGTCCACCGGCTGGTGCGCATCTCGCCTTTTGACGCCAATAAACGCCGTCATACCTCTTTCGCGTCGGTGGATGTGCTGCCGGAGGTTGAGGAAGAGGACGCGATAGACATTAAGCCGGACGAGATTCGGGTGGACACCTACCGCGCCAGCGGCGCGGGCGGGCAGCATGTCAACAAAACCGACTCCGCCGTGCGAATTACTCATCTGCCGACCGGGATCGTCGTAACGTGCCAGAACGAACGTTCTCAGCATAAAAACCGCGCGATGGCGCTCAAGGTGCTTCAGGCGCGGCTGATGGAGCGACAGCGCAGCGAAGCGGAAGCTCGCATGGCGGACCTTCGGGGAGAGGTGCAGTCCATCGAGTGGGGAAACCAGATTCGTTCCTATGTCTTCCAGCCCTATACGCTCATCAAGGATCATCGCACCGGCTATGAGACGGGCGATGTGATCCGGGTGATGGATGGGGCGATTGATCCCTTCATGCAGGCGTTTCTGCAGTGGCAGGGGAGAAAGAGTCAGGAAAACTGATGTGGCGTCGGTTCCCGTTTCATCGGGGCATCGGGCGTTCGGGCAGCCGATGGCTGCCCTCCCTGTCGTTTGTCTTGTTATTGCTGGCGGTCTCTGCGCTCGCTCTCCCCGCGACTGCGCAGACCATCCAGATCAACTCCGATCTGACCACCCGCAATGTCCGCATGGAAGAGAGCAACCTCGCCAACGTTATCGCCGATGCGTTGCGCGATTCCGAGAAGGCGGATATCGCCTTTCTGACCGCCTCTTCGTTTGCCGACGTGACGATCAACCGGGGCAGCGCGACCCCCGGCGATATTGTGCGCGCCCTGGAGTATCTGGACGATACGGTGTTCATCGTGAGGCTGACCGGCGCGCAGGTTCGGCAGGCGCTGGAGCATAGCGTCGCCATCTATCCGCAGCGCAATCCCGCTTTTCTGCAGGTCTCCGGCATCACTGTGACGATTGATCCTGCACAGGAGAAGGGCAGCCGGATCGTCTCCATCCGGGTCGGGCGCGCCCCGCTGGACGAGAGCAAAACGTATCAGGTCGTGATGCCCTCCCCGCTTGCCAATGGCGCGCTGGCATACTATAAGGTCTGGGGCAAGTCGGATATCGTGAGGAATACGGAAAAGACTCTGGAACAGGTCGTCTCCGACTATCTAAGCGGGGTTCGCTCTCTGGGCAATCGCAGCGAGGAGCGGCTGATCTTCAAGAAGTAGGCAGGCGAGAGAGGAGCGGCACGATATGCGGTCGCAAAGGAAGGCAGGGGCGATTGCGGCGTCGGCGATGCTGGCAGCGTTCATTTTGCTGCTGGCGGGCTGTCACTCCGATACGGTTCGGGAGGGGAGCGCGAACGCGGCTCCCATTCAGGCGCAGTCTCCGGGGGGGGGCGCCGAGCCTCGCGCCAGACGCCCGGAGTTTGACGGCGCGAAAGCCTTTGAGATTCTGAAGCGGCAGTGCGAATTCGGACCGCGCCCCTCCGGCACGGAAGCCGCCCGTAAAACCCGCGCCTTTCTGATCGCCGAACTGAGCAAATATGCCGATCAGGTGGAGACGCAGGACTTTACCTATCGGGATCGTGTCTATTCCAACCGACAGATGGACCTCTCCAATATCGTCGGAATCTTCAACCCCGAGGCGAAGCGGCGGGTGCTGCTGTGCGCTCACTGGGATACCCGCCCGGTTGCCGACATGGAGATTGACGCCGATAAACGCCTGAAACCCATTGTCGGCGCTAACGACGGCGCATCCGGGGTGGCAGTGCTGATGGAGCTTGCCCGTCTGTTCAAGCAGCAGAAGCCGGAGATCGGCGTGGTGATGGTCTTTCTGGATGGCGAGGACTACGGCAACTGGGATCGAATGGAGGGCGTGCTGCTCGGAGCGAAGCATTTCGCCAGAAGCATGAAAAAATATCGCCTCGAATACGGAATCCTGTTAGATATGATCGGAGATAAGAATCTACAGGTCTATCGGGAGGTGAATTCGGAGCGATACGCCCCGCGTGTCAATGATCGCGTGTTTCGCATCGCCAGAGAGCTTGGTTTTGAAAAAAATATCATAGATCAACTAAAGACGGAGGTCATAGATGACCATATACCAATTAATGAAGCTGGTTTACCGACCATTGATCTGATAGATTTCGACTACGCTTACTGGCATACGCTGGAGGATACGATAGACAAATGCAGCCCGCAGTCGCTGGCGATCATCGGCAGCGTTGTGGCGGAGACGTTCTATCGGGAGAAGGATGGCGGCGCAGCGCGGTAGATGTCTGTCACTGACACGGAAGTCTTTGCGTTTTTGAAGGATCGGGAAGATGCTGTGGCGTCAGACGGGACCTGCAGAGGCAGGTCGTTTCCATGAGAAGGAACTCAAAATCTGTCATCTCTGCGGCGCATTGAACCTCGCCAGAAACAGAGAGTGCTTCGTCTGCGGATGGCACGGCTTGTTTGACCGCCGCCCGGAGGCGATCCGGCTGGCGATGGAGACAATTACGCGCAAACACGGAGGTCTGGCGATGGATATGCTGACAGATATCTCCGTCAATTCTCCCGTGGTTCGCGTGCCTCTGCTCCTGCGCCTGCAGAACCTCTTCGTTCGCGCGCGACGCTGGCTGTTCGGCTGAGACACCCACACAGAGCCTCTCTCTGACATTCACGCCCGGAACGGGCGCGTCAGGAGGCGATGCGGGAGACCCGGCATGCGCAGACTTTGAACTCTGGAATCTTCGAGATCGGATCCAGAGCGCGTATGGTCAGCAGGTTGGCGGACTTCTCCCCTGCCCAGTGGTAGGGGATAAACACCGTGTCCTCGCGAATCGTCTCCACCACGCTGGCTTTCAGCGTCACTGCCCCCCGGCGCGTCTCCACCTTGACCCACTCTCCTGTTTTCACCCCCAGCGTCTGCGCCAGTTTCGGATGCATCTCCGCCAGCGGCTCCGGGTACTGATCTATCAGTCCGCCGATACGCCGGGTCTGCGTCCCGCTGAGATACTGGCTGACCACCCGTCCGGTGGTCAGCACGATGGGGTACTCCTCATCGGTTACCTCTGCGGGAGGGCGGTACTCGATGGCATGGAAGTGCGCCTTTCCATCGGGGGTGAAGAACTTATGATCCTCGAACAGGCGGGGCGTGCCGGGATGCTCCAGCGAGGGGCAGGGCCAGAAGACCCCCTGATTCTGCTCGATCTTCTCATAGGTGATGCCGTAGTAGTCCGCCGTGCCTCCGCGAGAAGCCACGCGCAGTTCGTTGAAAATCTCCTCCGCGCTGTTGAATGAGAAGTGCTTCTCCCGTCCGAGCCGTCGGGCAATATCCAGAAGAATATGCCAGTCCACCCGCGCCTCTCCCGGCGGGTCTACCGCCTTGCGGATGCGGATGACCCGCCCTTCCGCGCTGGTGGAGGTGCCTTCGTCCTCTTCATGCAGGGAGCCAGGCAGCACGATGTCGGCATGGTGCGCGGTCTCCGAGAGGAAGAAGTCTATCACGGTATAGTGCTCGATGCGGTTGAGCGCCTCCCGCGTAAAGTTGGCGTCCGGAAGAGAAACCAGCGGGTTGAAGCAGAGAGAGAGCAGTCCCCGGATCTCGCCTGCATGAATCGCCTCCATGATCTCCTCCGCCGACAGCCCCTTGCCGGGAATCTCCGACTCGGCAACCCCCCACACCTCGGCGACATAGCGGCGATGCTCCGGATTGGTGATGTCGCGGTTGCCGGGCAGTTGATCGCACTTGTGACCATGCTCGCGCCCGCCCTGTCCGTTGCCCTGCCCGGTGATTGTCCCATATCCGCATCCCGGCTTGCCGATCCTGCCGGTCGCAAGCACCAGATTGATGCAGGAGAGGACGTTGTCCACCCCCTTTGTGTGGTGTTCGATGCCGCGCGCGTGCAAAAGAAAGCTGGTCTTCGCCGGTCCCCACATCTCCGCAGCCCGAACGATCAGCGCCGGGTCTACGCCCGAAAGCTCGCCGGCATACTCCGGCGTGTATTGTTTAACCGTTTCGCGAAGCTCCTCAAACCCGGAGGTGTATTGGTCAATAAACTGCCGATCAATCCAGCCGCGCTCGATCACGACATGCAGAATGCCGTTCATCAGCGCGCTGTCGCCGCCGGAGCGCACCGGGAGATGCAGGTCGGCGGTGCGCGCCAGCGGGGTGACTCGCGGATCAATCATGATCAGTTTCGCGCCCCGGTCGCGGGCGCGCCAGATGTAGTCGGTGGTGATCGGCGCGCACTCGGCGACGTTGGAGCCGGTGACCAGAATCACATCGGCAAGAACGATATCCTCCCAGTAGTTGGCGGCGCGATCCAGTCCGAACGCTTTTTTGTTGCCTGCTCCGGCGGAGACCATGCAGAGCCGGCCGTTATAGTCCAGATTGGCGGTCTGAAGCGCCAGTCGCGCAAACTTGCCGACCAGATAAGACTTCTCATTGGTCAGCGAGACGCCGGAGAGCATGGCGAAGGCGTCTTTGCCGTACTGCTCCTGAATTCGCCGTATCTCGCGCACGGTCGTGTCCAGCGCCTCCTCCCAGGAGATGCGAATAAATCCCCGGTCGGTGCGCTTCATCGGGTAGTGCAGCCTGTCCGGGTGTTCGTTCTGCATGTAGCGTTTCACGCCTTTGGGACAGAGCTTTCCCCGGTTAAAGGGGAAGTCTTCACGCGGTTCAAACCCGACAACACGATTATCCTTCACCTTCAGGATGATCCCGCACTGCTGTCCGCAGAAGCAGCAGTGTGTGGGAACGAGGCTGTCCGGCTCTCCCTGCGCCTGCCAGCCGCCTGCGGGCGTATAGTTCAGATGGGGTCCGAACTGGTCGGTCAACTCGGATATCGTAAGCGGTGGTTTCGCCATCATCTACCTCACTTCTCTGGGGCTGCGGTCGGCTGCGAAGCTTTCCACTGTGAAAAGCCCCGATGCGTATCGAGCAGTATCTCCAGAATCGCCCGTCGGTCCTCGGCGGACAGATGCGCGAATGTCTTGCTGCGATCCTCTCCGTTGAGAATCTGCAGGAGCCGGGTGAAGATATACTCTTTCGCGGGAGAGGGCAACTCCTCGAACGCCTCCGAATGGATCAGGTAACTGCAGGGATAGCGGAAGAGCCGCCGTTTCAGATCGAGATCGCGCAGAGAGCGTCCCTGCCTGTCTCGCGGACCCGGACGCGGAAACTGCGCTTCAAAGCCGGAGGTTCCTCTGACCGGATCGGTAAGGGCAGGCTCTCCCGCGAAGAGAAGCCCCTGCAGCAGCCTCTCATTCACGCTTCGGATTCGCGCGATGGCGCTCTCCCATCGAGTTCCTTCCGGTCTACCCAGTTCGCGATTGAGTCTGCGCTCGTAGTCTAGCGCGATGCGCGTCTGATAGTTGGCCTGTGTCAGGAGGTTCTGAAGATAGGTCTGATGCTCGCAGACCATCAGCGCCACGATGTCGCTGTGCCTGCTCAGGTAGAGCGAGGCGAGAAAACGGCGGCGCAGGTCGGCGATATTGGCTCCAGCGTCCCGGTTCGGCTTCTCCGCCTTCGCCGTGCCGGTAAAGGTCAGATTTCCCAGGTGGCGTTGCCGTCCGTGAGTTCCGGTGACGTACCATCCTCCCCAGCGTTCGCGAAGAGGCGATTGATGGGTGGTGACGAACGATCCGGCGGAGAGAATCGGCTGCCCCTGCGGGTCGGAGTAGACCGAGCGAATCAGATGCCCCGGCACCCCGGCGGTCATACCCGACTCGTGGCACTGCAGGCATTCGTGGGTTTGGCGCGTGATCTTTGGCTTGCCGGATCGCTCCTGGCTCAGCGTATAGAAGACGGCTCCTAGTTGCGGGTCTACCGCTGTGATCTCGATGACCGGACCGCCCGGAACCCATCCGGCGTAGACCTGATCGTTGTAGTAGATGGCGCGTGGAGTCTGGGGCGAGATTCGGTCGCGTTGAAAACTGGTCTTCGAGAAGACCAGCATCTGCGAGGAGACTGGCACGTTCAACTCCTGCAGAAGCGCCGGAAGATAGCCGCGCTGCGGATCGTAAGCCCAGCGCGTCTCTCCTTTCGCCAGCCGCTTCTGAAGCCTTGCGACCGGATCGCTGGAGGCAGTCTGCATATAGCGAATCGCCTCATGCGCGCTGTCCCGGTCATACTGTCCAGCCAGCGCCGCCAGTCCAACGGTTAATAGAAGGGCAGACGCCCACCCGCCAATCAGTTGAAAACGCTTTCTGCTCACAGGAACCCGGGACCTCCGATCGCCTCCAGTTGATTAACCGCCGACAGTTTGCGCCGACAGACGGGGCATATCTCCTGATAGTGTACGCCGCCCTCCAAACGCTGATCGAGCCCCAGTTCGTCGAGAACGCGCATCAAGTCCTCCACGTGGATCCGCGAGGCGTACTCCTCTCCGCATCGCCTGCATTTCGCCTGACCGGTCTCCCGACCCTCTTTTTTGTAGAACTGCACGCCCAGGTTCGCCGGACGCTGGAAAATATGAAAGAACTTGCCGAAAGGCAGGTAGAGCAGGGTGACGATGACGCTGAAGGCGTGCAGCAGGGCGAGAAAGCTGTAGGAGTGCCCGCGCATCCACATACTGGAAGCGGTCAGCATCAGTCCGGTTACACAGACCGAGAAGAGCAGAATGAGCGGGAGGAAATCCATCCCGAACTGCTGCACGGTCATGGCTCCCCGGTCATACAGGCGTCGGCGGAAGGCGAAACCCATGCCGATGATAATCGCGACCGCGCAGTAGTCCAGCACATGAAAGACCATCCAGCCGATCAGAGAGGTTGCCGGAAAGGTTCCGGCGTGAATCCCGAAGAAGAAAGCCCGGTAGGCGGTCGGATCGTTGGGAGCAGGATCAAAGTGCACCCATCCGAAGGCCAGCGGAAAGGTGACGAACGCCGCCAGTATACAGCCCCAGGACATCAGAAAATGCGCGATCCAGCGCAGATGACTCCGCTTTTCGATAAAGGTCTGAAAGACGAAGCTGCGCAGGAAGAGGCGAATCAGCCAGACCAGATTTTCCGGCAGTCGTCGGGGTCGCAAAAAGAGCTGCCAGCCGCGCCGCCAGTAGAGACGGGTCGGCGGGCGCTGAAGCCAGACAGAGTAGCGGTAGACCAGCCCGAACAGGGCAAGCACCGAGGCGCTGGTGTAGGCGATGAGCGCCGGATCGAAATGGCGCATCCTGCCGGAGCCAAGAAAGATGGCAGCCGTCAGCAGGATCGCCGCGAGCGCTCCGTTTCGCAGGGCGTTGGTGTCAAGCTGGCGCAGCATGGATGCACACCTAACCTTTCACGCCTGCCTGCGCTGTCGGAACCGGGGTCGGCGCGCCCGGGCCGGACTGCTTGCGGCAGAGAATGTAGTAGTTGAGCAGGAGACAGACAACACAGAAAGCAGCCAGTAACAGAAAACCCAGGCTGTAGTGACCGGTCTGCGCCTTGATGACCCCCAGCACCAGCGGCGGGAAAAATCCTCCCAGTCCGCCCATCGCCCCGACCAGCCCGGTGACGGTTCCGGTATCCTTCGGGAAGTGCTGCGGCACCAGTTTGAAGACCGCGCCGTTGCCCAGTCCCACGCAGACGGCCATTCCGAGCGCGCCTATCGAGAAGGGAACGATCTGCTCAATGGTCATGAAGGGGGCTAAGATAGCGGAGGCTCCGAACACCAGCAAAAGCAGCCGCGCTCCCCCGATCCGGTCGCTCAGCCAGCCGCCCAGAGGGCGCATGATCGTCGCCAGCACGACAAATCCGGCAACCCGCAGACCGGCATCCTCCCGGTCAATAAAGCCGGGAAAGACCTCCTGGAGCACTTTGGGCAGCCCGATGGACAGGGCGACAAATCCTCCGAAGGTGACGAAGTAGAACAGCGCCAGCAGCCAGGAGAGCGGCTTCTCCGCCAGAACCTTCAGCATCGCTCCGAACGACTTCGGCTGCGCCTGCACGGGAGCGTTTCGCGCAAACAGAAGAAAAACGACGCCCCAGATCAACGCCATCGCCGCGAACAGGCGGTAGGTGGTTGGCCAGCCTATGGATTTCGCCAGAGTGGGAATGAAGAAGAGGGCGATGCTCTGACCGATGTTGCCCGCGCCGTAGACGCCCAGCGCGAATCCCTGCTTCTCCGGCGGAAACCATTTCGAGGTAAAGGCGACCCCGACCGAAAAGGAGGTTCCCGCCATACCGAGCAGCAGTCCCCAGAATGCCAGATCGTTAAAGGAGGAGGCGAAACTGAGCATCAACGCCGGGAACGCAATGAAGAGCAGCAGAACCCCGAAAACGATCCGTCCCCCGAATCTGTCTGCCAGCATTCCCATCGGGAGGCGGATGATCGAGCCGAGAATGACCGGGATGGCGATGATCATCCATGCCTGCTGTTCCGTCAGATGGAAGTTCGTCTGAAAGGTCTTTGCCATCGGAGAGATCATTCCCCATACGGCAAAGGAGATGGCGAACGCGAGCGTGGAGAGCGTCAATGCCCGGATAGACTCTCGCGCAGTCATAGCCTGTCCTCTCTTTTTCTATCCACATCATGGAGATAGCGCAGTAATCGAAGGTTGACCAGAAAACAGACGCCGGAGGCGAGGAAGGTCGGCAGCGCGAGCGCATAGTGCGCCGCCAGATAGTCCTCCAGCGCGATGGTAATCAGCCATAGCTGGATCAGGAAGATGATCAGCACCAGGATCATCAGCGTCAGGATCGTCTGGGAGCGTCGCTCCAGATCCGCCAGACGCGGCTCTCTCCCATTCATGCTCCGTGCACCCCCTCCGCATATATTTTGCCCTCTTCAATGCGCAGGACGATCTTCGGCAGCGGGCGCGGAGGCGGTCCCTCCAGCACTTTACCCGTCTGCGCCTCGAACGCGCCGTTGTGACAGGGACACTCGATCCGACCGCTCTTCGCCGAGTAGTGTACCGGGCAGCTCAGGTGTGTACATCGCTGCAGGTAGGCGACCCATTCGTTCTCTGCCAGACGAATCAGAATGGCGGGATCGTTGGGAGTGGGATAGCGGAACAGGCGGACACCCCCAACCGGAACCTCTTCTACGCGGGCGATCTCCACGCGAACGCGCTCTGCCGCCTCCTCGCGCCGTCCCTGCAGAACGAAGTATCCGTTTCCTGCAAAGGTGGCGCCGGAGACCAGTACCAGAAATTTGGTGAACTCGCGGCGCGTGATATAGTTGTCCGCCTCCCAGCGTATCGGGAAGTCTTCTCGCCATTTCGGGGTGTCGCTCATCGTGCCGCCTCCTGTGTCTGCGGTCTCTGAATCTCATGCAGTCGAATATTTATTTGCTGCGCCGATTCCGGCATTACCATATAGGCCTTCGTTTTCACAATCTGTCTGCCGAAACGCCAGGTATTGACAGGTTTTCCTTGCCGTCTTCCCCGCCACTCCTCCAGCGGACCGTAGTAGAGAGCTTCGGACGGGCAGACGGTCGCGCACATCGGACGTTTCCCCAGAGAGGTGCGGTCATAACAGAGATCGCACTTCATCATCTGGTCTATCTCGGTCTCATAGCGGGGGACGCCGAAGGGACAGGCAAGCACACAGTTCTGACAGCCGATGCAGCGCGGCTTCAACGAAGACTGCGTCACACCGTCGGGGGTCTGCTTGATGGCGTCGGCGGGACAGACCTGCGCGCAGGTCGGCTCTTCGCAGTGCATACAGACCTGCGGAGTCGTCTGGATGGTCGCGGCGCGGTTGATATACTCCAGATGGATCATCGAGGTTCCGCGATGCGTGCCGCACTCTCCGCAAGCCTGCACGCAAGCCTGACAGCCGATACAGCGAGACGGATCAATGATGAAAACGCTCTCCACGTGAACGCACCTCACAGATGATTAGAACCGCTAAATATTATTGTTCTTCTAGCTGCTGTGCGCCAACTTCTTCTCTCGCTGAATGGCTTTCGGGAAGAGAATGTTGTTCTCTTTGTGGATATGCAGGTGCATATCGTTCTCAAACTCCGCCAGCGAGGAGAGAAAAACGCGGTAGGTGTTGCAGGCGTCGGTCGGAGGCGTGTAGCCGTCAGTCAGGGCGCGCAGTCTCTCCAGCGCGTTGCCGGCGTTATCGTGTTCATGCTCCATAACGCGGATGGGATTGTTAACGGAGCCACAGTGCGAAGGAGGCTGCGAGTCGGATAGCTGCAGCGCTCTGCACAGAGGAAAGAGAATCTGCTCCTCTTTGTACATATGCATCTCCAACTCTTCTCGCAGATCCTCAAAGACGCTCTGAACCTCCAGCAGTTCGGGGTGACGGCTGCCGTGCGCCTCCACCAGCCTCTGCGCCATCTGGCTCAGGCGGGGAAGCTCCTCGCGCAGATAGACATGGTGCGTGGAGACGATATGATCCGCCAGCGTCTCCAGCGAGTAGTCCGACCAGCGCTCCTCATGAACAACCTCCGCATCGTTGTGCAGCAGGTCGCGCACCAGCGCGTTCAGATCCAGCCCCTTCTCCTGACATATGACGCTCAGAGGCTTCTTTCCGCCGCAGCAGTAGTCAATGTTCCATCGTTCCAGCACGCGGGCGCGGCTGGGACGCTCCGCCACCAGACTGCCGACAGTCGCTTCTAACGAAATTGCGGACATCCTGACACCTCCTGAAAGTGGCACACTTGAAATTAAGACAAAATGATATTTATATCCTGTTTTCATCATTATACCCGATATGTCTCGGATGTCAATACTCGGTTCAAAATTTCACGGGGATAACCACATTTTTTACGCTGGAGGCTGGTACTCATACGCGGCGGGGGCGTGCAGATAGTCTATCGGACCCTCCACAAACCGCGCGCAGGTTCTGAGAACCGGATGCTCGAAGAACGACTCCGTTCCTTTCGGAAACATCAGCGGGCTGCCCGTCTCCAGCCAGCCCGCATGATGAATCATCGCGATCATCGGGCGGGGCGTGTCGGTGAGGTTGGGCATTCCGGCGTGCCACAGGCGAATGTCACGGATCAGAATGCTGCCCCGCCGAACGGTCGGTTGAATGGGAGGCAACACGGCGCGCTGACGCTCCAGAAGGTCGGACGGCACTTTGATATCCTGCCCGTAGGCGATGGTTGTATCCAGATGGGTTCCGGACCATATCTCCGTGCTGCCGTTCTCCGGATACATATCCACCACCGGGACGTTGACCACCAGCGAACAGGCGGGATGCGCCGTCTGCATATTGGGCCAGAGATGTCCCGTATCGGCGTGCACCGGCTGTCGGTTCCGACCCGGCAGCGCGGTGTTGCCGCTATAGCAGCTGTTTTTTACGCCCGGTCCGAGAATGGCGTGCGTTACGCAGATCGCCATCTCATTGAGCAGCACATCTTTGAACAGATAGGGAGGAAACGGCGGAGGGTCTTGCTGGATGTTGCCGGAGTTCCAGTTGAACGGCGCGTCCGAACGGCTGGTCAATGCCTGAATATCCTCCATCATCTTGTCGCGCAGGATGTCCAGATGCGCCGGTTCGACCACGTCCTGCAGGACAACAAAGCCCTCCTCGCGAATGGCGCGCACCGCCTGCGAAAGATGATCGGAGGTCATCACCCCGCTGGACTTCTCGGTTTCGGTTATCTCTAGGGTAAGCATGATATCTATCCTGTCTGAGTATTGAGCGTCCGGGATGCAGAGGACGGCAAACAATTAGACCCTTACTCGGGGAATCCCTCTGCGCAAAGCGGTCATCCCTTAAAAAGATTTAAGTCTATTTTAAGCCTCTTTTAACCTTCATGGGTTATCCTCTATCAGCATACGCCTTCATTGTTTATTCAGGCTATATTTGTTTGGTGGAGAGGCTTCGAGCGCCCCCGCAGGTATCTGGCTCGCTCTCCCAGAGGCGAGTGGATGAAAGAGAGACCGTCTTCGGGGAAGAAGATTCTGCTTCCTCTCTGTGTGTTGCTGGCTGCGCTGGCATTCTGGAGCCTGTTCTCCGTCCTGCGCCTGTTCCCGGAGTCGATGTTTCCCTCTCCGGGGCAGGTTGCGCGCGGCTTCCTGCAAGAGATTCAGCGCGGACGCCTCTTCAACGATATGATCGCCTCCCTGTTTCGGGTTTCGGTCGGGTTTACGCTGGCGGTCGTGCTGGGCGTTCCTTTCGGTCTGTGGATGGGACATCGGATCGGGGCGCGTCTGGCATTCCTGCCGGTCATTAACTTCTTCCGCAGCCTCTCTCCGCTTGCCTGGATACCGTTTGCCATTCTCTGGTTCGGAATCGGGGATACTCCGGCTATTTTTCTTATTTTTATGGCAGCCTTTTTCCCCATCGTACTGGCAACGCTTTCCGCTGTCGCCGGCATTCCGACCATCTATTTCCGGGTGGCGCAAGACTATGGCATTCGCGGCGTGGAGATGTTAAGCCGTGTCACGCTTCCCGCGATCATGCCGCAGGTCATCACCGCGCTGCGAGTCACCGCCGGACTTTCTTGGCTGGTGGTGGTGGCGGCGGAGATGATTGCGGGGCGCGACGGTCTGGGCTTTCTGATCTGGGATGCCCGCAACGGTCTCCGCTCCGATCTGCTGGTGGTCGGCATGATCGTGATCGGCATGATGGGCGTTGTCATTGATCGGATACTGGTACAGTTGACCCGTATTCCGAGTGTACGGTGGGGCTATGAGCGATAAGCGGATTGAACTGCAGGATGTCTCCCACGCCTTCGGGACGGTGGAGGTCATCCAGAACCTCAACCTGACGATCTGCGATCACGAAATCGTCGCAATTGTCGGGCCCTCCGGCTGCGGCAAAACCACGCTGCTGAATCTCCTCTCCGGACATGAAACGCCCTCCTCCGGCTCCCTCCATCGCGTCGGCAGGGCGCGTATGATCTATCAGCAGGACGGACTCTTTCCCTGGCTGACGGTGGAGGAGAATATTGCGCTCGGACTTCGGCACTTGAAGGATGAGGCAGCGCGGAATCGGCAGGTGCGTGATCTTCTCACCTTTATCCGCCTGGAGGGATTCGCCGGTCACTACCCGCACCAGTTGTCCGGGGGGATGCGTCAGCGCGTCGAACTGGCGCGCGCGCTGGCAGGCGAGACCGACATCCTGCTGATGGACGAGCCTTTTTCCGCCCTCGACTATATCACCCGCCTTCGAATGCGCCACGAACTGGCGGAGATCTTCAATGAACGCCCGCGCACGGTCATTCTGGTGACCCACGATATCGAGGAGGCGGCGCAGCTTGCGGATCGAATTGTGGTACTCTCCGAGCGACCCGCCCGGATTATCAACGTCGTCCCGATCCATCTTCCCCGACCGCGCAACCTGACCCATCCGCTGGTGGTGGAGGCGATCCACTGCATTCTGGCGCAGATGGGGCTGGAGGATGCCGTTGTCGGGCCGGAGACGGAGCCTGCCAGAGCCTGACGGAGCGGGCTGTCTCCACAGGTTAAATTCAGAGGAGTAACGATGCTCACCGGAATTGATAGACTTGTCACTCTTAACGATATTCAGACCTCTGGACTGACCGGGCGCACGCCCGAACAGATTGCAGAGGCGGTGCATAACGCCGATCTGGAGACGCTGGCAGCCAGCGACGGTCACTTTGCGGCGGTAGCGCGCGATGGGCAGACGGTGCGGATGGCGCGCACGATCGGTCACCCTCTGCGCTACTTTGTCGCCAAGATGTATCACGGTCCTTTCCTGATCGTTGCAGATCGCATAGACCGCCTGTATGAGTGGTGCCGAGAGCAGAAGATCGGCTGGCAGTTTGATCCTGCCTACACGCGCATGATCCCGGCGCACTATCTGGTCGAGATAGATCAGATCGGCTGCCCCGATCCCTCGCCGCGTTATCATCGCTTCTTCAATCCGCCGATTGCACAGGGATCTGCAGAGATAGAGGAGGCGGGAGCCGCCTATGTCCGCGCCGCTTACGAGGCGCTGAAGAAGTGGCTGAAAGGGCTGCCGGAGGATGAGGCGATTGCGCTGGCTTTTTCGGGCGGCATTGACAGCGCCTCCGTGCTGCTTCTGGCGCGTCACGCGCTGAAGGAGATCGGCAGCGATCCGAACCGTCTTCGCGCCTTTACGCTGGATATGGGAG
This sequence comes from uncultured Chthonomonadaceae bacterium, assembly GCA_964429855.1. Classification (GTDB taxonomy): domain Bacteria; phylum Armatimonadota; class Chthonomonadetes; order Chthonomonadales; family CAJBBX01; genus CALLMM01. The sequence continues at coordinate 15,040 of CAYSDM010000051.1, forward strand.
GCGGCAAGGACGCGGCGCAGGCGGAGTCGGTTGTTCGCGAACTGGGACTGATGGACCTCTGGGAGCCAATTCATGTTCCCGTCGAACGGTTGAATCTGGAGGAGGCGATTCGCGTCATTGAGGACTACCATCCGCTGGATGTGGAGTGCGCGGCGGTGGGGTTGTGCCTTCTGGAGGCGATTCGCGAACGCTATCCGAACCTGAAATATCTGCTCGATGGAGACGGCGGCGACGAGAACCTCAAGTCCTATCCGCTGGAGGACTCCGACCTGACCCTCTCGAGCATTCTGCGCAACCCGCTACTCTATCAGGAGGGGTGGGGCATAGACGCCATCAAGCACAGCCTGACCTACTCCGGCGGTCTCTCCCGCTCCTACGTGCGCACCTTTGCGCCCGGACAGCGGTACGGCTTTTCGGCGTTCTCGCCCTACACGGTGCGCTCCGCCATCGCCGCCGCCGTCTCGATCCCGTTTGAGCAGGTTTTGAACGGCAGCGTCGAGCGGCTCTATTCGCTCAAGCGGGAGGTTGTCTGCGCGGGCGTGCGCGCGGTCACCGGAATCGAGATGCCCGCCCATCCGAAGCGCCGCTTCCAGGATGGCGTGGCCGCCGATACCTATCGCCGCTGGAAAGTCAGCAAGTCCTGGTGCCGGCAGGTCTTCCTGCGGCAGTGGGAAGAGCGTCTGCGCGCCGCCTGGGATACCGATACGGAGCGGATGTCAGGCAACGAGGTTCCTGAGTTTCTGGCGCAAGCTGTTCAAAGAGATTGAGAGAGGGGATGACCAGCGCCTATCCTGCTGGAGCGGCGCAGCGCAGCCGCTGGGTGACTGCCCTGCGCGGTACCAAAAACCGACTGGACCCCTGGCGTCCCTACGCCTATCTATGGGAGGAGGAGACCGGCGCCGACGGCGCGCCGGTACCGACCGCTACCCTCTTTCTGACCAACCGGGAGTGCCCGTACCGCTGCCTGATGTGCGATCTCTGGCAGAACACGCTCGATGAGACGGTTCCGGCAGGGGCGATCCCGACACAGATCGCCTCTGCGCTGGCGCAGATGCCTGCGGCCAAGCAGATCAAGCTCTACAACGCTGGAAGTTTCTTCGATCCGAAAGCGATTCCGCCGGAGGACTATCCGGCGATAGCGCAGCAGGTTGCCGGCTTTGAGAGGGTGATCGTGGAGTGCCATCCGTCGCTGCTGGGCGAGCGCTGCCGGCGCTTTCAGGCGATGCTGGCGGGGAGGCTGGAGGTCGCTGTTGGTCTGGAGACCGCCAACCCTGCGATCCTGGAGCGTCTCAACAAGCGCATCACGGTGGAGGAATTTCGCCGCGCTGCCGCATTTCTGAAAGACAATGAGATAGACCTGCGGGTGTTTCTGCTGCTGCGCCCGCCGTTTCAGACCGAGCGGGAGGGGCTGGAGTGGGCTTGCCGCTCGCTGGATGTCGCCTTTGACTGCGGCGCGCGGGTCTGCTGCATCATTCCAACGCGGGGAGGCAACGGGGCGATGGAGGCGCTGGCGCGACGGGGCGAGTATGCGCCCCCCTCTCTGCGCTCGCTGGAGCGCGCGGTGGAGTACGGTCTGACGCAGAGGCGAGGGCTGGTCTTCGCCGATCTGTGGGATGTGGAGCGGTTCTATCGCTGTGACTGTTCGCCGGAGCGCGCCCGGCGGCTGGCGCAGATCAACCGCGCGCAGCAAGTTGCGCCTCCGGTCTGCTGCACTCTCTGTGAGGAGCGAGAGGATGACTGCTGACCGCTATAGGTACGATCTGGCGATTGTGGGGGCGGGTTTTGGCGGCAGTCTCCTGGCGATGATTGCGCGGCGGCTGGGGCTGCGTGTGCTGCTGACGGAGCGGGGAAGACATCCGCGCTTTGCCATTGGCGAGTCGACCTCGCCGCTGATGAATCTGCTGATCGAAGAGATCGCGGAACGCTACCAACTGCCGCGTCTGCTTCCGCTGACGACCTACGGCGCCTGGCAGCGAAGCTATCCCGAGGTGGTCTGCGGCTTGAAACGCGGCTTCACCTATTTCAAGCATGAGGAGGGCGAGCCGTATCGCGTTACCGCCGGTCGCGCCAATCAACTGCTGGTAGCGGCGAGTCCTGCCGACGAGGTGGCAGATACGCACTGGCTGCGCGCCGATGTGGACTACTTCCTGCTGCAAGAGGCGGTCGCGCTGGGAGCCGACTATCTGGACGAGACGCTTCTGATCGGGGTGGAGTGGCTGCCCGGAGGAGGGGCGCAGCTACGGGGACAGAGGCGCGGTCAGTCTCTGGAGATACGCGCCAGCCTGGTGATAGATGCGACCGGGCCGCGCGGATTTCTGAGCCGCGCGCTGGCGATCCCGGAGATTGAGTTTGACAGCTATCCGAAGACGCAGGCGCTCTTTTCGCACTTTATCCATGTGCGCCGCTGCGATCAGATGCCCGCCTATCAGGGCGAGGAGGCGGCGGAGACGCCCCCCTATCCGATAGATGATGCGGCGGTGCATCACCTCTTCGATGAAGGGTGGATGTGGGTTCTGCGCTTCAACAACGGGGTGACCAGCGCGGGGTTCGCCTGCACTGACCGTTTCGCGGAAGAGATCGGGTTGTCGGAGGGCGCGCTCGCCTGGGACCGCTTCCTGCAGCGTTTCCCGACGATTGGCGAGCAGTTTGCCTCCGCCGAGGCGCTCTACCCGATGAGGAGGCTGGAGCGGCTGACCTACCGCGCCGCACTAGCAGCCGGCGACCAGTGGGCGATGCTGCCCTCCGCCGCCGCCTTTGTGGATCCGCTGTTCAGCAACGGGATGCCTCTGACTCTGCTGGGGATCGAGCGGCTAGGGCGCATTCTGGCGGAGGCGTGGGGGACAGACTCGCTGGCAGAGCGACTGCGAGAGTACGGACGGATTACGCTGGAGGAGGCGGATGGAACCGCGCGGCTGATCGCGGGCTGCTACGCCGGTTTCCGGGACTTTCCGCTGTTTGCCGCCTATTCGATGTTCTACTTCGCCGCCGCCAGCTTCAGCGAGATGGCGCGGCGGCTGGGACGTTCCGCGCTGGTGACGCGCTATCTGGCGCGGAATCAGCAGGCTTTTCGGCAGGGGATGGACGAACTGGCAGATCGCCTGCAGAGGAGCCGTTCCGGGCTGGACGCCGCAGCCTTTGCCGCAGAGGTGGCGGAGCGGATCGCGCCTCTGAATATCGCCGGGCTGTGCGATCCGCGCAAGCGCAACTGGTATGGCGTGGATATGCACGATCTGGTGGACGGCGCAGAAAAGCTGGGTTTTACGCCGGAGGAGATGCGCCGGATCGTTCAGACGGCTCCCTGGGCGCAGTCTGAACAGACGGCAGAGAGCATTTCATAAATGATGAGTAGAGGGAAGAGATGACAAAATCTCCGTTGCTTCGATACGGGGCGGTGGCGATAGCCGTCATAGCTGTTCTGGCGTTGCTGCGCTTCAAGCCCTGGCAGCGCGAACCTGCCGCGCCGACCGGCGGGACAACGACCAGCGCAACCCCTGTCGCTGCGCGCGAAACGCTGACGGTCGGATTCCTGCCGGTTACCTGACACCTGACGTGCCCGGTTACGGACTTCGCGTCCAAAACCAGCACGACGACTCGGTTCGAGTCGCAGCGATTTACAGACTGGCCCTCCGTGGCGGAGGCGTTCAAGACCGGACGCCTGAAAGCGACCTTCTTTATTGCGCCGCTGGCGATGAAGCTGCGTGAACAGGGCGTTCCCTGCAAGATCGTCTATCTGGGACACCGCGACGGTTCGACCGTCATGGTTCGCAAGGACGATCCGGCGAAAGACCTGCGCGATCTGCGGGGCAGAACCTTCGGTATTCCCAGCAAGTTCAGCAATCAATACCTGGTCATTCGCAAGCTGATGGAGGATCAGGGCGTCAAAGAGGACGAGATTCGCTTCGTCGAGATGGCGCCCCCCGATATGCCCGGTGCGCTGGCGGCGAAGGCGATTGACGCCTACTTCGTCGGCGAACCGCATTGCGCGCGCGCGGAACTGGACGGAACCGGGCGCGTTCTCTACCATGCCAAAGACATCTGGCCCAAATTCATCTCCTGTGTGCTGGTCGTCAGCGAAGACCTGATCCGGGAGAAGCCGGAGGTGGTCAAAGACCTGGTGCGCGGCATTGCGGAGAGCGGTGAATGGGCAGAGCAGCATCGTCTGGATGCTGCAAAGGTCTCTGCGCCCTATTTCCGGCAGAATGAGAAGGTGGTGCGCTATGTGCTGACCCAGCCGCCGGATCGGGTGAGTTATCGCATGCTGACGCCGTCCGATGAGGAGATGCAGAAAATTCACGATATGGCGATAAAGGTCGGCATACTTCAGAAGCCGATTCCCATGCAGGACCTGCTGGACCGGCAGTTCATTCCGAAAGAGATCAAGCCTGCCAACATAGATATGAGTCAGGCGCAGAAGTAGAAGCGATCATGAAAGAGAACCAGAAACAACAACGATGTTTGCGATGGTCCCTGTGGCTGCTGGCGGTCTGCACCCTCTGGCTTGGGGGCTGCACGAGCGATGTTCCTAAGCCCGGCGCGCCGGAATATGAGCAGGCGGTTTCCTCCTTCTTCTCCGGCGTAGCGGCGTTGCAGGCAGGTGACAATCCCCGCGCCGAGGAGAAGCTCTCGCAGGCGGTTAAGCTGGCTCCGGGAGAACCTGCCGCCTGGGCAAATCTGGGTCTGGTTCAGGTTCTTAATAATAAGGTGGATGCCGGCAAGCAGAGTCTGGAGAAAGCGCGCGATCTTGCCCCGAATCTCAGTGAAGTGGAGGTGTTTCTGGGAAGCGTCGCCAGCCGGGCGGGGCAGATACCGGAAGCGGTCGGCCACTTTCGGAAAGCGGTCGAGAAGAATCCAGAGAACCTGCGCGCGCTCTACTCGCTCGCCCGCGAACTGGAGCGTCAGGGCGGACCGGAGAACGAGGCGGAAGCCCTGCGCCTGATGAAAAGCATTGTACAGAAAAGCCCGAAAAGTCTCTTCGCGCTGCTGGAGATGACCCGCCTTGCCGCCAAGACCGGCGATGCGGAGGGAGTCAAGCAGGGACTGGCGGGACTGGAGGAGAACGCCGGACGCTGGCCCGAAAGCGCGCAGGAGCGATACCGCGAACTGAAATCGAATGTGGCGGCGGGCAATCTGCGGCAGGCGGCGGTGCTGGCAATCACCATGCAGAACCCGCTGAAACCGCTCCCGGCATACCAGCAGAGTCAGGCGGCGTTGAGTATCTCCCCTCAGTTCATCGGTGAGCCGATCGAGCGGCTTCTGAAGCTGCCAATGCCGACGCCGACCGTCTCGCCCCCGGATATGGAGACGGTATTTCAAGCGGGAACCGCCGTCTCGTTTCCGGCCGGGAAGCGGGACTGGGTCGGCGCGATCCATCTGACCGATTCTAAACCGCCTGTGATCGCGACAGCCGACGCGAGACAGGTTCAGATTGGACAGGGAGCGCCCCTTGCTTTTCCGGGCGGACCGACGCCCGTACCTCCCTCTTCTTATGGCGTCTGTGCCATTGACTGGAACTACGACTATCTGACCGACATTGCGCTGGCAGGACAGGGCGGGCTGAAGCTGTATCAACAGTCGGGAACAGGAACTTTTGCCGATGTCACGGCGCGTGCCGGTCTGCCGCCGACCGTGACCGGGGCAAAGCTGTTTGGCGCCTGGGCGTTGGATATGGAGATGGAGGGCGACCTGGACCTGATTCTGGGACAGGTCAACGGTCCGACCCTGGCGCTGCGCAACAACGGAGACGGAACCTTCAAAGTTTTGCAGACCTTCGCTGCCGTGCAGAATCTGCGGGCATTTGTCTGGGCAGATCTGGATGCTGACGGCGCGCCGGACGCCGCCCTTCTCGACTCGCAGGGGAAGCTGCATATCTTTGCCAATGAACGCTCCGGCTTCTATCGGGAGCGCGCCTTGCCGCCGATGGGCGCGACGGCTGCCGTAACGGTCGCCGACCTGAACAACGACGGCGTGCTGGATCTGGCGGTACTGGCGGACAGAAAGCTCTGGCGGCTGTCCGATAAGAATCAGGGGAAAGAGTGGGATATGACGGAACTGGGAGCGGTTCCCGATGCCCCGGATATGACCTCTGAAGGCGCGTTTCGCCTCTTTGCAGCGGACTTTGACAATAATGGCAGCGTGGACCTGGCGGTTTCGGCTCCGAAGGGCGGAAAGGTCATGCTAAGCGATCAGAAAGGGAGTTTCCAGCCGCTTCCGACTCCTGTGCAGGCAAGGCTCTATGCGGCGGCAGACCCTGCCAGTCAGGGAAGAGTCGGTTTTCTGGCAGTCACCGAGCAGGGTCCGACCTTCCTGGAGAACAGGGGCAAGAAAAACTATCGCTGGCAGATACTCTATACGCGCTCGGCAAAGACCAGCGGGGATCAGCGAATCAATTCGTTCGGGATCGGCGGAGAGGTGCAACTGCGATCGGGACTTCAGGTGCAGATGCAGCCGATTACCGCGCCGCGCCTGCACTTTGGACTGGGCGAGCGCGAATCGGTGGATGTGGCGCGAATCATCTGGCCCAACGGCTCTGTGCAGGCGGAGTTCGATCTGAAGGCGGATCAGGTTACCAAGGCAGAGCAGCGCCTGAAGGGATCGTGCCCCTGGCTGTTCACCTACAACGGCCGAGAGATGGAGTTCGTCACCGACTTCATCTGGCGTTCGCCGCTCGGTCTGAAGATCAACGCGCAGGATACGGCGGGAGTGGCGCAGACGGAGGACTGGGTGAAGATACGCGGCGATCAACTTGTCGCGAAAGACGGCTTCTACGACGTGCGAATCACAGCCGATCTGTGGGAGACCCACTTCTTCGATCATGTCTCTCTGATGACGGTGGATCACCCGGAGAATACGGAGATATTCGTAGATGAGCGGTTCGCCATTCCGCCCCCGGAGTTAAAGGCGCATGTGACCACGCCGCCGCGCCCGGTTCAGCGCGTGCAGGATGACGGCGGGCGAGATGTCACCGAGTATATCCGCGCAAAGGACGGGCGATATCTGGACTTCTTCGGGCGCGGACGCTATCAGGGCGTGACCCGCGATCACTATATTGAGATCGAGATCGGCGATGACGCCCCGCGCGCGGGCTTGCTCTGGCTGGTCGCCTATGGATGGGTGCATCCGACCGACAGTTCCATCAATGTCGCCATCGGCCAAGGGAAGAGCGACCCGCCGAAGTCTCTGAGCATGGAGGTTGCGGACGGCAAAGGCGGCTGGACAATGGCGAAGACGGGATTGGGCTTTCCGTCCGGTAAAAACAAGACGGTGCTGCTGCGACTGGATGACGCCTTCCGTCCCGGCGCGCCGCGCCGCCTGCGCCTGCGGACGAATCTGGAGATATACTGGGACTGCATCCAGTGGGCGCAGGGACTTCCCAGCGCGCAGATCAAGATGCGGCGTCTATCGGCAGACACCGCCGAACTGCGCTACCGGGGCTTTTCGGTGGTGAATCAGGCAGATGAGTCCTCGCCAGAACTGCCCGACTACAGCCGGATCAAAACCACCACGCAGGTGTGGCGCGACCTGATCGGCTTCTACACGCGCTTTGGGGATGTGCGCGAACTGCTGGCGAAGACCGATGATCGTTACGTCATCATGAATGCGGGCGATGAGATGGCATTCCGGTTTGCCGCGCCCGCTCCTCCCCCTGCGGGATGGAAACGGGACTATGTGATGATCGGGGACGGCTGGGTCAAGGATGGCGACTATAACACCACCTTCTCCAAGACCGTTCTGCCGCTGCCCTATCATGGTCAGAAGGAGTACAATACCCCTCCCGGGCGGCTGGAGGACGATCCGGTCTATAAGCGGTTTCCGAAGGACTGGGAGACGTATCATACCCGGTATGTCACCCCCGATCCGTTCCGGCGCGGAATCTGGAGCCGACGCGAGGAGCCGACGCGGTGATCTATCGGCGCGCGCTGCTGTGGGCAATGCTCGCCCTGCTGGCGGCGGGCATTGCCCTCGGGGGAACATCCCTCTGGCGCAGACAGTCAAATACGCACTCTGCGGTTCGCGAACGGTCTGTCTCTCCGCTCTTTGAGCCGTCTCAGGCGCAGAAGCTTCTGGAGGCGCCGGAGCGGGATGGATGGCAGAAGCCGGATGCGATTGTGGCGGCGTTGAATCTCAAGCCGGGAGAGACGGTGGCGGACATCGGGGCGGGGAGCGGATACCTGATTTCTCGGCTCAGCCACGCCGTAGGAGCTCACGGCACAGTCTATGCACAGGAGATCCAGAAAGAGTTTCTGCCTGCGCTGGAGCGTCGCGCACAATCGCTTGGCAATGTGCGGGTGATCCTGGGAACCGCTGAAGACCCGGGTCTGCCGGAAAACAGCGTGGACTGCTTTGTGCTGCTGACCGTCTATCATGAGGTGCAGAAGCCGGTCGAGTTCTTACGGACACTGCATCGCTTTGCGCGACCGGGGGCGCGTCTGGCGATCATTGACTTTGACGCCGGTCGCCGGGGATCGCCTCCGGCTCCCATAGGACATGAGGTGCCGGAAACGGATGTGCTGGCGGAGGCGCGAGCCGCCAACTGGGAACTGATGGCACGGCATGAGTCTATATCCAGTCAGTTTTATCTCGTATTCCGGCGAAAGCCGGACGCGGGATAACGCAGGGCGTTCATCAATCATTGTCGATTCTCTAATAGATACCAGTGAGGGAATTATGCAAGGCCGCGTTGCGCGAATAGCATTAATCGTGATCTTCATTGGATTGATCACGACGGTGGCAGCGCTGAACCGTATGTCCGCCCGCCGGGGCATATCCACCACCCCGGCAAACAGCGAGGCAGCGATGGCGCACTACGGATTCCGGTTGGAGGAGGTCTCGAAAACAGCCGGTATTGACTTCATCCATCAGGCTCCGAAACTCGACTCGAAGCTCGATCATATCATGCCGCAGATCGCCGCGATGGGCGCATCTGTCTCCATCGTGGACTTCGACCGCGACGGCTGGCAGGATATCTATGTCTGCAACAGCGGCGAAGGCACGAAAAACCGCTTCTACCGCAATCTGGGCAACGGTCAGTTCAAGGATGTGGCGGAAGAGACGGGACTGGCAGATCTCAATCTGCCGGGAACCGGCTGCTGTATCGGAGCCGCCTGGGGAGACTATGACAACGACGGGTACGAGGATGTCTTTATCTATAAGTATGGCAAGATGGAGCTTTTCCGCAATGAGCAGGGGAAGCGCTTTACCCGTACCACCGATCAAGCCGGTCTCCCTGCCTGGGCAAATGCCAACGCCGCGGTCTGGCTCGATTATGACCGAGACGGCAGGCTCGATCTCTTCGTCGGGGGCTACTTCCATGAGGATATCAACCTCTGGAATCTGAAGTCCACCCGGATGATGCCGGAGAGCTTCGAGTATGCCCGGAACGGCGGGCGAAAGTACCTGTTCCGCAATCTGGGCGACGGGCGATTCCAGGACGTGACGACGCAGGCGGGGATTGACACCCGCCGCTGGGCGCTGGCAGCCTGCGCCGCCGATCTGCGCGGGACGGGCTACCCGGACATCTTTATCGCCAACGACTACGGGGTCTCGGAACTCTATCTTAATGAGGAGGGAAAGCGGTTCCGCGAGGTCGGCAAGGCATCAGGGGTAGGCTTCTCTCCCAAGAGCGGCATGAACGCCTCCGTCGGCGACATTCTCAATCAGGGGCGGTTTGCTATCTATGTCTCCAATATCTCCCAGGAAGGCATCTTGATTCAGGGCAACAACCTCTGGGTTCCGAGAGAGAGTAAGCCAGGCGAGATCCCCAAATATGAGAATCTGGCGCGGGATACCGGCGTGGAACTGGGCGGCTGGAGCTTCGGGGCGCAGTTTGGCGACCTGAACAACGACGGCAACCTGGACCTGTATCTGGTGAACGGCTACGTCTCCGCCGATCCCAACCGCGACTACTGGTACGAGTTTTCCAAGATCGCGCTGGGCAACAGCGCCATCATCGGCGACGCGAAGAACTGGCCCCCGATGGAGGGGCGCAGCCTCTCCGGATATCAGTCCAAGAAGGTCTGGATCAACGACGGCGCGGGACGCTTCACGGAGGTGGCGGCGATTGTCGGTGTGCAGGATAAGTACGATGGTCGCTCCATCGTGATGGCGGACTTGTGGAACCGGGGCGTGCTGGATGTCGTCGTCGCCAATCAGCGCGGTCCGCTGTTGGTCTATAAGAATCACGCCTCCTCCGAAAAGAACTGGATCGGCTTCCGCCTGGAAGGGTCCGCCAGCAATCGCAGCGCGATTGGCGCGCAGGTGCGGGTCTTCTGGAACGGTCAGCAGCAGGTGCAGGAGGTGTCAGGCGGAAGCGGTTTCTGCGGGCAGAATATGCGTCCGCTGCACTTTGGACTGGGCAAAGACCCCAAGATTGAGAAGGTTATCATTCGCTGGCCCTCCGGCAAGACGCAGACGTTGACTGGGCTGGAGGTCGGCAAGTATCATTCAGCAAAGGAGCCGTTATGAGCACTACTTCTCTCTCCTCTCCTTCCGTCGGAGAGGCGCCCCCCCGCCCCCGTTTTCGCCTGGACGATAAGTATATCGCGCCTGCCTTCATTACGATCCTGCTGGCGGTCGGGCAATACTCGTTCGGGATTCTGGAGAGCTACTCCCGCACGCTGACCGCTATCGCCGTCAGCATCCTGACGGAACTGGTTCTCTCGCGGCTGTTTACCGGCAAGTGGCCCCATCTGGCAAGTGCCTACATCTCCGGCATCAGCGTCGGCATCCTGGTGCGCTCGCCGGAGATATGGCCCTATGCCCTGTGCAGCGCGATCTCCATCACCTCCAAGTATGTGATCCGCTGGAATGGACGCCATATCTGGAACCCGTCCAACCTGGGCATCGTCGCCATGCTGATCTTCGCCCATGACACGGTGGCAACCCTGAGCGTTCAGTGGGACAATCGCATCTGGGCAATGATCGTGGTCTGGGTGCTGGGTTCTACCATCATCTATCGGCTGAAACGATTCCATATCTGCCTGACCTACGTGGTCTTCTTCTTCCTGTTCGCCTGGATACGCAGCCTGTTGATCCCTGGCGGCAACTTCCTGGTGGAGATCGCCCCCATCACGGGACCGATGTATCAGCTTTTCATCTTCTTTATGATTACTGACCCGCGCACGACGGTGCATTCGAAGAAGGGGCAGATACTGGTCGCGTTTCTGGTGGCTCTGGCGGAGTGTCTGATACGTCTGCACGGCAGCCTGACCAGTCAGATATACTTCGCCGTGCATGCGCCCTACTATGCGCTGTTCCTGATGGGACCGGCTGCCAACTTCATCGAGATCGGACAGCAGATTCGCAAGAAGAGGCTGGCCGCGAAGGCGGCTCTCACGATGGCTCCGGCGGGGGAAGGCGCGACAGAAGCCTCGATGCCCTCGCTCACCGCGGCCGAGAAGAAGTAGCCGCAGGAAATAAAGCGAAACCGTTCGGGAGCAAGGTCTTCTCGCTCCCGAACGGTTTTCCGTAGCTAGTACGTCATCAGAGCAGTCTGGATGGCTGTCATTCTGAGCGAAGCGCAGCCCCGTTGTCATTCTGAGCGAAGCGAAGAATCTGAAGATGTCTCGCTACGCTCGACAGGACAGGGTTTCGCCGCACTCTACATGACAGTGCGTCGCTGCCTATCAGCGAGCGCGGAAAGCCACCTGATAGGTCTTGCCTCGTTCTGTAGCAAAAGAGACGACCTGTGAATCGCCCTCGCGCCGCAGTTCAACAGCGCTGCCGCCGGAGCGAACCTCCGCCACTGCCTGCCCTCGCGGAACGCGCAGAACACAGGTCGCTTTCCGGCTGGATTTAATCTGCGCGGTCTTCAGGCGACCAGATTCCCATGCGATATTGATCTCATAACCGCCGCGCGCCCGCAGTCCGCCCACTCTTCCTTCGCTCCATCGCGCAGGCAGCGCGGGCAGCAGGCTGATCTCTCCGGCGTGGCTCTGCAGCAGCATCTCGGCGATCCCGGCGGCTGCGCCCATGTTGCCGTCAATCTGGAAGATGCGCGGCGGATGCAGGTCCATCAGCGTGATGGTAACGCTGTGCTGGAGAAGCGCCTTCAGATTCTCGTAGGCGCGGTCTCCCTCCTCCAGACGCGCCCAGAAGTTTACCAGCCAGGCGCGACTCCACCCGGTATGACCGCCGCCGTGCGCCAGCCGGTACTCCAGCGACTTTCGCGCCGCCGCCGCCAGTTCAGGCGTGCCTCGCAGCGTGATCTGATCGCCCGGGTGAAGACCGAACAGGTGAGACATGTGCCGATGCCCCGGTTCCGGCTCCTCATAGTCCTCAATCCACTCCTGCAACCGTCCTGTCTTCGCGCTGATCTGCAGCGGAGCCAGACGGCGCAGAGCCGTCTGAAGCTCCTTACGAAACGCTTCGTCGGTCTTTAGCTCCTCGCTGGCGGCGATGCAGTGCGTGAACAGATCATGGATAATCATCAGATCCATGGTCGCCCCGTAGGTGAACATCGAAACGGTTCCGTCGGGTTTGCGGAAGCTGTTTTCGGGGGAGTGCGAGGGGTTGGTGACCAGACGACCCCGTGAGTCCTCTACCAGAAAGTCCAGGATGAAGAGCGCGGTCTCCTTTATCAGAGGATAGCCCTGCCGCTCCAGGTAACGGCGGTCTCCGGTGAAGGCGTAACGCTCCCAGAGATGCTGCGCCAGCCATGCGGCTCCCATGGGCCAGACGCCCCAGACCCCGTCTGCCGGCGTTGTGAATCCCCATACGTCGGTCAGGTGATGCACCACCCAGCCGCGCGCGCCGTAGTGAACTTTCGCCGTGCGCCTCCCCGATTCGACCAGGCTGCCGATAAAGTCCAGCAGCGGCTGATGGCACTCGGAGAGGTTGGTCGCTTCGGCGGGCCAGTAGTTCATCTGAAGGTTGATGTTGGTGTGGTAGTCGGAGTTCCAGGGCGCGTTCATCTCCTCATTCCAGAGACCCTGCAGGTTGGCGGGCAGACCGCCTGCGCGGGAACTGCCGATCAGCAGGTAGCGTCCGAACTGAAAAAAGAGGATCGCCAGACCGGGATCGTCCGCGCCCTTCTTTACCGCCTCAAGACGCGCATCGGTCGGCATCTCCGCCGCCTGCCGCTCTGACTCATCGGCCGCCTTCAGTTCCAGCGATACACGGCGGAACAGCCGCTGATGGTCGCGAAGATGGGAGGAGATCAGGCGCGCGTAGGATTTGGACCGCACAGCCGATAGATGTCGGCTCGTCGTCTCCAGCGGGTCATCTCCCCGAAAGTCGGTCGCAGCCGTGAGAAGCAGGGTCAGGCTGTCCGCGCCGGTTACGATCAGCGCATTCTCTTCCGCCTGGATCGCGCCGCCGCTCGCGACCGCCTGCAAAACCCCGGCAAACCGCATTCCCCGGCTCTGCGTGTCTCCTTCCGCGCGTCTCTCGATCTGTCCCCTGAGCGTTAGCCGGTCGTTGCCGTCCGTTGCCGCGCGGGCATCCTGCGAACGGCTGAGGCGCAGCCGGACGTTGATCTGTCCCGGTCGGTCGCAGGTCAGCCGCGCCACAATGACCTGATCGGGATGGGAGGCGAAAACCTCGCGGGTGAAGGTCGCCTCTCCCACGCGATAGGATACTGACGCCACCGCGCGGTCCAGGTCCAGTTCCCGGCGATAGTCGCGTATCGCGCTTTCCGCGTGTCCGGTCTCGATCCAGAGATCGCCCAGAGGCTGATAGGAGCGGACGCCCTTCGGATTGCCCATCAGGAAGCGGTCTGCGAGTTGCGTCGCCTCGCGGTTTTTGCCCTCAAAGAGCAGACGGCGCACCTCCGGCAGATGCTTGAGCGCGTCCGGGTTGGTGGTATCGCGCCGATAGCCATCCCAGAGGCTGTTTTCATTAAGCTGTATGCGCTCGGTATCCGCGCGTCCGAAGATCATTGCGCCCAGCCGCCCGTTGCCGACAGGAAGGGCTTCCAGCCACTCGCGGGCAGGCTGGCGATACCAGAGTTTCAGGGGGGCGGGTGTCTCCGCCGCTGCAGGCGATGTCAAAGCCGATCCTCCCGTGAGAGCGAGTATACAGAACGGCAGAAGGAGCGAGTTCACGGATGGTTTCCTTAATAGACGTGCATGGAGCCGTCGGCGCGGCGAACGAGCGGCATGAAGGAGCGTTGATAGGGAAGCTGCGCCGCTTTCTCCTCGTCTACATCAACGCCAAATCCGGGAGCCTCATTGGGATAGGCGAAGCCGTTCTCCATGCGGCAGATGCCGGAGACGACCTCATAGGTCTGTTCGGGATAGCGCGTCCACTCCTGTACGCCGAAGTTGGGAATGACCGACTGAAGCGTGAACGATGCCGCCTGCGCGACCGGACCGATATCCGCCGCGCCATGAAACGCGCTTCGAACATTGAATGGTTCCGCGAGGATCATTATTTTACGCGCCTCCGTCAGCCCGCCGACGTGCAGCGGCTTGATGCGGATGAAGTCTATCCAGCGGTTCATGAAGAGCGGCAGACAGTCCCAGCGCGATGTGAAAATCTCGCCGATAGCAAGCGGAGTGGCAGAGGCGGCGCGCAGCAGGGGCCAGGACTCGCGGTGCTCCGGCATGAGCGGGTCTTCCAGGAAGAAGAGGCGATAGGGTTCCAACTCCTTCACCAGACGCACCGCCTCAATAGGATTGAGCTGCTCGTGCGCGTCGTGAAACAGTTCGATCTCCATGCCAAGTTTTTCGCGCAGGTGCGCGAACAGCTTCGGTACGCCGAGAAGATAGGGCGTCGGCTCATAGATCAGTTCGGCAGGCGTTCCGGGCGTGACCGGTTCACGCTGCCCGATGACTCCCTCGCCGCCATATGGACCGACCTGACAGCGAACGACCTTGAAGCCGCGCTCCATCAGCCTGCGCGCGCTGTCCTCGCACTCGATGGCATCGCGTCCGCTAGCGTGGCTGTAGCACATCACCCCATCCCGCGCTCTGCCGCCCAGCAGTTGATAGACCGGCAGGCTCGCCTGTTTGCCCTTGATGTCCCACAGCGCAATGTCTATCGCTGCCAGCGCCGCCATGAAGATGGGGCCGCTGCGCCAGTAGCCCTGCCGATAGACCAGATGCCACAGGTCTTCGATCTGCTGAGGGTCACGTCCAATCAGCAGGTGGGAGATGTGTCGAAGCGCTTCCGCGACGATTGATTCGCTGCCAGCCAGCGTTCCCTCTCCGATGCCGTAGAGTCCCGGCTGATCGGTCATAATTTTGACAAATACGAAGTTGCGCCCCGGACAGGTGAGGATGACTTTAACCTCGGTGATCTTCATCGTTTTCCCCCTACAGGTGGTATGCTGCGCAGCTGTCAGGAGTCTATTTGGACGATGGCGCAAGCGTCTCCTCTATTCAGTGACCAAAGATATAGAAGCCGCGCACCCCCAGCGCCGCATTGAGGAGAAGCCAGAGACCGAGCATCAGGAAGTCGCCGAGGATCAGACCCAGAAAGAAGGGGCGCGCCCGACGGTAGAGGCGCAGCCCGCCGAACCGATTCAGCAGCCAGTTTGCGGTAGAGCCGAGAAACAGAGAGAACCACATATAGTTCATCGCCCAGATGGTGCTGGCGGCATAACCGAGCGGGTGCAGCCTCCACCATAGATGATGCCAGCGCATATAGCCCAGAAACGCGGTGAAGAGCGAGGAGACAAGGATCGTCAGGACTTTCGGCGCGGAGAGCGGCGCGTGGGTCGCCTGCACCGACTGCAGCTCCTGAAAAGGCCGCTGCCCGACATGCACGTAGCGGTAACCGTCCAGCGCGACCCCGCCCCCATAGGTATGCACCAGATAGATCATGGACCAGTAGGCGGCGATCATCGTCAGCAGCATCCCCGCCACCATCGTGGCAGTGACGCGCCGGGGATGGGCGCGCACCTCCTGTAGCATCTTGAATCCCTCCAGCGCCTGCGGACCGACCGGACCTTTGAAGTTCCAGACGAAATAGGGCAGGCAGAGCAGCACCAGCCACGCCTTGACCGGCAGAAACGTCGCTCCGCCGATGCTGAAAAAGAGATAGTTGGTTCCGCTCTGCGCCGCCCAGAGGAAGTTGACGCCTCCTTCCGCCATCATGCGATGCACGCCGATCATAAACAGGAAGGAGATCAGCATCGTCGCGGCAGAAGCCCAGAGCGGCATACCCCCTGCCGCGCACCAGAGCGTCAGCAGCGAAAACCCGACCACCGTCCCGATCAATGCCATGCGATAAGAGAGCGGCTCCCGGCTGTCCTCAGGCTCCCGCGCCAGACCCAGCGCCTTCCCCGCTGCCTGCCGCAGATGTCCTCGTGCCGCCCAGAGCGTAATGCAGACCATCGTCAGCATCGCGCCGACGTGCTGCGCCTCTATCAACGGGAAGGAGTCGCCTGCCAGACTGCGATCCTCGCCGCCGGGCGTCCAGTTGAAGACGGCTCCCAGAACGCACATCCCTTTGTAGAGTAGATAGAAGAACCACATACTGAAAGGCACGTCCCGCGTGGAGAGAAATGCAAAACCGATCAGGCAGAAGTAGACATCCAGCCAGATCGGCTGCAGAGCGTCCCAGGGTCTTCCGACCAGAAAGAGGCTGATCTGTCCGGCATCGCGCACCGGGATGCCCGGAACCGGGGGGAGAATATGGTGCAGTCCGTTCAGGCTGTGGATAATGGTCGGAATCAGCGCTCCGATCCAGACCAGACGCTGACGCAGAAACGGCTCCCTCGCGTTCTCCTCCGTCAACTCCAGCGGAAGCTGAACCAGCGGGAACGCCAGCCGCTCATGGTCGGTCCAGGCGCGACGCAGCAGGGAGGCGATACAGAGAAAGGTGACATAGAGCACAAAGACGAACGGTCCCCATGCCAGCAGAGGCTTCCACCAGACCGCCCAGTTCACCGCCTCCCCTGTCTTAACGCCCTCATAGAACCGTCGAATATCCTGGGGGTCGTCCGGCGCCCACCAGGAGGGGATCAACGGCGTCAACTCCTTCCATCCGTTGTAGGGGGTGGCGTAGTAGTAGGCTCCGGTAGAGACGGGAACCACCCACTGCGCGAACTGGCAGGAAGCCAGGGCCGCCACCGCCAGCAGCGCGGCGTAGATTCCGATCAGTTCCCGCTGACCGATCTGCCGCCGTTTGATGCGGCTCAGGAGCGGATTGACCGCCAGCGCCAGAACGAATAGCAGCAGGATGGCGTTGCCGCTCGGAGCGAAAGAGCCGATCTGCGTACCCTGAATAACGAACTCGATGTAGGAGGTGGCGAAGGCGAACAGGAGCGCCAGCAGCAGCGCGGCTGCGACAGCGCGGGCGGAGAGAGGAACAAAAGGCGTCTGCGCGGCGTCATCGGAAGTCTCAGCAGGCACAGGACTGCGCTTGGCGGCATCCCGGCGGAACATGATCTGCGCTCCTGCATAGGTGTCTGTAGCTGAGTCCTCCCTTTCGATGCGCTGGCGTCTGCTTCCTGCAGAGAAGCTGGCAGGCAGAAAAGGCGTCCATCCGGATCCGGATGGACGCCCCGATTCAGAGGCTCCGGCAAGAGAGCGCGCCTTCGTGAACGCAGTGAGCAGAGGGCTATTTGCGACGGGCGCGCCGGCTTCGCGCCAGCAGCAGGGGCAGCAGTGCAGAGGCCGCCAGCGCCAGCGCGCCCGGCTCTGGCACGAAGTTAAAGGTGACCCGACCGTCCTGATTGAAAAGCTCCAGTCCGGTGTTGTCGTCTACCAGCGACCACTTTCGAATCGGAGTGCCGTCTTCGTTGAAGAGCGAGATGCCCTGCAGGTCGTAGGTGTTCATGTACATCGCCTTGCCGTAGATTCGCTGCGGCGTGGTGACGGCGGCTAACTGGTCCGAATTGACCTGCCAGAAGGTGGAACCCCAGAAGAGGAAGTTCAACGGCGTGTCCAGGATGATCGGCACATGATACTCGCGCGGTCCCGGTCCGAATTCGGTCAGGCGGCGAGCTTCCACATCCGGATCCATGTACAGATCGTTAAACCCGGTAATGTTCTTGTCCGTCACGGCAAAGTCAATGCGCGCGGTCGCCCGTCCGATGTTCTTGTCTTCCGTACCGGAGACATTCCAGTGAAAGACGGCGTACGGTCCGAAGACAGCTTCCGGGCTGACGAAGCGATGCTTCATCCAGGAGCCGCCGCCGCTGACCAGATAGTAGCCAAAGGGAGGCGTGCGGGTTCCTTCCGGCTTGCCGGTGGGATAGTAGGCGTTCAGAACCTCGCCGTAGCTGTAGGAGCCGGTGGAGTAGAATCCGCGAAACTGGGTGGTTGCGTAGGCGTTGTAGGTAACGGTTCCCTGATCTCCGGAGTACTGGCGGGTCGCCGAGACTAAGGTCTTCTTCGGGATGCTGCCGTCGTAGTAGATGAAGTCGTCCACAAGGAAAATGTCAAAACCGTCTTCGTCTTTTCTGCCGTCGGCGGTTCCGGTACCGGAAAATGAACGGAAGTAGGGGGTCTGCGCCTGCATCGGAGCGACGGCTCCAGCCAGCAGGGAGGCTGTCACGATGACAGCCATGAGAGCAAACAGGGGTTTGCAGCGTGATAGAGGCATTCACTCTTCTCCTTTTCGAAATAAAAGCGGCGGCAAGATGCCGCAGATCGAAGATGACGGCGATCAGGTTGTGACGATTCTCCGTCGCGTTGCGTCCGGGAGGGCGTTGAAACCTGTATCGCGGCTACATAATAGAGCCATAATAAGGAGCGTGCGTGAAAACAGCGTGAATTGTGAGGGGAGGATGACTGTTAATTGTGCGGGTTTATTACCATTCAGATGAGATCGGCTTCCAGAGAAGCCATTTCCAGACACTGTGTAAAATCGAGTTCCTGCGCTTCCCGCATCGCAGCCTCGTAGACGGAGGAGGGCAGGCGGGTATGGAGCGTAGTCTGCAGGGCGTCCAGCAGGGGCTTCTCATGCAGGGCTTCGAGGTAGCCGATCTTTCGGCGCAGTCCTGTCATTGCGCCGAACAGACGGGCGGCCGACTCCCATCGCTCCCGATGGATCGCGACCGAGACCAGTGAACGCAGGAGATAGGTCAGGGGCAGCGGCTCTCGCAGCGTGCGCTGAAACGCGAGCGACTCACGGAATCGGGACAGCGCCCTGTCATACCGTCCCTGCAATCTCTGGCAGTCTCCAATACAGAAGGTCAGAAGAGACTGGAAGCGAATATCGCTCTGTGTCTCCGCCAGTTGGTAAGCTTCCTGAAAGAGGCGCACTCCCTCGTCAATCCTGTCGTTTGTGACGAGGATATTGGCGAGATAGAAGAGCGCCATAATCAGACCGGGAGAGTGATTGAGCGCGCGATACCGCGCCACGCTCTCCGAACAGAGTTGTGTTGCCCGGTCTATCTCCAGAGTCTCATGGGCGGCGTTGCCCATCATGCAGAGCGTGTGCGCGACGCCCTCCGCATTCCCGATCCGTTCGGAGAGTCGGCGCGCCGCTTCATAGCGCGAGAAGGCGGCGGCGTTGTTGGACTGGCAGTTCGCCAGATGCCCGGCGGCAAGCAGTCCCCGTGCGCGTTCTTCCCTTGCCTCCTCCGGGCATCTGTCCAGCAGTGCAGTCAGCCGCTCCTCGCCTTCGCGGTAGTGACCGCGCACATACCAGAACCAGTAGAGCGCGTTCGCAAGACGAAGCCCTGCACGGGGATCCTCTTCCCGCAAGTGATCGAGGGCTGCGTGCAGATTCTCCTGCTCCTCTTCCAGGTAGTCCAGCCAGTAGACCTGCTGCGGACCGCGCAGATGCGCGTTCGCCTCCTGCGCCAGAGCCAGAAACCGCATCGCATGCCGCGTCTGCGTCTGTCGAGTCTCCGCCTCTTCCATCATCTCCTGTCCGAACTCGCGCAACGTCTCCAGCATCCGATAGCGCATACGTCCGTTCATTTCGTTGGCGGAGATGAGTGAACGCTCCTGAAGAGTTCGCAGATCGTGAATCAGAGTCTCGCAGGAGTGCGATTCACCCTCCTCTCGCGCAATCACGGCGGTCTCTTGCGTCCATCCGCCTCGAAAGACCGATAGCCGACGGAAAATCTGTTGCAGCGACGGCGGGAGCATCCGGTAGCTCCAGTCCATCGTTGCGCGAAGAGACTGATGGCGCGAGGGAATGCCGCGCTGTCGGGAGATCAATAGATCGAAACGATGCTCCATGCGTCCGAGCATCTGCCCGATCGTAAGATCGCGCGCCCATCCTGCGGTCAACTCGACCGCCAGCGGAAGCCCCTCCAGACGCTCGCAGAGCGCGGCGACGGCGGAGGCGTTATGCGGCGTGACCTGAAAATCGGGACGGCGCGCGCGCATACGATCCACAAGCATCTGGACGGTCGGGTAGGAGATCAACGCCTCCGGGCGCAGTTGTGTGCGGGGAGTGGAGAGGGGAGAGAGCGCCAGTTCATGCTCGCCCGGAAGATTGAGCGCCTGCCGGGAGGTGACCAGCAGAACCGCGTTCCCTATCCGCTCCAGAAGCGTGAGAACCGTTTCGGCTCCTGCGTCCATCAGATGTTCGAAGTTGTCCAGCAGCAGAAGATGCGGTCCGCTCTCCAGCGCGACGACAAGGCGCTGTAAAGGGTCGGCAATCCCGGCGGACGGCAGACGCAGCGCCTGAAGGATCGCCAGCAGGATATGATTCGGGTCGCTGAGGTCTGCCAGTGAGACAAAGGTGATCGCGGAGCCGAACGAGTCGGCGCGCCGCGCCGACTCTACCGCCAGGCGGGTCTTCCCGATCCCTCCCGGTCCGGTCAGGGTGATCAGGCGCACCTGCGAATCGTTGAGCCACTCTCCGATCTGCGCCAGTTCCGCGCCGCGCCCGAAAAAGCGCGTAAGCGTAACCGGCAGGCGCGGCAGGTCGTCCCGTCTGGAAGGAGTCGGCGCGGCTCTCTCTTGAGCGGAGGATGCAGAGGAGACGACGGGCGCAGCAGGAGCGGGAGGCTGCCGCTCCATCTCCTCCAGTTGGCGATAGAGCGACTGCACCGGAGAGGACGGTTCCAGACCCAGTTCATCCATGAGTCGTCGGCAGAGCGTCTGATACTGACGGCGCGCCTTCAGGTACTCCCCTTGCGCCGCATAGATCTGCATCAGCCTGCCATGCGCCTCTTCGTGCAGGGAATCGGTCTCCAGTATACGGCGCGCCGCCTCCTTTGCCTCGATCAGCCTGCCGGACTCGACCAGCGTATCGGTTAACTGCAGCAGTATCTCCAGATAGCGAGTCTGAAGACGATGCCGCTCATCCAGCGCCCACTCTTCATACGCACCGTCCAGGAACGGTCCACGATACCAGTGTAAAGCCTCCTCCAACCGCCGAATGCGTTCCGGCAGGTCTGTAGCGCGCATGGCGCGGGATGCCGCCTCCTCGAATGCCCCCTGATCGGTGCGCACTGTCCCCGGATGCAGAGCCACATGAGAGCGATCCGTGATCAGAACGGAGCCGGAAGGAACGTCTGGCGGCTCCAGCAGGCGACGCAGAGAAGCCAGCGCCTGCCGCAGGCTGACGCGCCCCGCATCCGGATCTGAATCGGGCCAGAAGCGCTCCGTCAGCGCCTCGCGGGTATGAGTCAGGGCAGGGAAAGCGGCAAGATATGCCAGCAGCAAGCCCGCCTTCTGCGTGGGGAAGTGATCTATCTGCAACTCCCGTCGGCGCAGGGTCAGCGTCCCCAGCATCTGAATCTCCCAGGGATCAATCAGCATGTTCACTCGCCTCGCGGAATGGGGTATTTTTTATACGACAAACAGATAAATCCTCTTCATTGTCCACGATAATTCGGAGAATAACCACCCGCAATCTATCCGGGAAATCCCCTGCGCGGTCCTGGTAGATCGTCAAGGTAGTTTGGATGGCTGTCATTGTCAGCGCAGCCCGGATGTCATTCTGAGCGGAGCGAAGAATCTTAAGATGTCTCGCTGCGCTCGACAGGACTGCCACGCTATGTAAACCTCCTACCTTGAAGGAGAACCAGGGGAACTGGCGGGCAATAATCTCCCTCGTAGAGCGGCAGGGAGAGCGCGAAGCGCGGTCGAAAGAGGAGTAGGCGCGCCGGGAGCGCGCCGATTCGCGGATACCAAGGAGAAACCGATGAGCAAAAGCGCGCTGATCGTCTGGGGCGGCTGGAGTGGACATGAGCCGGAGCCGGTCGCCGGGATACTGGCGAACGCTTTACGGGAGAACGGCTTTCAGGTGGAGGTGTCGAATACGCTGGACTCCCTGAAAGATATAGAGAGACTCAAAGCCCTTGACCTGATCGTGCCGGTCTGGACGATGGGCAGCATCACCGGCGAGCAGTTGAACCCGTTGTGCGCGGCGGTGCGCGGCGGAGTAGGCATCGGCGGCTGTCATGGGGGGATGTGCGACAGCTTCCGCGAGGCGACGGAGTATCAGTTTATGACGGGCGGGCAGTGGGTCGCCCATCCCGGCAACGACGGAGTGGAGTATACCGTGCGAATCACCAACCGCGACCACTTCATCACGCAGGGCGCGGAGGACTATGTGGTGCGCTCCGAGCAGTACTACCTGCACACCGACCCCTCCAATAACGTGCTGGCGGTAACCCGCTTTCCGACACCGGGCGTAGACGGTCCGCACGTTCCCAACGGCGAGTTCGATATGCCGGTCATCTGGACGCGCTACTACGGTAAGGGACGGGTCTTCTATCACTCCGTCGGACATAATGCGGCGGCGGTCGCGCAGCCGGAGACTCTGCGCCTGATCACGCGCGGTCTGCTCTGGGCAGCGCGCGCAGACGCCTGAGTCGCTCGTATTGGCGCCGCCTGCTGCGCAGCAGGCGGCGCGCAAAGCGCGAAACGGTGTATTGCTCATCTCCTCGATTCAGGATATAATGGCTCACTCTGTTCCGCGCTGAGAAAAATACCGGCGAAACCGTCATCTCTTGGAGGACAGCGTATTGATGCGAATCGCCCTGATCCTGCTTCTACCTGCGGCTCTGCTCTGGCACGCGATGCCTGTAGAGGCGCAGACCTCCAAAAACCGCAGCCGCCTGCCGTCCCGTTCCGGGAAAGAGTCGGCGCGTCGGCAGACCGGGACGGTAGTCTCGCCGATGATCTTTCCGGTGATCGGCAAAGTGGACTGGTCGGACACGTTCGGCGCGCCTCGTGACGGCGGAAGACGCTCGCATCAGGGACAGGACCTGATGGCTCCCAAAATGACCCCGGTGGTGGCGGCTTTTGACGGCGTGGTTACGGTGCGCCGATCCAGCGGCGTGGGCGGACATAATATGCTGACACTGCAGGGAGACAACGGCTGGACGGCAGAGTACCTGCACCTGAATAACGACACTCCGGGAACCGATGACGGCATGGGCACAGCGGAGTATGCATTTGTGGCGGGACTGAAATCGGGAGACCGGGTCATTGCCGGGCAGATGCTGGGGTGGGTCGGCGACAGCGGCAATGCGGAGGATTCCGGGGCGCACCTGCACTTTGAACTCTGGGGACTGGAGGGCGTGATCAATGCCGCGCCTTCGTTGCAGGCGGCGCAGGTGCTTCAGACCCCCCGCGTCAACCTGTCAGCGCCGGAGCTAAAACCGGATTCGGGCGAAGTGCGGCTGGACGGTTGTGTGCGCTCCTTTGACAGCGCGCGCAGAGTGCTGGTGATGGATCTGGTGTCGCGCACGCTTCCCGATGGAAAGAGTGAGGCGATCCTTAAGCCCCGCCGTGCCTGGATTGAGGTCGGCGAGGCAGCGATACACCGACGTGACGACCCTGCGCGGAACCTTACGGCGGGTGACCTGACTCCGGGACTCTCCGTCACGATCATCGGAAAGGAGCAGGGAAAAGAGAAGTCCACGCTGGCGCGCGTTGCCGCTGTTGCGAAACCGGTCGAAGTCGCCGCGCTGCCGCCGCTATCCTCGACTCCCCCTCCGCCGGCCGCGCTGCCTTCCGAGCAGACTGTATCCACTGCATCCCCTCCTCCTGCCGCTGAACCGCCTGCCGCGCCGAAAGCGATTGTGGAGGCTCCCGCGCCGACTCCCCCAACCACGCTTCAGAAGCTGCAGAGGCGTACAGTCGAACTGATCAACGAGCATCGCCGCAAGCAGGGGCTGCCCGATATGAGGCTTAACGATATGCTGACGGAAGCCGCCATGCGCCACTGCCGGGACATGGCGGCGCATGACTTCACGAAGAATATCGGCTCGGACGGGTCGCAGGTAGAGGATCGTGTGAAGGCGGTCGGCTATGCCGCCTCACGGGCTGTGCAGGTTTTTGCCGTTGGAGCCTTCTTCCCGGAGGATGTGGTGGATGGACTCGTTCTGCGCAGCCGAGAGGGCAATCGTCGGCTGCTGGACCGGCGATTGACGGAAGTGGGAGTCGGCTACGTGCTGCGCCCGGAAGGAAAGCTCGGCAGAGAGCAGTACTTCTGGGTCCTCGTTCTCGCGGAGCCGCAGGAATAATGCCCTCTCTCTTAGCGGAAGAGGGCGCATAGATCCGGCGCAGACGGCGGCTATGCCGGAGCGTCGCCCCAGTCAGGAATCGCCAGTATCTCGCCGTCGCGCATCGCGGACCGGTGCGCGATCACGCCGGGAGCCATATAGCGCACCGCCTCCCAGGCGTTGATGGCGGGCATCCTGTCTTCCGCCACCGCGCTGACAAACTCATGCGCCAGATAGGGGTGCGAGCCGCCATGTCCGCCATAGAGCAGCGATTCGCCGCCCGCCTCCAGAAATGCCTCCCGCACCTCCGCGGGCAGCGGGTCGCGCATCTCCTCTTCCGTCAGGCGCGTGGGACGCTCCTTGTCGTACCAGACTCCGTTTTCATAGGAGGCTTCCGTTCCATAGACTCGGAACGTCTCCCGGATGATGCTGCAGTGGCGATGCTCGCAGATTCGCATCGAAGCGCCGTTGCTCATCTGGAACAGAGCGGTGATATTACTGAGCGGATAGAGCTTGTCGGAGAGGAAGGGATCCTCGGACTGCGAGGGCGTGCCGAAGGCGCTGACTTTCACGGCGTGCGCTCCCATGACGCTGATCGGTCCCGAGGTGGAGTGAGTCGGGTAGTGCATGGGGCTGTCCTCGCCGCCGCGCGCGCGATACTCCTCCAGTTTTCTCGCCCACTCCTGCCCGGCGCGGCTGGCGAGACGATGGTTATAGACGACCCGCAGGTCGCACGCCGGACTGTCGAAGCTGTGAAGATACTCTCCCTCCGCGTAGATGAAGCGTCCGAAGTCTCCTGCGGCGGCGCGACGACGGCAGTACATGGCGTCGGCGTGATAGTAGGTCGTCTCGCCGAGCATGTAGCGTTGTCCGGTGCGCCGACAGGTATCGATCAGACGGTCGCACCACTGCAGGGTCTCTTCGCCG
The DNA here is from genome assembly GCA_964429855.1 of uncultured Chthonomonadaceae bacterium. Taxonomy (GTDB): domain Bacteria; phylum Armatimonadota; class Chthonomonadetes; order Chthonomonadales; family CAJBBX01; genus CALLMM01. The sequence goes on from CAYSDM010000051.1 coordinate 40,274, forward strand.
CTGGGAATGGTGATGATCGGGACGGCGCTGTAGACGTGCTTTCCGTGCTCCATCGCCTGAATGCATTGCGGCGCGTGCAGCCAGTGCTGCGTGATGATCACCAGCGCGTCCAGGTTGCTGCGGCAGATGTCGTCGAGCGATGGATAGAGGTCCGTCGGGTCGAGCTTGGCCTGCCACTTCTCCTGCTGCGCGAAGCGGGCCATGCGTTCCGGCTCGCGGTCACAGAGCGCGATGCGATCCACCAACGGGTGGCTCATG
>CAYSDM010000052.1:0-39759 GCA_964429855.1 uncultured Chthonomonadaceae bacterium
TGACAAAACCGAAGTAATATGATATTATCTTCGACCGATCAAGTTCGGGGCTACCTGTAAAAAAGATAACCAGGACGCTCCTTCGCTCGCGAAGGGGCGTCCTTCTTGTGAGAAGAGGCTTCCTATGTACGCAATCGTTCGCACCGGAGGCAAGCAGTATAAAGTCTCCGAGAAAACGGTCTTTACGGTCGAGAAGCTCGATGTGGACGCCGGACAAACCGTAGAATTGACGGAAGTTCTGATGCTGGTTGACGGCGACGCAGTGAAGGTCGGCGCGCCTGTCGTCCCGGGCGCGAAGGTGACCGCCAGAGTGCTGGAGACCGCCAAAGGCGAAAAGATCAAGGGCTATACCTATAAGCCCACCAAAAATATTCAGCGCCACTACGGGCATCGCCAGTGGCAGACCCGCCTGCAGGTGGAGAAGATCGAGTCATAGGAGTCCCGTGGCTCCCGCGCGCGCCTGTTGGCGCGCCGAAGTTGCGTCTATGCGGCGACTCCCGGAGGATATCAAGATGGCACATAAGAAAGGCGTTGGAAGTTCGCGCAACGGACGCGACAGCAAAGCCAAGCGGTTGGGCGTCAAGGAGTTCGGCGGGCATACCGTTCGCTGCGGCGCGATCCTGGTCCGACAGCGTGGTACGCCCTTCCATCCCGGTAAGAATGTCGGGCTGGGCAAGGATCATACCCTGTTTTCGCTGATTGACGGCATCGTCGTCTTTGAAGGACCGAAAAATAAACGGCGCGTCAGCGTCTACCCGGAAACGCCTGCAAAGGCATCGGCATCTGCCGAATCAACGGCTCCTGCGGAGACCGTCGAAGCAGCCGCCGCCGAGTAGTCCGCGCCGATACTATCAGCCCGACGCGCTTATAGCCGTCGGGCTTTTTGTCTTGTCGTTCCATCAACAAACAAAGGAGTTCTGATAGATGGCTGCAGAGAAACGTATTCTCGTCACCGGCGCGACCGGGGCGCAGGGTGGCAGCGTAGCGCGGCATCTGCTCGCCAGTGGCAGCTACCGGGTTCGCTGCCTGACGCGCAATATTCAGTCCGAGAAGGCGCAGGCGTTGCAGCAGGCTGGCGCCGAACTGGCGCAGGGCGATCTGGAGGATATCGAGAGCCTGCATAACGTCCTCAAGGGATGCGATGGGGTATTCGGCGTTACCAGCTTCTGGGAGCATTTTGCGAAGGAGTACGCGCACGGAAAGAACCTGATCGAGGCGATTGCGCAGTCCGATGTCGCGCATACGGTCTTCAGTTCTCTCCCTCCCGCGAAAAAGCTCTCCGGCGGAGAACTGGACGTGCCGCACTTCGATCTGAAGGCGCAGATGGAAGAGGAGCTTCTCGAGCGCGGTCTGCCGGTCACCTTCACGCATGTCGCCTTCTATTACGAGAACTTCCTCTTCTTCTTCCCGCCGCAGAAGCAGGAGGATGGCAGCTATGCCTTTGGTTTCCCGCAGGGCGATACGCCTCTGGCGGCGGTTGCCGTCGAAGACCTGGGAGGCGTTGTGCGTCCGCTCTTTGACCACCCGGAGGAGTTCATCGGCAAGACCGTGGGGGTGGTAGGCGACGATCTGCCTCCGGCGCAGTATGCGGAGATCATGACCCGGCTTCTCGGCAAAACCATCGTCTACAACTATATTCCGCGTGAGGTCTTCGCCTCGTTCGGCTTCCCCGGCGCGGAAGATCTGGCGAATATGTTCGATTTTAACCGCCGCTTTATTCCCAATCGTGCAGCGGACCTGGCGGAATGCCGCCGCCTCTATCCCTCCATGCAGACCTTTGAGACATGGCTGACGGCAAACAAAGACCGGTTCCGCGACATCCTCTCCTTATAACAGGCAAGCTAATGATGTTCGTAGATCAGGTAGAGATCGAAGTCAGCGCGGGTGACGGCGGTAACGGCGCGGTCACCTTTCGTAAAGAGAAGTATGTTCCCAACGGCGGTCCCGACGGCGGCGACGGCGGGCGCGGGGGATGCGTGATCTTTAAGGTGGATCCCCACCTCTCCACGCTGCTCGATTTTCGCTATAAGCGCCACTATAAGGCAGAGCGTGGAGGCGACGGGCAGCGCAAGGATATGTACGGCAAAGACGGCGCGGACCTGATCCTGAAGGTTCCACCGGGCACTGCCATTTATGACCGTGAGTCGGGCGAACTGCTGGCAGACCTCACCGCGCCGGGAGAGCGCGAGGTGGTGGCGAAAGGAGGCGTGGGTGGGCGCGGCAACGCGCACTTCGCCACCTCCGTGCAGCAGGCTCCGAAATTTGCCGAAAAGGGCGAGCCGGGCGAACACCGTCTGCTGCGCCTTGAGTTGAAGCTGCTGGCGGATGTCGGGCTGCTCGGATATCCGAGCGTGGGCAAGTCCACGCTGATCGCCGCCGTCTCCGCAGCCCGTCCCAAGATCGCCGACTATCCATTCACCACACTGATCCCCAATCTGGGCGTTGTCTATATGGACAACCATCAGTCGTTTGTCATGGCGGACCTGCCGGGACTGATCGAGGGGGCGCATCAGGGGATTGGTCTGGGGACTCAGTTTCTGCGCCACGTCGAGCGCACCCGCGTTCTGGTGCATCTGCTGGATGTCAGCGGACTCAGCGGGCGCGATCCGCTGGACGATTTTCGCATCATCAATCGCGAACTTGCTCTCCACAGCGAAAAGATGGCGAATCTGCCTCAGATCGTCGCCTTGAACAAGATGGATGTGGCGACCGATATGCAGACGATAGATCGGCTGGAGAAGACTCTGCGAGAAGAGGGCTACGCGGTTTTTCGAATCTCCGCCGCGACCCGTCAGGGGCTGGAGCCGTTGCTCTACGCCGTCTGGGACCGATTGGAGCAGACGAAAGCCGAGATTGCCGCACAGCCGGTTGAGGCGGTGGTGCATATTCGGGCGGAGCGTGACCGCGATCTTAAGCGGTTCGAGATCACGCAGCCCGCGCCGGGAGAGTGGGTGATCGAAGGTAAAGGGCTGGAGCGCCGGATCGCCATGACCGACCTGGAGAATGAGTACGCGGTGCGTCGGCTGCAACGACTGCTGGAGAAACTGGGCGTCAATCGCAAGCTGAAGGCGCGCGGCGCGAAAGACGGCGATACGGTGCGGATCGGCAGCGCGGAGTTCGACTATCAGGACGAAGAGGCGGAAGAGCCGGAGAAGGAGCGCAATGAGTGATCTGCCGCCGCGAAGACTGGTCGTCAAGGTCGGAACCAGCACGCTGACCGACCCGCAGGGGCGGATTCATCGCGGCTATATCGCCGACCTGACGGCGCAGCTTGCCGCGCAGCGCGCCGCAGGTCGGGATGTGATTCTGGTGACCTCCGGGGCGATACGCGCCGGTCGCGAATGCCTGGAACTGCGCGCCGCCGCTCCCGCTTCAAACGTCTCCGTTGATCCGAACACCCTCCCCTATAAACAGGCGGCGGCGGCGGTAGGGCAGGGGCTGCTGCTGCATACCTACGCCGAGGCGTTCGCATGGCGCGAGGTCACGGTGGCACAGGTTCTCCTCACTCGCGATGATCTGGCGGACCGCCGACGCTTTCTCAATGCCCGCAACACACTGACCACCCTGCTTTCGCTGGGAGTGGTTCCCATCATCAACGAGAACGACACCGTCGCGGTGGATGAGATTCGCTTTGGCGATAACGATACGCTTGCGGCGCGGGTTGCGGTTCTTGCGGAAGCGGACCTGCTGCTGATCCTCTCCGATGTGGAGGGGTTGTATGCACAGTTTCCCGCCCGACACGACACGGATTCGGATTCTGCGCCGATCCGTGAGGTGACGAAGATAGACGCCGACATCGAGGCGCTGGCGGGAGGAGCCGTTGGAGGGGTTGGAACCGGAGGAATGCGCACCAAGATCGAGGCGGCGCGCATCGCGACCGCGTTCGGGATTCGCACGGTAATCGCGCAGGGACGCCGTGAAAAGGTGGTGGAAGAGGTGATCTCCGGAAAACCGGTGGGAACCACTTTCCTGCCGCGCCCCGGACGCCAGCGGGGGCGAAAACGCTGGATCGCCGCCGGCTCCCGACCGCGCGGCAGCGTCCGAATCAATGAGCGCGCCGCGCAGAGACTCTTATCCGAGGGCGTTAGCCTGCTGGCGGTCGGCGTTGTCGCCGTAGACGGAGAGTTCGACAACGGCGACCTGATCGAGGTATGCGGAGAATCCGGGACGTGTCTGGCGCGCGGACTGACCAACTACAGCGCGTCGGAACTACGCCGTATTCAGGGACTTCGCAGCGATCAGTTCGAGGCGGTTCTTGGCTACCGATCCTACGAGGAGGTTATCCATCGCGATAATCTAGCGTTGATCGAATAGTCCGTCCCCTTCTCGATCAGGTCTCCGGATACGGAACACGCAGCATTCTGCGCGGCGGGAAGTCTCTGGGATCGTTCAGGATCAGAGACATGCCGTCGGGCCAGCGAATCTCCAACTGCTCCAGTTCCATCCCCATCCCAAGCCCGAAATGCGCGACCGGCTCCATCTGACAGAGATAGCCGCTTCCGGCGTCTATCGCGCGGCGCAGAATGCGATTCCGGGTCGTCAGGATGACGACCGCTCCTCGCGCAGGCGCGCCGCGCGGCGTCAACGGCATAACGCGCAGCCAGTCGTTTCCGTTTTCGGGCACATGATAGAGCGAGAGCGGCTGCGGCTGCGCCTCGCCATGCGAGATGATCAGTTCCAGCCGACCATCCCCATCAAAGTCGCCGACGACGGCTCCGGTTCCCAGTCCCCAGGGTTCCAGCGCATCCCCCACATCCACCCCGACCCATTCGCCCGTCTGCCATAGATGATCGGCTCCTCTCTCGCGCAGAGCAAAGAGGCGGTTCGGCTGCCCGATATTGTTGAAGAATATCTCCTCGTAGCCATCATTGTCAAAATCGGCGGCGATCACGGTGCGAACGCGAGAAGGCTCCGCCATCTCCGGAGTCGCCGCATCCATATATCCGCCGGTAAGCGACTGAAGGAACAGACGATGCGGTCCCTCCCAGTTGCCCACCACCAGATCAAAACGCCCGTTGCCATCGGCATCCAGCGCCGCGACTCCCCGCGCATGTTCATACGGGTCTGCCAGTCCGAACTCCTCCGCAGACTCGTCGAACTTGCCGTCGCCGCGATTGACGAACAGAAAGTTCTGGCTGTTCTCATTGGCGGCAAAGATGTCCATCCGGTCACTCACCAGCGGCAGCGACAGCAGCGCCCGACCGCCGGTGATATAGTCCAGTCCCACCTCCGGGGCAACATCCACCAGATGCATGCCATCCAGAGTCTCATACAGCCGTAGAGGACCGCCATAGTTGGCGACCAGCAGACCGTAGACTCCATTCCCTTCCCGATCCACGCAGGCAACCGAGCGACCCGCGGTATGATTGGCGACGCGGGCATTATGCTGAAGCGCGAAAAGGTCCACCCACTTGCCGTTATGGAAGCTGAAGAGATGATCTCCAAATCGCTTCTCTCCCGCAAAGGTGTCGGTATTCAGCACATAGATCTCTTCGCGCCCGTCCCCGTCAATATCCCCGGCGGCGACTCCAATCGCCTGCCGTTGCGGAGCCTTCAGCGTCTCATCTGCGATATCAATAAACTGACGACCGTTCCATTTCAACGCCAGATTCGCCGCGCCGTAGCCGGCGATGAACAGTTCCAGCATGCCATCGCCATCCACGTCTAGCGCTGCCGCGCCGTAGTTAAGCTGCACAGGATTATCCCGGATCAGTTTCGTCCGATTGATGAACATGATCTGTCGAAAAACCCCTTCGATTCCCGCCAGGACTTCGTGACAGCCCGCATATCGCCGTTACAGCGATGGTCAGAATATTTGATACGGACTGTATGATGAGGGGGAGCCTCTCCGAAGAGGAAGCGGCTCCCCGCCCTGTTTACGAAAGACGCAGTTTGATCGTAACGATCGAGAATGGGTGAACGAAGAACTCCACCTCTCCCTCTTCTACCGGAAGCGCCTGCAGATCACGCTCCATCAGGTCGCACAGATGCGCCGAGGCGACCGGAAGTGAAGTCCGCAGAACCACCGGACCGCGAGAGTTGTAGGCTTCATACAGCCGTACAATGATCGCGTCCTCTTTTTCGGCTCTCTTGATCGCCTCGATCACGACTCCCTGACGATCCGTGTCAAAGTAGCCAATCTCGCGGGGCTGATCTCCCTCCTGTCCCGGCGTAAGCAGAAGACCGCGCGGCGGCGTATTCAAATAATAGGACTGCTCCACCACTTCTCCGGAACGCAGGTCGCCTCCGTGCGGCAGAAGGGCATAGGTGAAGGTATGCCGTCCCATATCCGCTTCCGGATCGGGAGCCTTCGGCGCGCGCAGCAGCGTCATGCGCAGCGTGTTGCCAAAGGTGTCGTGTCCGTACTTGCCATTATTGAGCAGCGCCACGCCATAGTCGCCCTCGCTCAGATCCACCCACTTCTGCGCCGCCACCTCAAAGCGCGCCATATCCCAGCTTGTGTTGTAGTGGGTCGGACGCTCCACATGCCCGTACTGTATCTCGTAGGTGGCGCGGGGACTGTTGACGGCAACCGGGAACGCGGCTTTAAGCATCTTCCGCTCCTCGTGCCAGTCTATCTCCGTCACAAACTCCAGCCGCTTGCTGTGGGCATGGAGGCGGATCGTCTGCGTGATGCGAGAGCCGCCGAAAGAGCGGGTCTGCCGGATTGCCCCGCGCACCGGACCGGTCTCGATCACCTCCGCCGAATCCAGATGGGTCAGAACGGTTCCCTTCTCCTGGTAGAAGATATCCACATCCCAGGCATCCCAGAAGAGCGGCTTGTCTTCAAACAACTGAAGCTGGTTGCCCTTCTCCCCGGGATTCATAACCTCCCGCTCCTCGCGGTAGTCGTAGACACGGGAGATCAGCCCGTTATCGTCCCACTCCACGCGAATCCAGCCGTTGTCCAGCAGCCTGGGCGAAACCTCGAACGGGTTCTCTATTTCGACCGGCTCTTCGCTCATCTCATAGACCGTATAGCCGTGCACATCGTCCGGCGTTGCCTCCTCGAACAGCGCAAAACGCTGCCCGTTCTCCTCGACAACCTGCACGGGACCCGCCAGAGGAATACCTTCTCCCGAAAACTCCTCTTCATCCGCGTAGTAGACCGCCTGCGGATTCGCGCCTTCCGGCAGCGGCACGGCGACATGCTGACTCCAGGCCCAGTTGTCGTAGTTGCGAACCACCAGTACGGGCATCTTCATGCCGACGGTATTGATCCCAGCGCCGATAGACGACAGCGACTCAGCAATGATCTTCTCGGCAATATTTCGCACAACCGCATAGTCGCGCTCCGAATCGCAATAGACCTCGTTCACGGAAGAGCCGGGAATGATGTCGTGGAACTGGTTGAGCAGCACCAGCTTCCAGGCGGTGTCCAGTTCCTGTACGGGATAGGCTTTCAATCCGCCGGGACGAATGCAGGCTAAAAACTCCGCTTCTCGCAGGAGAAACTCGCTGCGGCGATTGTTGAATTTGTTGCGCGCCTGGGTGGTGTAGGTTCCGCGATGCAGTTCCAGATAGAGTTCGCCGACCCACAGGGGCAGGTCGCGGGCATCCTCCACCGCCTTCTCGAAGAAATCGCGGGAGAACTCCAGCGTCACCTTCGGCATCCCCTCGATGTCCTGCAGGCGTCGGGCGTTCTCCAGCATCTCGGTGGTCGGTCCGCCTCCCCCGTCACCATATCCATAGACGTAGAGCGAACGAGTGGCGCGGTCATTTTCCCGGAAGTTGCGCACGTTATACGCCAGTTCCTGCGGCGTCATCATGGCATTGTAGGTATCGGCGGGCGGGAAGTGCGTAAAGATGCGCGTGCCGTCAATTCCCTGCCACAAGAAGGTGTGATGCGGGAACTTGTTGATCTGGTTCCAGGAGATCTTCTGCGTGAGGAAGTAGTCTACGCCCGCTTTTTTGAGAATCTGCGGAAGGCAGGCGGCATATCCAAACACATCCGGCAGCCAGAGGTCGCGGGTCTCGATCCCGAACTCGTCCAGAAAGAAGTTCTTGCCGTGCAGCACCTGACGCACCAGCGATTCGCCGGAGGAGATATTGCAGTCCGCCTCCACCCACATGGAGCCGGTTACTTCCCACTGCCCCGCCGCGATCTTCTCCTTGATCCGCTCATAGAGTTTCGGAGCCATCTGCTTGACCCAGGCGTACTGCTGCGCCTGCGAGCAGATGAACTTGTATTCGGGATATTCGTCCATCATGCGGGTGGCGGTGGCAAAGGTGTGCAGGCACTTCTGCTGCGTTCGCTCCAGGGGCCAGAGCCAGGCCGTGTCAATGTGGGCATGTCCGATGGCGCTGATCTGATGTGCGGAGGCGTGCGCGGGCTTCTGATAGGTTTTGGCGATGATCTGGCGACAGCGAGCAATCGAGGCGCGATCCTCCGGGTCATAGGCGTTGATCGCCTCATTCAGCGCATAGAGAAGCTGTCCCCGGCGCGGCGAGTTCTCCGGCTGCTCCTTCATCACCAGTCCCGCGATCTTTAGATCGTGGAAGAGCGCCCATAACTCCGTGTCATAGACCGCTAAAAAGGCGTGCTGAAAGGTAAAGGGTTTCTCCGGCGGCACGATAGGCTTTGCATCCACGCTGACGTGCGGGTTCATGCCGTTGGCGCGCACATACAGCGTGATCGGCTCGCCTCCCTGCGCCTCATCCGTCAGCCGATACTCGCCGTGATTCCCGTCCAGTCCCTGCTTCGGATCGTCGCCATCCCATAGAATCGACTCCGCTCCGCAGTCAATCCGGGCGACCACTCTCTCCCCCTGCCACCCGGCGGGAATCGCGCCGGAGAATCGGAACCAGGCATCGGTCCAGATCGGTCCCCAGGCGAACCCGGATTCGACCGGCTGAAAATCGGCATTTACCGGCGGACCTGCCTCGCGCTGCCCCTGAAGCCCATGCTCGTAGGGCGCGGACGCCTCCGGGCGATATACCGCCGCCTGCATCGGAATCTGCCGATTCCAGAGCCGGGGATGTATCTCATTGCGAACGAAGCGCTCGATGCGCGCCATCGTTAATTCCGGATGTTTATACATGGAATAACCTCAAACCGTTGAGTTGGCATAACATCACCTCTTCAGCTATTTTACCCTTGCAGGCAGTGAAAACGGCGGGAGGAATTTATGGCACGGATTATGCGTATAGGAAGCATGAGGGCTGATCCGCGGACTGATCCGCGTGAGAATAGAAAAAGATGTGCGCCAAATACGCCGATACTGATAGCACAGCACTCATCAGGACGCGATCCACCGCTGTCGCAGCGAATCCGTTATTTACAATTAAATCAACAGAAAGAGGTGACAACAATGTCCGAGAAATCGCAGTCCGGCATTCGGCACTACCTTGACGTTGTCGCCGCTTACAATCGCGAAGAGATTCCTGTGCCGCCCCGTCATGGACGGCAAGTTCAGAGCGTTGCAGAGTTGATGGACTACCCGTTTCTCTGGGCATATCTGACGGAACAAGATGCTGAGATGCTCTTAATGGAACTTTATGCTGCTCGAAGAAGAATGCAATAGAGAAGCTCTGCAGCCGGTATAGAATGGATGCGGTTGAAGCAAACAGAAGATGTAATGCAGGACTCTGCCCGACAGATGAAGAACTCTGTCGGGCAGAGTTTTGTTTTAAAAAGGATTGGGAATGATCAGATCAACCACCATCGTCGCCGTTCGCCGGGATGGGAAAGTCGCTCTTGCGGGGGATGGTCAGGTGACGATGGAATATACGGTTGTCAAACACTCCGCCCGAAAAATCCGGCGGATGTATCAGAATAAGGTGCTGGCAGGTTTCGCCGGATCGGTGGCGGACGCGCAGGCGCTGGCGGATAAGTTCGAGTCGAAACTGGAAGCCTCCAGCGGGAACCTGACCCGTGCCGCCATCGAATTCGCCAAAGAGTGGCGCTCCGACCGGATACTGCGCCGGATGGAGGCGCTCATGATCGTCGCCGATGCAGAGAAACTCTATCTGCTGACCGGAGACGGCAACGTGCTGGAACCGGATGATGGCGTGGCGGCGATCGGTTCCGGCGGAACCTACGCGATGGCGGCAGCGAAAGCGCTGATCGCCAATACAGATCTTTCGGCGCGAAAAATCGTCGAAGAGGCGATGCGAATCGCCTCTGAGATATGCGTCTTCACCAACGACAAGATACTGATAGACGAGATTCCATAACGCCTGACCCCGCCACTCGCCATGCAGGAGATACGCGCCGTTCATCATGAAGAGCTTGACGCCATGCTCGCCGTCATGTGCGAGTCGTTTATGCTTCCCTTCGCCTCTGCCCGCGACCTCTTCTATAAAGACCCCTACTTCGATATCGAGAAGAAGCGCGCCCTGCTCGAAGACGGCGAAATCATCTCCTGCCTGACCATCATGGAGACGCGCATGTGGATCGGCGCGGCGGCGGCGCAGGTTGGCGGAGTGGCGGGCGTGGCGACGCGCCCCACGCATCGGCGCAACGGCTATGCGGGGCGTCTGCTGGAGGAGACGATCCGCACCCTGCGCGCACAGCGCTGCCCGTTCTCCGCGCTCTTTCCCTTCTCCTATGACTACTACCGCCGATTCGGGTGGGAACACGCCGGAACGCAGATGCGGGTCTCCACCGCGCCGAATCTGCTGCCGACTTTCACCGATTCGCGCCAGGTTCGCCCTGCGCTGCCCTCCGATATTGCCGAGATGCAGCAGATTTATGACCAGAGCAGCCACCGGCGCACCGGCTCCTGCCTGCGAGACCGCAAGCGGTGGACATACCTTTTCGAGTACGCGAAGAAGAAGGTCGTCTACCGGCGGAAAAAGGTGGAGGGGTATCTGCTGTTCGATCTTCAGCAGGGCGTAGAGGGACGCCATACCCTGAAGCTGCTGGAGATGAAGACGCTCTCCGAGGCGGCGCAGCGCGGTCTGATCGGATACCTTGCCGGATGCGCAGAGGCGGAAGAGATCGAGTACATCTCCGACATGACCGGGCTTCAGGAGAGCGGATTGCTGCAGCCGGGACGCGAGCCGCTCGGCGGTCTGTATACCGAGGCGATGCCGGGAGTTATGTTCCGAATCGTTCACCCGGAAGCCGCGCTGCAGTCGCTCTCCACGAATTTCGCCGGATTTCGCGGAGTTGTCACCCTGGTCATACACGATTCGCTGCTTCAGTCGGCGCCGACGATGACGACGATTGAAGGAGATGGCGTGACGACGGAGATTCGCGCCGGAGGCGAGAAGGTGAATCCGCGTTATCGGATCGAAGGCGATGTGCGCGCCTGGTCACAGGTCTTTTTCGGTTATCATAGCCTTGAGGATGCGCTCGCGCTGCAGCGCCTGCGTGCCTACTCCGAATCTTCGGCGGCTCTCGCCGCCGGTCTATTCCCCCGACGCGCTCCCTTTATCTCCGCTCCTGACCATTTCTGAACGAGCCTGCTACGGGTAACGGAAATGCCCGGTAATCTTCCAGCGAGTCAGGACATCCTCCTGCGCCGCGCCTCCCAGATTGTGAATAACAAGCGGCAGACCGCTGCTTCCCCGTTCATTCGAGAGAACGCCGCAGTGATCCAGACCGCTGTCCAGCTTCCAGTAGACAAAGTCGCCCGGCTTCCATGTCTGCGCGCTGGAGCCGGTCGTGGCTTTCGGCAGGACGCGCCCGAACCGTCGAAAGAAAGTCATCTGATTGGGAACGCGGCGATGGTCAATGTTGGGATCAGGACGACGAAGTCCGTAACGCTGAGGATAATGGGAGAATCTGCGGCGCATATCCTCATGCATCAACCGCTGAAGATCATACCCGGCGTGCCGCAGAGCGCGCACAATCACATCCGTGCAGGCTCCCCTATCCGCCGGAACATCGCCGCCAGGATAGGAGATGCGATAGTAGCCGGGATCGTAACGGACTCCCCGCAGCGCCTCGCGCTTTGCCCCGTTGATGATCTTTTCAGCGGGAGTGCGCGGGTTGACGATCAGAGCCGGTATCTGCAATGCCCCGCCCCCGACCCACGCCAGCAGTAATGCCAGTGCCACAAGCCTCATTGCTGCGCGACCACCGGAAAGGCGCGCAGACGCTGCTCCAGACGCCGATAGAGATCGCGCATCCGAGTAGATTCCGGCTGCAGCGAAGAGGCGGGTCGGCGTCGGAAGTCTATCGGCGCAATATAGATGGCGCGCTGGGACGACGGAATCTGCGCGGCCAGACAGAACACCTTCTCGATTGCCGGATCGCCTATCGCCAGACAGCCGACAGAGACGTTGCGACCATGCAGGAAGATGTCGCCCCCCATCTGATCGCGAGGGACGACCGCGTGCCGGATGTCCTCCGCATTCGGATAGTTGATCCGAAGGGAGAGATGAAAACGGCTGTTGGGATTGAGATCGGTCAGACGATAGAACCCTTCGGGAACCTGCAGGTCTCCCTCGCGGAGCTTTGGACCGGCTCTGCCGCTCGCCGCCAGAATGGGGTAGGTCGCCAACCGACGATACGCCCCGGTGTGATTGGCGACCCACACCTCCAGCAGCCTCTCTTCCTTGAAAGCCAGCATGGCCAGCCGCTTCGGAGGCCAGACGATCCCCTGCGCTTTGCAGATCGGCTCATATTCGGCGCGAGTCTGCGCCCCGTACTTTTGCAGAATCTCCGTAACGGTGCGTGGTGGAACGGCTCTTCTCATCGCCCACCCAGCATGGAGAGCCAGCGAAACCGTTATTCCAGGAACGATCAGAATCGCAAGGCGAGAGGTTCGCGACAGATTCACCGCTTGCTCACCTCATCCGCCAGCGCCAGGAAGCTGCGGTATCGCCGTTCGGAGATACTCTTCGCCTGGACGGCGCGCTTGATGGCGCAGCCCGGTTCCGTGTCGTGACGGCAGTCATCGAATTTACAGCTTCCGATGTGTGCGCGAAACTCCGGAAAACACTCCTCCAGATCCTCCCGCGAACATTCGAAAAGATCAAGTTGCCGCAGTCCCGGCGTATCGGCGACCCAGCCCCCGGAGTGCAGCGGGATCAGCCGGACGGCGGTGGTGGTATGTCTTCCCTTATAGGTGGTATAGCCGATATCGCCGGTGGCGAGGTTGAGTTCCGGATGCAGCGCATTGAGCAGGCTGGACTTGCCGACGCCGGACGGTCCCACAAACGCCGCCACCCGCTCCTTCAGCGCGTCGCGCAGGGCGTCGAGTCCATGCTCCTCCCGAACGCTGGTCGGCAGGATTCGATAGCTCAGCGCCTCATACTCCCGAAACGCCTCGCGCTGCTGCCTCTCGCTGACCAGATCGCGCTTATTGGCGACGATCAGCGGCTCCAGCCCCTCCTGCTCCGCCGCAACCAGAAAACGATCCAGTTTCCACAGGTCGGGATTTGGCTCCGCGCAGGCAAAGACGATCACCAGCAGGTCCAGGTTGCTGACAATAGTCTGCTCTCGCCCGCGAAACCCGGCGCGCACAAATCGCGACTGGCGCGGAAGCACCTCTTCGATGACGCCCGCGCCCGGTTTCGTAACGATAAAGCGCACCCGATCCCCGACCGACAGGACATCCTTCGTGAAGGGACGCCGGGCGCTGGTAACCCGCCGGGCAAAGCTGGCGCTGGTGGTATAGTTCAACTCTTTCTTGAGATTGCCGCGCAGCGTGCAGTCATACACCTGATCGCGTGAATGGACGGTGTATAAGCCGCTGACAGCCTGCAGGACGATGCCTTCTTTCACGTAGCTGCGTTTCTCCTCTGAAAAACGGATGCGCGTGAGAATCGGGATGCCTGATGCAGACAGAGAAGACACCGATACGTACTGAAACGAGTCGAGGTCATTTCCGCTACGGGACGAGGTTCTCAGAGAGAGCCAGGCGATCCGCGCGCAAGAGACGATGCGTTGAGTTGTTAAGAACGTCTATTCGCATAGCAGATCACCTCCCTGATTGTGAGGTTGAAGGAAGAAAGACGAAGGTATTCTATCAATCCCCCGGTAATTTGTCAACCTCTTTCACAGGGTTTTCCGAAGGCAGTAGGCAAACAGGATGGCGGGGCGTCCGTTCTGATGGACAGCCCGAAATTAACCGAGTATAATACCGATATCCGAACATCTTTCACAGTACGTCCGCAATGACAACGGTTTTTTTCAGCCTGGGTTCCAATCTGGGTGATCGCCCCGCCAATCTGCGCGCCGCCATCGAACGGCTGCACAGACCGCCGCAGATGCGGCTGACCGGCGTCTCCAGTTTCTACGAGACCCTGCCAGTCGGTGAAACCCCGGAGCCGGTTCCCGACTATATCAATTGTGCGGTGAGCGTGGAAACTTTGATGTCCCCGCTTGCGCTATTAGAATACATACAGAGGGTGGAGAAGGATGTCGGGAGAGAGCCAACATTCCGTTGGGGACCGCGCATCATTGACGTAGACATCCTCCTCTACGATGGCATTTCGATGAATACGGAGCGTCTGACGCTTCCGCATCCCCGAATGATGGAGCGCGCCTTTGCGCTGATCCCGCTGGCGGAGATCGCGCCGGATATGGTCTTTTCGGATGGTGTCTCGCTGTCGGAGCGGCTGAAACATCCGCAGGTGCAGGAACAGGCAGTTCGACGGGTGGAACTCTGATGTCATTCTTTCTCTATGAGGCGGTGGATCGTTCCGGGAAGGTGGTGAACGGAACGATGGATGCTCAAAATGAGGCGATGGTGACGTCTCGCCTGTCTCAGATGGGCTATCAGGCGCAGTGGGTCAAGCCTTCTCCCAATCGCATAGCGGGAAAACGCCGCACTCCTGCAAAAACGGCAGCCGTCACCCAATCCCTCACCTCGAATCTGAAAGGCGCGACTCCCCGCGAGAACGCCCTGTTCTTCCGGCAGTTCGCCGCCCTGGTTCGTTCCGGAATCTCGCTCTATCAGGCGCTCGATCATCTGCATCCTCGAACTCGACATCCCTCCCTCGCGCAGACGGTGCAGGAGATGCGGGAGGCGGCGCACTCCGGCGGACGCATTTCAGACATCATGGAGCGTTACCCGCGCCTCTACGCTCCCCATGTCGTCGGGACGGTGCGCGCCGGAGAACTGGGCGGTTTTCTGGATATTGCACTGGATGAGATCGCGCTGGAGTATGAGCAGGAGATCGCCTTCTATAAAGGGATGTGGCTGCCGAAGATACTGGTCGCGCAGGCGTTGATCGCCATCGCCATCGGTCAGCCCGCCTTCCCGACCCTCTTTCCCAACGCGCAGTTTCTGGAGTTTCTGAAACAGGTTTTACTGAGGAATCTGCCGATCCTGGGACTGATTTTCCTGTTGGTTCACCTCTTTCTGAAGCGAATGCAACTGCCGCAGCATCGAGAACGGCGTGACGCTCTCGCTCTGAAGATGCCCGCCTTCGGCAGGCTGGCGCGTCAGCGTTCGCTGGCGGCTTTCGTGCGGATGCTGCGCCGTCTCTACGCGGCGGGGGCCAGCCCGATGATGGCATGGGAAGGGGCGATGAACGTCGTTCCCAACACGGTTATTCGCGAAAAGCTGGTCGAAGCCCATAAACGACTAGAGACCGGCAACGTGCCTATGCACGACGCCTTTGCCCGGACAGGACTTTTCGCCGATGAGACGGAGGCGCTGCTGGCAACCGGCGTCGTCAGCGGGCAGATGGTGGATATGCTGGACCGGGTTGCCGAGTACTATCAGGACAATGTGGATCGCGCTTTCGATAATGCCCGGTTCTGGATGTACCGGATCGGGTTCAGCCTGTTTATCCTGACAACCGGAGTCCTGTTCATCATTCTGGTGAAGAACTACTTCACGGGCATCTTCGAGTTTGTAGACCGTGAATTCAGCATGAATTAACGTCTGTATCAATCTCCAAGCCCTCATCCCATCGCCCTCTCGCAGTGGGACCGCCGAGAAAAGGAACCGGAACGATGCCTGAATATACCTATGTCGCCCGCGACAGAGCGGGCAAAGTCGTGGAAGGAACTATCGTCGCGGACAATTCGGCGCTGGCGCTGGGAAAAGTGCGGCAGATGGGTTATGAGGTCGAGAAGGTTCGCTCCATCGAACAGGCGGTGCGTGAACGTTCCGGCGCCGCTCCCGCGCGGCAGGTCGGGCTGGCGCGCCGGTTTCAGGAGAACTTCATCTTCCCGGTCGTCTCCGGCGTCTCCCTGAAAGAGCTTGCTCTCTTCTACCGCCAGTTCGCCACGCTGATTCATGCCGGTTTCCCGCTCTATCAGGCGCTGGTCACGCTGGAAGCGCAGACGAAAAACAGCAAGCTGAAGGAGATCATCCGGGCAAGTCAGGAGCAGGTGCAGTCGGGTGGAAAGCTGTCGGATGTATTTGCCGCCTATCCCTGGGTATTCAGCGAACTGCAGATGGAGATGCTGCGAGCGGCGGAGTACGGCGGAATGCTGGATGATATGCTGCACCGCATCGCCGACTATCTGGAGCAGGAGCTTTCCCTGAGAAGAATGATCAGCAAGCTGACGCTCTATCCGAAGATTGTCGTTCTCTCCGCCCTGTTCATCCTGGGCGCAAAGTTTTTTGTGGACGGCACGCCCGCAATATCCAAACTCATCATCGCCTGGATGGGACAGGGAAACTACTCCGGCGCGCAGTATCTGATGGATACCGCCGGTTTTCTGGCGCTGGCGCTGTTGATCGGCTTCGCGGTGGTCGCCTTCTGTCGTATCACCCTGTTTCAGTCCGACACGGCGCGGGAGTCATATGAGCGGTTCAAGATGTCGCTGCCCTGGCTGGGCACGGTTATACGCGGGTTTGCTCTGGCGAAGTTCGGGCGAGCGTTCGGCGCCATGTACGCCGCTGGACTGCCGATCAATCTGGCGATTCGGGTGGGCGGCAACGCCAGCGGCAGCCGGATGATCGCTCGCGCCACCGGACGGGCGATGCTGGCGGCGGAGCGTGGCGCGCTGCTCTCGCAGGCGTTTCAGGAGACCGGCGTCTTTCCGAAGATCGTCATTGATATGCTGCATACCGGCGAACAGACCGGCAACCTGGACGCCATGATGAACAAGGTCGCAGAGTATCTGGAAGGCGAAGCTGAGAGCAAGGCACATCTCTACGCGCATGTCTTTGCGACCGCTATCTACCTGACCGTCGCCATTCTGGTCGCCTACGCGGTCATCAAATTCGCGCTGTCGGGCGGGTACGGTTCCATCGGTGGAGGCGCGCTCAACAGTATCAACGATGGAGGCGAATAGGAGGCGAAGATGCCGGTTCTCCGAACCGTTCGGATCGCGCTGAAGCCTTCGACCGGTATTTGCTGGCAGTTTGCCAAACACGCGGCTCTTTGACACCCTTCCCCGTCCGTAGCGACTTATGAAAACGCCCGACTACTACGAAATTCTCGGCGTGCCGCATGATGCCACGCAGGAACAGATCAAGCGACGCTACCGCGACCTCGCGCGCCGCTATCACCCCGACATCTCCCTCTCTGCCGACGCCGCCGAAAAGTTCAAAAAGATCAATGAAGCCAATCAGGTTCTCTCTGACCCGCATAAGCGCGCCGCCTACGATACGGAGCGCGCCTTCTCGCAGAGTCGTCCCCGTCCTGCCCCGTCTCCATCGCCCTCTCCGCCGACGGATTCGCGTCCAGCCTCTCCCCCCTCTGGCGCCTCCGGGGCGGGAGCGCGCCCCGCATCCGCCGGAGGACAGGCTTCCGGCGGTGCGCAGAAATCCGCACGCGGTACAGGAAGCGTCGGAACCGGTCGCTCTCCCTCAACCGGCAGCGCGGCGGATTCGCGGATTGCTGAGGCGCAGACTGCCTTTCGACGCATGAACTACCGGGAGGCGGAGCGTCTCTGCCGTCAGATCAACCACCGACGCCCTCATCCCGTCGCGATGGAGATGCTGGGAGACATTCACCGGATGCGCGGTCACCTCGACGAAGCGATCGCCATGTACAGCTATGCGCTTCAATTAGACCCGCGCAATGCCGCGCTGCATGAGAAGTTTGACCGGCTTGTCGGCGCGAGAACCGGTCCCACCATGGCGGGTAACGCGGCGCGCTCTTGCCGTCCGCGCGGTTCCTCGTCCATCGCCGCCTCCCCTCGCCTGCGCATGGCGGCGACCGGGATAGGGATCGGGCTGATACTTTTTCTGGCGCTGCTGGTCATGACCAACAGCGAACCGGCAGCAAAGGAGTTGCTGCCCATCTACTGGAACGGAATGACGCTCTTTGCGCTGGGAATTTCTGGATTTATGGGCGGACTGTTAATGTCCCTGAACGGCTTCCTTCACAGCGCGCGTGAAGAGCTTTCGCTGCGGGCAGCCGGCCGCGCTAACCGTTTTACTATCTCGCTGGGTACGGCGTTGATCTGCTTCTCGCTCGTCTGGTTCTATGCCTCGCTGTCACTCTATCTGCTGATCGGCTATCTGCAGGAGACGACCTCCCGCTCCGTCATACGCGCTTTCGGCGCGAGTTTCTGTCTGGTGGCGCTGTTTATGCTGGCGCGCCCCGACAGCGCGGTAAACCTGCTGCTCTTCGGCGGTAACCTTATCTTTACCGCCCATGTCCTGGGCTGGATGCTGGGAGATACCTTTCAGAGATGAATTGCCTCCGGCAACATAATCCCGGCAGGAAAAGTCTCCTTCCATCACGAACTCTCACCCGTAACCATCCGTTTGCCGTATACACCCCTTTGCAGGAGAAACGTATGCGTCTATCTCTCTGTTTTGCCGTCACTGCCGGAGTGGTTCTGCTGGCGGGTGCCGCGCAAGCCAAGCCGGAGTTTGCCCGGAAAGAAAACAAGAACTGCGCCTACTGCCACGTTGACCCGGCAGGAGGCGGACCGCGCAATCCGCGCGGCGTCTACTACAAGATGCACAACTACTCGTTTGAAGGTTATGACGAAGAGAAGGTGATGGGCGCAAAGCCCAAAAAGACAGGACCGCCCGCCTTCAAATCCGCCTGGACTCTGCCGGTTAAGGAGAACACGACCCGTATCTTTGTGGCGGATGTGACGGGCGACAAGACCCCGCGCCTGTTGACACTCGGCGGCGACAACAATCTGGTTGTCCATAAGGTCAGCGACAAAAGCGCGGAGGCGGAGGCAACGCTTGCCCTGGGCGAAAAGAGCAAGCAGATCGCCGTCGGACACTTCGCAAAGGGCAAGCCGGCGGTGATCGTTGTGCCGGGCGCGATCCACTATCGCGACGGCGACAAATACGCCAAGAAAGAGACGACTGACATCTCTGATATCACCGGACAGGTTCGCTTCTCCGACGGAGAGGAGTGCTTCTTCTTCTTTGCGGGCGGTGTCCCGGATGTCTGGAGCATAGACCTGTCGGCAGAGAAACCGGTCACGGCAGGCCGAGAACTGGTTCCGCCCGATCAGGGAGTGGGTCTCTACTCCTCCCTCACAGTGCATTTAGCGCCGGAATTCATGAGCGCGATAGGCGTACCGGAACCCGCGCAGAAGACAGGATTTGCCGCCGGTTTCGATCCGCGCGCCGATAAGAACCTCTATGCCCTTCTGACCTGGCAGGATAACGATGGATCGGCGATTGTCGTCGCGGACATCTCCGCGCTGGCTCTCGGCGGCGGGGGAGATGTCAAACCGATCTGGCGCAGCCCCAAACTGACGGGCAAAGTGGTGGATGTCGCCCTGGGAACCGATCCCAAAGGCTCCAAACAGACTGGCGTCTTTATTCTGATGGAGACCGCCGACGGCAAGGGGCGTCTGGTGGAGTTCTTCGCGCTGGATTAGCGAGTGCTTTGAAGTGGCTATCAATGACAGACCGGCGCTCTCGCAATGCCCGGAAGGCTGCCCGGCGAACGTTCGTATGTCAACCTGACGCCTACACGATTATAGCGATAGAGTTAACTCTATCGCTATAATCGTATTATAAACGTCTCCAGCAGGACTTGCACAATTCATCAATTTTGATTCGACAAAATGCGCTCAGAGACGGTATAATATTTTGCGCGTCTCTTGAATACGATTTGAAAGGATGATGGAGCTTTGACCCAGGTAGTCGTGAAAGCCGGCGAAGACATAGATCAGGCGCTGCGCCGCTTCAAGAAGGCTGTGATGAACAGCGGTATCACCAAAGAAGCCCGTATGCACGAGCGCTATGAAAAGCCGAGCGACCGCAAACGCCGCGAACTGAAAGCGGCGATTCGCAAAATACAGCGCGCCCGCGCCAAAGCAGCCCAGAAAGATCGCGACTGATCCGGGGGTCTGCTTCTACCCGTGTTTCAGGGCAGGCATCATGCCTGCCCTGCTCTCATTTCTGCCTGATAGAGCGCGCGGAGACTAACCGCCCCGCGCCACCAGAGTCGCCTTGACGGTGATCGTCTCCTGCCCGCGCTTGACCACCACCTCGACCACATCGCCCGGCTTATGCTCCGCCAGCGCCGCTGTATACTCTTCGATGTTGCGGATGCTGCGACCGCCGAACTTGATCATCACATCGCCCGCCTTCAGCCCCGCCTTCTCCGCCGGACTGCCGGGACGCACGCCGCCCAGCAGCACGCCCTCCACCTCCGTGCTGTATTCGGGGATGGTTCCGAGAGAGACCGAGGCGCGTCCGCGTCCGCCGGAGGGAGCCGCCTGCGTCACCTGCTGAAAGGCGGGACGCTCCGGCATATCCGCAATCCGTTCGGCACAGCCCGCGACCAGCCCGAGGATGCGCACCATATCCTGCGCATTGATCTTGTCGGCGGTATCGCTGGGACGATGGTAATCCTCATGAATGCCCGTGAAGAAGAACAGCACCGGGATATTCTTCATGTAGAACGACTGATGATCGCTTCCGCCGAAACCGCCCTCATTGCGGCTGATCTGGAAATTGCCCGTCTTGTTCGCTTCTTGCAGAAGAAGATTCCATGCGGGAGAGGTTCCCGTTCCGATCACCGTTAGCTGGTTGTTCTTCATCCGCCCGATCATATCCATATTCAGCATGGCGACGGTGCGATCCAGCGGCAGGATCGGATTGTTGACGTAGTGCATGGAACCGATCAAACCCAACTCCTCTGCAGAAAAGCAGATGAAGAGAAGACTTCGCTTCGGCGGTTGAATGCGGGAACGGAAGTAGTCGGTCAGCATCAGGACGCCTGCGGTCCCGGAGGCGTTGTCGTCCGCGCCGTGATGAATATCGGGGGTCTTATCGGCAGCCAGGGAGCCAGGACCGCCCATGCCCAGATGATCCATGTGCGCGCCGATCACGACGATTTCGTTCTTCAGGGTCGGATCGCTGCCTTCTAAAAGACCCACGATATTCGCCGTCGTTTTCGTCACCTTCTGCAGATCCGCCTGAACGCTTGCCTGCACCGGAAGCGAAAACGACTGCGCCCCGCTCTCCAGCCCGGTCATCAACTCCGGCAGCGATTTCCCGGCGCTCTTCAGCCACTCCTCTGCCACGCTCCGGCGCACCGCCAGGATCGGCAGTCCGGCTCCGGCGGCGCGTCCCTCCGCCCCCATCTGCGGACTCTCGCCGGGAGCGGTCAGCGCCACAATGATTCCCGCCGCCCCCATATCGCGCGCAATCTGCGCCTTGCGTCGAATCCCGGCAAATGCCTGTAATGGCGCGTTCGCCTCTCTCCCCGGCGCTCCTGCCAGCAGCAGAACGATCTTCCCCTTTACATCCAGTCCGGCGTAGTCGTCGCGCTGAGGAGCCTGTATCCCGTAGCCGACAAAGACCACCTCGCCGTTCACGGTTCCCGACGAAGAGACGGAGGACGGCTCAAAGTCGCTGCCGACCCGATAGCGCAGCTTCTTCCCGCCGACCTCTGCCTGCAGGCTGTTATTCTTGCCTCTGGCGACGCCCGCCGGAAAGGTAAACGGCTGAAAGTAGCCGCTGCCGTCCATCGCCGCCTTTGGATCGTTCTGCTTGCCGGTCCCGACCGGCTTCAGACCGGCGCGTTTGAACTGGGCTGCGATATAGCGCGCCGCCAGTTCGTTGCCCTTCTCTCCAGAGCCGCGCCCCTTCAGTTCGTCCGAGGCAAGATAGGAGATATGCGCTTGAATGGTTCCCAGGCTGATGCCCGACTGTTTGCCCTCTGGAGCAGCCTGCATCCTGCATACAGCCAGCAGCGCGATCCCCGCTCCGGCAAAGAGGGTCCATGTGCGAAATCGTACAGGGTTCATATTGCTTCCTTGATTATCCGAGATTCCACTCCCGCATAGGAGCGATCAGAGAGTACGCCGTCATATCCAAGTGGATGGGAGTAACGGAGATTCGATTTTCGAGAATGGCGTGAACATCCGATCCTTCGTCGGGCGTCTCCTCTTTCAGGCTGCCGCGCAACCAGTAGTAGGCGCGTCCCCAGGGGTCAACGCGGCGATCAATGCGATCTACATATTGCCGACGCCCCTGATGCGTTACGGTAACGCCGCGAATCCGCTCCAGAGACAGCGCGGGCACATTGACATTCAGGAGCGTCCATCTCTCCATGCCGTTATCCCGGATCGCCTCCGCCAGCGTTCGAGAGAAGCGCGCCGCCGGCTCGAAGTTCAGTTCCGAACCGTTTTCGACCACCGACACCGCCACGGAGGGCAACCCGAGAATGGCTCCCTCGATGGCGGCGGCGACGGTTCCGCTGTAGGTCAGATCCCAGCCCAGATTAGAGCCTTCATTGATTCCCGAAAAGAGCAGGTCGGCGCGTCCCTCCATTACCACGTCCAGTCCCAGTGTCACACAGTCGGCGGGCGTGCCGCTGGTCGCCCAGGCGCGTTGACCGTTCGGCAGCCGCGTCTCCTCGATTCGCAGCGGTTTATGCAGCGTGATGGAGTGCCCGGAGGCGCTGCGGGGTCTTTCCGGCGCCACCACAAAGACCTCTCCGAGAGGCTGAAGCGCTTCGTTTAATGCGCGCAGCCCCGGCGCATGAATGCCATCGTCATTGGTGAGCAGTATTCGCATAAGAGCATTATAGCACTCCTCTGCCCGCAGACAGAAGAGCGATTATTCAGACCGGATTTGGCGTAGAATACGGATTCTCCCAGTGTCCCGCTCGTTGTCCCTGCGACATGCCCGCATCTATCCCGCACCCGGTTCGCGCACCGTCAGGGTTTGACCGGCAGGAGTCGGTCCGAGCGTCTGCACCAGCCCGTTGGGCCATTGAATTTCGATGGAATCTGCCTGCCTCGCTTTGCCCAGCCCGAACAGCAGGCGGCGGTCGCTCTGCGCCAGATAGCTGGACGCGCTTTTCACCGTCTTAGTCAGGGCGCGATCTCCCACATGCATGCGCACCCGCGCGCCGATGGCGTTGCGGTTGCTCCGCGTTCCCTCCAGCTTCAGACGAAGCCAGTTGTTGCCGGTGCGATTGTCGTTACGAAGCAGGCGCGGCGCGCCGTTATTGACGGTGACCAGAATATCGGGCGCGCCGTCGTTATCATAGTCTCCCCAGGCGGCGGCGCGCCCCACCACGCGGCGCATCAACGCCTCCCCTGAGACCGATGTCACCTCCTGATAGCGGCCCTGTCCCCGGTTTCGGAACAGCAGGGCAGGCTCTTCGTAGGCGACCCCGGTCTGGCGCAGATCGGCGTCGTCCTGGATATGACCGTTCGCGACAAAGATATCCAGCCATCCATCCAGATCATAATCGAAGAAGAAGACGCCAAACCCCAGATAGTACTGGCTGGCGTTCCCGATGCCGCTGCGCGCCGCCATATCCAGAAAGTGACCCGTGCCGTCCTGTCGGTACAGGGTCAACTGCTCCCCTGCAAAGTTGGTGATGACAATCGACTCCAGACCGTTGTTCTGCTCATCGCCGGTATCAATGCCCATCCCCGCCTTCGCCTTGCCGGTCTCCGCCACCGCAATGCCAACCTCCAGAGCCACCTCTTTGAATGCGCCGTTTCCCTGATTGTGATAGAGCAGATTCGGCTCGGTATCGTTGGCGACGATAATATCGGGCCAGCCGTCCTGGTCAAAATCGCATAGCACCACTCCCAGCGCTTTGCTGCGCGTGTTGAAGACCCCTGACGGACGGGTGACATCGGTGAAACGACCGTTCTTCTCATTCCGGTAGAGACGGCAGGTCTGTCCGGCATACTGCTGCGGCGTCGCATAGGAGCGGTTCACGCCATCCAGACTGAACGACTTGCTCCGATCTATCTCCGGCGACCACTCCACATAGTGACAGACAAACAGATCGAGGAAGCCGTCCCGATTGTAGTCTATCCAGGCCGCGCTGGTCGCCCACCCGGAATTCTGCAGCCCGGAACGCGCCGTCATATCCATAAACCGACGCCGGTTACCCTCTCCCGCAGTGTTGCGAAACAGCCTGCTTTCTCCGACGCCCGTCACATAGAGATCGTCCCAGCCATCGTTATCGAAGTCGCCGACCGACATCCCCATTCCGTAGAGCGAGACATTCAGCCCAGACTCTTCAGTAACGTCGGAGAATCTGCCCTTTCCATCGTTGCGGTAGAGCCTCATCGTCGGTTTTTCCGGTCGCTGATGTTCAGGCCAGTATCTTCCGTTGATGAGCAGAATATCCAGATTGCCGTCATTGTTATAATCCAGGAAAGCCCCGCCTGATCCCATCGTCTCCGGCATATACTTATCCCCGGCGGCTCCGTTGACATGGGTGAAATCTATGCCGACCTCCTTCGTCACCTCGCGAAAGGTGACGGGAGGAGGCGGCTCCACCACGGGCTTTGTTCCGGGCGCGCCGCCGTTCTGGCATCCCGACAGCGCAAGGCAGAGCAACATATGCAGCGTGACAGCAGCACAGAGACGCCTGCGCTCCGTCTCTACTCCGACAGAAAAAGATAGGACACGGATCATGGCTTTTCGCTTAACAGATGTTCATGCATCAGCAGTCGTTCGCGCTGTATGTGGGGATGGTCGCGCAGGAACGGCTCGATAATATGCGTCGGCAGTTCGTCATCGCGAAGCACCCGGTAGGCAGCCTCTTCGCGGCGCGCCTCCGACAACCGCCGAAGACGACGATAGCAGTCCATCAGGTTGAAATGAGCGGCGGCGTCATCGGGATCTACATCGAGCATTCGCCGAAAAGCTTTTGCCGCCTCCTCGTAGCTGCCGGTCTGAAAGTAGCTGCGTCCGATGTTGAACCAGATCATCCGATCGCGCGGATAACGCTCAGACAGCGGCTTCAAAAACGACAGGGCGGTCTCAAACTGCCCCATTCTACGATACGTATATCCCAGCCACGCCTTCGCCGCATCCGAAGACGAGTCCAGATTGAGCGCTTTTTGAAGCTGAGAACGCGCCGCCAGAAGATCCCCTTCCGCTAGAAATGCCCGCCCCAGAGCGATCTGATAGGCGGGTCTACTGGCATCCATGTTCAGGGCGCGCTGAAGCACGCGGCGCGCCAGAGACAGATCGTTCTGCAGCAGCAGCGCCGTTCCATAGAGGTGCAGGCGCGAGGCTTCCCGCTGATCATCGGCGGGAGCGGAGATCGGCGCACTCCCCCGGCTGCGTCCCTCCTGAACGCGCAGTGAAACGGAGTGTTCCGCCAGAATGGTTGTCGGGAGCTTTTTCAGCAGTTCGTTCCCCTCCTTCTCCCCAAACATCGCCTGCAGAAAGGAGGCGCGGAAGGGACGATAGCTTAATCGGGCATTCAGGCGCAGCGCGCCTCCGGTTCCTGCCGGTATGCGGAAGCGATACCGGGCGACATCTCCCTCACCCGGTCGAATGGCGCGATAGCGCGACACCTCGCCCTCTCCCGGCAGAATGGCGCGGCTGTGCAGGAGAGTCACCATCTCGTAAAAGTTTCCCCGCGTGGTCGCCTCTCCGAGGCGGTTCAGAGCAAGCATTCCATACCCGTGAACGTCGGCATCGGCGGATAGTCCCGCTTCCTCCCGCTTATCGCTGACCAGCCGGACGCGCCCTCGCGAGTCCGTAACCGTGAACGCAATCCATGCCTCTCGTAGATCGGGCAGTCCGGTCGGGAAGGCGTGCCCGATCCCGATGTTTTCCGCCAGCACATCCACCGTCACATCTTCCCCCGGTCGAACGAGGATATCGCGTCCGGCAAGCGGCATCATCAGCGTCTCGCGTTCACGCGGAGAGGCGTCGAAACGTCGCAGGGAGATAATCTCCAGTCGAAACGCATCCTTCTGAAGCGCCTTTTCCACCGCTCGGAGCCGCTCCAGATCGCCCCGCAGAACCGGCTTGGCGGTATCGGCTCCAAACAGCGCATGATCGCGCATCCTGCCTGAAATATCGTAGCCCTCCGTCTTGGGCAGATGGCAGGCAGAGCAGTCTTTCGGGGCTGTCCCGGACTCAACCGAGGCGATGGTATCGCCGGAGTAGGGGCTGTTGAGCCAGTCGCCCCATGTCTCATCGTAACGCAGGAACTTATAGCGATTCTGCGGTATATTCACGCTCAGACGATGACAGGAGACGCACTGATTCGGGCTTTTCGGCGTTCTCAGAGCCGCCTGATGGGGAGCGGGGCGAACGCGCAGCAGAAATCGGTGCGTCCATCGCAGCGCCGCGAGGCGGCTCTTGCCAAGCGGATAGACGGGAGGCGCAGAGTAGACGGCGCGGCCGTTGCCGGTTGGCTCCGGAACATGCGTCATGGCATGGCAGGCAAGGCAGTTTACAGAAGCCTTCCCGCTCTCGATACGTTTTCTCAGCGCCTCTGCCGGATCGCTCTCCGATGTTCGAGCGGAGGGATGCAGGGAGAAAGGCGCATGACATCCCTGACACCACTGCGCTCCTCTTTCACCCAGCTGCCGCTTTGCCCGTGCCAGCGCGCGCTGATAGAAGATGCTCTCTTCCGAATGCGCATGTCCCGAACCGCTCCACTGTCGGGTGATATCGGGATGACAGCCCCCTTCACCGCACGATTCGGAGGAGGGCAGCGTCTCCCACTCTGCACCTTCTGTAAAGATCGTTCCGGCGGGAAAGTGCGGATAGCCAGCCTGCTCCGGCGTGGTGGCGGTCAGCATCCGGTAGTAGGCTTCCGCCGAATAGGTGTAGGCTCCAAAGACCGCGCTCGATCCTATGAGCAGAAGAGCCGCCGTCGCGCCGGACTTCGACGCCTTTCTGCCGGAGAAGATCATTCTCCCGTCTATCCGGCGCAGAGCATGATAGGCAAACCAGAGCAAGACCGCAAAGCCAGATAGAAGATGCAGCAGGAACAGCCAGCGCGCGCGGCTAACACTCTGACCGGCGGCAGCGTATCCGATGAGAAGAAGGCCGGTCAGTACAGCGATCATGGCGATGGTCTTCAAGAAGACGGGACGAGAGTTGCCGGAGCGAAACAGCGCCCACAGAAACGGACCGGAAAGCAGGATTCCTGCCAGGATATGCCAGCCGACCGCCGCGCTCACAAGCGGACTCATGCTTTCGCGGGCAAACAGATAGAGACCCGCTCCGGTAAGCGGTACGCTCCAGAGAACGGCGATAAACAGACGGCGCAGCAGATGACGGCGAGGATGGCGTTCAGATGCCACGACAGACCTTTCGGATCGAAAATCGCGCGAGCAGGCGCACAACAACGACAAGAGTGCTGAAGGTGACGAGTTTCTGGGGACGACTGACGGGATTGGCTGGTCGGCAATCGCTCCACCCGGAGACGGGAATCTGGCTGATTCCCTGCAACGGCGTTCACACCTTCGGGATGCGCTTCGCCCTTGACATAATCGTTCTGGATCGAGAGATGCGAGTCCTTCAGATTCTACGCGAGGTGCCGCCCGGTCGAATCTGTCGCGGGGTGACGGACGGCTTCAGCACGCTGGAGATGCCTGCAGGAGCCGCCTTTTCCACCGGGGTCGTGGTCGGCGATCAACTGGAGGCGTCTCCGGCGGAAGGAGCGGGATAGGCGCGGCGCAGATAGGCGATCTCGCTGCGGGTGTAGCCGACTCCGCGCAGAAAACCATCTGGCAGAAAGGCGACGCTGGCGCGCAGCACATCATCATCCAGAGTGGAGGGACCTCGATGATGCACACGATCCAGTCCAATCGCCTCATGGAGATTCCGGCAGCCTGCGAAGACCGTAAGCGAGAGGGTTGCGCCGGTAAGGTTGGCTCCCTGAAGATCGGCTCCGGTCAGATCGGTCTCGCTCAGCACCACCCCGCGCATATTCGCATCGGTCAGATCGGCCCCCCGCAGATCGGCTCCCGACAGGTTGGCGAAAGGCAGCACGGCGCGAGACATCGTTGCGCCGTTCAGATCGGCATGGATCAGGTACTCTCCCGCCAGGTTAGCCTTCTCCAGCGTCTCCGCCGGAACCTGCAGCAGCACACGTCGGCTCTGCCGATGTAGAATCTCAATCATTCGTCTCTCCTTGAGAGGATAATCGCGCCATGCAGGGAGACGCCGCTTCGCGCTTACGTCCGGAATCATCCGTTCGTGCTGACCGTCGAATCCTCCTGCCCTGTATCCTTACGTATACCGGGCAGGAAACGTCTCTCTCTCTGCGGAAAAGGAATAGGCTATGCCTGAATCTTTTACGCCCTTTATATGCCGACAGCGTATCCACTTCGATATGCTGGACGCGCTGGGCATGACCCATAACTCAGTCTATCTGCTGCTCTTCGAGCGGTCGCGTTTCGATTTCTGGCGCGCGCTGGGATGCGCCTACGATTCGGCAAATCCCGAATGGCCTTATGTGGTCGCGCGGCATGAGATAGACTACCGGAAACCCATTCTCGGCGAGATGGAGGTCGAGGTAAGGATCTCCGTCGTCCGGGTCGGCAATACCAGCCTGACTCTGGCGCTGGAGATACGGATGCGCGATCAGACTCTGGCGGCGGAGGGACAGTCGGTGCTGGTGCGGTTGGATTCGCAGACGCGCCGCCCCATGCCCTGGTCTGATCACTTCCGCGCTCTCATTCAACCCTTCATGCAGCCTTCCGAATAAGACTTTCAGGAACCGTACCATGCAGTTTATTGCAGCTATCAGCCGACAGCGAGACAGCGCGGCGGCGGTTGAGGAGATACTCGCGCAGATTCAGGAGAGCAAAATCACCGCGCCGGATTTTGCAGCGCTCTTTGTCACCTATCATCATAATGCCTCTGTCTGGCGCAGCGCCATGAAACTGCGCGATACGCTGCGTCCGCGGGTGATGGCGGGATGTACCGGCTGCGGCGTCATCGGCGTGCAGGAAGAGGTGGAGGAGGAGCCGGGAATCTCTCTGCTGCTCGGCAGTATGCCCGGCGTCGAACTTACCCCCTTCCATATCGGCGAAAGCGACTGGGACATGCTGATTGACGACCCGCACGCGCTCTCCGCGCGGGTCGGAACCGTCGCCCAGACTCGCGCCTACATGCTGCTGTGCGATGGATATACCACTCCCATCGTCGAACTGCTGGAAGCGTTTGATAGTCTCAAGCCTCGCGCGCCGGTGTTCGGCGGACTGGCAAGCGGCGCGTTTCGCAGTGGTCAGAATGTCCTCATTCTCGACGACATGCTCCACTACGAGGGCGCTGTCGGAGTCGCCATCTCCGGTCCCGTCTCCATTCAGACGGTTGTGAGTCAGGGATGCCGTCCCATCGGTCGCCGTCTGCTGGTCACCGGAGCGCAGGATAACACGATTGAGACATTGAGCCGGCGCCCCGCGCTGGAGGTCGCCGAAGAGATTTTCCGCGAACTCTCGGAGGAGGAGCGGTTCCTGCTGACTCAGGGCGTCTTTCTGGGCGTCGCGATGAATGAGCATCAGGCGGAGTTTCATCGCGGCGATTTCCTCATCCGCAATGTCGTGGGCGTGAATCAGCAGGACGGCGGGATTGTCATCACCGACCACGTTCGCGCCGGGCAGACCGTGCAGTTTCATGTCCGTGACGCCTCCACCGCCGATGAAGACCTGCGGCAGCTTATGCTTCCGGTTCGCGACAATGCGCCTCCGGCGGGCGGACTGCTCTTTAGCTGCAACGGACGCGGTCAGCAGATGTTTCCTCTGCCCCACCACGATATTCAGACGGCGCTGAACAGCATTCCTCAGACCCCGCTGGCCGGTTTTTTCGCGCAGGGAGAGATCGGTCCTGTCGGCAGCCGGAGTTTTATTCATGGACATACCGCCAGCATCGTCTTTTTTCGCCCCCTGAACCCAGGCGAGTAGTTTCAAAAGGGAGAGTGCAAGCCATGACACCCGATCTGTTGTTTCGCCATCAGCCTTCGGAGGGTCCGTATACCGAGATCGCCAGCCCGCAGAATGCGCCCTTGAAATGGCTGCGCGTCGGGACGCTGCATCTTACGGCGGAAGCGCCGGAGTGGACATTCGAGACGGGCGACTCGGAGGCGGCGCTCGATCTCTTCGGCGGTCTCTGCACCGTCAATATCCACTCCTCCACAGGCAACGCGACTTTTCCCGAGATCGGCAAACGCGCCCATGTCTTCGCCGGGCGCCCGACGATGGTCTATATTCCGCGAGACTCGCGGGTCAGCCTCTATGCCGAGAGCGCGGTTCTGGATGCCGCGCTGATCTTCGCTCCGGCGCGGCAGACGTTCCCGGCTGCCGTGATCTACCCGGAGGAGACGGTAACCCGCGAGGTGGGGCGCGATAACTGGCGGCGCACGGTGGTTACCGGGATCGGCGACAACGTTCAGGCAGATCGTCTGATGATCGGCGAGACGATCAACCCGCCAGGAAACTGGTCCAGTTCGCCGCCCCACAAACATGATCGCCAGAACGAGAACGAATGTCCGATGGAAGAGGTCTATCTCTATAAGATGTCGCCTGTCGGGGGGTTCGGTCTTCAGCGAATATACACCGCGCCGGATGACCGCGATCCGTTCGATGTGACCTATGCCGTCCAGGACGGAGACGCTGTTGTACTGCCGCGAGGCTATCATCCGGTTGCCGCCGCTCCGGGCTACCAGTTGTTCTATCTATGGGCGCTGGCGGGAGAGGAGCGGAGATATGGAGCCTGGGCGAACGATCCGGCGCACGCCTGGATACTGGAGGAGACGAAATGACCACCATTCTCTGCGCGCTGCCGGAGGATACCTACCAGCGGATGCGAATGTCGGAGTTTGAAGCGGAGCTTCACGGCATGGGATCCGTGATCTTCTGTCGTCAACCGCGTGAATTGAGCGAGGCGGAGTACGGCGCGCTCTGGGAAGAGTCGGACGCCGTGATTACCGGCTGGGGATTTCGCGCTCCCACCGTGGAGACGCTTCAGCGCGCAGACCGGCTGAAGATCATCTGCCATACGGCGGGCAGCGTGCGCGGCATACCCCGCTACGCGATCGAGAAGGGGATTATCGTCACCAGCGCGCGGGCGGCGATTGCCCGCACTGTCGCCGAGTTCTGCCTGCTGAACGCTATGATCCTGCTGCGCCGCTATCTGGTCTACACCGACACCAATCCGTCGCGAACCGGCTTCTATCAGGCGGCAGGAAAACGGATCGTCAACGAGACGCTCTACGATAAGACAGTCGGGCTGATCGGGTTCGGGTTCGTCGGCAGATACTTCCGGGAGTTGCTGCGTCCGTTCGGCTGCCCGACGCTGGTATTCGATCCCTATATGTCTGAGGAGGAGGCGTCCAGGCTGCAGGTAGAGAAGACCGACCTGCCCGCGCTCCTCAAGCGGTCCAAGATCGTCTCGCTCCATGCGCCGGATATTCCGGAGACTCGCCGGATGATCGGAGCCACGGAACTGGCGATGATTCCCGACGGCGCGATCCTGCTCAATTCTGCGCGAGGACGTATCGTAGACACCGATGCGTTGACGGAGGAGTTGAAGACGGGGCGACTCTTCTCCGCGCTGGATGTCACCGACCCGGAGCCGCTCCCGCCGGATCATCCCCTGCGCACTCTCCCGAACGTATTATGGACGCCTCATGTCGCGGGACCGACCACCGATGAACTGCCCCGGATGACGCGGATGGCGCTCAACGATCTGGCGCGTTTCCTGCGCGGCGAGCAGCCTCTCTACCCGATTACGCTGGAAGCCTATGATCGGATGAGCTTCTAGCCATCGGGTCAGAGCGTTCCCCCGCACTCCGGGCAGAACTTAAAGAGCGGATTCTCCACGACTGCCGCGCAGCGCGGGCAGCGGCGGTCTGCCGCGGCGGTTTCGACCCGCGCATAGTTGCCTCGCAGAATGTCGCGGTACTCTTCCGCCTGCCCCCAGCGATGGATCTCTCTGGCGCGCAGCGCGGGGAACGGATGGGTCTGAAAACGGGTCATTTCGAATTTGTAGAGAATATTCAGCAGGCTCTCATCCATATCTTCGTAATCGTCCGCCTGCTTGAGAAACTCTTCCAGATTCAACTGCCCGACCGTGCGCTGCGCTCCGCCCGCCAGCTTCAGCAGCACGCGCACCGCAACCTCCGGATCCTGCGCGACCAGCAGTCCGGCGCGATCCGCCGTCAGTTCCGACTTACGGAACCAGTCATAAAAAGCGTAGAGCAGCGCCTGCGAGAGCAGATTCACAAAGGGCAGATTACGCGCCGCGACCAGTCCCACCAGGGTCAGGAAGATCGCTATCGTGCGATAGAGCATATGCCCGCTCTTAATATGCCCCAGTTCATGTCCGATAACCGCGCGAAGCTCCTCCTCGGTCATCAGGTCTACCAGCCCGGAAGTCAGTACGATGGTGTAGCGATCCATGCCGATGGCGAAGGCATTGGGCTGAGGGGTCTGCATCAGGTAGAGTTCCGGTTCCGGCATATCGAGTACGGCGGAGGCTTCGCGCAACAGGCGATAGATGTCCGGACACTGTCGGGGAGAGAGGCGCAGGCTGTCGGCGGTGAAATGCAGGCGCACCTGCCTCTCGAAATGGAGCGAAGCCAGCTTTTTGAACAGTTTATCCAGCCCGGGGGTTTTTCGCAGGGCTTCCAGCGCGCTGCGATCCAGCGGATGTTCAAACGCGGTCGGATTGATGCCCGGAAAGCGAAGTCGTTCGGCAGTGGCAGCGGTCATATCTAATCCTCATCCCCCTGTCCCTGCCCGCAGAACGGGCAGAAGCGATAAGGGCGGTCAAAAGCGCGTCCGCAATGGATGCACTTCTCCTCCACCACCGTCTTCCGTTCCTGAAGGTGCGCGGTCAACGATTCCCACACTTTCACGATCTGACGAGCGCTGTCGGCAAGCCTGCCGCTGGCGCGAAGCCGGATCGAGTCCCCGGTGCGAAGCAGCACCACCATGCGCGCGGTGCGTCCCGGCTCCATTGGATCGGCGTCTGACAGGCTGATGGAGTAGATGTCATCCATTGGAAAGACCAGCGTCTTATCGGAGGTGACGCGCCCCGTACCGGGCTGCACAGGCTGCAGCACCAGCTTATCCCCGGTGATTCCCAGATTAGCAAATCGCCATAGAAGCGCCTGAGGCGTGAGCGCGATGCGACCGCTCCAGCTTCCCGCCAGCCGTCCGCGTGTGGTTCCCAGCAGAGCCTCTCCCTCCTCCAGCGTCTTCACCAGGTCTTCAAAGGCTGCCGCCTCGACCCGGCGATCCCAGGTCGGCTCCGCGCCGTTGCGATAGACGTAGCCGCAGATGGCGCAGGAATGCTGCCTCTTGCCGGAGGGCGCCCCGCAAGCCGCACAACTCATGCTCCTCGATCCTCCAATGTAATCATAACCTTTTGAATCTACTCTTCTATGTGTCGGTTTGTTCCTGCCTCCTCTTCTGCCACTGTATACGGATCGAATCTCATATCGGCTACAGGGATTTGAAAGATTGTGAAGGAAGCGCGGCAGTCGGAGCATGGGAGAGAGAGCGGGACGCGATTCATGCCCTGTCTCTTCAGAGCAGCCCGGTGCGTTTGCGGATCAGCCACTCCAGACCAAGAGGAACAACAAAAAGGATAAGAAGGATCGGCGCGTCCCAGAGCTCCGTTTCGCTCTCGCTGCGGATCACGACATCCTTCGCCGTCAGCGTCTCCAGCCAGAGGCGCGCCTCATCCGGCAGATAGTAGCGACCTCCGCCTGCCGACGCCAGCCGTTTGAGCAGCGTCTCGTTCAGTTCCGGTTGCTGCTGCTCCAGGGCGACGCTCTGCACCAGAAAGGAGGCGTTTGCGAGGGCGGCGGGATTGGCGGGAGAAGCGAGGGAGACCTGCATCTTTCCGACTCTGTCTGCCAGGAAGTCGGCCGAGAAGAGACCGGGCGAGACGGGCGAGGCGTTGAGCGTGATCGGAGTCTCCACGCCGTTTTCGCCGCGCAGAACGGCGGTCACCTGTTTCGCTTTCACTGGACGATAGAAGGCATCGAGCAGGCGGGCATTCAGCGCAACCCGATCCCCCAGCAGATACTCTGAGCGATCCGCGTTGATCTGTGCGTAGCGGTTGCCGCCAGGAGTCTCCTGCGGCGTCATGGCGCGAATCATCTGCCCCCAGTAGCGGTAGAAGTAGCGGTCTCCGACGCGCCAGCGCCACCGCCATGTGCTGTCCGTGAGGGAGATCAGACACCGCCCCGCCCCGAATGGCTGTACCGCCAGCACCACCCGCTTTCCATAAGAGTTGGAGCGCGTGGAATTCACCGCCAGCACCGTTGCGCCGGGGCGCGCGCGCGGAATCCCCGCTCCCCAGTACATCCCCGGCAGTTCTCGCCAAATGCGCGCATTCACCGTCGGATCGTCATCCAGCCGCAGCAGCGGATCCTGCCTGCCTTCCGGCGTCAATTCCCACTGAAACGGCTCCGCCGTCTTCACCTGTTCGGGAAAGGCGGGCAGTTCCGTCGGAAAGATCGGCTCCAGAGGCGTGCCGCGATACTCCCAGGGCATATGCTTCTCCCCCGCAATCACCACCAGACTGGAGCCTTTATCCTCCACAAAACGGCGGATATTGCGCAGTTGGAGTTCTGAAAAGTGCGAACGCGGCACATCGCCCAGGATCAGAATATCGAATTCGAACAGGCTCTTTTCGTCCTGCGGAAAGCGAAAGATCGGAACATTGCCCTCGCCGCCGCGCTGCGCGCCAGAGGCGACCAGATAGCAGCTAAAGGCGATCTGCGTATCGCGTAGAACGGCGTTCTTCAGATAGCGATACTCCCAGCGCGGTTCGCCTTCGACATAGAGTATCTTCAGTTTGCGGGAGATCACGCGCTGCAGAAAACGACGGCGGTTATTCTCCGCCGTGATCTCGTTGGTCAGGACGGTTGTTGAGACGATGTAGGAGAAAACGCCGGTCTGTCCGGGCGTATAGGTAAAGGAGACGCTCTGCCGACGCCCGGCCGGACCAAGACGCGCCGACTGCGTGCCAATGATCTCATTGCCGCGCCGGAGCGTAACCGTGACAGTCTGACCCTCGTATCCTCTATGCGACAGCCCCACAAAGACCTGCGTGATGTTGTCCTTGCGAACCACCTGATCCGCCAGCACTTCGGTGATGGCAAGATCGCGAGTCGGGGTCGGATCGCCGATTCCCAGCGCGCTGACGTTCACTCCCTGCTCTCGCGCCTGCTCCGCGACGGAGACCGGGTCTTCCCCCAGATTATTGCCCCCGTCGGAGACGATAAGCGCGCCAGCAAGCGGCTGCCCCGCCAGATCGTCCAGAGCGCGTCTGAGCGACACCCCGATCTGCGTGGTGTTTCCCTTTGGATCCGGCTTGATGTCGAGGGCGGGCGGCGCGCTGCGATTGGGCTGCCCTGCCAGGGGAACCGCCTGCGCCTGCCCGTGAAAGGAATAGACGCGCAGTTGATAGCGTTTTGCCAGTTCGCCGAGAAGGTTGGATTGAGGGTTGTTAAGCAAGCGCGCGGCGATCTCAGCGCGAGACATCTGCACTGGATTTCCGCCAACGGCGCGCGCGGTTCGCGTGGAACGATCTGCTGGAAGGCGCGTATCTTTCCGCTCCATGCTGAGCGAGTTATCCACCAGGAGCAGAACGTTCGGACGCTGCGTCTCGGTCTTAGTCAGGCGCAGCATGGGCTGCAGCAACATCAGGATCAGGGCGGTCAACGCCAGCAGCCGCAGCAGCAGCAGAGGGGTCTTGATCCACAGTGAGGGACGCTTGCCGTCTTTGAGATAGAGAACGCCGAACCAGCACGCCGCGCACAGCAGGAGAGTTACGATAACATAGATGTGCCAGCCGCCCGCAAAGTAGAGCCGCGCCTGCTCAAACTGTCGGCTCGTTTCCACGCTCAGTCCGAGCAGCCACCGCAACGGTTCTGCCAGAAGGTAGACCGTACCCATGCTCCTACTCTACAGTTTTTAGCTGCATTTGTCCAGTCCTCGCAGTAGATTAGACTCCGTTTAGCAGGACGCGGTTGCGGGAGAGTTCAGACGGCGGGTCTCTGCCAGCCGCCGCGCGTAAAGTCGGGGAAGGGAAGCGGCGCATTTCCCCAGGCGACCGATATATCGGAGAGCGGACCCGGCGCGCTCCACGCCGCCGCATCGTAGGCATCCATATCCGGCGGCAGTCCCTCCCGGAAACACTGAATCAGGCGGTAGTTCATGATAAAGTCCATGCCGCCATGTCCGCCCATCTTCCGCGCCAGTTCGCCCTGCTCCTTCCAGATCGGATCTTCATACTCTTCACGGAAGGAGTCGATCGGCATCCAGTCGTGGCTCTTCTGCCCGT
The DNA here is from genome assembly GCA_964429855.1 of uncultured Chthonomonadaceae bacterium. Lineage (GTDB taxonomy): Bacteria > Armatimonadota > Chthonomonadetes > Chthonomonadales > CAJBBX01 > CALLMM01. The sequence goes on from CAYSDM010000052.1 coordinate 36,330, forward strand.
CCAGAAAGATGCGGGGAGGATAGTCACAGAAAGCTCCCTTTGTGCCGGAGACCAGATTGATCCGGCTGTAGGGACGCGGGGTCACGACATCGTGCTGGAGCATGATCGTGCGACCGAGCGCGGTCTGTATCAGCGAGATGTTCATATCGCCGCAGGAGTAGCTCTCGGCGCGTTTGGGGTGATCGTCGGGAATAGTGGCATCGCGATACATGCCCAGAGAGAGAGAGAGGCTGCTCATAGAGACCAGACGGGTAAACCGATCTCCCCGATGAATATCCATATAGCGCGCCACCGGCCCCAGTCCATGCGTCGGATAGAGGTTTCCATTGCGCGTCTTATGCGCTTCGCGCCGCCAGAGTCCCTCGCTGTAGTCCGCCAGAAGCAGGTCGCGCAGGTCGTGAATATAAGCCGCCTCGCCATGCGTGATGGTTCCGAACAGTCCGGCGCGAATCATATTCATCACCATCATCTCGGCGTACTCATAGATGCAGTTTTCGAGGATGATGCAGTGTCGGCGAGTACGCTCGGAGACATCCACTATGCGCCAGCAGTCCGCCAGCGTGGTTGCCGCCGGAACCTCTACCGCCGCGTGTTTTCCGCAGTTCATCGCGTAGACCGCCTGCGGAACGTGCCAGTCCCAGGGTGAACAGACGTAGACCAGATCCACCTCATCCCGCTCGCAGAGGGTCTGCCAGTCGCTCTCCACCCGTGGAGAGGGCTGACCGGCATCCTCTACCCGCTTCTTAGCGCGCAGGGCGCGCGACTCGACCGCATCATAGATGGCGGTGATCTGCGCCCCCTCCACCGCCAGCAGTTCGCACATCTGCCCGAATCCCCGTCCGCCCACGCCTACCATGCCGATACACACCACATCGCGCTTCTCCAGCGGAACGCCCAGCATCGACTCGCCCTGCCGTTCGGGAACTCTCTGCACATATTCTAAAGCCTGCTCCAGGCTCTCGCCGATTTCGTTCATGTCTCTCCTCAGGCGCCAGCGCTGTCTGTGCCGGCTGATCGCTCCATGTAGCCTGTGAAGATTCTACCCTGCGAAAAGAGTTCTCTGATAGAAAAAATGTCGTCCGATAGCGGACAAACCATTCCTCGAAAATCGATGCATACCGCGTGATCCACAAGTCAGGGCAGTTCCGCCTGATACGCCGCCCGGATGGAAATTTACACGCAATAGAATAACTTTTTTTTCTGCGAAGGAATCTTTCTGTTGACCGAGAATTATATTGTGAAAAAAGGCACAAAACCATGAGACCCTCTACACTCTGTCCGACCATCGCGCCGGACAGGTCAGGATAATGAAGGAGGCAGCCTGTGAGCGACGAAGTTGCACAGGGTTTGGATCCCTCCAATCCGAACCTGCGGTTTCTTGAGGAGGTCAGTCGGCGAACAGCCGGAGTCTCACGACTGGAGATGTGTATCCAGTGCGGCACCTGCGGCGGCTCCTGTCCATCTGCATCGGACATGGATCACACGCCGCGTATGCTGTTTGCCATGATACGCGCCGGGATGCGTGAGGAGGCGCTGCAAAGCAATACCCCCTGGATATGCGTATCCTGCTACCACTGCGTGGTGCGCTGTCCGCAGGATGTCCATATTGCCGATGTGATGTACACGTTGAAGAGCATGGCGATCCACGCGAAACTCTACCGCGACTCTACCCCGCCCCACTTCTCCCAGACCTTCGTGGATATGGTCGAAAAGTACGGACGCAGTTACGAATTCGGTCTGGCGACCCGCCACTATCTGAAGCACTTCCCGCTGCGCCTGCCGGGCATGGCTCCGATGGGACTGGGAATGCTGACCCGCAAGCGCATTGACTTGAAACCCCGTCGGATCAAAGGCATCCAGCAGCTTCATGCGATTCTGGAGCGCGCCAAAGAGGTGGAGGAGAACGAATGAGCGCCTATCTCTACTATCCCGGATGCTCCATGGAAGCCAGCGCGCTGGCTTACCATGAATCGCTGATGGCGATCTGCGAACCGCTCGGTTTGAACATGGACGAGATTCAGGACTGGAACTGCTGCGGAGCGACGGAGTATGTCGGGGTCAGCACCACGCCCGCCTATGCGCTTATCTGCCGCAATCTGGCGCTGGCGAAGGAGCAGGCGAAGGGAACCGATACCGTCGTGGCTCCCTGTAGCGCCTGCTACCTGAATCTGGCGAAAGCCAACTACTATATGCGCGAGCGTCCCTCGCTGGGCGAGAAGGTCAATGCCGCGCTGGCGGCGGGCGGACTGCACTATGAGCCGGATTCGCTGATTATACGCCACCTTCTCGATGTCATCATCAACGACATCGGGCTGGATGTTGTGAAAAGCAGGGTGGTGCGCCCGCTGACCGGGCTGCGAGTCGCCCCCTATCTGGGCTGCATGGTTCCGCGACCGGACTACCAGAAACGCTGGTCGGATCATGAGCATCCCAACGAACTGGATCGTCTGCTGCGCGCGCTCGGCGCGCAGGTGATAGACTTCCCGCTCAAGACCCACTGCTGCGGCGGTCACATGACCCAGATCGGTCCCACGACCGCCTTCGAGTTGATCCGGCGACTGATCTCCTCGGCGCAGCAGCATCAGGCGGATCTGATGGCTACGGTCTGCCCGATGTGCCAGATGAATGTGGACGCCTATCAGGCGGAGACAAATCGCCACTTCCACACGAACTATCAGATGCCCATCCTCTACTTCACGCAGTTGATGGGGCTGGCGTTCGGTCTCGATCCGAAACGCCTGGGTTTTGGCAGGGAGTTTGTGAACGCGCAGCCCGCCCTGAGCCGGATCGGGGTCGAGGTTCCCACCAATGAAGCGGAGCAGAAGCCGCCCCGCATTCCCGGACGCCGCGACAAAAACCTTCCCATGCCGCGAATGCCAGGGGAGGAGGAAAACTGATGAACAACCGATCTATCCCTCTCGAACCCATGCAGCCCGAAGAGCGAATCGGCGTCTATGTTTGCCACTGCGGCAGCAACATCGCCGGAACGGTGGATGTCGCCGAAGTGCGCGACTGGGCGGAGAAGCGGCTGGCGCATCGCGGCGTGGTGGTCGCGCGCGAATACAAGTTTATGTGCTCCAGCCTCGGGCAGGAGTTGATTGCCAGAGATATCAAGGAGCAGCGCCTGACTCGCGTGGTGGTCGCCGCCTGCTCGCCGCACCTGCATGAGCAGACATTCCGCACCGCCTGTAAAAAAGCCGGGCTGAACCCCTATCTGTGCGAACTGGTCTCGATTCGGGAACAGGTCTCCTGGGTTCATACCGACAAACACGCCGCCACCGATAAAGCGAAAGCGATTCTCTCCGGCGGAGTGGAAAGGGTGTTGCGCCACACGCCTCTGGAGCCGCTGCATGTTCCCATTCACCCCGCCACGCTGGTGGTCGGAGGAGGAATCGCCGGGATTCAGGCGGCGCTGGAGATCGCCGACGCC
>CAYSDM010000053.1:0-39158 GCA_964429855.1 uncultured Chthonomonadaceae bacterium
CAGGCTCTCACCGCCTCGATCGCCTCCTGTCGCGGTGGATCAATCATCCCGATCAGTCCCAGCAGCGAAAAGCCGTCCTCCGTGTCGCTCATGGTCAGTTCCGCATCAGCGCGAGACCACGCTTTCTCGGCGACCGCCAGCACCCGCATTCCCTTCTCCGCCAGCCTCTCCACAACGTGCAGGACCTCTTCGGGGCCGACGGGCTTGCCCTCGGCGCGTTGATGGCATCGGCGCAGGATCACCTCCGGCGCGCCTTTGAGGATCAGGCGGCGCGTTCCGTCGGGCGTCTCATGCAGGGTCGCCATAAACTGGTTTTCCGATTCAAAGGGGATGGAGTCCAGTCGGGGGTAGGCTTTTCGGAGCGGCTCCACCGGCTGCCTGGACTTCTCCGCCGCCACCACCAGCGCGGCTTCGGTGGGATCGCCGGTGATCTTCCAGACGTTGTCCTCCTGCATCAGGGAGGCATCGTTGCAGAGCGCGGCATCTCGCAGCAGAGCCTTCAGATCATCCGGCAGTTCGGAGAGGCGCTGCTCGCCCCGGCGGAAGACCCCGACCGGTTCATAGCCCACTCCGCTGATGGCGTAGTTGTCCGAACCAGTCCAGACCTCCTGTACGGTCATCTCGTTGCGGGTGAGCGTGCCGGTCTTGTCGGAGCAGATGACGGTGGTGTTGCCCAGGGTTTCGACCGCAGGCAGTTTTCGGATGATGGCGCGCCGCGCCGCCATGCGCTGTACCCCAATCGCCAGCGCGATGGTTACAATGGCGGGCAGTCCCTCCGGGATGGCGCCGACCGCCAGCGCGATGGCGAAGAGAACGGAATCGCGGAACGCCTCGCCAAAGTCAAGCCCCTGCCCCATCATGCGCAGCGTGCCGACCGTGAGCATGACCAGAGAGACCAGCAGAATGGCAAGGGTGATATATTTGCCGATGACCGACAGAGCGCGGGTGAGCGGCGTCTCCAGATCGGTCGCTTCCCGGAGCATGGTCGAGATGCGTCCGAGTTCAGTGCGCGTGCCGGTGGCGACCACCACCGCCGTTCCGGTTCCATAGGTTACGAGCGTGCCGCCAAAGACCATATTGGTGCGGTCTCCGATTGGCGCGTCTGGCTTGACCGCCTCAATACGCTTCTGCACGGGAACCGATTCGCCCGTCAGCGCCGCCTCGTCGGCCTGAAGATTTTTGAGAGCGATCAGGCGCATATCGGCGGGAACCTTGTCGCCGGAAGCCAGCAGCACCACATCCCCCGGAACCAGATCGGCGACCGGGACAGTGATCTTCCGTCCGTCCCGCAGCACGCTGGCATTCTCCGGCACCATGCTCATCAGCGCCTCAATCGCCTGCCCGGCGCGATACTCCTGCACAAAACCGATGATTGTATTCAGCACGACGACCGCCAGAACTACCAGACCGTCAGTGATTTTTCCCAGACCAATCGCCAGGGCGGAGGAGCCTAGCAGCACCCAGACCAGCGGATTGTTGATCTGCCGCCAGAGAAGATGCAGAGGTCCCTCTTTCGAGGCGCGCTGCAGTACATTGGGACCGAACTGAGTCAGTCGTCGCGCCGCCTCCTCCGCGGTAAGACCGTCCTGCACGCTGCCGGAAAGCGCGACGATCTCGTCGGTTTCGACTGCGTGCCAGGAGCGCTCCGGCTCCAATAGAAGCTGTTGTGTCACGGATAGATTCTCCTGATAGTGGTGGAGTTTTCCAATTTCCTTCTTACTATACGCTCCTATAATTTGGCTGCGTTTCCTGCGACGGCGATAAAACGCCGGTGGATTATCTGAAAAGGGGGACGGACTGTCGCAGGAGTGGTCTGGATGCCCGGCTGTGAGTGAAGGAGAAGTGCTGTATATATTTCTTATATAAGTTAAATTGAAGGATTTTTGTGCAGGTACAGAATCAACAATCATAAAACAGACCATGTGAGAATATCGGTTCATGTGTCTGGTAATCAGTGTGGGGAAGAGACTTCCTTGCGCCTTTGCCCAGTCTGCCCCTCAGACATGATTTCGCATCCATGTACTTTGCAATGCAGGTCACGCCATGAAACATCCGCTTGCGAAACTGTCTTTATGCACAGGTTCGGCTCAACTGTGGAGAAGCTCTCTCAGTACTGGATGGCTGTTTGCGCTTCTCTCGCTGACATCGGCAGCCGTCGGGCAGACGCCTCTCCGTTACGAAGAGCTTCGCAGCGATCCGCGCCTCCAACGCGCCATGGATCTTGACATGACGGGGACTCCCCTGTCGGAACTTCTTGCTTCCCTCAGCGACAAGAAGCTGAAACTCGCCTGCGCCGACCGCTGCCGCGAGTTGAAAGTGCAGACTCGCCTGACGACGCAGCCCCTGCATCTGGTGATGAAGGGGCTGGCGGATCTGATACCTGGATACTGGCAGCGCGCCAAAACGGACGAGGGCTAACTTTTCGATATGACTCCGGAGGCTGTTGCCAGACAGGATCACTGGCGGCGTCTCTATCTGGCAGAGCGTCGGCGCGCGCTGAACGCCCTGCGGAGGAATCTCCTTCAGCGCATGCGGGAGGGACCGCCTGTTCGGGCGGATATGAAGGGGGCGGACGATATTCCGGAAGAGAGGATAAGAGAGGGCGTCACACCGGGACCCGCGCTGCTTCAGAGGTGGGAGAAGGAGTTGCGGGAGATTCGCGCAGGCAAAGTATCTGCCGCCGTCTCCGAGGGCTATCTGGTATCTCCTCGCGAGCGGAGGGTTCTTGACCTGAAGGCGGATATGGTCGCTCGCATTAACCTGCTGCAGATCGCCAACGGACTGGCAAACTATGTGCCTGCGGAGGTCGGACGAGCCTACGATCCGAACAAGCCGAAAGCCGACTGGCTGCCGTTTCAGATACTATCGGAGACCATGCTGTGTGACTACTCTACGCTGCGCTTCTATGCGGCGCTCTCCGCACTGCAGCGTGACCGCCTGTTGAAAGGGCAGCTATCCTTCGCCTCGCTCGATTCTTCACGGAAGCGGATGGCGTCATTCGTCCTGCCGGAACTCGAGGAGCAGGATCGGAAGTCTCTCTCCCGGTTGCGGCTGGGGCTGTACGTCGGACGTTCCTGGGTGTTCATAACAAGATCCGAAAGCTACTCGACCGATCAAGCAACAGAACTGCAGCTTGTGATTTCGCAGGCGTTGGATGGCGATGGCAGATAGAGAGCCGCGCTGATCCCGACGGTTCTCAGGGCGTGTTCTGTGCGCGATTGGCCTCTTCTTCGCGCTCTGCCCGGAATCGGTTGCGGCGTTCGACGATCTGCGCCGCCTCCTTCGGACGGTTCTGCGCCTCCAGCGTTTTCGCCCACTGCTCCAGCGCCCAGTCGTAGCGGTCGGCGGTGCGTCGGCGAACCTCCGCGCTGACACGTATCGCGGCGGCTTCCAGATGGCGCGTGCGCCAGAACTCGCCCAGAATTCCCGCGCCCTCGCGCAGATTCTCTTCGGCGGACGCCCGATCGCCGCGCGCTAGCTGCGCCTCCGCCAGCCCCAGATAGGCGAAGCCGAACTCCCAGTCCACCAGTTCCGGCAGGGGACGCACCGCGCCGAACGGGCTGCGATAGAGCGCGAGCATCTCGGAATAGACCGATTCTGCCTCCTGCGCGCGACCGGCGGCGGTGCAGGCTTCCGCCAGCGCCAGAAGATTGTTCAGGTTGCGCGGTTCACGGGTTCGCACCTGCTCCAGCATGGTTATCGCCTCGGGATACTGTCCCCGCCGCGCCAGAAATCGCCCGTAGCGGTAGTAGGCTTTGCCGATGGGGGCGGCGCGTATTGCCCGCTCATACTCTCCGCGCGCCGCGTCCATCTGACCGACGCCCTCATAGATCAATGCCAGACTCAGGCGGTACTCCGGGTTCCATCTGTCCAGCGCGATCGCCTCCCGGTAGCTCTCCACCGCGCGCGCCCCCATTCCCTCATTCAGCTTTCCTGCAGCGTCATAGGCGTAGGCGCGTCCTCCGGCGATGATGACGGCGTGCATGAGCAGCAGCGCGGCCGCCGCAGCGGAGGCGAAACGCGCCGCCATGAAAAGGCGTGGAGAGGCGGGCTTCGGCTCCGTTCCGAGGGGGAGCGGATCGGAGAGCAGACGGGCAGCCGCCAGCGTCAGACCGACCATCGCCCCCATCGTCAGCGCGTTGGCGGGCACATAGAGATCAGAATCGAAGAAGTTGTGCGCCAGCGCTCCCACTATCCCTGCGATCAGACCGATCAGCATCCACTGTGGATTCAGGTCGGAGAGCGAGGGCAGGAAAGATGCGCGGGTAGAGACAGCGGGAGGAGCGGGGGACGCGCCGTTATGCCGCGTTCGCGAGCGTTGGCTGGCGCGTTTCGTTCTGGTCGCCGCGCTCTCCTTCTTTGTGGGAGAGTCCGCCGATGAGATCGCCGATTCCTCTGCGACGGTATCCGGCTCCTCCTGTTCCAATGCGCGCGCGCGCCATCGCGCGGCGTTCAGCGCGGTGGTTCCAACCGCCAGCGTTGCCGTAAGACCGATCACCAGAAACAGCATTCCCGGATAGCCGATCTCCCCGGCTAACTGGATGTAGCTGTTATGGGCGTGCTGCGTGAACTGGAGGATCGCATAGCGCGGGTAGGCGGTCTCAAAGGTGCCGAATCCGGTTCCGAACAGAGGATTCGCCTGCGCCATGCGGTTGGTTCCCTGCCATGTCAGCAGGCGAAAACGACCGGAGTAGGCTTCTCCGCCGGAGGTGAACAGACGCCGCGCCAGCGGACCCGAAGCGATGATCGCCAGAATTGCCAGACCCGCCAGCAGCATGGCGCGCCTGCGGGTAGAGCCGATCAATACGCCGCCGCGAATCGCCAGCACGGTAAACAGAGCCATGCCGATCACCAGCGACAGAAGCCCCAGACGCGACTGGGTCAACAGCAGGCAGAAGGTCTGCAAAACTGCCGCCAGCCCGGTCAGAATGCTCAGGTTTCGCTCCCGAACCGTCAGGAACAGCGCCAGGGCGACGGGAAGGGTCATCACCAGAAAGCCTGCCAGGAAGTTTGGCATAACGAATGTGGCGAAGACCCTCCAGAGCGGATTGGGTTCAGGTTTCAGAAGGTTCCAGAGGTATTCGTTCAGACCTATCCCCGCCACGACCGCGCCGATTCCGGTCAACGCCAGCGCAAACGCGAGTACGGCGGAGCGCGTTCTCGCGGACTGTGCAATGGCTGCGCCCGCTCCCATCGCCCCGATCATGATCGCCATCCCACAGACGCTCGCATAAAGGTAGCCGGATCGCATCAGCGAAAGAGCCGCCCAGAACAGCATGAACCCGAAGAGCGCCGGAATCAGCGGCGCGGGGTAGGGCAGCGAGCGTCGGTGAGAATCCCGGTCTTTCGTCCAGAACGACAGCGTCAGCGCGATTCCCGCCAACGCCGTCGCCAGCGGAACGGCGAACAGCCCGAAAAGGCTGGTTTGATCCGGAGCGGGGATCACCCGGTCATCCAGCATCCCTCCGCCCGGTATGCCGATCAGCAGCGCCAGCGCGCAGAGCCAGAGCGCAATCACGCCGGGAGAGGGAAGCGTCCCCTTTCGCGCTCTGTCGTTACCTGCCATCAGCGGCTCTTCCCTGGCGCTGGAATCTGCGCTTGAAGTTACGCCACTGGTAGCGGACGATCTGACCGGCAGCGCGGGCGATCAAGCCGGGGATGATGAAAGGACGCGCGAAAATCGAAGTGCTGCGCGCATAGTGTTTTTTATAGAAGCGGTACATACTGGCGTGGAAGTGATAGGTCATGCGCGTGGGAACCTGACTGGTGCTGCGCCCGATGATATGATAGATGATGGCGTTGGGAAAGTAGGTGATCCTCCATCCCGCCTGATGCGTCCGATAACACAGGTCTACCTCTTCGCAGTACATGAAAAAGCCTTCGTCAAACCCGGTGACCTTCTCCAGAGCCGCGCGCCGCATGACCAGCGCCGCGCCGGAGACCCAGTCCACATCGCGCGGCGAAGAGTGATCCCAGTCGGTCATCAGATAGTCCTGCGTAAAACGGTTTTTCGGGAAGAGGCGACCGAGCGGGGTATTACGGAAGAAGCCGGTTCCCAGATTGGGAAAGCGGCGGCAGGAGTACTGAAGGCTTCCATCTTCATTGAGCAGTTTCGGACCGAGGATGCCGATATCCGGATTTGCGTCTGCGAAGGCGATAATTGCATCGAAAGCTCCCTCCGTGACGATGGTATCGGTGTTGAGGAACAGAATATAGCGTCCCCCTGCATGCGGGATTCCCCGGTTGTTGCCCGCGCCAAAGCCCAGATTGGTGGAGTTCACCACGAGGCAGATGTCCGGAAACTCGGCGGCCATCATCTCGCGGCTGCCGTCGGAGGAGGCGTTATCCACCACGATCAGTTCGATCTGATGGCGGTGAGCCTGTCCCAGAATGGAGCGCAGGCACGCGCGCAGTTCGACCCTGGTGTTCCAGTTCAGAATGATGACGGAGAGATCGGCGCTCATAATGGCCTTTTCAGCGCGGAAGGCGCGCCCTTCATTTCATTTATGCGCTGCGGCGGCGGGAGATCAGCCACGCCTGCAGCCAGGAAGCCGCCGCCGCCACCCAGTAGATGGGGGCGAAGATCGGCGAGCGATAGTGTTTTCGGTAGAAATCCAGCAGACCCCGCCGAGACTCCCACGCCATCTTTGCGCTGACCTGCTTCGTGCTGCTGCCGCCGTAGTGCACCACTTCGACCGTCGGCAGAAAGACGATCTTCCATCCGCGCTGTTTTGCGCGATAGCACCAGTCCACTTCGTTGAAGAAGATCGGGAACTGCTCATCCAGCAGCCCGACATCCTCCATCGCGCGACGGGAGCAGAGCAGGAAGGTTCCCATCGGCTGATCCACCTCCGACTCCTCCCGGTAGCTGAACCAGGTCATGCGATAGGCTCCAAAGATACGGCTGTCGGGAAATATCCTGCTCAAGCCGACCGCCTCCCAGAAGACGGAGAGCGGCGTCGGGAAGCCGCGCACGGATCGCTGCACGGTTCTATCTGGATTAACCAGCCGGACACCCAGCGCGCCGACATCCGGACGGCTCTCCATATGGGCGACGGCGGTCCTCAGACCCTCCGGCGGAAGCACAACATCCGGGTTGAGCAGCAGCAGGTATCTCCCTGTACTGACCTGCAGACCCTGGTTGTTCCCGCGCGCGTAACCGGCGTTGTCCGTGTTGGCGATCAGATGCGCCTGCGGAAAGGCGGCGCAGACCGCCTCCGCGCTGCCGTCGGAGGAGGCGTTGTCCACGACGATCACCTCAAACGGGAAGTCGGGCGGCGTGTCGTAGATCGAACGCAGCGCCTCCAGCAGCAGGTCGCGGGTATTCCAGTTCACGATAACGATGGAGAGGGTCATAGCGGTCCGATCCCGGGCAGCAGGTCGGCGATCTCATTTACCAGAAGGTGCGGGGGCGAAGGCGCAAAGAACTCCGGCGATCTTCCGCGGAGCAGCCCCACCGTCCAGACCCCCGCCGAATGCCCCGCCTGCATGTCCATCCAGTGATCGCCCACCATGACAATCGGCGACGGCGCGGAGGAGGCCCCTGACGATTCCCTGGAGTGAAGCCAGTTCAGGGTCTCGTCGCCTATCGCCGCCAGCGCTGCGCGCAGATGCTCCGGGTCGGGCTTGGTGCGCGGCACATCGTCGCGGGTGACCAGCGTGTCGCAGATCAGATTCCCGGCGCGCAGCAGCCGCAGAGAGACAGACCGGCAGTTGCGCGTCACAATTCCGATCCGCACCCCCCGCGTATGGAGAATCGCCAGCAGTTCTGCCGCGCCGGGAAGCTCTACCGGAGAGGCGCACTGCTCCTGTTCAATCGCCTCCAGCCGCGCAAAGGCTTCCACGCGCAAACGATAGCCCTCGCCATAGCGCCCGTCCGCCTCCAGCTGCGCACGTGCCGCTTCAACCAGCCGCAGCACGTCCAACGTGGTCAATGGTTGCGTATCCACACCGTAGCGGGAGACAAGCGACAGCATCTCGCGCTTCATCTGCGCGAAATCTATATGCGTTTCGATCAGCGTGCCGTCCAGATCGAACAGCGCGGCGCGCAGTCCGGCAAACAGGGTTTTCACTCCCTCATTATAGCCGATAAGCCGCCAATCCGACGGAGGCGATCTTCGGATGCCGAAATGGAAACAGCCTCGAAAAGGCTCCATTTTCAGTGCCCTGTCCCATTGGCGGACAGAGATGGGTTCGTCAATTCGGGTGGGGAGAGAATCCCTTACGTCGTTGTGAAAAAAATTACAGAGGTGGCATCTTTGCAGGAATCCGCCGAAGAGAGCGCGAATAGTGCGGCGATTAACCGGAAGGGTGCCCCTATATGACCATTCACAGCACGGATGCCCAGCGAGGCAACCTCAAACAGACACAGCGCGCCGCGCGCGCACTTCAGCAGGCGGAACAACTGGCGGAACGGGGACAGGTCTCGGAGGCGATCCGAAGCGTGGAGCAGGCGATCCAACTGGGGGCGGACCGCTATACCTGTTATCTGCGGCTGGCGCGTCTGTATCAGGCGGGGCAGCGGTGGGAAGAGGCGGTCTCCGCCGCAGAGATGGCGATTGCGGAGCATCCCGGCAAGCTTAGCGCCAGAGAGGCGGTTATCGCGCTCTTCCTGGAGGCGGGGGAGTACCAGCGCGCCGTAGACGCCAGCAAGGCTCTATTAAAGCTCGCTCCCCGGCACCTTCCGGCACGCGACGCGCTGGGAGCCGCCTATATCGGTCTGGGAGATGTTCGCGCGGCGGTGCGTGTCGCCAATGACCTGATTCGCCTGAATCCCTACGATCCAGCCCATCGTTTCAAGAAGGCGCTTCTCTGTCAGCATCAGGGCGAGGTTCGCATGGCGGTGGAGGAGTTTCAGCGCGTGCTGGATATCTCTTCCGATCCCGAAATGATGCAGAATGCGCGCGAGCAGCTTGAGATACTCGACTCGATCCAGTTGAACGCGATTCTGGTGCTTACTGAGGAGGATCCTGTCTTCCGGGTAAAACTGCTGCGTGATGTGGATATGTCGGTGGAGGAGCGCGGTTTCTATCTCAGCGATTCCGGTCGGCAGTTTCTGCGCGAAGTGATCGCCCATCGGTTACAGGAGCCGGAGGAAGATTGCAGACCGAAACGCTACCACTAGAGCCGCGCGCCCGGCTGAAGGCGCTGCTGGAGATTGCCCGACGCGGCGAGCGCACGCTCGTGATGGGCGTGCTGAACGTGACCCCCGATTCCTTTTCCGACGGGGGGCGTTTTTTTGCCCCTGCGGAGGCGATTTTACAGGCGGAGCGTATGGTGAAGGAGGGAGCGGACATCCTCGACATCGGCGGGGAGTCCACCCGTCCCGGCTCCGATCCAGTATCAGCGGAGAATGAACTGGCGCGTATCCTGCCGGTCATCGAGGCGGTTTCTGCGCGCCTGCCGATCCCGATTTCCGTGGACACATATAAGGCGGCGGTAGCGCGCCGGGCAGTGGAGGCGGGGGCGGCGATGGTCAACGACATCAGCGCCATGACATTCGACCCGGAGATGGCTCCGGCCCTTGCCGCGCTGCAGGTTCCCGTCTGCCTGATGCACATTCAGGGCAATCCGAAAACGATGCAGCAGAACCCGGTCTATGCGGATGTGGTGGCGGAGGTGCGGGAGTGGCTGGCGGAGCGCGCTCAGGCGGCGCAGGACGCAGGAATCTCTTCCGGGCAAATCCTCCTCGATCCGGGCTTCGGTTTCGGCAAGACGGCGGAGCATAATCTGGAACTGGTGCGTCGTCTGCGTGAACTGACCGCTCTCGGCTATCCGCTGCTTCTGGGCGTCTCGCGAAAAAGCACGATCGGCAAGGTGTTGGGCGGACTTCCGGTGGAGGATCGCCTGGAGGGAACCGCCGCCGCTGTCGCCCTCTGCATTGCCAATGGCGCGTCGGTGGTGCGCGTTCACGACGTGAAGGCGATGACGCGGGTCGTCCGCATGACCGATGCGCTGGTGCGCGGTAACTGGACGGAGGATTCGAACTGAACGGAGGAACCCGAATGCGGGTGCTCTTCTTTGGAACCGCAGAGTTCGCGGTTCCTTCGCTGGAGGCGCTGCTCGACGACCGGCGGTTTGAAATCCTTGCCGTCGTCACGCAGCCGGATAAGCCTCAGGGGCGCGGACAGCGCATGGTCTTTTCGCCTGTGAAGCGGGCGGCTCTACAAGCCGGTCTGAATGTGCTTCAGCCGCGTCGGGTGAGATCCGCCGCGTTTCTGGAGCAGGCTCGCTCCCTTCAGCCGGATGTTCTGGCGCTGGCGGCGTTCGGACAGATCATTCCGCAGCCGCTTCTCGACCTTCCCCCGCTCGGTCCGATCAATGTGCACGGCTCGTTGCTTCCCGCCTATCGCGGCGCTGCGCCGATTCAACATGCTCTTCTGAACGGAGAGACGACAACGGGCGTAACCACGATGTGGATGGAGGCGGCTCTGGACACGGGCGACATCCTGCTGCAGCGCGAGATACCCATCGAACCTGACGACACCACCGGCACCCTTACCCCGAAACTGGCGGCGATTGGCGCGCAGCTACTGGTGGAAACCCTCATTTTACGGGAGCGCGGCGCGTGCCCCCGCGTGCCGCAGGATCATTCACGGGCGACCTATGCCCCGGCAGTTACCCCGGACGACTCCCGGATTCGATGGGAGGAGTCCGCACAGAGAATCTGCAACCGGATCCGCGCCCTGTCGCCGCGCCCCGGCGTCTTCGCGGCATTTCGCGGCAAGGGGATCAAATTGTGGCGGGTACAGGTCGAATCGGAGACAACGGGAGAGCCGGGGCAGGTGGTGGCGGTGACTCGCGATGGCGTGACGGTCGGGACAGGCGGCGGCGTGGTGACGCTGCGGGAGGTGCAGCCGGAGAGCGGTCGGCGCATGGCGGCTTCCGACTGGGCGCGCGGCGCGCGGGTGAGTGTTGGAGATCGCTTACAGCTATAAGTTCTCCCCATACTACTTCCACACAATTTCCGCTTCCGCCACCATAAACCAGGGCGGCATTCCCAGCGGACCCTCCGGCTCCAGATTCTGAATCATGAGGGTATTGCGTCCAACGCGCAGGGCAGAGGAGGGAACGGGAAAGGGGAGCGTGGAGAAGTCGCGACTGTGGAAGGGCGAGTCGCCCGCGATAATCGTGAACCCGTTCAGGACGATCCGAATCTTCAGCTTGCGATGCGAATCGTCATCGCGGGCTTTCAGGCGCAGAACCGCTCTGTCGGCGGGCAGTTCGGATAGGACAAGATCCACACGCATCATGTCGCGTCCGGTGGAACGCGCATAGACGTAGTTGACCGGGTGGTTATACTTAAAGAACCCGAAGACCTGCCCCGCTCCTCCCTCAAAATCATCTCCAAACGCATGCAGAGGGGTCTCCCGCAGCCGATCGCGCGCTTTGCGTTCCAGTCGTCGAATATCCTCCTCCAGCGTGGGCAGAACATCCTGCCGGATCGGCTTCAATCCCCGGTGTTTCAGCATTTCGCGCAGCTTTCGGTAGTCGCTCAGCAGGCGAGCCGCCTCTTTCTGATTGGCAGGGCGCGGCTGCGGCGGAAATCCCGCGTCGCCCCAGAAGGAGGAGCCATAGAGCTTCAGAAGCAGTCGAAGCGCGGGACGCTGATCGGCAGGATACTGGATCAGTGCGCTCTCTAACGCCTGCGACGGCTGGTAGCGATCCGGCGCTGTCAGATAGAGGGCAAGCGTTTTGAGCGGCAGGCAGGAGATGTGCCACTGCTTCATCGGGTTTGCCAGATAGCCGGAGACCTCTCCGGAGAGGTCTGCCGAACGATGGCGAACCGGCGCCAGCAGCGGCCGCCAGGGAAACATATCGTTGACCGGATAGTTATCCCAGACAAACGGTTTTCGGCGTATCCATCGCCCGAATTCGCGCGCGCCTGAGGCGGTAATGCGCGGGGAGCAGACCTGCGGTCCTGTCCAGAATATCTCTATCTCCCGATCCAGTCCCTCTCCGACAGCCTGAATGTAGTCGGGGTGCTGACGGGCGTCGTCGGTCGTGTAGGCGCTCGGGCAGAAGATGAGCTTCGGACGGGGGGACAGCGTTTTCATATCGCTCCACAGCCGGTTGACGAAGTAGACCTGCGCCGCCTGCAGTGTGCCGAACCGCTCCTGGTCGGCGGGAGGAAGCTCCCGCCGGATGTCGTCCAGACACAGAGCGAACCAGTGAATTCCGAGCGCGTGCATCGTTCGCACCTTGCGCCAGGCGTGCTGGTAGTCGGTCTCGCTGGAGTGGGTCAGCGGCGGCTGACTCCAGATTCCCGGATTGAAGGAGAGGCAGAGCCGGATATTATGCCGCTTCGCCTCCGCCGCCAGTTCCCGAAGCTGCTTCTGTTCGGCGGGAGTATAGTCGCTGCGCCACTCTCTGCCGCTGGCAGCAAAGGAGGAGTAGCAGAGCATCAGGAAGTTCAGATCGTTTTTCGCCAGCCAGGGCAGCGCCAGGCGATACTTGTCGATCCCTTCCCACCAGAGACCCTTGATACCGCGTATCGCAAAGGGTTTTGCCGGTTGACGGGCGGCAGGAACCTGTGCATCGGCACAGAGGACTCCCGCGCCGACCCAGATGCCCGCTGCCAGCAGCGCCTTGCGCAGAAAGCGATTCAGCGTTTGCAGACAGCGCATGCGCTCTCCTATTTCACCATGCGGACGGTGATATGATCTATCCCCATCAGGTGTCCGGCAGAAGCGGCGTTTTTCCCGACCGCGCGGAACCGCAGAACGTGCCGTCCGGCTGTCAGGGAGACTCTCCCCAGATGGAGCGGCTCGCGGAGGCGCACATCCGGGGTGTAGCAGTCAGTCGTCCCGCCCATCGCCTGACCGTCCAGATACGCCTGCACGATGGCATAGTCCCAGGAGGTGGTATAGCGAACGAGGAGTTCGTATTCGCCTGCGTCTGGAATCTCCAGCGCGATCTCGGCCTCTGCGCCTTCGCTCGAGGGCGCAATCCACAGGTGATGCCCGTGCGACCAGTTCGGACCGAGGTCCTGAATCTGGTAGCCGCCTCCGCGCACGCCCAGAACCATCGCCCATATGCCCTCCCCGCTCTCCGATCCAATGATCTGCGGCTCGTAGCGGAAGTAGTCCAGCCCGAAGTGATAGCCCTGCGACTGCGGGTTCTTGCCGACGACGCGGATATCCACCTCGTTGGTGTCGGTCGGCATCGGGCCGAGCGGGAAGATCACCTCGCTGGCGGATTTCTGCGGCGAGTAGATGTCGAAAGACGGCCCGAGCGGCTTGCCGCCTGCAAACGCCTGAATGATCCCGCCCATCGGTCCGCGCATCGTGCGAACGCCGAGCGCGTAGGGCTTTCCGGGAGATCGGTCGAAGCGAAGCGTCACGCCCTGTCCCGGCGCGGTCGCATGGACTTCCAGAATCCGACCCGCGCTTGCTCCCTTGATCGGCGGGCTGGCGTGCGGCTTCTCCACGCCGTCGCTGAAGCGGACAATCGGCAGGTCTTCCGCCTCCATTGCTCCGCCGGAACGATAGGCAGCCTGCAACTGAATGCAGTCCACAGTGGCGTGCCCGTCCGACAGCGCGATCAGGGAGACCGGGTGTTCACCTGTCGGCAGATAGATGCCGCTCAGTTCCAGAATGTGCTTTCCGTCACGCTGCACGATCTCCAGACGCTTGCCGCCAACCTCCAGCGTCACCTCCGCCGCGCCCTCTTCCGGCGCGAGATAGATTTTCGGGTAGTAGACCAGCCCCTCCTCGACCTTGAGCGCGCCTGCCGACAGCTTCTGCCCGGTTCTCGCGATTCCGAAATCCACCGCGCGCTCTTTGCTGAACTCATAGGCGCGGTCGGCGTCCGTCACGATCCTGCCTTTGAATATCTCTTCCGCCTCCAGCGCAAACGGGATGGCCAGTCCGCAGGTGCGCAGAGCGTTGGCGTCCAGCGGCCCGAAGACGTTCGGATTGTACTCGTAGCGCGAGGGTTTCTGCGCAGGATCGAGACCGCCGGTGTAGGTCGCGCCTTTCAACTGCTCCAGGGGCGGATTTGCCTCCGCCTGATACCAGAAGGCGGTAGAGGTGAAGGCGTAGTGTCCGCGCGGACCGACGCCGTTGGGTCCGTAGTTCTCGATGGACATGCGCAACCGCTTCGAGAATGGAACGAAGTCCAGAAAGTGCCAGCGATAGTTGCAGGTGCGATTGCCCTTTTGCAGGCTGCATCCGAAACTGGGAGCGGACAGATAGCGAATGCCCCATGCATCCCCGAAGTAGTCTTCGGAGCCGGTTCCGATCCAGGGCGGGAAGTCGTCGTCGTCCACCCATATCTTTTCGTCGCCCTCGCCCCACCAGCCGGGCAGCGGGTGGTCTATCGGCATGGCGACCCCGACGAAGTGCCCTTTCCCGGCGGTCTCCAGAAAAGTGAACTCAAAGGGAATCAGATCCTGCTCCTGACGCCAGCGCGCAAAGAAGTAGAGCGTCTCTTCCGGCAGCGATTTCACTGGCGCCCAGTCTATTTCGATCTCCACCTGCGCCGGTCGGGAGAGATGGCTGGTGAGTTCCAGCCTGCCAGATTTGCGAAAGGGCATCGGGTAGTGGAAGTAGGCGGTGCCATTCTGACATCCCGCGATCAACGAACCGTATTCCGCCGTCTCCCAGTCGAACCCGAAGAGCGGTCCAAGCGGAGTCAAGACCTGGGGCGATTTGGCGTCGTCCCAGACGCCCCGCAGAACCAGCTTGCGCCAGAAGTAGCGCTGCTCGGAGGAGACCCGGGCGCGAATGGCGCGTATCATCCCCGGTCCCTTCAGGTTTGCCAGTGTCGCGGTTTTGCCGGGCAGGAGAGTGACCGTCTGTTTCAGGGTTGTCTGCCCCTCCAGCGACGGTTTCGGGTCGCGTCCGGGAGCGTTCCATACGTCTGCCGCGCGTTGAAGCTCCGTCTGTTCCTCCGTCGTCAACGGCAGCCGGAAGGAGGGAAGAGTCCAGTCTTTCGGGTAGAGCAGGTAGTTGAAATGGTAGTACTGACCATGCCTGCGGTCTGCCGTGATCTTGATGCTCCTGCGAAACGGAATGGGAACATAGCAGTCCGAAGCGGACATCTGCCCGCCGCGCTTGTAGACCAGCGGCTTGATGAAGGGGGGCGTCCCTCCGTTGAAGAGATCGTCAAAATTCCACTCATAGGTCGGCTGCGCGTCTCCATCGAGATAGAGGCGGACTTTGCCCTGCGGATTTGCCGACCAGACGCGATAGATAACGCCGGGTCCGTCCATCTCCATCATGACGGCTTCGCCGTTCGCCTCCTCCCGAAGATAGTGCCCTGCATCGCCGTTTGCGCCCCAGACTTCGCGACCATTGCGATCCCAGCTTGAGAACTGCCCGGCGAGAAATCCCGCATGCAGCCGGGTCAGGCGATCCAGGTCGGTTAACTGGCGGAGAATATCGGTATAGGTCAGCGTCTTCTGCGAGGATGCTTGCGCGCCGACACCTGCCGCAAATGACAGTAATAGCAGGCAGGTCAGGATCGTTATCGGAACACCTTTCAAGGAACTCCTCCTCTCGTGGGATTCGCTTACAGGCGAAAGAAAGCGAGCAGGATACGACCGAGTATCTGCTCTCCGAACTCATTAGCGTGCACCGGATCACGATAGAACAGATGCGGGTGAAGGCGGGAAGAGCGGATATACTCTGCCCAGGGAGCCGTCATGTCCAGATAGGCGCAACGCTCCTCATGCGCCAGCCGACGCAGAGACGCGCCATAATCGCCGGTTCCGGAATGAGGGGCGGCGGCTAGCTCCTTTTCGTCTCGCGGATCGGCAGTTCCAAAGGCTCCGGTAATCAGCAGAAACTCCGCCTCCGGCTGTGCGGCGCGAATCTGCTGGATCACGACCCGGATGCTCTCCACATCGCGCTGGCTGATTCCGCCGATCAGAACAAGGTCAGGTTTCAGGGGAGCGACGTAGATCGGAATGCGTCCCGACTCCCGATAGTGCTGGCAGCCTCCGCCTCCCCGCACACAGACGGTGGCGCGGATACGCGCTTTCCCGTGAGTCTCCTGCAGCAGAGCCACCCAGCCGGAGCGCATCATGTCGTTGACGATGCTGTCTCCCAGAGCGACGATGTGCAGGTCTCCGCCGCGTGTGAGGATACGGCGCGTTCGTTTCAGAGGTGCCCAGTCGCTCCGGGGAGGCGTAAATTTACCGGCAGGCATCTGCGCCTGAATCTTGCGAATCTGTTCGGGAGAACGCTCCGGCGTGCGGAAGAGATAGGTTCCCGGCTCCGGCTCCCGCCCGTCCTGCGCGGGACGATCCGGCGGGTAGCGGGCGGGCAAACAGCCCTCTTTCGGGAACTTCACCGGAGAGTCGGCGTTCATATCGCCGGAAGGCGGGATGACGGCGCCGATGATAAACAGGGTCAAGGCGCACAGGCTGAAAGAGGTCATGACGGTCGCTCTCCCGATGCGAGACTGTATCTGGAATAGAGGCGAAAAACGTTGATGCGCTTCTGACCCCTGTTTCGCCATCGGGAAGAAGACCTCCTGCCCGCAGCCAGAGGCGTCTATTCCGGGCTATGCCGATTTGACGCGCTTTTGAGCAAGAGTGTATAATAGGGGAGCCGACAAAAGTCAATCAGTCTCCGCGCCGGCGAAACGCTGCGTGACGGAGCCGTCTGAGCCGCTGGTTGAGAGTCTCAAGGAAGGGGCGCTCCCCTCAGGCGAGCCGGTTAGAAACGATTTTTTCGCTGCTGCGTCATGAGTGCTCGCTCAGGACGCGCGCGCTAGTTATCAGTCAGGAGAAATATGTTATGATGAACGACGAGTCCCCGGTGGACGTCGCCAACAGCGGCGCGGTTCCACCGGCGGACGACGCGCCGCGTGCGGATTCCGCTGCGGAACCCGCCTCCGCGCCTGCCAGACGCCGCCCCTCCTCGTCCCGCTCTTCTCGTTCGCGCAAGACTGCCGCTTCATCGGAAGCGGCGCCGCCTCCGGTGATCGAAACGCCTGTCTCGCTTCCCGAACCGGAAACCGCCTCGGAATCCGTCCGCGCACCGGAAACCTCTCCTTCCGAAATGCCTGTACAGAAACCTGCGCCTTCGCGCTCCGCGCGACGCGTCGCACAGAGACCACGCGCCCGGAAAACGCCTGCCGCCGTTGAGAATGAGTCGGCGGCGACAGCTGAGCCGATCTCTGCACCGGAAACGTCCGCGCCTTCGGCGGCGACGGAGACGCCTTCGCCCTCAGAGGAGATCATCCTCCCGATGGAGGCAGTCGTGGAGACGGCGCAGCCCTCCTCCGAGTCGGCATCTGATGCGATGGCTGAGGATACGGCAGAGACGGTTGAGGAGTCGGCTGCTCGAGCGAAACCGGCGCGTAAGCGCAGCAGCCGCAGTCGCAAGAGAACGGAGAAGGCGGAGCCGGTCGCTGCGGAATCGGCGATGGCGGAGGCGGGCAGCGATTCCTCCCGGTCTTCTGCGGAGGTCGCGGAGCCTCCGGTAGAGATGCCCGTTGTCGCGGCGGATGCGGCAGCCGTCGTAGAGAGCGCGGAACCGGCTGAAGAGGCGGGACGGAAGCAGCCGCCCGCCAGGGCAAAAAAGGAGAGCCGATCCGCTTCGCGCCGACAGCGCGCTGACCGCAAGACGGCGGAGGAGACCGAGCCTGCGCTGCCTGGAACGCGCATCGTCACCCGTCGCGGGTTGCCGGAACTGTTAATCGAGGGCGTGCCGACACCGCCCATCCTCTTGTTCGGCAACCTCGACGGACAGAAGCAGACACGCCGCGTGACCGGCGAAATCCAACGCGCCGCCGCTGTCGGCGTCCATATCTGCTCCACGCTGGTCGAACTGATCTGCCCGATTCCGCCGGATGACACCGCCTATGAAAATGTGGACGAACGACTTCAGGCTCTGCTGGATGCCAACCCGAAAGCCTATCTGATGCCCCGGCTGGTCTTCGCTCCGGCAAAGGGCTGGCAGAAACAGTATCCCAATGAGGTGAACCAGTACATTGACGGACCGACAGACGACCCCTCCATCGCCTCGGATCGCTTCTGGATGGAGGTTGAACACTCCCTGACTGCCCTTATTGACCATATACAGCGCACACCCTACGGTCCCCGGGTCATCGGTTATCATCTGGAGCGGGGCGAATGGTTCCACCCGGCACATGACGGCTATGACCGTTCCTATGCTAACCGGGAGGCGTTTCGGGGATGGCTGCGGCACAAGTATAAGAACGAAGTCGCGCTGCGCGCCGCTTGGAACGATGGAGCCGTGCAGTTCTACACCGCCGACATCCCGCCGATTCCCGCGCAGCCTCGCCCGGAGTCTTCTTTCTTTGAGCCTCGCCGGGAGCGTCGCTGGATAGATTTCATGGAGTACACCTCCGAGATGACGGTCGAGAGGTTGATTTCGCTCTCGAAAGTGGTCAAGGAGGCAACCGATCATCGCGCGCTGGTCTCTGTCTGCTATGGCTACACCTTCGAGTTCGGGCACACCTTCTCCGGGCATCTGGCGCTGGGAAAACTGCTCTCCTCCTCCTCCGTTGACATCATCGCGGGACCGCCCTCCTATCGGGATCGGCTTCCGGGCGGCGCCGGGGCGTTTCCCTGTCCAGTCGATTCTTTTGCCATTCACGGAAAGCTGTGGCTGTCGGAAGACGATACCAAGACCCATCTGGCGCCGGGCGGCAATGCGACCCCCGACGACTACAACCCGCGAATGGAGAACCGCATGCAGACCGAGCAGGCGCATCTTCGGGCGATGGGGCAGGCGCTGGCGCATCAGACGGCGGTCGGATGGATGGACCTCTGGGGAGAAGGGTGGCTGGATACGGAGGAGGTCTGGGAGCGAATCGGGAAGTTTTCCGATCTGTATCGCCGTATCATCCCGCATCGCAAGCTGCGCTCGCCGGAGGTGGTCGTGCTGGTAGATGAACGCAGCCTGCTGCACCTTCAGCGCGGAGAGGCTTTCGTCCGCCGTCTGCTGCAGGGACAGCGAGAAGCGATTCTTCGCAGCGGCGCGTCGGTCGGCTTCTACCTTCAGAGTGATGTGACGGCGCGCCACTTCCCGACCGACGCGAAGCTCTACCTTTTCCTGACGCCCTATCGAATGCCGGCAGAGCAGCGCGCCGCGATCAAGGAGAGGCTGCAGAACGGCGGCAAGACGCTGGTATGGGTCTACTCCGTCGGAGTCTGCGATGAGCGCGGACGCGCCGAAGAGGGCATCCACGATCTGATCGGCATGACTCTGCGGCAGCAGTCCTGGAGCACAGAGGTCGGTTCGCGGGTGGTGGATACGCGCCATCCGATCACCGACCGGCTGCAGGAGAAGACGCTGGGAGTGCGTGAGCGGCTGAATCCCTCTTTCTATATTGACGATGACAGTCCCGATCTGACCTTGCTGGCGGAGTATCTGCAGACCGGACAGCCTTCGATGGGAGTGCGCCGTCTGGCGGACTGGCGCTCTGTATTCATCGGCGAACCGACCCTGACGACAGATCTGGTACGCGGACTTTGCCGCTATGCGGGAGTGCATCTCTACACTGGCGGCATGGACGATTTTGTCTTTGCGGGCAACGGCTGGCTGACGATCCACACCACCCGCGACGGCAATCGCTCGCTTCTGCTTCCGCCGGACTCCTCGCTGTACGATCTGAACGGCGGGCGGCTGGTGGGAGAGAATCTGCGCGAGTACCACACGTTCCTTCGCGGACGCTCGACCTATTGTTACTTCGTGGGATCGCTGGAGGAGATGCATAAAATAGGGCTTTCGGGGGTGGAGCGTCCGCGCGCCCGCAAGCGTCCCTCCGACACAGAGCCGCCTGTGGTGGTGGTCGAAGCGTCGGTGACGGAGGTGATCGAGGCAGCCACCCCGGAACCGGTCGAGATTTCTGAAATCGTCACCCTGGATGACGAGACGGAGGTTGAAGAGGTGGCAGCGCTGTTTGAGGAAGCGCGCGCGGAGGCGATGGCAGATGCGGCAGAGGAGGAGGCGCTTGCCAACGGCGCGTCCGAGTCTGCGGCAACCGCTCCCTCTTCCAGCCGGTCACGGCGTCGCCGTCGGCGCGGAGGGCGCGGGCGCGGGCGACGCGGAGGCAGCGCGGGCGGAGACAGCCTGCCACCCGCCATATAGCCTTCGTTCATCTCACGGGAGTTTCCATGCCGGATACCAGACAGATCGTTGCGTTCAAAATCGGGGCGCGGGCGCGGAAGCTGGCGAATGAGGATTGTATCGTCGAGGGATACGAACTCCTCGCCACCGCGCTCGCCGAAGCGCAGCGCGAGGGCGATTCGGAGATGGAGGCGCATCTCCGGCGCGAACTGGAGCGGTTTGAAGCGCGCGTACTGGAGCCGGAGTGATATGGAGACCATTGAAAGCTGGCAAAAGCGGGTTCAGGTTCGCCGGAAGGTGAAGGGCATCGCCGCCGTGCTGCTGCCCTACGATTCGCAGGGGAGGATTGCGGAGGAGGAGTTTGCCGCGCATCTTCAGGCGACTCATCGCGCCGGATTGACTAACGCCGTTAACATGGACACCGGCTACGCCAACTACCTGACGGATGCCGAGAAACGCCGGGTTCTTCAGATTACGCGGGAGGCTCTGGGCGAAGGCGTGCCGTTTGTGGCGGGAGCCTATGTGGAGGGGCGCGAGGGGGAGCTTGTCTCCCTCTACCGACTCGAGATCGAGCAGATTGCGTCGTATGGCGGAACGCCGATCCTGTTCCAGACCACGCGCCTGCACGATAAGCCTCCAACGGAGAAGATTGCCGTCTATCGGGCAGTATGCGAGGGCGTTCCCGAAGCGCTGGGCTTTGAACTGGGGCGAATGTTTGCCCCGAACGGCGAGATTTTCGATGAGGAGACGATCATCGGGCTGATGGAGATTCCGACCCTGACCGGGCTGAAGCACTCATCGCTTGATCGGGGAACGGAACTGCGGCGTCTGGCTCTGCGGGATCGGGTGCGCCCGGACTTTCGCATCTATACGGGCAACGATCTGGGGATCAACATGATCGAGTACGGGAGCGACTATCTGCTGGGACTGGCGACCTTCTGCCCGGAGAAGTTTGCGGAGAGGGATCGCGCCTGGGAGCAGGGCGACCCGGCTTATTATGCCCTCACCGATGCGCTTCAGCATCTGGGAAATCTGGCATTCCGCGCGCCGGTGCCCGCCTACAAGCACTCCGCCGCCGTCTTTCTGCATCTGCAGGGGCGCATCTCCACCGACCGCACCCATCCCCGCAACCCGCAGCGTCCCCACTGGGAGCGCGAACTGCTTCAGGACTGCGCCCTGCGCCTGAATCTGCTGTAACTCCGGTCACATAACCACACAGAGACAGGGATTCTCCCTGTCTCTGTGTGGATTCATGAAACGACAGCCGCTACCGGATTTTCCGCTTCTGCTTCCGCTGATTCCATCGCCGCTCCTGCCGATAGAGCCAGTGCGCGGCGTTATGATGACCGTTGCGGTGCTGGTTGGCTGCCAGACGGCGCAGCAGATTGGGAATGGCGGGTGAGTGTCGGGGACGAACGCGGCGCGGCCGGCGCGGATTGAGCATGATTTTGAGGATTTCGCAGTACATGCGAGCGCGTGATGCCCAGCCGCGCATCACCCCCAGCTTCTCCTCTTTCATGGGATGCGTGACCCCGTAGAGCCAGACCGTCTGCGTGGGAACCCGATAGTAGCGGCAGAAGCGAGTGATCGCCATCTCGACGCCGTAACGGGACTCTGAGAGGTCGGGGATCTGCTCGTAGACATCGCGACGAATGGCGCGCTGTCCACTGACATTGGGAGCAAGCCTCTGGGAGAGATCGGTTAGTCTGCGTCCTCCCCGGAACTTCCCGACCGTCATCTTAATCTTCCCGGCTTTCAGCGGGGCAACGAGCGCTTCCACATGATCCGGGCGCAGTCCGATCAGATCCGCGTCCACGAAGACGAGAATCTCCGCATCGGTAACGGCTACTCCCTCCTCCATCGCGCCGCCTTTCCCGCAGTTAACGGGAATATCCACCAGTCGGACGCTGGCGAATTCGCGGGCAATCTGGGCGGTGTTATCGGTAGAGCCGTCATTCACGACGATTATCTCATCTATGGAGGGCGATTTCAAAACGGCGCGCAGTACGCCGGCAATACGCTCCTCTTCATTATATGCCGGTATGACAGCGGCGATTTTCAAAACAGAATCTCTCCTCAGCCCCCAACGCCATGCAGGAAGCGCGCGTTCGGCTGTCAGGTTGCGGTGACCTACCTACCGTAGCGGAAGTCCTGGGTCTCTATGATCTTTTCGGAGCGTGAGATACGACCTTTGGTTAACGGGTGCGTTCGAAGCAACTCCGGCGCGCCAGAACCGCCCTTCTTCTCCAGCTCCTGCATTTTCTCGAAGAAACGCACCAGACCACGCGGATCAAACCCCGCTTTATAGGAGTACGAGAGACCGCGCCGGTCGGCTTCATATTCATCATCACGGCTGTAGCTGAGACTGAGCAGATCGGAAGCCACCGAGGCGATATCCGCCGCCTGCCCCCGCAGCAGAAGGGTGATGCCGATATTGGCGGCAAGCTGCTGACTGACCTGTTTGGCGGCATGTCGCCCGTTGACGTGACCCAGTTCATGACCGATCACCGCCGCCAGCGCGTCGTCGTCATCGCCCAGCAGATCGAGCAGACCCCGGAAGACATAGATGGGACCGCCCGGAAGCGAGACGGCGTTCACATCGCGCAGATCGAGCACTTTGAAGGAGTAGGGGACGCCGGGACGCTGTTCGGCGTGGAGCAGGATGCGCTCACCGATGCGTTTGACTCGCGCCGCGTCGGCAGAGGTCGTATCTACAGGGTAGCGGCGCTCAATCTCTTTAGCGGCGTCTCTACCCAGTCTGATTTCGTCTTTGGTGCTCAGGAAGTTCGTGTTTTTGCATCCGGTCGCGCCCATCAGAGCGGCGATCAGACAGAGGAAGCCTGCTGCGGCAATGCTCCGTAATAGCCTCTCGCGCCGCCATCCCTGCGCATTCGGAGCCATCGGCTGTGATCTGTCGTACCTCATGCTGTTCCCTTCCTACCCCGACGGTCGCCAGACCGCGCTGAAAGAAGAGCAAATCTATCAGCCTGTGACCATCCGGTTGGCACATTATAGCCGCTAATAATGCGAGTGTCAACTTTACGCCGCGCAGGGCGTTCGACGCAGGGCGGATAACAGGGGCGTTTTTCGGCGGTTCACCTTCCGCTATGTCTCTTGCCGCAAGTCTCCCCTATGGTATAATCTGCACCGTAAGGGAGCGAGCATGGGACGGATTCTGGCGCTGGATGTGGGAGAGAAGACGATCGGAGTGGCGTTGAGCGACGAGACGCAGACGTTCGTCTTTCCCGGCAAGACGCTGCCGCGCCCGGAGGGGTATCGGAAAGCCGTAGCCGCCATCGCCGTCCTGATCGCCGACCATGCGGTGGAGCGCGTGGTGGTCGGAATCCCGCTTTGCGAAGACGGCTCCATCGGTCCGCAGGCGGAGAAGATGCTGCTCTTTGTGGAGGCGCTTCGAAAACGGATCGAGCAGCCGGTCGAGGTGCAGGATGAACGGCTGACGACCTGGGAGGCGGCAGGGCTGCTGCGCGAGGCGGGCGCGCCCCGTGAACGCCAGAAAAAGCGGATCGACTCGGCTGCCGCCGCCATCATTCTACAGGACTACCTGAACCGGCGACGCCGTGAAGAGGAGCAGAGGGCGTGAAGCGAATACGGCGTCTTCTGGGAATCGGGATCGTGGCGGCGCTGCTGGCGGGGGGCGTCGGAGCCTGGTGGGCGTGGCGGCAGCTTCAACCCGTCTCGAACTCTGCGCAGAAGGTGCAGGTGACGATAAAGCCGGGAACGGGCGCCGGGCAGATCGCGCGGCAGCTGGAGCGAAAAGGACTGGTTCGCAGTGCCGCTCTCTTTCTGCTCTATGCCTACTGGAAGGGCGATGCCGGACGCTTCAAGCCGGGAATATATTGGCTCTCGCCGAATATGTCCGCCTCGCAGATATCCGACCGACTCCAGCGCGGCACGGGCGATCCCGACGATATTACAGTGACCATCCCGGAGGGATTCACGCTCTCGCAGATCGCGCAAACCCTGAAGGAGAAGGGCGTCATCCGGGATTCGGAGGCGTTTCTGAGGGTGACACGCGGCGCGGCTGCTCCGCTCTCCGCGCCGTTTCCTGTGCCGAAGTCCGGGCTGGAGGGCTACCTCTTCCCGGAGACCTACCGTTTTCAGCCGGAGAGCGCGCCGGAGAAGGTCGCACAGACGATGCTGGATACCTTTACGAGGGAGTTTTATGAGCCGCGTCTGGCCGAGATACGGCGCAGTCCGCACAGCCTGCATCAGATCGTCACCATTGCAGCGATGATCGAGCGGGAGGCGGTCGTGTCACAGGATCGCGCGCGAATCGCCGGAGTGATCGAGAATCGCCTGAAGCGGGGAATGCGGCTTCAGATTGATGCGACGGTACTCTATGCGCTCGGGCGTCATAAGGATCGGGTGCTCTATCGGGACCTGGAGGTGGATTCGCCCTATAACACCTATCGGCGCGCCGGACTGCCTCCGGGGCCGATCGCCAGTCCCGGCAAGCCGTCGCTGGAGGCGGCGCTGCGCCCGGAAAAACACGACTATCTTTTCTATGTCGCCAGACCAGATGGTTCGCATCTGTTTACGCGCACGCAGGCGGAGCATGAAAAGGCTGTCCGACAGATGCGCGCTCTGCGCCGAAGTAGTACAGGAGACGGAGATAGATAACGACATGGAAGACAAACGGAACGGACGACGGCGGGGACTGCGCGTTTTCTGTCCGGGGCGCTACTGTCATTCGGGGGTGACAGAGATCACCATCGAGGAGTTGAAGGAAGCCGGGATCGAGGCCGTGCTGCTCGATCTGGATAATACGCTGGTCGGCTGGCAGCGCAGCGACATCTCGCGGGAGGTGCTGGAGTGGCTCGACCAGTTGAAAAGAGCCGATTTCAAGCTCTGTCTGGTCTCCAACACCCGCTTCGGCAGACGTCTGCGCGCCCTCTCCGAGAAGCTGGAGATTCCCTACGTTCGACGCGCCTGGAAACCGCGTAAGAAGGGTTTTCTGGAGGCAATGAAGGAGTTGGGGGTCGAGCCGTCGAAAACCGTTATGATCGGTGACCAGATGTTTACCGATGTGCTTGGCGGCAACCGGGTGGGCGTCTTCACCTATATGGTCCGCCCCATGGCGAAGCGGGAGTTCCTGGGAACCAAAATCAGCCGGGTCGCTGAGACGGTTTTGCTGGTCTGGTTTCGTCGCAAGGGCGAGCTTTGACCGCCTGGACGGTGGCGCGGGCGGATGTTTTTGGCTGAAAACGACGGTGTGTAAACCGTTTTCAGAAAAAAGTGCCTGTGCGTTTTACCGGTATCTTTGCATTTTCGGGAACCTTGTACTATAATATGTCGTCGAACCGACAAGGGAGTTTGTACTACGTTAATTGACGGGCGGACCAGGATATTAGGCGTGTTCGGATATCCTGTCGAACATACTCTCTCTCCGGCGATGCACAACGCGGCGATTGCCGCGCTTGGACTTCATTACGTTTATATCCCTTTCTCAGTCCCTCCGGACCAGATCGGTCCGGCTATTCGCAGTCTGGTCGCACTCGGAATTATTGGGGTCAATCTCACCATACCGCACAAGGAGCGTGTCCTACCCTACTTGGACCACCTCGCGCCGGAAGCGCAGGCTCTGGGAGCCGTCAATACCGTTCATAATGTGGATAGCCGCCTTATCGGATATAACACCGATGATCGCGGCTTTGTAGAGCCGCTTCGCGCAGCGGGGTTCTCTCCGACAGGGAAGCGGGCGGTAGTGCTGGGGGCGGGCGGCGCCGCACGCGCGGTGGCGCATCGGCTGGCGCGTGACGGAGCGCAGATTACGCTGGTCAATCGGACGCCAGTGCGCGCGCAGGCGCTGGCGGACGAGGTAAACCGCTCGGTCGGTATGGAGATGGTAGATTGGCTGCGTTTTGAGGAAGAAGCTAGACTGACGGATGTGATGACGGGGGCGCAGCTACTGGTTAACACCACTTCGGTGGGGATGTCGCCGGACTCCTCAGGGCTTCCCCCGATCCCCCTTGACGCTCTACATCCCGGTCTGTTTGTATACGATCTTATCTATCGTCCACAGGAGACGCGGCTGCTGGCTGCGGCGCGAGCGATCGGGGCGCAAACCCTGAACGGCGTCGCCATGCTGGTGCATCAGGGAGCCGCCGCGTTCGAAATCTGGACCGGAACCCGACCGCCGCTGGACGTGATGGAGCAGGCTGTCCTGGCGGGGCTGGGAAAGTGAGCAGGCAGCCGGGAAGCTGTCGGGCAAACAGGCGGTAACCTTTCATCGGGACGAAGCATTCAGGCTATCGTTCGAAAAAGGTCGGTTTCGTCTTCGTGTGTCGTCACTTTCCTGTTTGGTTAGCTGCTCAAAATAACTCTTGCGCCGCCCTTCGGCGGTGTGTTATAATCGCGGCGTCAAGGCGCGTGTTACGAATCTCACAGTAGATGAGAGGCTAGGTGGGGCAAAATGGCGATTGTACGGAAGAGCATGGGCGACTATCTGGTTGAGAAGGGATACATTACCGCGGAACAACTCAAGCAGGTGCTGGAACTGCAGAAGCAGTCGGGCACTCCGCTGGAGAAGCTGTTAGTCGAGCAAGGCATAGCCAGTGAACGTGACGTGACCGAGGCAAAGGCGCAGGAGTTAGGGCTGCCTTTTGTGGACCTGAACAAGTTTGCTCCGGAAACGAGCGCAGTCAATGTTGTGCCCGAACAGATTGCCAAGCGCCATAATGTCATTCCGGTACGCAAAGATTCCAACACCAATACCCTCTACGTTGCGATGGCGGATACGAACAACCCCTACGCGGCGGACGATCTGCGGCTGGTTTCGCGCTGCACGATCAAGGCGGTGCTGGCGGCGCCCGGAGCGATTGAGGATGCCATCGCGCGCGTCTACGGCGGAACGACCGCTGCGCTGGCGCCCAATGCCGGGGGCGCGCAGCCCGGCATGAACCCGCTGAAAGGCGGCGGCGCGGGCGGCGATGGCGGCGGCAGCCTGCTCGTTCAGATTCGGGAGGACATGGCGAAGGTCGGCTCGGTGGGCGACATGGCGAAGGATGATGATGAGGCGGGCGAGGAGATGGTGAACGAAGCGCCTATCATTCGAATCGCCAACGCCATCATTCAGCAGGCGATCAAGGAGCGCGCCTCGGACATCCATCTGGAGCCAGATCGGCGCA
Source organism: uncultured Chthonomonadaceae bacterium (assembly GCA_964429855.1). Lineage (GTDB taxonomy): Bacteria > Armatimonadota > Chthonomonadetes > Chthonomonadales > CAJBBX01 > CALLMM01. The sequence continues at coordinate 27,197 of CAYSDM010000053.1, forward strand.
ACCTGCGTATCCGCTACCGCGTGGACGGCGTTCTCCACGAAACGATGTCGGTTCCCAAGTATATTCAGGCTCCGCTGATCTCGCGCTTCAAAATTCTGGCGGAGATGAACATCGCGGAGCGGCGCGTTCCGCAGGACGGTCGTATCCCGATCCGCTTCCAGGAGAAGGACTACGACCTGCGCGTCTCCTGCCTGCCCAACATCTTCGGCGAGAAGATCGTCTGCCGAATTCTCGACAAATCCAGCATTCTCATTGGTCTCAATAAACTGGGCTTCGTCGCCGAGACGCAGGAGCAGCTTGAGGAACTGGTGATGCAGCCGCAGGGAATGGTGCTCTCCACCGGACCGACCGGTTCCGGCAAAACCACTACGCAGTACTCCGTGCTGAATAAGCTTAACTCTATCCAGTCCAACATTCTGACGATTGAAGACCCGGTCGAGTACCAGTTGAGCGGTATCACGCAGGTGCAGGTGAACAAAAAAGCCGGACTGACCTTCGCGACCGCGCTGCGTTCCTTCCTCCGCCAGGACCCGGACATCATCATGGTCGGAGAGATGCGAGACCTGGAAACCGCGGAAATCGCTATTGAGTCGGCGCTTACCGGACACCTTGTTCTCTCTACGCTGCATACCAACGACGCGCCCTCCGCCGTCATCCGTATGGTGGACATGGGCGTGGAGCCGTACCTGATCTCCGCAACCGTCATCGGCGTTCTGGCGCAGCGCCTCGGTCGAAAGATATGCACTCACTGCAAGGAGCCGTTCGAGGTGCAGGCGAACGAACTACGCCGATTCGGATTCAAGCCGGAGGATCCCGACCAGAAGCTGATGCTCTGGAAAGGGCGCGGCTGTGAAGCCTGCCGCCACACCGGATACACCGGTCGCCTTGGTATCTACTCCCTGATGCGAATCAATGACGAAATTGCCGAACTGATCGTCCGCCGCGCGCCTCTGACCGACATTCGCGATGCCGCCAAAGCCAACGGAATGAAGGAACTCAAAGAGGATGGACTGTTGAAGATCCTTGAGGGGGTCACCACTCCTGAAGAGGTCATGCGCGTCGTCTTCACCGCTGGCAACTACTAAGCTCAAGCCGCGAGTCGCGGGTTAAGAGTTGCGGGTATCTTTCCGATACTATCTCAACTCACGCCCCGCGACTCACGACTGTTTCTGCTGGAGGCCTATTCCGTGACCGAACAGACCCAACCCGTTCCGCCGCAGGGGGGCGTCCCCACCCCGACGGCGACCGCGCGTCCCCGTCCGCTGGAAGATGCACATATTGATGACCTGCTGCGAATCGTCGTGGAGAAAGGCGGCTCCGACCTGCACGTTTCGGTCGGCATCCCGCCCATTATTCGCGTGGATGGTCAGCTCCTGCCCTGCAATTATGAGAAAGTTACTCCGAAAGATTCCCAGCGCCTGATCTACGATATCCTGACGGACGACCAGATCCAGCGATTTGAGACCAACTTCGAACTGGACTTCTCCTATCAGCTGGGACGCCTCTCCCGCTTCCGTGTCAACGTCTATCGCGACCGGGGCAATGTGGCGATGGCGTTCCGCGTTATTCCGTCGCGCATTCCGACGCTGCGCGAACTGAGCCTGCCGCCGGTGCTGGAGGAGTTGACCCGCCTGCCGCGCGGACTGATCCTCGTGACCGGACCGACCGGCTCCGGCAAGTCCACCACGCTCGCCGCCATGATCAACCAGATCAATTCGGAGCGCAGCGTGCATATTCTGACCATTGAGGACCCGATCGAGTACCTGCACTCGCATCGGTTCAGCGTCATCAATCAGCGCGAGGTGGGGCAGGATACCAAGACGTTCGCCAACGCGCTGCGCGCCGCCCTGCGCGAAGACCCGGACGTGATCCTCGTCGGCGAGATGCGCGACCTGGAGACGATGCAGATGGCGGTCTCCGCGGCGGAGACCGGACACCTTGTGTTCGCAACCCTGCACACCAACAGCGCCGCGACCTCGGTGGAGCGCATCGTGGACTCGTTCCCGCCCGGACAGCAGGAGCAGGTGCGTCTGCAGTTGTCCAACAACCTGCAGGCGATCCTCTGTCAGCAGCTTCTGCCGCGCGCCAACCAGCCGGGACGCATCTGCGCCATGGAGATCATGACCGCCAGCCCTGCGATCCGCAACCTGATCCGCGAGAACAAGGCGCACCAGATCACCTCCATGATCCAGACCAGCGCCAACCTGGGAATGCAGACCATGGACCAGTCGCTGCGCGATCTGTATGTGCGCGGCATGATCACCTATGAACTGGCGATGGAGCGCGCGATGAACCCGGCGGAACTGGAGAAGATGATTCGAACCGCCACCATGCCCGGACCGGGCGGCATGCCCGGACGATAAGTCCTAAGGGGGGAACCAGATGGCAACCTTTAGCTACACGGTGCGAGACGCCGGCGGGCAGTCGCGCTCCGGAACCTCCGAAGCCGAGAACGCGGAGATTCTCCGTCGCCGACTTCAGGAGCAGGGATTCACCGTCACCGACATCAAGCAGACGGCTGCCGGAAAGAAGCGGGCCGCTGGAGGCGGTTGGGGGCGCGTAAAACTCAACGACCTGGCGATCTTCTGCCGCCAGTTCTCGACCATGATTGACGCGGGCGTCTCCCTCGTGCGCGCCCTCGATGTGCTGGGCGAGCAGACCCAGAACCCCAAACTGCGCCGCATGATTATTGACATCCAGCAGGAGGTCGAAGCCGGTCAGACGCTCTCTAAAGCGATGGGCAAGTACCCCAAGACCTTCACCAGCCTGTTCGTCGGTCTGGTGCGCGCCGGAGAGGTCGGCGGCGTGCTGGAAGAGGCTCTGCAGCGTCTGTCGCACTTCCTGGAAAAGGATATGGAGCTTCGCCGCAAGGTGAAGGCGGCGTTGACCTATCCGGCAATCGTCGTGGTGGTCGCGGTGGGTATCGTCGTGGGACTGTGTACCTTTATCGTGCCGAAGTTCGTGGATCTGTTCAAGGAGCTCGGCGTGACGGAACTGCCCGCGATGACCCAGATTCTGGTAGACTTCAGCGACTTTCTGAAGAACCGGTGGTATATGGGGCTGATTATCATTCTGCTCCTCTATATCACGACCAAGTGGTTTGGCACAACGCGAGTCGGAAGGCGGGTCGTAGACCGGATAAAACTCAAAGTGCCGGTCTTCGGCAAGCTGCACCATAAGATTGTTCTGGCGCGCTTCTCCCGCACCCTCGGCACGCTGCTGGTCTCCGGCGTTCCGATCCTTCAGGCTCTGGAGACGGTCGCGGGCGTGGTGGGCAACGGGATTATCGCGGATGCGGTTATGGAGGCGCGCGCGCGCATTCGAGAAGGAGACCGCATCAACGATCCTCTGGAGAAGAGCCGGATGTTCCCGCCGATGGTCGTGCATATGATCTCCATCGGGGAAGAGTCCGGAGCGCTGGATACGATGCTCTCCAAGATCGCCGACTTCTATGAGCAGGAGGTGGACGCCACGCTGCAGAGTCTGACCTCCGCCATCGAGCCGGTGCTGATCGTCTTCCTCGGGGTCTGCGTCGGGTTTATCGTCATCGCCATGTTCATGCCTCTGATCCAGGTGATCCAGAACCTGAGCGGAGGAGGCGGCGATGCCAGCGGCGCCGGCGGCGCGGAATAGGGTTGCGGCAGGCATTCCGGCAACGGGGCGCTCAACGGCTCCGGACGCCGGAATGCCTGTGAGCGTGTGCGCGGGGTGAGGTATTGGGAGTACCCGATCCGTTTTTCGGCGTTCTGGCGGGTGTGTTGGGAGCGGTGGTCGGCAGCTTTCTGAATATGCTGATCTGGCGGCTCCCTCGCGGTGAATCGCTCATCTCTCCCGGCTCCCACTGTCCGCGCTGCAACTATGCGCTTCGCGCCTACGATAACATCCCGCTTCTCAGCTTCCTGATCCTTCGCGGTCGCTGTCGAGGCTGCGGTTTGCCGATACCCTGGCGCTACTTCTGGGTGGAGGCGCTGACCTGCGGGGTGTTCGTGGCGCTTTTCTGGCGATTCGGACAGACCTACCATACCGTCGCCTACTGCCTGTTTGCCGCCGCGCTGATCGCGGCATTCTTTATTGATGCCGAACTGTTCATCATTCCCGATGAACTCAACACATTTGCTTTCCTGGTGGGCGTCGGACACGATGTGTGGGGCATCCTCACGCAGGACCCGCAGCATATGTTACTCTGGGGCTGGCTGCCGCGATCCCTCTGCGGAGCCGTAATCTGCTCGACTCTTTTCGTTCTCATTCAGGTCGTTGGTCTTCTCCTCTTTCGCAGGGATGCGATGGGAGATGGCGATGTCAAGCTGGCACGCGCCATCGGCGCGCTGCTGCCGATCAGTCAGGCGCTGGTCTCCTTCCTGCTGGCGATTGGAGCCGGGGCGCTGATCGGCGGCGCGTTGATGGTCTGGAGAGCCTCCCGCGAAAAGTCGCAGGCAGGGAGCCGCGAACAGGGATTCGAGAATCGGGAACAGGAGCCGTCAGATCCGTCCAAACGGCTTTCCTCCTCTCATTCAACCGCCCCCGTTCCCAAAGCCTCAGACGAAAATCCGCAGGAGGAGGAGCCGGAGGCGACTCCGCTTCCGACGGCGCTGGTGACCGGCGCGTTCTACATCGCCTTCGTAGATATGCTGATCGCTCTCGGCGCGCTGCTGCGAATCGCTCCCGCCGTCCGGCTGAAACAGCAGCTTGCCCCGGAGATCGAAGAAGAGGAGATGGACGATTTTGTAGCCGGTCCGACACACCTTCCATTCGGTCCGTATATGGTCCTGGGCGCGCTGCTGGCGGTCTTTATCGCCGACCCGTTGATACAGTGGTATCTCGCCTGGGCAGGGCTGGCGCCGAAATAGCGGCCGGAGCGCGTGAAGCCTCCACGTGATCCGATAGTTCGGTAAAAACGATTCCAGGCACAGACTCAGATGTCCGATGATCCCATGGAAGCGCCGTTAACGACGGTCATTCCCGGTAACCTCTCAACCGTCAGACGGCTTAAGAATAGAGAGGTCTGAAAGGGAACATTGGGCGATATTACATCGTCAGATGTTTGGTAATGAGATGAGTTGTCTATCATTACCATCGTGAATCATCTTAATGGAGCCGGGACATCTCCGGCAGACACCCAACGCGCAAAGGTCAGGTAGGCAGCGATGCAAAGAACCTCACAATACCGAGGATTTACTCTTATCGAACTGCTCACGGTCATCGCCATAATCGCGGTGCTGGCAGCCATCCTCTTCCCGCTGGCGGGAACGCTCCGCGAGCAGGCGCGCGCCAGCAGTTGTATGTCTAATCTGCACCAGCTCTATGTCTCCGCCAAAGTCTACAAAGAGGATGAAGGCGGCTATCCCCCGGCGCTGCTGGGATATGCGGAGGTGGGGGTCGTCTCCGGCGGAAACTGCGATAGCTCTCGCTCCACCGGCGTCTTCTACGACGGGACCAACGCGCCGGTCATCAATGGCGCTCCCTGTCTTGCGCGAGCGGACAGCACCCTGAACGGCTTTCTCTATCGCGAGCAGGTGAAAGACATCAATCTGTTTAAGTGTCCGAATAACAGCAATACCGACCGATCCATCGCCACCGTCGCCTACTTCCCGCCGCGCCCCGCCAACTGGCCCGCCGGCGCGGAGTGGATCGGTGACCGGCTTGCCGCTGCCGGATGCCCGACGGTCAGCGGGCTGGGAACGGTAGACTGCTGGACGGTCGGACCGCTGAGCGGGCAGCCCAAATACTTCTATGTATGGGACTCCTACGATGTCAGCCCGATGATCGGAACCAACGGACAGGTCGTGCGCGACTCGAGCGGCAATGTGATCTATGAGCGACGCTACAGCATAGACTGGACCGGGATCGAAGGCGCATCGGATTTGCCGCATCAGATGAAGTATCGCAATCCGCCGGAAGATAAGACGATCCTGGCAGCCTGCTCCTGGCACGCCGCCATCGCGGGCGCGCCGACCTATACGACGATAAACCTCGGCGGTTCGGCGCGCAAGGTGCGCGCGCAGGACTTTCTCCTTCAGGGAGGCGGCGGGGTCTTCGCCAATCGGTAGTCCGCAGAGTTCGAAACGGTGGAAGAGTGAGGGCGATTCGCCCCGCGCAATAGCATCGCCCCATGCGAAAGTGTGAAATACGCTCATGAAGACTGCGTTTAAACAATATGGCGTCTCGCTGATCGAAGTGCTGGTTGTGCTGGTGATCCTGTTGATCGGAATCCTGTCGGTGGTGCGGCTCTTCCCGCCCGGATTCCTGATCAATCAGCAGACCGAAGCGACAACCTTCGCCTCTCGCCTCGCCAAGCAGGAGGTGGATCGCTATACCAATAACTCCGCCAACCTGATGAACGCCATCGTTCCGGTTGTTCCGGTCGCCAGCGCGAATCCGCCCGGCTACACCTTCCAGATTGACCTGAACGCGACGCCGAACGACCTGAGCGATGTGGAGACGGCTCCGTTTGGCGTGGATCCCTACTATGTCAGCAACGTCAACAAGATTCGCCGGGTGCTGGATGAGGTCGTTCGCATCCCGATCCCCTCTCCGATTGCCAGCGGCGTGCGCGGCTCCATCTATGTGCTGAGTTCCGGACCGATCTACGATGTCGCCTGGGATCAGAGCGGAGTCACCGATACCCTGTTCGTCAATGGCGCGCCGATGATCCGCAATATTCAGGATGCCGCCAGCGATCCGACGCCCAATCTCTGGGGACCGGGGCAGTACGCCATAGACTACGACGATAATCAGATCGGCGTCGCGCCGGTCAACTACAGTCGGATTTTCAAGATCAGTTTCAGCTACTACGATACCAATAACAATGTGCAGACCAATCCGGGCATCGAGTTTACGGTTGCCCCGAATATCAATGGCTGGATCAGTCTGACGTCGCTGCCCGGCTGGCCCAGCGATTTCCGCTCTCTGCTTCCCGACAGTGATTCGGTCTCCCGCGCGTTTCGCAGAGTGACGGTTGGCAACTGGTCGGACGATCCCTATGAGTTCGGCGTACTCTCTCCCACGATTGCGGGGTTCGCCAATATTGGCGTGCTGGTCTTCAACCCGCTCGCTTACAATCAGGTGGAGCAGACGCCCTCCGGCACGATCCCGTTGTCGGCGCGGATCAGCTATGACGTTCTCGACTGGCGAATCATTCGCGAGGATCGTCCAATGCCCGCCTCGCCGCCCTACAATGTGCGGGTGACGTTGAAGAACCTGAAGGCGCTGGGCGAACTGGGAGAGGACCAGGAGCCGTACACGGGTCTGTTCCGCACCACCAACCCCAGCGAACAGGTGGACTTTCTGGTCTACAACCTGAGCACCGGACAGCAGGTTCCGCGCACCGAATATACGGTGGACTACAAGGAGGGCATCGTTCGTTTCTCCGACGCCTTCGGAGCCGCCAACGCGGCGGTAACCTTCCGGTTCTACTACAAAGCCAAAGGCGAATGGGCGCTGCAGGCGCAGAAAGCCGCAAACCTCTATCAGCGGTTCGCCACGCCTAATCTCGGTTTCGGGCAGTTCTATCTGGGAACGCAGAGTGACACGGGACGCGATCCCGCCGCGCCAACCCGGATGTACTTCCCGCTGATGGAAGCCGGCAAAACGATCAGCATCCGAGAGATATACTATCGCGACGCCGCCAATAATCTGCGGCGCGCCAGCAATGTTTCGTTCCGAATTGAAGACAACGCCAGTCGCTTCGTTGATCTGGGATCGGGACCGCTGACTTTCATAGACCTGACGGAGCCGCGAGACTCGGTCTTCGGCAGACCTCGCTTCGATGCCGTCTCCTGGGCGACCGGAGAGCCGTTGATTCCGGCAAACGGAGTGCAGGGAATCTCCTTTAAGTCCAGAGTGATCTGGAGCAACGGCGCAACCGTTACGGAAGCGGCCGGAGGCAATGTGGTGCGCTACCGCTGGCGCAAGCTGGATGTGGATACTTTTCTGACGCGCAGCGGGAGTTTGTAGAGGTAAGGCATCAGATATTCAGGGGAGACGCGAAAGGTTTCGGCAAAGACGCTCTCCTCAACCCTGGATGCCGTGAAGGTTTACGATAATGACAGGAACCGAAATGATGCGCAGAGTGCGGGCGGGATTTACGCTGGTTGAACTGCTCGTTGTCATGGCGATCACCATTATTCTGCTGGGACTGATCTTCGGCCCGATGATTCAGGGATTCAACCTGACCAACCGGGCGCGGGTTCAGGTGCTGGCGCAGGATACGGCTCGACAGGTGATGGAGACGACGCAGCGTGAACTCGCCAACGGTGTCTTTGTCTTCGACAACTCGAATCAACCCATTAACTTCTGGGTTCCGGGACCCAATGCAGGCGATCCGCCGATTGTGATGCAGATTCCCTTCGGGATGGTAGACCTGGTTCCGCCGGCGCGAGTCAACGATCAGAACACGCAGTTGACCGCCGCCGATATTGATCCGACCACTGGACTTGCGATCAATCGCGGGGATGTGGCGCTGCCGCTGGCTCCCGGGCGCGTGATCGTGCGCATGTGGCTTGGACTGCGCAACAACGCCTCCATGCGCGACTCCAGCCTCAATATGGATCGCCCGATCAATGTCTACCGGAACTTCTATGAGGATCGGCGAAACGTTAACTTCGACGATCACAATCCGTTTATTCTCTATCGCGCCGTCGTGTCGCCCTATACCGTTGGCGGCAAGGTGGATACGCGCCTGTTCCACACTCCTACGAACAATCCGAACATACCGATCCTGAACGATCCGAACTTCTTCTACGATAATAGCGTCGCGGTGCAGCCAAATGATCCTACCATCACCAGCAATGCTATCCCCGGCTGGAAAGATCTGAACGGAGATGGCAGCGTAAACATCAGCGAAAACTGGCGCGCAATAGCGCGCGCCGTCGTTCCCCTGGATCGTGCCGATATGGTGCAGGTGGAGCGCGATGAGAATCGCCGCCCGCTCTACTATACCTATACCAACAATAACGGTCCGCAGATCGGTATGCGCATTCGACCGCTGGTAACCTTCCAGCCGACCTATGTGGGCAACGATGCCGGTTCTCCGAACCGTCTCTCGGACCCCGGCAACGAGGCGGGCGCCGCCACGCCGACAACGCATCTTGAGACCTACGGTCACTGGACGACTCCGTTCAATCTCTACGTGTTCCGCAGCCGCCTCAATGATCCGATGCTGCGCTATTTCTACTGGGACGGAGTCAGCAGCAGTGTGACGAACTATCAGCTGGATACCGCCAACGGGAATCTGACCTCTACCCCGGCGAACTTTGATCCGAATAATCCGTATGTGACCCCGGCAAACCCGCCGCAGATTATGTTCGGCGTGGATACCCGCCGCGGCGTGGTAAACTTTGCCTATCCGCATACGATCTCGCAGACGGCTCCCTATCAGCCGGCGACCTTTCTTGCGAGCGAGGCGAACAGCAATCGCGCTGTGGAGGAGGCGGCTGGACGCACACCGTTGCGCTATATCTCGCTGGAGCGGCTGGACGCCAGTCTGAATCCCAATGGTCCTTCGCCGTTGACCTTTATTCCCAATGTGCGAATCGTGCCGGGGACCGAGATCGTGAGCGGACCGGATATGCGGCTCGGACCCAACTACGGTCGAGAGATCACCTATACCCGCGTACCGCGCAATCAGGTGGACAATCTCGGACCGAATGAGTATGTGATCAACAACGAAGACCGTCCCAACATCCTGGACCCGAACGAGATCGGCATGAAGCGCGGAACGATCATCTTTCGCAGTCTGCCGGGAGTGGAGAACAATCTGCCGGAGACCTATGTGGATGCCAACGGCGTCTCTCAGCCCGCTGCGCCGATTAAAGTCTCCTATCAGATTCAGAATAACCTGCCGTCGGATGTGGTTAAGACCGACTATCTGACCCGCTCGCTGATGACCTTCTCGCTGGGCGTGCGGCTCTATGATCTGAACTCCGGTCAGCCGCAGCAGGTAAACCTTACCCAGAAGATTCAGGTTCGCAATCTACAGCGATAGATGATGATCGGGAATTGTCGAGGGACTTGTGTGGAGCGATCCGAAATGATAACGAACGAGACGCGGCAGGACAGGCGCATAACAGGGCTGCCTCTCCCGGTGCGGCGGAGCAGTAGAGAGCGCGGGCAGTCGCTCGCTGTCGCCGTCATCGTGATGTTCGTGCTGCTTTTTATAGGCGGAGTGTTTGTCGGACTGGTAGCGCGCAACCTGATTAACGCGGGACGCGCCAAAGATACGATCTCGGCTTACCAGCTTGCCGACGCGGGCATTCGCTATTGCGACTACTATCTGACCTACAGCCAGGAGGGAGCCGACTGGCGCCCGGAGCCGCAGGATCCGAACACGGTGCTGCCCAACGATCCGGATCGCCGGTGGCTGGTGGACGGCTACACCCGCATTCCCTTCGATCAGGGGCGCGCACTGGTGCGAGTCTCCATGAAGCCCGATCCGCGCAATCCGCTCGGAAAGTACCTGAAGATCGAGGCTGTCGGACGCAGCGGCGTGATTCGCGAGAACGATCCGACCACCTTCCTGAACAATCCCGCTCCGCGTCTGCGCCGCGAACTGGTGGCTTACAAGTCCATCGGGATCACCGACTACCTGCGGTTTGTTACCAACCGCTTCAATGACAGCAACTTTGAAGCCTCCTTCGGGGTGCCGCCCATCGGCGTGCCGCTCTGGATGCAGTTCGGCGGAATGCCGGTTCGCACAACCGGGCTGAACTTCAGCGGCTATCGCACGCCGGGAGCCTCGTTGCGCGTGAACGGCAAGATGCGCCTGCTGAATAACACCATTCTGGCGCTGGACCCCAACAATAATGAGGCGGTGCAGGTTGCCGGGCCGATAGTGGTGGAGCCTCCCGTCGCCAACGATCAGGCGAGAGAGAGCGCGCGGTTCCAGAATCTGGCGACCACGCCCACCACCCCTGATCCGACGACCCTGCCTGCCGTGGTCGACAGCAGCAATCCCGCCTTTACGACCTTCGGCGGACTGCTGCGCGACGATGGAGCCAATCCCGACCAGTTCGGTTTCGCCCGCTCCATCTCCCGGCTGGAGCCGCCGCTGATCGACACGCCCGACCCGGCGAACGGGATCACGCGCTATCGGCAGAGCACGCGGGAGTCGGGACTCTGGTTCGGCACGGGACCCAACGCCTTCAATACCGGGCGAATCGGTCTCGGCGCGGGAATCTATCTGAATAACCGCAACGATATCGAGCAGGAGACGCTGGCGGTAAACGGCGGACAGTCGCTTCCGTCGGTCTGGCTGAAGCCCGGCAGCACGGCGACCTGGAAGGGAACCTTCTATATTCCGCCCGCCGTCACGGTGGAGTTCGGCTATCCGGTCGTACCGGCGCGCGATCCGAACACCAGCGACATCATTGCCGGTCAGTATGAGGCGCGTCCCGGCATCACCATCAAGCGCGGGGTGGACAGCAACCAGCAGTTTGTAGATCCGAACGGCGTCATCACGCCGACGGTGATGAACTACTCCTTCTTTATCTACAAGCCGTCGGGACTGCGCCCGGTGCTGAAACTGGAGAACGAATACTTCCGCACCTATCTGCGCAATGCTCAGAATCTCTCCGAGCGCGAGATTGACCGCGTGCTGCCCGCCTTCAACGGCGTGATCTTTACCGAGGGCAACGCCAGAACGCGCGGACTGCTGCCGGGATTGACGAATATCCCGATACGGCGGCAGCAGGGTGACCCGGACAACCTGACCGATCAGGAGATACGGCAGCGAGTCAACCCGCCGTCCGTTACGCTGGTCTCCGAGCGCAACATCTATATTGAGGGCAGCCTGGTTCGCGAGGCGCCGAGTTCCATGATCGCGCTGCTGGCGAAGGAGTACGTGGTGCTGAATACCACGATGTTTCTCTCTCCCAATAAGCCGCTGGAGCCGGTCGGACTGGTGGGAGGGGATCGCCCCTTCTTCAGCATCAGCACGGCGGAGAACGCCGCCACGCCGCCGCTCACC
>CAYSDM010000054.1:0-38779 GCA_964429855.1 uncultured Chthonomonadaceae bacterium
CCATATGCCTGCAATCCCTCCGCCGTCTGCTCCACAATCGAGGAGCCAATGGCGACTCCCCGCCCGCGACCGTAGAGCAGATTCGTCATCCCGACCAGCTTCCCGCGCATATCCACCAGCGCGCCTCCCGAAAAACCGGGATAGAGCACCGCATCGGTGTAGAGAATGTAGCCGGGTTGCCCGTTGGTCTGCGACTCCATCCGCGCGCTGACAATGCCGATTGTCGCCTGAAGCCCGCTCGTTCCGGGGCGACCGAGCGCCAGCACCAGACTGCCGACCTTCACATCCTCCGGCGCGGATCGCTCGATGGCGGGAAGGTCATTCGCTTTGATACGCAGGGCGGCGATGTCGGTATCGGGATCGCGTCCGACCAGCGCCGCGGCATAGCGCGCGCCATCCGCCATTTCCACCGCCAGATTATCGTCTCGCTCGACGCCATGCGAGGAGGTCATTATCAGACCGTCGGAAGACCAGATCAGTCCAGTCGCCGTCAGGCGCGTGCCGTCGTCTACGCGCACCACTGAAGGCGCGGCCTGCTCCACTACTCCCGCCAGTTCCGAAGAGAGACCCGTCAGTATCCCGTCTTGAATCGGTGTCGTCATCGCTGTTCATCCTTTCCTGTCCGAACCTTTCAGTCGGTGTGCGTCCCGATAGGTTCGCGCTGTTCTTTGTCCCATAGGATACAGTCTTCCACTGCGTGGAGACATCGGTCATTGGAGGAGGAGGGATACCTGCTCTTTCGGGCAGGGAGAGCGGGGGAAAGCCTAATTCCAGCCGAGAAGAGGACAGAGCAGGCGTAGTAACAGGAGGATGATGAAGAAGCCGAGAAGATCGAAGAGAATTCCGGCGCGCATCATCTTCGTGATGGGGATCAGACCGGAGCCGTAGGCGATGGCGTTGGGAGCGGTCGAGACGGGAAGCATGAAGCCAAAGCTGGCTCCGATGCACGCGCCAAGCGCGGGAGGAATGGGACTGACGCCGGAGGCGACCGCCAGCGCAATCACGACCGGCGTAATCATGTTTGCGGAGGCGGCATTGGAGGTGGCTTCGCTCATCACGATCGCCATGGCAATCGCCAGCGCGGTCAAAGCCCACAGCGAATTTGCGCCGGTCAGCGCCGTCACCGATTTTCCGAGCGACTGCGCCACGCCGGTTGAAAACATCAAGCCTCCCAGACTCAGCCCGCCTCCGAAGAGCAGGATCGTTCCCCAGCTTATGCGGGTCGCCTCCTGCCAGTTGAGGGTAAATTCGCTGCGTTTCGCATCGGTGGGGAGAATGAAGAGCAGTGTTGCCGCCACCATCGCCACTGCGCTCTCCGGCAGGCGCGAGTCCATCCACTGCGTCAGGGGATGTTTGCTGCCGGGATAGATCGCCAGCGCGCCGGGCAGCACCCACAACAGTATCGCCAGACCGAAGGCGATCAGCGTATTGATCTGCCCGAGCGTCCAGCCGCCCAGCGCTTCGCGCTCTCGATGCAGATAGTCGGCAAGATCGGATGCGCGCGCCGTCTCCTCGCTGACGGGAGGGTGCAGCCGCCACAGCAGCAGATACAGGACGCCGTACATCACCACGATCATCGGCACGCCGAGCGCCATCCACTCAAAGAAGCTGATATGCACGTTCGCATGCTTCTCGATGAAGCCGATACCGATCAGATTCGGCGGCGAACCGATGGGCGTTCCCAGACCTCCGACGGATGCCGCATAGGGAATCATCAACATCATTCCGGTTGCATAGGCGGAACGGCGGATGGGCTGCGCGCCGCTTCCGGATTTGCTCATGGCTCCCAGAAGCCCCAGCGCAATCGGCAGCATCATGGCGGTGGTGGCCGTGTTGCTGACCCACATGGAGAGCAGCGCGGTGACGCCTCCCATCATAAACAGCATCCGTCCCGGTTTTGCGCCGACCCAGCGGACAGAGAGCAGCGTCAGCGCGAAACGGCGGTCCAGACGGTGCAGCATCATGGCGTGCGCCAGAAGAAAACTGCCGATAAAGAGGAAGATGATGGGATTGGCGAAAGGCGCAAGAACCTTCTCCGCCTCCGCGACGCCGAGAAGGATGCAGAGCGTTGCGCCCAGAAGGGCGGTCATGGGCAGGGGGATCGATTCGGTGAGCCAGAGAACCAGAGTGCAGGCGAGTGTTGCGCTGAGGCGCGTTCCTTCCGGAGTGAGTCTGCCCGAGGTGAGCCAGAAGGTCAGAAAGAAAGCCAGTGGAGCAAGCAAGAAGCCTGCCCGGCGTCGAAGGAACTCAAATCGCTCCTCTGACGGAGAGAGCGTCTCTGTCAGAGGAGCCGTTCCCGGCGCGCCGGACGCAGGCGAGGACGTGTCGCTCATGCGCTAGGAGGTCAGTTCTCGGAACATGCTGCGCGCGGCGGCGGCAATCGCGGCAGCAGAGGCTTCAAAACCGATTGTGTCGGTCATGAGGGTCATATCGTAGGAGGTGGGATCGTCTATGTCGTGCGCGAAGACGGTGCGCGTAAAGACGGAGCGATCCCGGTCCACCATGTGAAGCTGCCTGGCAGCCTCCTCATGGCTGATATTTTCCCGTTTCATGATTAACTGAATGCGGAACTCTTCTGCGGCGCGCAGGCGGACATTCAGCGCGTCTTTCAGCACGAAATTAGCTCCGCGACCGACGATAATCTTGTATCCCTGCTGCGCGACCGCCAGCAGAACCTGAGTCAGGTGGCGGCGATAGGCGAGCGGCTCCATCACCCGCAGATTGAACAGGTGACGGCTCATCTGTTCAATCCAGGACTGGGTGCGCTCATCCAGAGTCTCCACCATCTCCGTGCGGAGTTTTGCGGCGCGCGCCAGCGCCTCAATGATCTCCTTATCCCATATCTGCCAGCGAGGTCCCAGTATTTCGATGATCTTTAAGGCGACGGTATGACCCCCGGCGCCGAACTCACGCGACAGCGTGATGACCGGTGCTGGAGAGAGCGGAGCCGGAGGGCGTGACTCCTCTTTTTCTCTTTCTCGCCGCGCCTTTTCGCGCAGAAACCATTCGGTAACGCGCTGATCGGACAGGCGCGGATCCTCAATAATTCGCATGAATCGCCTCCAGTCGTGAGAGAGTCAACGATGGTACTCCCTCTTCTATTCTAGCGCATCGAATGAGTGGACGCAATGCCGTATTGCGAGTTCCTGATGTTTCATCGGGGATTTACTGCCGATATCGAAGCAGTCGCCTCTTGTCAAAATGGTTAGCCATCACATATAATGGGGCATCGGCGTGGGTACGCCTCTTTTCGGTCTGCGACTCCGCCTTCGTAATCCATCTGATGCGAATAAGAAAGCGAAAACTGCTGATCGTCGCGCTGCTGCTGACGGCAATAGGAGTCACGGCGGGGCTGTGGCATATCCGCCGCAGTATGCGCCTGAAGGATGCGGTGAATCCGCTCTACTGGGTGCGCCGGTGGCGGCAGGAGGATATGTACGATCCGCGCTGGAAACTGTTGCATCACGGCAACCGCCGACTACGCGAGGTCGCCCTCACCATAGATGACGGTCCCCACTATCCCACCTGCCCGCAGATTCTGGATGCGCTCAAGGCGGAGGGGGTGCGGGCGACTTTCTTCGTGGTAGGAAAAGAGGTAGAGGAGAAGCCGGAACTGGTGCGGAGAATGCTGGCGGAGGGGCACGAAGTCGGGAACCATTCGCAGAACCATCAACGCCTTGATACACTGAACGAGGCACAGACATGGCGCGAAATTAACGACGGCGACATCTATTTTCACTGGGCGACCGGGCGGCATCTACGCCTCCTGCGTCCTCCTGGCGTGCGCTACAATGATCAGGCGCTGCGGATTGCAGACCGGCTGGGCTATGTGACGGTGACCTGGAGCTGCGCGGGCAACGACTACCGGGACAGACCGGCGGATGAAATCGTTCAGAGCGTTATGCAGCGCGTGGAAAACGGCAGCATCATTCTGCTGCATGATACCTATCCCGGTACTCCTGCCGCCCTTCCGCGCCTGCTGCGCGAACTGAAACGGCAAGAGTATCAGTTTGTAACGATCTCGGAGATGTTATCCAAATTACCGGAGCCGGTGCATGTGGTACAAAATCCTGAAACCGAAAGATAGCAGAAAACCCGCCTTCTTGCCGGAAATCTCCAATACGGGAACTCCACAGCGGAATTCATCCGTAACGGTTGAATGTGGAGGACTGCCTCTGGAGATGGAGACCAGTAAACCGTTTCTGGGCGAAGCCAGTCACGACTGGCGTGAGTTTGATACGCTGGTAAAGCGCTGCCATCGTCAAGCCTATAATATCGCCTATAGAATGGCAGGCAACCATGCGGACGCGGAGGATCTGACGCAGGAAGCCTTTCTGCGCGCGTTCCGCTTTTTTGACCGATATAATCGGCAAATGCCGTTTGAAAACTGGCTTTATCGTATCATCTCAAACGTATTTATTGATGAGTTGCGAAAGCGTCCCCGTTTCCGGGCGCACTCGCTGGATCAGCCGGTAGTCACTGGCAGCAGCGAGGGCGAGGTTTGCTTTGAGATACCGGATTTGACCGGGAATCCTGAGTCCCTGATGCTTCAAACAGAACTGGACGAGCCGCTGCAACGCGCGCTCAATGCGCTTCCGGCGGATTTCCGGCAGGCGGTGGTGCTGGCGGATATCGAGGGTCTCTCATATGAAGAGATCGCAGAAGCGATGAACTGTTCGCTGGGAACGGTTCGATCCCGACTGCATCGCGGTCGGAAAATGTTGAGAAACAGACTTCGAGCCACGATGAATCGGTGGTAGGGGAGATAGGCGTGAATTGCCGTCGCGTGAGCAATCTTCTCTCTGCATATATTGATGGAGAGTTGACGGGCGAGGAGCAACTGAAGATTCAGGAGCACCTGCGCCAGTGTGAAGAGTGTACCGAGGAGCATGAGTCGCTCCTGTTGACCAAGCGGCTGATCTGCAGCCTGAAGATGAAAGAGCCTCGCGAGGAGTTGGAGGCGCGGATACTGGACGCGGTCGCGCAGGAGAGCGCTCCGACACGCCGTCGCTTTCCCTGGGGAGTATGGTGGGCTTTCCTGAGCCAGTCCGAACGGAGCCGTCTACGGCTGGCTGCCGCTTTCTGCGCGGTGAGTGTCGCCGCCTTTGTGTACATGGCATACTCCACGTCGGTTGCGCTGCGGGAGGAGGAGAATATCGCCTCCAGACTGCCGCCGCGCCCGGTGAGCGTCAGCCCGTCTAACGTACCGGTGAACGACTATCTTTTCGTGCATGATCCCTGGGATCGGGCGCAGCCGCCCGGACCGCGATCCAGCATCGTTCCTGCCGGGCAAAACTATATCCTTCAGGATGCTCGCTGAGCCTTCCGCTGGAGCGGCTTGCTATGTCATCCTACTTCCGCACACATCGAAAAGCCGCGTCCGGTACGCGGCTTTCTGATCTCCTGATCGTCGCTGTTCTCCTGACCCTTCCTCTCTCCCTCTTCGCTTCTCCTGATCGTCGTCCCGTCTCCCCGAAATCGGTTCTGGAACTCTACCTGCAGTCGCAGAACCGCGTGAACCTGCGGGGCAGGATGACCGTCATAAACTCTTCCATGCACGGTCCAACGCGCACCGTTCGCAAGCGGGTGGTGCGCATGGCGGACGGGCGTAGTCTGGTGGAGGTGCTGGAGCCTGTGGAAGATCGCGGCTCCCGAACGATGGATGACGGGAAATGGATATACAGCTACGATCCCGCGCAGAATCTGGTGAAGATCAAACGCTCATTTCCGGTGAAACGCGATTCGCGGACGATTGCGCGGCAGGTGCGCCTGATCCTGCGAAACTATCGCGTGATACTGGAGGGGAGAGAGCGGTTTGCCGACCGCATCTGCTATCGTCTGCGGTGCGTGCCATATGATTCGATCAATCACACGCTCCAGTTATGGGTGGATACGCGGACGGGCGTCGAACTGTGCCGTCAGGAGAACGACCGGCGCGGAAATACGCTGAGCGTCACCTTTTTTAACTCTATCGAGTATCCCTCCCGGATTGCCCCAGAGGAGGTCAAAGCGCGATTTCCATCAAATGCGCTGCAGATCAATATCAGCCGCTCCGCGGTCTATTCTGACATCGCCTCTCTGCGACGCGCCTCCACCTACGACATCTCCGCGCCGTTCTGGATGCCGGAAGGCTATGAACTGGAAAATTGCGCGATGATGATGGTGGACGGACAGAGCCGCGCCACCCTGCGCTATACGAACGGCCTGTCGGTCATTACTATCTGCCAGGCTCCCCCCGTTCAGCGGCGTCCGCCGGGCTACAGCATCGCCAATGTGCTGACTTTGCCTTATGGAGAGGTGATGGTGGACTATGCGACGCAGAAAAGAGACTATATGGTGGTCGGTCGCTGCGAGCCGCAGGGGCTTTCGGGAATCGTGAACGGTCTGAACGGAGAGCGCGAAGCCGACTGGCTGGCGCGGCTGGCAGGCGCATTTCGCGTCTCCAACGGGATTTTGAACCAGATGCGTGATCGCGGCATGGGGTTGGATACCATTGCCGCGCTGCTCGCTATCTCTCTACGCGCCAGGCAAAAACAGGAGACGCTCTATGCGCTCCATCAGGAAGGATGGGACTGGCGTTACCTGGCGCGTCGTTTCCGCGTTAAAGAAGAACAGGTCGCTTTTATGATGCGCCCTTTTCAACGGCGGTAGTCCTGCCGGTTTTTTTAATATCTTCAAGAGAACGTTTTCGCCTTATTCTTCGTCCAGATAGACAAACGCGGTGCGATTCCTGTCGAATTGGGGGTTCTGAAGGCTGGATTTTCAGGATTCACAGTCGGTATCTTGTAATTACTGTCCTGTTTTCCGCATCAAGCGGACCGTCTTTATGAACCGGGAGGTGTCATAGCCGTGAGCAATCGTATTCCCCTTGCCAGAGGCGGTCTGGCGCTGATCTTCTTCTTGATCTTATCCTTTGGAAGCGCTACGCTGCCGGGCAGCGAATGCGCAGCCCAGAGCCGCTCCGGCTCTGCGGAGGAGACTCGCGCAGGGCAAAAGTCCATTTTACACGCATTGCAGGACGCTTTTGTCTCCGTTGCGGAGCAGGTGGAACCGGCAGTGGTCACCATTACCGCCCGAAAAATCACCCGCGCCCGCGCAGATCGTTCCGAGGAGCCGGAGGACGGCATTCCCGGTCTTCCGTTCGGGCGCAACGGTCTGCCGCGCGCCTTTCGCGCAGAGGGAACGGGTTCCGGCGTGATTATCTCGGTGGATGGCTGGGTTCTGACCAATGACCATGTGGTTGGCGGGGCGGATAAGGTGACGGTGCGCCTGAATGACGGCAGGGAGTTTAACGGGACGGTGCGCCGCGACTATCGAAGCGATCTGGCGCTGGTGAAGATCGAGGGGAGCGTTTTTCCGTTCGCCCGTCTGGGCGATTCGGATCGCGTCAAGGTGGGGCAGTGGGCGATCGCCATTGGCAGCCCGTTCCGCTATGATAACTCTTTTTCGGTGGGCGTCATCAGCAGCCTGTCGCGGCGTCAGGAGATTCTGGATCGGGGCGCAGGCAGCCTGCGGCTCTATCCCAGCATGATCCAGACCGATGCAGCCATCAATCCCGGCAACTCCGGCGGTCCGCTGGTTAATCTGGACGGCGAGATTATCGGGATCAATACCGCCATTGAGACAGAGAACGGCGGCAGTATCGGGATCGGTTTCGCCATTCCGATCAACTCCGCCAAGTTCGTGATAGAGCAGCTTCGGACGCGGGGGCGCGTGAGCTACGGTTATCTGGGGATTGATCCGGGCACAGTCACGCCGCGTCTTGCCTCTGCCTATAAGGTGACCGGAGGCGCGCTGGTGCAGCAGGAGCCGGATCCCTCCTCTCCGGCGGGCAAGGCGGGAATTCGCGTGGAGGATGTGATTATCGCGATCAACGAGAAGCAGATATACAGCGAAACCGATCTACGGCTGACCGTCAGCCGTATCGCGCCGGGAACGACCGTGAAAATTACGCTCGTGCGCGGCGGTGACCAGAAGGTGGTGAGCGTGGAACTGGGAGAAGCCCCCGCCATACAGCCTCCCGCGCCTCCCGCCTCCGCCGCCAAACCGAGTCTGGGTATCGAGGTGGTCGCCCTGACGCAGGATGCGGCGGAGAAAGCCGGTCTGACCCGTGCGGAGGGCGTCGTGATCAAGTCGCTGGAGGCGGGCAGCAGCGCGACCGAGACGGAACTACAGCGCGGCGATATCATTCTACAGGTGAATGGCGTGCCGACGCCGAATCTGGCCGCCTTTCAGCGCGTCACGGCCAACCTGAAGTCGGGGGACGTGGTGCGGATTCTCTCTCACTCCCGTCGCGGAAACAACCTCGTCAAACGGGTTGTCATCGTGACGGTGGACTGATATCCAGTAGGCGCAATGACAGGGGGATCGGATGGCAGCCATCCGATCCCCCTGTCTGTTTTCAAACGGCAGAAGAGCAGACTATTTGTCGCGCTCCGCTTTGCCCGTGATGGCTGCCTGCGCGGCGGCAAAACGCGCCACCGGCACGCGCTTGGGCGAGCATGAGACGTAGTTAAGACCGATCTGGTGGCAGAACTCGATGGAGTTGGGGTCTCCGCCATGCTCCCCGCAGATGCCGAGTTTGATGTCGGGGTTCACTGCCCGCGCGTCTTCCACGCACATCTTCATCAGTTTGCCCACGCCGTTGCGGTCAATCGATTCGGTCGGGTCGCCCGGCAGGATCTTCTCGTTGAGGTAGAGCTGCATGAACTTGGCGGCATCGTCGCGGCTGATGCCGTAGGTCATCTGGGTCAGGTCGTTGGTTCCGAAGCTGAAGAAGGAGGCTTCCCTGGCGATCTCGGCGGCGGTCAGCGCGGCGCGCGGGATCTCGATCATCGTACCGAACTTGTAGTCCACCTCGATGCCTTCCGCCTGCATGGTCTCCTGCGCGGTCTGCTCCAGGCGGCTCTTGATCCAGGTCAGTTCGTTGATATGCCCGATGAGCGGGATCATGATCTCCGGATGGACATCCTGCCCCGCCTTCTTCACCTCGCAGGCGGCGCCGATGATGGCGGCTACCTGCATCTGAACGATGCCCGGCAGGTAGATCGAGAGACGGCATCCGCGCAGTCCGAGCATCGGGTTGGCTTCGTGCATCTGGCGCACGGCGGCAAGCATCTTCTCTTTCGCGGGAAGCTCCGGCGAATTCGGCTCGGTGAGTCTGAGTGTCGTCACCTCCACCAGCAGTTCATCCATCTTCGGCAGGAACTCGTGCAGCGGCGGGTCAATCAGGCGAATGGTCACCGGGCGTCCGCCCATCGCCTGGAAGATGCCCACGAAGTCCTCGCGCTGAAGCGGCAGGAGCGCGTTCAGCGCCTCCTTCTGCGCCTCTTCGGTCTCTGCCAGAATCATCGCCTGCACCAGCGGTACGCGGTCGCCAAGGAACATATGCTCGGTACGGCACAGACCGATTCCCTCGGCTCCGAGCGACACCGCCTCCGCCGCCTGCTCCGGCGTATCGGCATTGGCGCGAACACCGAGCTTGCGAAGCTCATCTGCCCAGTGCATCAGTTCGCCGACCTCGCCCGTCTCTTTCGGGGTCTCGGTCTCCAGTTTGCCGGAATAGACGATCCCTTCTGTGCCGTCAATGGAGATCCACTCGCCCTCTTTCAGGGTGACGCCATTGGCGGTTATGGTGCGTGCCTGATGATCAATCTTCAGGTCGCCGCAGCCGCAGATGGTCGGGATGCCGAACTGTCGGGCAACAAGCGCGGCGTGAGAGGTGCGTCCGCCCCGGCTGGTCAGAACGCCCTTGCTGGCAAGCATCCCCGCCAGATCATCCGGATTGGTCTCTTCGCGGACGAGGATGAGCGCCTGCTTCGGATCGGCATGGTGCAGTTCGACGGCTTTTTCAGAATCCAGCACAACCAGTCCGGTGGCTGCGCCGGGACCGGCGTTCATTCCCGTCGCCATGATCCGCTCTTTGGGCTTGGAGACAAAGTGCGGGTGCATCGTCTGCTCAAGCTGTTCGGGGGTGACGCGGCTGCCGACCGCCTCTTCCTTCGTAATCAAGCCCTCTTTCACCATGTCCACCGCGATCTTCACGGCGGCGGATCCGGTGCGCTTGCCGGCGCGGCATTGCAGGATGAAGAGGCGTCCATGCTCGATGGTAAACTCGATATCCTGCACCTCGCGGTAGTGGTTTTCGAGTTTGAGCGCGATCTCGTGGAACTGTTTGTATATCTCCGGGTTCTGCGCGCCGAGGGTCTTGATGTCCATGGGGGTGCGAACGCCCGCCACCACGTCCTCGCCCTGCGCGTTCATCAGGTACTCGCCATACAGCTCATTTTCGCCGGTCGCCGGGTTGCGGGTGAACGCCACGCCGGTTCCCGAATCGTCGCCCATATTGCCGAAGACCATAGACTGAACATTGACGGCGGTTCCGAGCGCGTCGCTGATCTTCTCGCGGCGGCGGTAGACGATGGCGCGGTCATTGTTCCAGGAGCGGAAGACGGCGGTGACCGCCATCTCAAGCTGCTCCATGACATCCTGCGGGAAGTCGCGTCCCGCCTGCGCTTTCGTGAGGGCTTTAAACTGATCGCAGAGCGCTTTGAGATCGGCGGCGCCGACCTCCGTATCCTGCGTGACGCCCAGCTTCTTCTTCAGGTCGGTAAAGAGATGCTCAAACTTCTCTTTCGGCACATCCATCACCACGTCGCTGAACATCATCAGGAAGCGGCGATAGGCGTCGTAGGCGAATCGCTCATTGCCGGTGCGGGCAATCAGCCCTTTGATCGTCTGATCGTTGAGACCCAGGTTGAGAATGGTGTCCATCATGCCCGGCATGGAGAATTTCGCTCCGGAGCGGACGGAAACCAGCAGGGGATCTTCGGTATTTCCGAGGGTCTTGCCCATCGCCTTCTCAACCGCCGTCAGCGCGGTCTTCACTTCGTCCATCAAGCCGTCGGGCAGCTTTCGTCCGGAATCGTAGTAGGCGGTGCAGACTTCAGTGGTAATGGTAAAGCCGGGGGGGACAGGCAGACCGATATTGGTCATCTCCGCCAGATTTGCGCCTTTGCCGCCCAGCAGATCGCGCATCGTCGCGTTACCCTCATGGAAAAGGTACACGCGCTTTGAACTGCTCATAGTCGTGTGGCTCCTTATTGTAATGGTGAGGAAAGAGGTTGTCGAAATATCAGGAGGATGTGCGAAGAAGACTATCGGAGAACGACGCTGTGCCTCCGTGCCGCCATCAGCAGCTTAGCCGTACACAACCTCGTAGGGCTTCGGGTGCAGCCGTTATCATTGTACCCTATTTCGCCGCTCTGATAGTCCGTCTGACGAGCGCGATTTCCCGATGCGGATGGAGGAAGGGACGATCGGTCTCTGAACAACCTCTTGACACATTTTGCCTGCTATGCGAAAATGACGCCGGAGGGGATGGGAGGATGTCCACAAGGCAACCTGTGCCCGAAGAGACGAATCGCGATTTTCAGCAGGCGATCCGCCGGGTTACGCGCGCCCTGACCGCCCGACAGACGGCCGGAGAGACGTTGAAACTGATTGCGGAGGAGGCGCGCTCGCTGACCGGGGCTGCCAGCGTCGCGATAGGTCTTCGCGCCGATTCCGGGCGTCTGCTCGATTTCGTGGTAGTGGCGGGCGAGAACGCCGACACCGTGCAGGGGCTGCAGATTTTTACGGATGATTCGCTGGCGGAAGCCGCTTTTCGCACCGGGCTTCCCACCCTTCTGGGCGGCGGCGCGCAGGAGGAGACAGAGCAGAACCCCCTTTCGCGCGCCGCCGCCGCGGTGGTGCCGATCAAGCGCGATGGAAGCATCATCGGCGCGCTGTTTGCGTTGAATAAGGTGAACGGAGCCGCCTTTTCGGAGGAGGATGCTGCGCTTCTGGAGACGCTGGTCGAGTATGTGCCGCTCACGCTGACACACGAAGAGGTGGAGATTGCGCTCACGGAACGTAAACGCGAACTGGAGGTGCTCTACGACGCCGCGCTGACGGTCAGCAGCAGCCTGAATATGCAGGAAGTTCTCAATTCCGTGCTGGATGCCGTCTGTCAGCATCTTCCCCATCATGCTGCCGCCCTCTTCCTCCTCAATGATGAACGCACGCATCTCTTCATCGCCGCCGACCGGGGACTGAACGACGATGACCGCGAAATACAGTTAGCCGCCGATGGGCCCGTCACCGCGCGCGTGCTGGAGACCGGACAGCCTCTTCTCATCGCCGACACCGATCTGGAACCCGATTTTGATGATGTGACAGCGGAACGTCGCACGCGCTCTGCCGTCATCGCGCCGATCCGCAGCCGCAACGATATCCTCGGTCTGATTCTCGTCTCCAGCGGTCAGGCGACCGTCTACAACGCCAATGATCTGCGTATGCTCTCCGCCGTCGCTTCTCAGGCGGGGATCGCGATTCAAAACGCCTGGCTGTATGAAGACGCCACGCGGCGCGCCGAAGAGTCAACCGCGCTCTACGACCTGTCCCAGCATGTCAACGCCACGCTGCACCTGGATCGCGTGTTCCAGTTTGTGGCGGAGAGCGTCGTCAATCTGTTGAAGGTGGACAAATTCGCCCTGCTTCTGATGGATCGGCAGGAGGAGCGGCTGGTAACGCGAGTCAGCATCGGTGTGGATAGAGAGAGTTTCGGGCAGATACGTCCTCGCAGCGGGGAGGGGATCGCCGGGTGGGTCTTCGAGTGGATGACGCCCTCCGCCGTCTCCGATGTTGCCGCCGACAGCCGCAACTTCTCCGCGCCGATACATCAGGAGGGGATTGTCTCCACGATCTGCGTACCGATGGCGGTGGGCGATGAGGAGATCGGGGTATTAATGGCGATGTCCTCGCGGCGCAGGCTGTTTACCGTCGCCGAGATGGAACTGCTCTACACGATTGCCAATCAGGCGGCGGTCGCCATCGTCAACGCGATGCTCTATCAGGACGCCCGCTCTAAATCCAGCGCCATGCGCGCCTATTTCCACCGGGTGGCGCGGGCGCTTGGCTCTGCGCTCGAGGCGCAGGATATGCCGCAGTTGATGGCGGATCTGACGATTGAGGTGATGCGCGCCGACCGGTGCGCCATCTATCGGGTGGATGGCGAGGTCGTTCGCCTGCATGCGACCAGTCACTTCCGATCCACGACCCCGCCAGACGCGGGCATCCCGCTGGGTGAGGGATTGGCGGGCTGGGTGGCGCGGCGCGGGAAGCCGCTGGTGATTCCCCTTCTCTCCGAAGAGCCGCGCTCCCGACAGCATACCTGGTTGAACCGTGAGCGTCTCTCCTCCTATCTGGGCGTGCCGCTCAAGAGCGGACGCCGCACGGTTGGTGTGGTCGAAATCTACACGCAGGAGCCGCGCGTCTTTAACGCCGAAGAGATCAAACTGCTGACTCAGTTTGCGCGCCGCGCCCGCGTCGCCGACCGCCTGATTATGGAAGGCTCCTAGCCTGACTCGCCTCTCCTGAAACCGGTAAACCTCTAGGAAGATCGAACCTCTCCTCCTGGATGTGGTGGATCTGCCCGCGCTTCCCACAGGCTTCCTCAGGGCTGTGAGGCATCTATCACGTCGCCTTCAACATCCCCAAACGCAGGACAGCCTTTTTACCGGTGAATCCTCCTCCAACGGCAGTTTCCGCGTTCCATAGTCCTCTTCGCCTCTTTTTTTTACCTATTCTGTGTGACATTTTCCATAATCGCAACTGTCTGGCATGATTTATGCCAGCTACATCCGGTTATAAGAGCTTCGTGGACAGGGGAGCCGATGCTCTGAAAATCCCTCTCTAAAGGAGAATGCGACCATGAAGTTTGCATGTCGTCTGGTACTCTCGGTGCTTCTGTCTCTGACGCTGCTGGGGGCAAACAGCGCTGTCATGGGGCAGATGGTAGTGCACGAACACGGGATAAGCCACTACAAAGGGCGTCCCGTTCGCTACACAACCTGGGAGAAGGACGGGATCGGCACAGGCTTGAACTGTCATCCGAACGATCCCTCCAAAGGCAAAGGCGACCCGATGGCAGGCAACACCCGCCATCAACACTACGACGAAACGCCGCTGGTGGACGCCCCCAGCAAACAGGACCCGTTCACCATCTCCGGCGTCTGGGTGAACCGTACCAACTACAACTTCTGGCAGGACATCCCCTCTCGACCGGTCGCTCCCTACCCGATTGTGCCGCATGGCTACATTGACGAGTCGAGCAAGGACAACATTCCCCGATTCCGGTTTGTGGGCGATGTCTGGAACACCAACAACGACGCAAAGAGCGCGAAAGCCCTGATCGTCGCCGCCTTCAAAGAGTGGTCCGCGCTGCAGGCTGGAACCAACATTGACAACGTGCCGCTGACCACCGGATTGGAGTTTATGGAGGTGGGAGCGACCGACGCGGCGGAGATCAACGTCAACTGGGGAGGCACCACATCGCTGGGGGAAACCATCCGCACCATCGGGGCGGGCGGAGTGGTCAGCGCGGTCAATGTCCACTTCAACAATTCGGCGAATAACTGGTTTTTCGGCAAAGCCGCCGATACGCCGGACAACCGGTATCACTTCTACTCGACCGCGCTGCATGAGGTCGGACATGTCGTCGGTCTGTACGAGCAGACCGATAACGACGATGTGATGATCGAAAGTCGCAACAGAGGCAAGAACGGTCCGGCGTTCGATACGCTGGATGGCGACTCCAAACGCGGAGCCTACGCCCTCTACTCGATTCCCGCCTGTGTGCCGGAGCCGGGCAGCCTCTGGATTCTGAGCATGGGGTCGCTGGGGATGGTTATTTTTGTAAGACGGCGGCGAAAGTAGACTGCCTTGAGGGAGCGGAGACCTCCGCTCCCTCTCTCATGACCCGGCAGACAGGTTCTCCGGTTGGGCTTCGCGCTGATATATCCCGCTCTTTCCCCCGGATTTGTACTCCAGGCGAATGTCGGTGATGATCGCCCCCTTATCTACCGCCTTTACCATATCGTAGAGGGTGAGCGCTGCCACCGATACGGCGGTCAACGCCTCCATCTCCACGCCGGTCTTTCCGGTAATGGAGGCGGTCGCCTCAATCTCCACGCCGTCGTCCGTCAGGGACAGGTCTACTGAAACGTGAGTCAGCGGCAGGGGATGACAGAGCGGGATCAGTTCGCTGG
This sequence comes from uncultured Chthonomonadaceae bacterium, assembly GCA_964429855.1. Taxonomy (GTDB): domain Bacteria; phylum Armatimonadota; class Chthonomonadetes; order Chthonomonadales; family CAJBBX01; genus CALLMM01. The sequence goes on from CAYSDM010000054.1 coordinate 15,090, forward strand.
TCTTCTTGGCAGCCATGATCCCGGCAATGCGCGCTGTCGCCAGCGCGTCGCCTTTAGGAACGGCATTATCCTGAAGCAGTTTTCGCGTCTCCCCGGAGAGGAGCACTTTTCCGCGCGCCATGGCGGTTCGCGCCGTCTCCGCCTTCTGAGACACGTCCACCATATGCGCGTGCCCCTGTTCATCCAGATGGGTCAGATTACTCATGTCTCTCTCTTCCGATCAGACGCCGGTACTCCTCCGGCGTATTGATATTGGTAAAGCTGGACAGATCGGGGTCTGCCGTTCGCAGTTTCTCTTCCTCCACCCGGCGCAGTTTCAGTTTCCGCAGGCTGCGGTGCAGGGCGCGCTCCCCCGAGTCGAACTGCTCCATCAGAGGCGGCAGACAGCGGGAGTGATAGACCGCGCAGAGCGGCTCCAGCCTTCCTGCAATCTCAGGAACCGCCGCATCGTACCCCTGCGCTTCTCTTAATAGAAGGCGCAGTATCTCAGCCTTCAGGCGCGGCATGTCGCACGCCGTTGCCAGATGATACCCCTCCGGCAGGGCTGCAAGCGCCGTAATGATTCCGCCCAGCGGTCCCGCGTTCGGATAGGCGTCTACCAGTATCAGTATCTCATCGGGAAGCATATAGCGATCCCGGCGATCCGTGACCACCGCGACCGGCGCGCTGACCTGCGCGAGAGTTTGCGCCGCGTGCACAAGCAGAGTGGACTCGCCGAAAGGCAGTATTGCCTTATCCAGTCCCATGCGGGTCGCCAGACCTCCCGCCAGTAGAATGCCTGCCACCAGAAGAACTCCTCTGTAATTTCGATATTCCAATTAAAAATGCACAGGGTTTTTTATATTTTTGTTTTAGAAAGCGGAGCGAATAATACTCATACCTCGTATGCTACGTATGACGTTCTATTTCATCGCGGGATCTGATTTTGATTTTCGTTCTGGAGAACACGGGTAGATGCAAAAAGCCAACGGATTCACCCGTCAGGAGATCCTGACCGCCATCAAGCTCAACGGCACGATGACGGCCGAAGCGCTTGGAAAAGTTTTGAATATATCACCGGTCGCCGTGCGCCAGCATCTCGCTGCGCTGGAAGCGGAGGGACTGGTGGCGACCAGCATCGAACGCCGCAATGTCGGGCGTCCGGTGCATAGATATACTATAACACACCGCGGAGATGAAACCTTTCCGCGAGACTACGCCTCATACGCCAACTCCCTTCTGGATGAGATGCGCTATCGCGAAGGAGAGGAGGCGGTCAACGAGCTATTTACCCGCCATCGCGAACGGCAGCAGTCTTCCCTGCAGAGCCGCATGGATGGGAAAAATCTGGCGGCGCGCGTGTGCGAACTGGCAAAGATCCAATCGGATGCCGGATTTATGGCGAAAGTGGTCGAGGATGAGCATGGCGAAGGCTACATACTGACTGAGCATAACTGCGCGGTCTGCCAGATCGCCAGACAGCACTCCGCCGCCTGCGCGCAGGAACTGATCCTGTTTCAACAGCTTCTTGGCGACGAGGTGGAGGTGGTGAGAGAGAAACATATCCTCTCCGGCGACTTTACCTGTACCTACCGTATTCGTCCTCGTTAAATGGCAGCGATGGAATCCCTCCGGCGGAGAGCCGGAGGGATTCTTTATTTCGACGGCAGTCACGGAGAGTGTCATATCCTTGCCTGTGACCGCCGCCATGAGACGGATATTCTGACTGATCTCCAATACAGGGACTCTGCGGACCGGGAAAACGCATCGGGAAACGCTGGCGGTGCTCCTCTGCGCCGTCTCAAACACCGCCTCTTTAGCTGGATCATGAACGCGAGCAGGCGGCGAGGAAGGACCGGAAGAGGGACTGCGCTGCCTGAGACGAGGAGTTCTCGACGGGAGAGAGCGCCATCTCCTCCGGATGAAACTGCACCGCGACCAGATAGCGATGTCGCGGATCCTCCAGAGCCTCTATGACACCGTCATCGGCGCGCGCCGTCACCCGCAGTCCCTCCCCGACCTCTCGCACCGCCTGATGATGCATGGAGTTGGTCTCCAGACGGGCTGCGCCAACGATCTGTGACAGTTGCGAGCATGGCTCAATCTGAATGGCGTGGGTGGCGGTGTGGCGCGGCTCCGTCTGCTGATGACAGAGACAGTTTTTGATCTGTGAGGGGATGTCCTGGTAGAGCGTGCCGCCGAGCGCGACGTTGAGCGCCTGAATCCCCCGGCAGATCGCCAGAATGGGCATCTCTCGCTGCAGTGCGGCGTAGATCAACGGAAATTCTGCCTGATCCCGTGTCTCATCCACTTTTACCGTCGGATTCAGAGGAGATTCGCCGTAGCGTTGCGGGGCGATATCCCATCCGCCGGAGAGTAGAAGCCCGTCCAGACGCGCCAGAGTCTGCGTCGCGGTCTCCGCATCTTCCGGCAGGTTCGGCAGGATGACCGGAACGGCTCCCGCCTGCCACAGCGCGCGCGAATAGCTCTGATTGAGCCGATCCTGCAATTGGGAGGAGGGGCTGTCGAAGGCGCAGGTAGAGGAGGTTATGCCGATGAGCGGTTTTTTCATGTGGATTTCTGCTCTCCAGGCTTCTGGCGGGAAGCGTTTTTCGAAGAATCGATGACGGCGGCTACTTTCGGAAGGTGATCCAGCGCCCGGTCTCATCATAGCTGGACTCGGCGACCAGCCGATAGGGGTCTACGGAGCCGGGAGCGGCGCGGACATAGAAGCGCACCCGGCGAAAGCCGTATTCACGCGCCTGCGGGGAGATCGCTTCGCGCACCAGCCCGTTGAGAGTGGCATCATCTTCGCGGGTAACAACCAGATCGAGGGTGTCCAGATTTTCGGTGACGGCGAAACGCTCGATAGCCTGAGAATAGTTCTGTCGAAGATAGCGATAGAAAGGAAGCCGCTTTTCGCTCATCTCTTCCCGGCGCTGCTCCTCCGGCGAGAGGGGCGCTTCGAGGCGTTTATCCGGGCGCGGAGCTTCGGTGGAGCGCGAAGGATCCGTAGCCGAGGGGCGCGAAGTTGAGGAGGATGCGCCTCTGCCATTCTGCGGGACAGCGTAGGGCAGAATGAGCCAGACGATCAGGGCGACCACCGCCAGACCGATGATGACCGCCACGATCTTCATGGCTGCGCCTGTATCGCTTCCTCGCCCTCGATCCAGAATGCCCCATCCGGACAGACCTCTTTTTTCCAGATGGGAACGGTCTCTTTCAGGGTGTCTATGCAGTATCGGCAGGCTTCGAACGCCTCCGCCCGGTGCGGCGAACCGATGCAGATGACGACGCTGGCTTCCTGAAGCTCGATTCGACCGATCCGGTGCTCGATGGCGACATCTACTCCCCATCGCTGTTTCGCTTCAGCGGCGATCTTCTGCATCTGCTTTTCCGCCATCGGAACGTAGGCGTTATACTCCAGATAGGCGACCTTGCGCTGCCGGGAGTGGTTGCGCACCTGTCCCACGAAAGTCAGCACCGCGCCGTTGGACGCGCCGGCAACCTTCGCCTCCATCGCTTTTATATCAATCGGTTCCTGCGTGATTCGGCACATTCCCTCACCCTTTCGCCTCTGGGATTACCCCCCGCTCATCGGCGGGATAAAGGCGACCTCATCCCCTTCGTTGAGAACGGCATCCGGGGTGGAGTACTCTTCATTGATAGCGGCGCGGCAGTGCCGTTCAATTCCAGCCAGACGTCCGTCCTTCTCCGCCAGAACTGCCGCTAAGGAGGAGACCGTCGCGCCTCCCGGTACGGAGACCTCCAGACCGTCCGGGCTGAAGTCCGAATAGTGCCCGAAGAACCGTACCGTCACCTTCATTCCCAGGCTGCCGCCTGCCGCGAGCCGTTTGAGCTTCGACAGATTCACCGCGTGCATGGTCTCCGAATCGGGTGTCTCGACGATGATGGGGATGGTTTTCAGGCGCGGGTCGGTGACCAGCAGCCGGAAGGTCTCGATGCCGATTTCGCCCTCGCCGAGATGCTCATGCCGATCTACCCGGCTTCCGAGCGGCTTCTTGGCGTCGTTGGCATGGATGACCTTGAGCTTATCCAGACCGATCAGCCGATCAAACTCCGCGAAGGTCTTCTGATAGTTCTCTTCATCCCGTATGTCGTATCCCGCCACGAAGATGTGGCAGGTGTCCAGGCAGACCCCGAGGCGCGGATGCGCCCCCACGCCCTCCAGCACGCGCGCGATCTGCTCGAAGCGGTAGCCCAGTCCCGTTCCCTGACCGGCGGTTGTCTCCATCGCAATCCCGACCAGCATTCCTTCGGTCTCTTCGAGGATAGCGCGGGTCGATTCGATGAGCAGCGCGATGCCCGCGTCTTCGCCGCTATCTAGATGCGCCCCCATGTGGGTGACGACCCAGGGCAGCCCGAGCATTTCCGAGCGGTCCAGTTCCCGGCGAAACGCTTTGCGCGAGCGGTCCAGAATGTCGGGATCGGGAGCCGCCAGATTGATCAGGTAGGAGTCGTGCGCGACGGCGACGGCAATTCCGGTGTCCGCCTGCGTCTGGCGGAACTTCGCGGCAGCTTCGGGATCGAGGGGAGGATGATGCCACTGACGGGGGCTTCCGGTGAAAAGCTGAACGGCGGTACAGCCGATCTCTTTGCCGCCGGTCAGGCTGTTGCTGAGACCGCCTGCGGTGGGCATATGCGCTCCCAGCAGACGGGATTCTACATCAACGATAGCAGAAGGTGGTTCACTCATAGCGCTGATCTGTCGGTTACTCCGGAAGGCGGGCGTATTCGCGGCGCTTTCCCTGTCTCCTTAGGGCGTAACGGTAATGGCGACTGGTTCGGAAACCGGAACCGGGTCGCCGGTCTGCGGGCGCGGCAGTCCGGCAATGACCCAGGGAGAGAGCCGCGCGTATATCTGGTAGGTTCCAGGCTCAAGAGTTTCGGTGGGAGGAGCATTCTCCGCCCCGATTTTCAGCGGGAACGCGGATACGTACTCTTTCGTCTCTCCCGGCGAAAACCGCTCCATGCCGATATCGGTGGTGAAGAAGACCCGCCGTCCCTCCCAGAACTCATAGGTGACGATCTTATTGTCGCGCGCGATGATATAGCCCCAGCGAACCGTCGGACTGCCGGTAGAGTACTTCACCAGCTTCGAGACGCTGTCCGTGTTGGTGATCGAGACCGTGATCGGGATCGCTTCGCCGACCCGATAAGCGGTCTTACTCGTCTTCACGACGACCCGGAAGCCGGGCAGCGATTTCACGGGCAGCACGCTGCGCCCGACCGCCTCGCGCACGCTCATCCCGCTTCCTCCTCCGCATCCGCACATCGCCGGCACAAATACGCACGCCGTCAACAGAAGAGCGCCTGTTTTTATGCGCGCACCTATCATGCTTCCGCTCCCTGACTCCGCAAGTATGCTCCATTTTAACACGGCTTGCCGCGATAGTCAAAGGCGCGATAGAGTTTGTATCCGGTATTTCCCAGCCCGGAAACCTATTTCCCGCTCTGAAGCGTCAGAGTGCTGACACGTGCCGCGACCTGTCCGGCGATGGCGCGGAACGCCTCCGCCTGCGCGGAGTGCGGGTCAATCAGGATCGCCGGGCAGCCGGCATCGCCGCTCTCGCTGATCACCGGGTCAATCGGGACGGAGCCGAGGAAGGGGACGTTCAACTGCGCGGCGGCGCGCTTGCCGCCTCCTTTGCCGAATACCGGAATCTCTTCGCCTGTCGCCGGGTTGATGAATCCGCTCATGTTCTCCACGATCCCCAGAATCGGGATCGGTCGGTTCAGGGTCTGCTCGAGCATCTGAAACATGGCGATACTCTTGTTGGCGATCTGCTGCGCCACATCCTGCGGCGTCATTACGATCACCACGCCGGTCAACGGGATCAACTGCGCCAGCGACATGGAGGCGTCGCCCGTTCCCGGCGGCAGGTCTACCACCAGATAGTCCAGGTCTCCCCAGCAGACATCTCCTAGAAACTGCGTGAGCGCCTTGCCGATCATCGGACCGCGCCAGACTACCGCCTTTCCTTCCTCCAGAAAGAAGCCGATGGACATGATCCCGACCCCGTGCCGCATGACCGGATACATCTTCTGCCCGTCGTAGAGCGGCTGCTCTTCGCCCGCGCCCATCATGATCGGAATCGTGGGACCGTAGATGTCGGCATCCAGCAGCCCGACCTTCGCGCCTGTCAGTTTGAGCGCAACCGCCAGATTGCACGAGACCGTAGACTTTCCAACACCGCCCTTGCCGCTGGCAACGGCGATCACGTGCTTGACGCCGGGGATCAACGGACCCGCGCGCTGTTCGCCCCGCACCTGCGCTGTCATCTCGATCTTCAACTGCTCAACTCCCGACACGGCGGAGACCGCTTCATGCGCCTGTTCGCGCAGAAGGTCTTTCACAGGGCAGGCGGGCGTGGTCAACTCGATGGTGAATGCCACCGCCCCGCCGCAAATCTTGATATCTTTTACAAATCCCAGACTCACGATATCCCGATGCAGATCGGGATCCTGCACGACCCGCAGCGCGTCGAGAATCTGTTGTTCGGTAACTTCGGGCATCTTATCATCCTTACAGAGGAGCGCAGACCGATTCGCTTGGACGAATTTCGCGCTTCTCTGTTGTGAATTCTACCTGTGCGGGTGGGCAAAGTCAAGTTTAGCGGGAATAGATAACCAGGAGGAGATACATAAGGGAGAGAGGGGAGCGGAGAAGGCGCGAAGAGGCATTCATCCTGAACTGGCAGCGAACGCCTACTTGTAGCTGGGGAGGATGATGCCGCGCATGATAACATTCTGCGCGAAGATGAAGACAAAGAGGGTGGGAAGCGCGGCGACGGTTAGCGCCGCCATTGTGATATACTGCGGGCTGTTGATCTGCAGTTCGTAGAGCCAGACCATCAGCGTCCACATCTGCGGGTCCTGGCAGACCAGGAAGGCGAACATGAACGCGCCGTAGGCGGCGGTGAACGCCTGCAGCGCAATCACCGCGAAGATCGGCCTGGAGAGCGGCAGCGCCACATTGAAGAACATCCGCAGTTCGGTCGCGCCATCTATCAGACCGGCTTCGTATAACTCCTTCGGCAGGCTGTCGAAGAAGCCTTTGAGCAGGAAGATGGAGAAGCCGCTCGCCATTCCCGGCAGGATGAGCGCCCAGTAACTGTTAAGCAGGCTTAACTCCTTGAGCAGCAGGAAGTTGGGGATCATGGCGACCTCTGCCGGGAAAGCCATCGTCGCCAGCAGGAACAGCAACACCTTGAAGGCATAGGGCAGGCTGTAACGGGAGAGCGCATAGGCGCAGAAGGGATTGACGATCAGCGTGGTCAGAATGACGGCGATACAGAAGATCGCCGTGACCCAGAGTGCGCTGCCGTGAAGGGCGATATAGTCCAGCACCAGACGGTAGTTGCGGGTAGCGAAATCTCTTCGCAGAGTCCCCGCATTCTCCTGTACGTAGAGGGCATCGGCAAAATAGTAGGGAGGCTTGATCTCCTTCAGCGAGGCAGCCTGCAGCCCGTAGGTCTGCCGGATATTCTCTGCCGGATTCGTCTGCATCCAGTTGCCGCCCCAGAAGTCGAACTCCCCGGCGGCAGGCTCGTGCTTTTTCCAGAGTTGGTAACGGAATCGGTTTTCGGGCGTATCCACATAGAGCAGCGAGAGCGGAACCTCTCTGGCAAGGAAGTCGCCCCAGTCCAGAGTCAGGGGTCCTCCCTCCGGCAGAGGCGGACGTTCGGATGGCGGTTCGCGCAGTTCGGTTGCAGGCAGTGGAAGACCCTGCGCTCGGCGCATGGCGTCATACGGCAGCGGTACTGCGTCGAAGTTCAGGTAGTTCGCGCCATACGCCTCGTTCAGTTTTTCGATGGAGCGATAGCGTCTCTGCAGGTAGGCGCGGTAGGGACGGGCGGCTTCCGGCGCGGTGAGAATATAGCGGAAGGGCAGCTTGTTACGGACAAACCCCTCCCAGTCGCGGCGCTGGAGGGGATCGGCGGGAGGCGCGCCGGGCAGCGTGATGTCGCTGAAAGTGCGGATTCCGCTTCCCCACACCTGCGCCACTTTGCGAATATCGCCGCCATACTCCGGCACATCTTCGCGCAGATATTTGGCGAAGAGCGGCTCGACGCCGACCGCCATCCGTCTCTCGGCGGGCAGCGCGCGCTTCCACTCCTGGTACTCCTGCATCTTTCGAGAACGGTTGGGGCTCCAGTTGCGGTTGGTTGGACGTTCCAGCGGAGGACTCACCGTGTCGAAGGAGGTGTTCTCCTCGATGTAACTGCGGTTCAGGGCGAGAATGTCGTTCCTGAACTTCCCGCGAACATACTGGCGATAGGAGAGCGCGAACTGGCTGGGGTGAGAGCCGTAGCCGCGAAACGAAGGCTCCTGAAATGAGAGCGGCAGCGACTGCAGACAGCGACGCCACTCGGCGACGAACGCCTGCATTCGGGAGTCGGCGGGAGTGTCCGGGGGCTGAATCTCTTCGTTTTTCTTGAAGTCGGTGTGATAGAGCATATTGATCTGCTCTATATCGCCGCTGTACTTATCGTCCGCATATTTGGCAAACAGGACATCGGCGCGGGAGAGGTAACGTGGAATAATGCGGAACTCATTCGTATCAGTGCTGCTGGTGATGGAGGTCGCCAGCATCAACAGGAAGGGGTAGACCATCGTCACCGCGCCGAAGGTCAGCGCGATGTAGATGGAGGCGATCAGCAGGCGGATGGAGAGCGCCTTTCTGCCTACCTGTGGAATGATCGGCAATTGCGTGTCCCGAAGCGCGGCTGCGCCGCCAGAAGATGGAATACAGAATAGCACGGCGGGGAAGGGTTGTCAATGCAACGCGCAGGGAGCAGGGATGTTTTCGACGGATGACGAATTGCCGGTGTGATACTCTCCCGGAAGGAGGCGGGCTTGTGAGACGCGCATACATTTGTCTCTGTCTGGCGCTGTGGCTGGGCTGCGTGACGGGCGCGCTGCCGCAGGGGTTTGCAGAGAATCCCGCCTACCGTTCGGCGCGCGGTCCAATCCCGGTACGCAATCTTCGACCGTACCAGCTTCTCTTTCTGCAGTTTGCGCCGGAATCGCCGGACCTGCTTCCCGCCGGAAAGACGCGCCTCGCGCTGCAACTGGATCTCGCCAACAATACGCTTGTTCCCGATCCGAAAGAGGGCGCGACCGTTATCGAAGACCATGAGCTGCAGCGGCTTCTTCTGATGTGGCAGCGTGGCATAGATGCGAATACCGAGGCGGCAGTCCTTGTGCCGATTCTCTGGCGCAACGGCGGAATCCTCGACAATATCATTAACGGCTGGCATGATCTGTTCGGCATTCGCGGCACGCCCGATACGCCTGCCGGACGTACCGCCTACCGTCTCTACCACAGCCTCATCTATCTGAAGGATTCCAAAGGCAATGTGCGGGTGAACCGGGGCAATGCATTCGGCTGGGGAGATGTGTCGGCGACGATCAAACGGCGTCTGCTCCCCTCGACGCCCCGATCCGCGCTGGCGCTGCGGATCGGGCTGAAGCTGCCGACGGGCAATCCGGGATTGCTGCTGGGCAGCGGGGGAGCGGATCTCGGGCTGTGCATGGATGCGCGATACAGTCTGGGGCGCAATATCATCCTGTTCGGCAGCGCGGGCGGCGTGCTGATGAGCAAGGCGACTCGCGTTCCCAACGCGCAGCCCGGTCTGGCGCAGTTTCTCTTTGCGGTAGAGTATCGTCCGAATAACCGCGACAGCTTTCTGTGGCAGATTGACGGCAGCGGAGCCGCTGTTCGCACCGGCAATCGCTTTGCGGATCGCGCCAATATCATCGGAACCTTCGGCTATAAGCGCGTTCTGGATCGGCATCTGGTTCTGACGCTTTCCTTTACCGAAAATGGCGACTATCAGAACTATACGACCCCGATTCTCGGTCAGGTCGGTCCCGACTTTACCGCCAGCATGGGATTGGAGTGGCATCCGTAACGCGCCGGGGCTTTTATTCGGTCGCAACAGTCGTTTCAGACAGGGATATCAGGAAAGGACAGCATTATGCGGATAGATCGGCGGTCACTGTTGACGGGCGGGGCTGTTGTCGGGATCGGGCTGGCGTTGCAGGCGGATAGAGCCTCTGCATCGCCGCAGATCTCGAAAGCGAAGGCGGCGCTGCATCTGTCGAGTCAGGAGTGGATCATTCCGGGGCAGACTCTCAAAGAGAAGGTCGCCCGCATGGAAAAGTGGGGCTTTGACGGCATCGAACTGGGCGGCGGAGGGCTTCCCGGCAGGGTGAAAGAGGTGCAGGAGGCGCTCGCGGGCAGCAAGGTGCGGGTCAGCGCGATCTGCGCGGGTTATGCCGGCGCGCTCATCTCTGATCAGGAGTCAGAGCGGCGCAAGGCGGTAGACACCATGAAGGAGATTCTGGCGGCGGCGGGAGAGTTGAAGTCCACCGGTCTGATAATCGTCCCGGCGTTCAACAATCAGACCACTCTGGACAATAAGACGGCCCGGAAAATCCTGATGGATCTGTTGCCGGAGGTGGGCGATGCGGCGGCGAAAGCCGGGACGCGGGTGCTTCTGGAGCCGCTCAATCGGGGCGAGGCGTTCTTCCTGCGGCAGCTTGCCGATGCGGCGGCAATGGTGCGGGAGGCAAATCATCCGGGCGTGGCGATGATGGGCGACTTCTACCATATGGGTATTGAAGAGACCAGCGATATGGGGGCATTTATCTCCGCCGGTTCTTCTCTCTATCATGTGCATCTGGCTTCGCGCAAGCGTAACCTGCCCGGACAGGATGAACGGGACTTTATGGACGGTTTCAAAGGACTGAAGATGATCGGTTTCCAGCACTACTGCAGCCTGGAGTGCGGCGTGGTGGGAGACCGCGAGAGAGAGATTCCGAAATCGGCGGAGTTTCTACGAAAGCAGTGGGCAAAAGCCTGAAATCTCGATAGATTCGGGGATGTCGCAGATTTTTTACAAGGGGGAGATAGGGGAAATCCTATCTCCCCTTTGTGTGGATGCCCTGTTCGCAGTGAAAATATGTATACTGGTGAAACTTTTAATGGTAGACGAACGTATTATAAATGAGTGTAAATGATAACCGTTTCGAGATTGAAAACAGACACTGACAGGTTTCGATGAAAGCCATGAAACGACTGACGAAAAAGGATTTAACGGTTTCTCTCTACTCTGCGGGACGCTCGGTGGAAGAGATTGCCAGGGCGTTAAGCACCAGTCCGAGCTACGTCGCGAATGTACTGGTGGAGGCGGGAAAATCCCCCGATTACAATGACCTGTATGTGTCCAGCGTGGCGCAGAAGGGGTACGCGCAGCTTTTCCGGGGGGTGCTTCAGTTTAAGACGCTGGAGGCGGCGCTGGAATCGGTGGAGCAGATTGACCGGATGTTCCATGCGTTCGAGCGGCAGCGCGACCGTCGCGGGATGCATCAGGCGCAGCTAACCGCGCTGATTGGCAAGAACCGGGCAGAGAGCCTGGGCAAATATGCGGAGGCGCAAGTCTTTGCGGAGTGGCTGATGGAGCATCTCGTGGTGCATCGGGCTGTGAGAGCGAGGGAGGAGGAGGCGCTGCCTCGGTAGCGCCTCCTCCTCATTCCGGTTTCTGCAAAGCGGGTGTTCCGGGGATCTCCTCATGCTCGGTTCGGGCGATGATCTCGTCCTGGAGGCTGCGGCTCAGGTCACAGAAGAAGTCGCTGTAACCTGCCACTCGCACGATCAGATTACGATAGGAGCGCGGATCGGCTTGCGCGGCGCGCAGAGTCTCCGCGCTGATGACATTGAACTGGAGGTGATGTCCGTTCAGGCGGAAGTAGGCGCGGATCAACTGCGCCAGCCTTTCGATTCCCTCATCGTTTTTCAGCGCTGCCGGAGAGAACTTCTGATTGAGAAGCGTTCCGCCCGTTCGCAAATGATCCATCTTGGCGGCGGAGAGCAGAACGGCGGTCGGTCCGCAGCGATCCGCTCCCTGAACGGGCGAGATACCCTCGGAGACGGGCGTTCCGGCGCGGCGTCCGTCAGGCGTGGCTCCCAGAACGCTGCCGAAATAGACGTGGCAGGTGGTCGGCAGCATATCAATGTGATAGACGCCGCCGCGCGTGTTGGGACGACCTTCCACGGCGTGATAGAACGCCTCGAAGCAGTCGCGCATGATCGAATCGGCGCGATCATCGTCGTTGCCGTAGCGCGGAGAGCGGTTTCGCAGCAGCAGGTTCAACCGTTCATAACCGGCGAAATCGTCGCGCAGCGCGTTCAAAAGCTCCGGCAGGGCGCAGGCTCCGGTCTCAAAGACATGGTGACGGATAGCCGCCAGCGAATCGGTCAGGGTGCCGATCCCGACGCCCTGTATATAGGAGGTGTTATAGCGCGCTCCGCCCGCATTGTAGTCCATTCCCCTGGCGATACAGTCGTCAATCAGGAGCGAGAGGAAGGGCGCAGGCATATAGTCGGCGTACATTCGCTCGATCACCTGGCTGCCCCGCACCTTGATCTCCACGAAATGGTTCACCTGCCGCTCCCAGGCGTCAAAGAGATCCGAGAAGGTCTGGAATCCGCAGGGATCGCCGGTGCGCGGACCGAGTTGTTTGCCGGTTCTCGGATCAACGCCGTTATTCAGCGTCAACTCCAGCAGTTTGGGCAGGTTAAAGTAACCCGTCAGAATGTATGCCTCTTTGCCGAATGCGCCCGTCTCCACGCAACCGCTGGTTCCGCCCTCGCGGGCGTCCTCCAGCCGCTTGCCCTGCCGCAGCATCTCCTCGATCACCGCATCGGCATTGAAGACCGACGGAAATCCGTAACCTTTGCGGATAACCCGGCAGGCGGCGCGCAGAAAAGCGTCCGGCGTCTGTCGCGAAATCTGAACATTGTTGCTGGGCTGAAGGAGACCCATCTCCTCCACAACCTCCAGCAGCAGATAGGAGACGGAATTCACGCCATCGCCGCCATCCGGCTTCAATCCGCCGATATTGATGTTGGCGAAGTCGGTATAGGTTCCGCTCTCCGCTGCCGTCACGCCGACCTTTGGCGGCGCGGGGTGGTTATTGAACTTTATCCAGAAGCACTCCAGAAGCTCCTTCGCCGATTCGCGGGTGAGTGTTCCCTGCTCCAGTCCCTGCTGATAGAAGGGCAAAAGATGCTGGTCCAGGCGTCCGGGATTGAAGGAGTCCCATCCGTTGAGTTCCGTAATCACCGCCAGATGGCAGAACCAGTAGGTCTGGAGCGCCTCCTGAAAGTCGCGGGGAGCATACGCCGGGACTCGCTCGCAGACCTGCGCGATCCGCTCCAGTTCTCTCCGGCGATGCGGGTCGTCGGTATGCGCCGCCATTTCGCGCGCCATCTCCGCATGACGTCGGGCAAAGAGGATGCAGGCGTCGGCGGAGATCGCCATTGCCCGAAGCTGTTCGCGTTTCGCATATGCCTGCGGGTCATTCAGAAAATCGAGACGCGCGATTCGTTCGGCGATGTCGCGTTGAAAGTCCCGTAGACCCCGACGATAGATTTTTCCATCTGCCACCGTATGACCGGGAGCGCGCTGCTCCATAAACTCCGTGAATATCCCGGCGGCATACGCCTCCCGCCACTCCGTCTCCATCTCCTGAAAGATGCGGTCACGCAACGAGCGTCCTCGCCAGTAGGGGATAACCGTCTCTTCGTAAATACGGTGTACATCCGGGGGGACAACGTAGGAGGTCTTTTCGCGGTCATTCAATATCTGAAGGTCTTCGAGCGTATGACAGGTCAGTTCGGGAAAGGTAGGTGTTGCTCCGGGAGCGGGACCGCGTTCGCCGACAATCAACTCCTCCTCGCCGAGATAGAGGGTTCGACGTTCGCAGAGCGCATAGAAGGCGCGCGCGCGCAGTACCGGGATCGAGAGTCTGCCCTCATTTTCGCGGTAGAACTCCGTCAGTATCTCGGCGCGCTGCGCGGAGAGCGAGGGCGGCGTTTCGAGGCTGCGCCGGCGCAGTCGGGCGACTCGTTCATTCATCGGCTCTATCTCCCGTAAATCTCCATCTTCATGGGACAGAGCTATATTCCCTTCGTCGCAGGCGGTTTCCTGTCTCCCCGAAAACGCAGAGGCGCAGCCCCGGAAGAACCGCGCCTCTGCGTTTCACCCCTCTCTTCCTGCTACGCAACGGTTAACGCCGCAGGCGTTTTCGATTTTTTTGAAGGTAACCCGGAAGTCAATATCTACCTTGTAGTCGGTGTCTCCTGCGAGGGGATTGAACTCAATCCCGAGTGCCGAGGGACCTCATGAGCACTTCTCGGTAACTCCGGTCACGAAGATCGAGCCGTGAGAGGCTACAGAATTTTTGCTATACTATCATGGATCCGGTAATCACGATTCGCAGAAGGTGAAATTCGACTTCCGAAGAGGCCCATGCGCATGAATACGCGGACAACAGGCGCGTAACACCCACCTTCACAGGTTGTCGTCCGTCTCCGAAAGGCGATTTGGTGCCGCAGTCTCAGACTGCGTAACAGGAGTGAGGGGATCAGCCATGAAGAGAAACTACAGGGGAATATCGTTTCACTACTATGGAAAAGACAGGCGCGGCGTCACCCGGTGGGGCGGAGGACTGGACAACCTGCCGCTCTGGCTGACAAAGGGGTTTCTGGGCTACAGCGTCATCGCCTGTGTGATCGGTCTACTGGCGGTATTCTGGCAGCTTTTCATCCGCTACTCTCCCCCTCTGAACGTCGCCATTCTCGTTTTTCTCCTGCATTTTGCCATCTTTGGCTTGATTGGGATCTGGATGGAGCGCCTGCGAAGCAAAATCGCCGGTCTCTCCTCAGAAGAGGAGACCTGCGCGAGGCTGGGGCTGGACAAAGACGAACTGCAACGGCTGGCGAAGGAGAAGGGGATTCTGCCGGTCTATAATATCAATGACCGGGACTACTACAACCTCGCAGAACTCACCGACGCCCTGCTGCTTCTGCGCCCTGCTTCCGCGCCGGACTCCGAGCAGTTGCTGAGACCGGCAGGCGACACCCGGACCGCGCCGGAACTGCTGCTGCGTCCGGCGGACGCGCAGAAGGACGATCCCTCCGCATAACCGCCTCTGCCCGCGCGCGAGAGTCGGAAGACAGTGCGCCGTATGCCCCGATGGTCGGATGACTCTCGCGCGGTCGGGGGCGCAGGCGAAGATGGGGGACATACTCCGACGCGGGCGTTCCGGACTGCGGCTTGCCTGCAAAATCGAGGTAACGCAGATCAGAGACGCCCTGACCGATGCATTCGGATTTGCCGGTGATCCGGTAGTCCTCCTGCTCCGCCATCCAAAAGCCCGGTTTCTCTCCCGTTCGGTTGTCACGAAAGCCCTCTGGAATGCGCGCGGTTTGCGGAAGCCAGTTATGCGATCCCTCCACGCTGCCTCTGTTCTCGCCGACTATCGCGTCGCTGCCGAGGAAGAGGTTATTTCGCGCCACAATCTTCGAGTCCGGCGCGCCGACTCGCAGGAATCGAATACGGCGTTCTCCGGCGATCATTGTGTTGTGAAACAGAAATAGCGTTCCGCGTCGCGCTCCTCCCATATCCTGCCCGAAATCTATAAACTTGCCGTTATTCCCCGTGCGATCCGGCTTGCTGATCACAATATTGCCGATCATGACGACGTGGCTGTGCGCAGCGCGTGTCTTGTCGCTGTCCACCAGCGAAAGCTCTCCTTCATTGGAACGGGCGATATAGTTATAGAGGAGTTCGATGTACCGCCCCCGGCTTTTGAAGTTCAGACCGGCAATGGCGTCATGGATGTAGCATCCTCGCACCGTTGTGCGGTCTCCCTCCAGATAGAGATTGTGGGCATACCCGTTGAACTTTTCGGGATTGCCGTTAAAGGCGATCTCGCACGCCTCTATTCGCAGCAGGTCGTTATCATTGGACATGATTCCCATATCGCAACGGGTGATTTTACAGTCGCGGATAGAGGTATCGCGCGCTCCGACGATGCGGATACCCGCCCCGTTGAAGCTGCTGTTGCGGGCGTTGCGAAACTCCAGATTCTCAATCACATAGTGATCGCCTTCGATCTGAAATAGCGCGCGTGGAACGCTTCCCGCGCCGTGCGCGTTCAGCCCGGTTCCGTCCAGAACGGGACGCTCTGCGCCGACTCCGATCAGCCGGATGGGACGTTCGGCGGTTCCGCTCTCCCTCCATCGGCGCATCTCGCGATAGACGCCGGGATAGATCTCAACGGTGTCGCCCGGCTTCAGAGGGGGCAGCGCGGCGAGAGCGGGATAGGGTTTCCCGGCTCCGACCGTATAGACCTCGCATCGCGCCTCCCGCGCAAGGAGTGTCAGCAGAAGAAGGCCGGGAAGAGACGCCCGGATAGATCGGTGTGCCAACATCTATTGCTCCATGGAATCATAATACTACTCGCCGGAACCGATTCGTCCGACGCATCGTAAGTCATTATCGGGCGAAAATATTCTCCGGATTCGCCCGATATCGGGTATAATCTTGAGCGCAATCTCTTTTCGCGAGGTGATGCAGCGTGCCAACCTATGGTTATGAATGTAATTCCTGTAAAGAGCGTTTCGAGGTATTTCAAAAGATCACGGAAGAGCCTCTGACGATCCATGACGGTTGCGGCGGGCAGGTGCGCCGCCTGCTCTATCCGGTCGGCATCGTTTTCAAAGGTTCCGGGTTCTATGTGAACGACTACTCCAAAAAAACCGGCACAACGACGGAGACCGGGACCGAAACGAAATCGGAGGCCGCCGCCGCGCCCGTCTCCTGAGGTCCGCGCCGCTGCTGATGCCGTGGGCATCAGGCAATGGTAATGAAAAAAGCCAGCCGCATTGCGCGGCTGGCTTTTGCATTGTGGGGAGCGCCTATTTCTTGCTCTCGATCAGGAGGTTGCCGGACTTGGGGTCGAAATTGATCTTGACATCCAGGGCGTCCCGGATGAAGGAGAGGGGAACGATGGTGCGACCACGATCAATGTAGGGGGTGCGCTCCATAGTCAGGGTCTGGTTGTTCACCAGCGCGTGGGGGTTTCCGATCTTAATTTCGATCTCGCGGGTATTGTTGACGGCGCGCACGGTCTGCGCCTCGCCGCCATACCAGAAGAGCCGTCCGCCCGTATATTCGAAGATATGGCGGAAGGGAGCCAGTTTCACGCCGCCTTCAATGCGCGGCGGGACATCAAAGGCGATGCGCGTTCCGTTAAAGACCACATCGAACGCGCCCATGCGCGGCACGATCAGCGACGAGCCGGGCTTAAGCTGACTGTTGGCATTGAGGTTGTTCAGGCGGGTGATGTCCTGCGCGCGAACGCCCGTGCGGCGGCTGATGCTCTGCAACGTATCGCCCGGCTGCACCATCACATAGCTAGCGGTGCTGCGTATCGGGGCAACAACGGTCACGGAGCCTCCTCCCGAAAGTCCCGGAAGTGCGGGGCGGGGGATGCTCGCGAGCGGAATGCGGCTGTCGGGCTGCACCACTGCGCCGCCGGTCATGCGCGGCGTGGGGCGGGGCAGGGAGAGCGAGGAGCCGGTGACGGCGGGATTGCTGGAGGTCGGTGCGGAAGTTGAACCGTATCCGATGGAGGTCGGCTCTACTGTTCGCAAATCGCCCGGGCTGGCGATAGGACGGCGCGCGCCGCTGATTCCGATCGTCGGGCGAGCAATCAGATTGGGGGTCACCGCGCCCAGACCCGCTCTGGCTCCCGCCGGATCCACTTTCGGCTTCGCCAGTTCGCGCGGGGTATCGGTCGGCAGAACCAGCGGTCTGGTCTTCAGCTGACCGCGCAGGTCTTCCACCTTCTCCTGGCGCGAGGTCTCACCCGAGGCGTTATTCACGTTTACATGAATCGGGCGCGCTTTGATCGGAGAGAGCGAATCGGGGGTCTGTGTCCAGGCTTCCAGCAGATGCCATCCGTTGGGAACTTTGGTGGTATCCCAGACATACTCATATGGAGGATAGTTGCGAAGCACCTTCAACTCTTTATTAACAAAGAAGGAGACGTAGGGCTTCTGCTTCTGAACATCCTCCGTCACCTGGACGCGCACGGTCACCACGCCGCTGATCTGAATGCCGTTCTGAGGGTAGGCTATTCTTACAGGGGCGGAGAGGTCTGCGCCTGGAATGCGTATTCTCCCGGAGGCGACGACCGTTTTTCCGTCCTGGCTGAAGGCTCTCACCAGAATGTTGTGATCGCCTTCGGTAAGCTGGAGGGTCTCCAGCGTGAAGGTGATGATTCCGCGCGTCTGCATCGTATTAAGCTGCCGTTTGGCAATCAGCGCGTTATCGAGATAGAGTTCGACACTATCCACCACGCTTCCCCGAAAGCTGACATCCAGCGACAGGCGGTCGCCGATACTGGCGGGGTCGGGCGTGAGGATTGAGAGCTGCAGTCCGGTGGTGGATCGTGTTTGCTGGGCGAGCGCAACCGGAGGACGAGCCGCCAGGATGCCCAGAGTTCCCGCTAACACGAGAGCGCAGGTCAACCTCTTCATTGCGTTCAAGCGCCTCCCTTAAGGGTGTGGATTAGGGGTGTGACTGAGAAAATGGCTGGTAAGAAATGAAGGCTTCCAAATCTATCATATTCTTCGACACTCTGTCAACCCTGACCTGCAAGAAAAACGGAGGTTTCTCTGTTAGATTCTCTGGCGTAAACGCCTTTATGGAGTTGATGGGAACCGTTGCGGCGCAGCGCCGATATCTGATATAATGTCTCGTTAACTTTTGGGTCATGATCATACAGAGAAGAGGTGAGATCGTAGATGAAAACCGGAATACATCCGCAGTATCAGGAGGCGACTGTCGTCTGCGCCTGTGGCAATAGCTTTCAGACTCGCTCGACCAAGCCCGGTATCCGTGTGGAGATATGCTCGATGTGCCATCCGTTCTATACCGGCAAGCAGAAGATCGTGGACACCGAGGGGCGCGTCGAGAAATTCATGCAAAAGTATAAGATGAAGTCCTGAACCTGTGGAACAAAAGACGGGAGAAGCGTTTTCTATAAAGAAAAGGTAAGGACAGGCACTGCATGAGCGAGAAGTTTCAGTACGGTGGACAGGCGGTAATCGAAGGAGTGATGATGCGCAGCCCGCGCTTTGTCGCAGTCGCCTGTCGAAAACCCGATAGCACCATTGTCGTTCAGGCAGAACCGGTAGAAAAGTCTATTATCGGCAAGTTTCTCTGGCTTAACCGTCCTTTTCTGCGCGGGTCGCTGGCGCTGCTGGACGCGATGGCGCTCGGCGCGAAGGCGCTCTCCTTCTCCGCCAATGTGCAGGCGGAGGAGATCGGGAAAGAGAAGAAGCAGCCGGAAGCGGCAGAGAGTGTTGCGGAGGGCGTTGCCGCTTCCGCCGCCCTGCTGACTCCGTCCGCCGTCTCTACCGACAGCCCGCGTCCCGGCTCCATCAGCAGCATCGCCATCGGAATGACGCTGGTGCTCTCCTTTCTCTTCGGGTTAGGGCTTTTCGTCGCGCTGCCGACTCTGATAACGCAGTTCGCGCAGAATAGCGGTCTGGAGTACAAACTCGCGCTCAATCTGCTGGACGGCGTAATCAGTCTGAGTCTGTTCCTGGGATATATCGCGTTGATCTCGCGCATGGAGAATATCCGGCGAGTCTTTCAATATCACGGCGCAGAGCATAAGGCGATCAATGCGCTGGAATCGGGTGAGGAGTTATCGCTGGAAAACGCGATGCGCTCCTCCCGGATTCATCCCCGTTGCGGAACGAGCTTTGTCATTATCGTGCTGTTGATAACGGTGATCGTTCACTCCATTCTACCGCGCCCGGAGAGCTACCCGATCCGGCTCATGTTTCATCTGTCGCTGATTCCGCTTCTGGCAGGAGCCTCGTATGAGATCATTCGCGTCGCCGGGAAGTACAGGCATCTGCCCTGGCTGGGCGCGCTGCTGGCTCCAGGGCAGTGGACCCAGCGTTTGACGACCCGCGAACCAGATGCCGATCAGGTGGAGGTCGCGCTGGCGGCGCTCAATGCCGTAATGACCCGTGAGGAGGAGCGCGAGGAGAAGGCGAGAGAGCAGGCGAAGGTGGATACGGCGGTACAGGCGGTCGCTTAGCGTTATTGCAGCGAGGGGATGCGGACAGGGGCATAGCTGCCTCTGCAGCCATCCCCTCGCTTTTTGCTGTGTGCCGGAGAGAGTTTTTTCTGACTGAGGATGGGAGGCGAAAAGGTGTCACTACTGCAGGCAAAAAACAAACTGGAGGAGCTGGAGGCGCGGTATTTGCAGTTGGAGCAGCAGATGCTCGATCCCGCGGTGACCGGCGATAACCAGCTCTATATGCAGATCAGCAAGACCTGGAGCGATCTGCGGGAGGTGGTGGAGACCTACCGCGAGCATAAGCGCGCCCAGGAACAGATTGCGGAGAGCGAAGCGCTGCTGGAAGATGCGGAGATGCGGGAACTGGCGGAGGCGGAACTGGAGCGGCTGAAACCGCTGCGGGAGGAGTTGGAGACCCGCCTGAAGCTGCTGCTGCTGCCGAAAGACCCCAACGATGACCGAAACGTGATTATCGAGATTCGACCGGCGGCGGGAGGAGAGGAGGCGGCGCTCTTCTCCGGCGAACTGATGCGGATGTATACGCGCTATGCGGAGCGTCGCGGATGGAAGGTCGAACTGCTCAATGCGCAGGAGTCGGGGATCGGGGGCTTCAGCGACGTGGTGCTTTCAATTCAGGGCAAAGGGGCGTACAGTCAGTTGAAGTTCGAGGGAGGAGTTCATCGCGTACAGCGCGTGCCGGTGACCGAATCGGGCGGACGCATTCATACCTCGACGGCAACCGTCGCGGTGCTTCCGGAAGCCGAGAAGGTTGAAGTAGATGTGAACGAGAACGATCTGAAGATGGATGTCTATCACTCTTCCAGCGCAGGCGGACAGAACGTACAGAAGGTCGCGACCGCGATACGCATTCTGCACAAGCCTTCAGGATTGCTGGTGACCTGCGAGGACGAGCGCAGCCAGCTTCAGAACAAAGAGAAGGCGATGCGGATTCTGCGGGCGCGCCTGCTGGAGATGGAGCGCGAGGCGCAGCAGAAACAGCGCACCGAGACCCGCCGCTCAATGGTGGGAACCGGAGATCGTTCCGAGAAGATACGCACCTATAACTTCCCGGATGGGCGCGTAACCGATCATCGCATCGGGCACAGCATCTTCAATATCACCGCGATCCTGGACGGAGACATTCAGGATTTTATTGACCGGCTCATCATGGCGGAGCAGACCGAGCGGCTTCGCGCCGAGACGGAAGAGGCGTAACGGCGATACGCGGCGTGGAGTATGCGGAATCTCAGCATATGCTTCTGAAATCAGCGGCAGAACGCCTGGAGCGGGCAGGCATTGAGCGTCCCGTGCGGGAGGCGCAGCTTCTGCTGGCGATGGCGACGGGGCGAACGCGCCTTCAGGCTCTTCAGGGGCTGGATCGCCCGCTGACTCCAGAAGAGGCGCAGCGTTTCGAGGATCTCATCGCCCGGCGCGAGCGGCGCGTGCCGTTTGCCTATCTGCGCGGAACGCAGGAGTTCTACGGGCTGGAGTTCCGGGTCACCCCGGCAACTCTGATTCCGCGCCCGGAGACCGAGATGCTCGTGGATTTTGCCATCGAGCGGCTGCGCGATCTGCCCGGCGCAATGGCGGCGGAGGCGGGAACCGGAACCGGATGCCTGACGATCGCCGCCGCGCTGCATCTTCCCGGGGCGCGTTTTCTGGCGACCGACCTTTCGATAGAGGCGCTGGCGGCTGCGCGGGAGAATGTGAGCCGATACAGGCTCCAGGGGCGCGTCCTGCTGGCGCGCGCCGATATGCTGACGACTCTTGCAGACAGCTCGGCGCATCTGATCCTGTCCAATCCGCCCTATATCCCGACGGCGGAGATTGCCGACCTTCAGCCGGAGGTGCGCGACTACGAGCCGCGTATGGCGCTGGACGGAGGGGCGGACGGTCTGTCCCTGTATCGGTCGCTGGCGCGGACGGCGCGGCGAGCGTTGAGACCCGGAGGATGGATTGCGGTAGAGACCGGGGCAGGGCAGGCGCTGTCGGTCGCGAATCTGTTTCATGAGGCGGGGCTGTCATCGGCGGAGATTCGCCGCGATCTGGCGGGGATAGAGCGGCTGGTGGCGGCGCAGCGGGAGATGTGAGGTTTTGGATGCCGGAGATCATACCCGTAAAAAACGGCAGCGTAACGGAGGCGGAGGCGCAGCGCGCCGTCGAAATCCTCCGTTCCGGCGGTCAGATACTCCTTCCGACCGACAGCGGTTATATGCGGGCGGTCAATCTCTTCCATGCGGAGGCGCTCTCACATCTGATGGCATCCTGCGAGGAAGGGGCGGTCCCCATCGCGCTTCCTGCCCGCGTGGAGCATATCGAGGCGCTGGCGGCGGATATCTCCGCAGATGCCCGCATCGTGATCCGTCGGTTGATGCCCGGATCGCTGGCGATTGCGCTGACAGCCTCCCCTCTCATGCCGACCGCCGCGCTTCTTCCTGGAAAGCGGGTCGCGCTTTGCGCGCCTGCGATCCCGGTGGTCGCGCAGGTGGCGGAAAGGCTCGGCGCGCCCCTTCTGGGCGTATACGGCGGTCGTAACGCTTCAGACACGGATATGCTTCTCGATGCGGGCGAGCTTCCACCCGCGCAGCCCACCGTTCTGGATGTGACCCGGCGTCCCGCCCGCATTTTGCAGGCAGGAGCGCCGGAACGCGCAATACTGGAACGGATTGTACTGCTGGAGGAGTAAGGTAACAGGGAAGACAACCGGAGAAGACAGGACATATCGGTGAGTATCCAGCCAGAGAACACCAGTAATGGCGCATCGCAGGAGCGTGCGCCGATGATTGTCTGTCAGGGGTTGACGAAGACCTTTGGCTCGCTGCGCGCGGTGGACGACCTGAACCTGACGGTCTATTCGGGAGAGCTTTTCGGCTTTCTGGGTCCCAATGGCGCAGGCAAGACAACCTCCATTAAGATGATGACCGGGCTGCTGCGACCGAGCGCGGGAACGGCGTTGATCGGGGGATACGATATTCAGTCCCAGCCCCTGCGCGCCAAAACCGTCTTCGGCTACATACCGGATAACCCGTTTCTCTATGAGAAGCTGACGGGACGCGAGTTTCTGAACTTTATGGCGGATCTCTATTCGGTCACAGCGCATAATCGCAGCCAGAAGATCAGCGATCTCCTGCGGCTCTTTGAATTGGAGGAGAAGGGCAACGAACTGATACAGGGCTATTCGCGAGGAATGCGGCAGAAAATCGCGCTGGCAGGCGCGTTGATCCACCAGCCGAAAGTTATCTTTCTGGATGAGCCGACGGTAGGTCTTGATCCGAAGAGCGCGAGACTGATGAAGGACATTCTGCGAAAGCTATGCAACGAAGGAACAACGGTTTTTGTCTCCACGCACATTCTGGAGATCGCAGAGCGAATGTGCGACCGTTTCGCCATCATCAACCGGGGGAAGATTGTCGCCATCGGGACGATGGCGGAGCTTCGCGAACACGCCGCCTCCGACACGAAGAGCCTGGAGGATATCTTCCTGGAACTGACAGGCGGCGATGAAGACCGGGATCTGATACAGTTTCTTGGATAGGTGAGTCGTGCAGAGCCTCTCTTCCCAGACGATCATCCTCGTGGTGATAATTCTGATCGCCATCGGAGTGTTGTTAATCAACGCAGGACTGTTGATCGCCTGGGCGCTGCGGCGCGATGCGACGGCGGCAGGTCTTGCCCCGCCTCTCTTCGCTCCTCGCTGGAGTCTGGTGGACGTATGGGTCGGCGGGCAGTTG
>CAYSDM010000055.1:0-37348 GCA_964429855.1 uncultured Chthonomonadaceae bacterium
CTCCTTACGAGGCGGCGTTTTTTTATATCAGGTACAAGGTCGCACAAACGTTTCCGGGATGAGCGCTGGCTTCATATCTCGCCAGAATTCGCCATCACCACAGGATGACATAGCTCCATTGCGCGAGCGGTTATCAGAAACAGAGTCCTCAGGTCAGCGCCAGAGGCCGGGTTATGGCTTCGGCGTCCGTACAATGGGGGCGACCCCGCCGATGTTTCCGGCGGAGATGGTTTCGAGCCGCTTCTGCAGACGCGCCAGATACTTCACGGGCGGCTCCGGCAGCGTGATGGGCGGCTTTTCGCGCGGAGTCACCCGCTTCAATCGCTCCAGCGCATCGGCCGCCGTCGCCAGATCGCCGCAATCGAAGTTCTTCCGGCGATACGCGGGAGGAAGGCTGTTTTGCCAGTTGCTGTGATTTTCGATTAAACGGAGGATCTGCGCGAGAGCGCCTTTCGTCTTCTCATCGGCGATAAAACTCGCAAACCGATCTAGCAGGACTTCGGGCGTCAGCGCAGAGGAGCGGCACATCTGCCCGAAAGCGTAGATATTCAGAGGCTCCGCCGTTACGTAGGCGGAGTTCGTAATCAGCCCGTCGAGTTTGAGCGCGCTGCCATGATCTATGATGGCGCGGATATAGCGCGTCTCCGCCTGCGACTGCCCGCCGGAGGCGACGTTGTTGGGCATGATAAAGCCGTCGTCTACCTCGTCCACCAGAAAATAGGGCCAACCGTAGATCGGCTTCGCGCGACGCGCTTTCAGTTTTTGTATATCTTCCGCCTGCGGGTAGAGTTCCGGCGTCAATCCGGCGTCGGCGTAACAGGTCAGCGTCAGCGAACGATAGTAGTTGTCCAGCGAGAAGACGATCCCGCAATCCGGTCCTAAAAGAGTCTCGTCCTCTGCTACGGCTCTGGACAGTTCCACCTGCTTTTGCCAGAATTCGAGACTGAAGGGAGAAGGAAAACCTGCCCACTCCGCTATGGCCCACAGGTTCACGGCGAAGCTGGCTTTCGGAGCGTGTTCGCGCACAATCTGACGCACCTCCCGCGAAAAGGCGATACAGTCGCGAACCGTCGAACGCCTCTCCGGGTCGCCGCCGGGGTCTCCCGCAAAAAAGACGAATCCATCGGCGTTGGGAAGCCCCTGTACCGCCTTGCGGATATAGGTCAGGCGCTCCTGCAGAAGCTTCCGGTCTATAGCGCTGAAGGTTCCCGCGCTGCCGGACTCCTCCGCTCCTTTCCACTGCTTCATTCCCGCAAGCAGCAGAATCCAGACCTTGAAACCTTTCTTATGGGCAAGGTCAATCGCCGCCGACACCTTCTGATAGTAGGCGGGCAGCGTGTCGGGGCGATAGCTGAATCCGATGTCGCAGAACTCCAGATAGTTGTAGCCGCAATCTTTGAAGAAGTCGTAGAAATGCTCCTGCTCATTGGAGGGAGGGGTGATGTAGATGCCGACCGTCTGATAACGATGCGCGCTGCGCTGTGAACGACTGGTAGACGCCACTGTATTCTCCTCAGACCGGGTTTTCCCACGCAGTCGGCTGCTTTCGGGGAGCGACTGCGCGAACGAAGCGACTGCACACGCGCCGAAGACACAGCACATCAACAGCCAGATAACACCTGCATGGAATCTCACAGGCAGGTTGAAAGAACGCGCGGATGGCATGACATGCCTCCCTTCTGCGGCGTCTCAACGAATCTATTCTCCGTTTAATACGCCCTCCACCGGCTGTTACCCTTCCTCCCGACCATATCCATCGAGCAGGAAGCTGTCCGGCGGTATCGAAAAAAGGTATTAACGCTCCACGTCAGGGAACCGAACAGGCTCTGACGCCGATACCCCGGCTGGAAGGAGAGAGGCAATGCGTCAGTATTTCAGAGACGGTACTTACCGCCTGTGCCACACTGTTATCAGGCTCCTCATGCTCTGGATCGTCCTCCCGACGATGCCAGCGGGGGCGCAGCCGTCCCCGGAGAGCCGGAATCTGCTTGCGAACGGGGGATTCGAAACGGGGCTGGCTGGCTGGCAGACTGATAACCTCTGGTATGAGGCGAAGGTAAACGGGCGCGGAAACGGGTTGAGCCGCTGGTCTGTGGAGGAGACAAACAGTCGGAGCGGGAAGAGATCGCTGCGTGTTGAGGGAGCGGACAATCGCGGAATCGCCCTGCAGATTCTGCGCCTTCCACCGGCAGTCTATCGCGCCTCCGGCTGGATACGATGCGAAAATATGGGACCAGCGGAGGCGAGTATTCTTCTGGAGTTTCTGGATCGAGACGGAAAGTGGATGCAGGGGATTACCGTCGGTTCCGTCCGAGGAACCACCGAATGGACCTACTTTGAGAAAGAGGTGCGCTTCCCGCCGGAGACCGTCAGAGTACACTTCGACCTGCTCACGAGCGGTCCCAACGCCGGAAAGGCGTGGTTTGACGATGTGCTGCTCATTCCCGCCGAGATTGGCGCGCCTCCACAGGTAGCGCCAACGGCCGAGCCAGCGAATGCCGGTCAGGTGCGCCTTCGCTGGAACCCGGCCGCAAAAGAGGGAATCCAGAGGTATGAGGTGTTCGTAGAGCCGTCGGAGTTTCGATCCACAGCGGGGCTGATGCCGCGCGCAACGGTGGACTGGACGGAAAATCGAGTCGCCCTGTCGGCGAATAGAGATTGGAAAGAAGCCTATGTCTCGGTGGTCGCGGTCGGGGTGAATGGCAAACGCGGAGAGGAGTCGGCTGCCATGAAGGTAGCTTTGAAAGACACGCTGCCGCCGCAGGCGGTGGAGCTTCAGGTTCGAAGTTCCGCGGCACACCCCGGCGCGCTGATGGTAGCCTGGGAACCAGCCGGTCTGGAGGAGGATGTCGCCGCTTTCCGACTGTATGCGGCGGAACAGCCGACGGGGGACGCCTCGCGAGTCCGCGCGCTGGGCGTGCCAAAGCGCGCCTCAGAGAGAATCGTTCGGCTCTCCCGCAGCGGTCTGACGAAGCAGACAAAATGGATCGGCGTCGCGGCGGTGGATTCGACGGGGAATATCAGCCCGATCTCCTGGAGACCGATTCCGGAGCCGACCGGCGTTCTGACGGAGGGGCAGTGCGATCTCTGGGTCTCCTCCTCGCTGCACAACATCTTTCGCGATACGCCTGCGCCCGCCGGAAGCCAGAAGCAGGTGGAGATGTTAACGTTTCGGAACGAGGCGGAGTGCGCGCAGATCGTGCTGGTTCCGCAGGAGACACTGAATGAGGTGTCGGTAGAGGTGGAGCCGCTGGTGCATCAGAACGGCAGGACGCGCATCGCGCCGGAGAATATCGTTTGGAACTATGTCGGCTACCTGCATGTGGAGAAGAACTCGACGGCAACGCCGCCGGACGAGCTTCTCCGAAAAGCTCCGGGCGATTTTCCCGATCCGCTGCTGGAGGAGCGCGTCCTCGACCTGTCCCCGAAACAGAATCAGCCTGTCATGCTGCGCGTCTTCACGCCAAAAGGGACTCCTCCCGGCATCTACCAGGGAGCAGTGCATATTCTCGCCGCGCAGGGCAGCCTTCGCGTTCCAGTGAAGGTGGAGGTGCTGGGCTATACGCTGCCGGATCAACTGCCAATCTACGTGACCAACTGGTTCAATGTCGGCAATATCGCACGCTTTCACAGTCTGGCTGAGTGGTCGGAGGAGTTCTGGACGATGCTGCGCGCCTATGCGCGGGAGATGGCGCGAGGGCATCAGAACGTCGTGCTGACGCCCCTCGATCTGGTGAAAATATGGCGCGAGGAGAATGGGCAGCTAACCTTCGACTATACGGACTTTGACCGCTGGGTGACGCTGTTTGAACAGGCGGGCGTTGCAGAAAGGATCGAGATGTCTCACCTCGGCGGGCGCACCACCGGGGAGTGGGATTGCCCGACCTTCTCCATCTCGGCGCGACCGGCGACCGATCGTAAATCGGGAGCGCCGATTACGGTGGAGATCGAGCAGTTTCTGCCGGATCTGCAGAGGCATCTGGAGGCGAAGGGCTGGCTGAATAAGACAACCCTGCACGTCGGCGATGAGCCGATCATGGTCAATGTCGCTTCCTGGCGTGAACAGTCGGCAAGGGCGCATCGCGCTGCGCCAAAACTGAAACGCATTGACGCCATCCATGTCCCCTATTCCGAGGTGAAGGGACATCTGGAGGTGCTGGTTCCACAGTTGAACTACTTTGCGCAGTGGCTGGAAGGATATCGGCAGGCGCAAACACAGGACGCTCTGGAGCTATGGTTCTACATCGCCTGGGTTCCGCAGGGCAAGTATACGAATCGGCTGATTGATCTTGCCTGCATCAAAACGCGGCTGATTCACTGGATTAACTTCCTCTATGGGGCGACCGGCTATCTGCACTGGGGACTGAACTTCTGGACGGATTTCAAGGATATGGGTTTTGCCCCCGGCGATAACTGGATCATCTATCCGGGCAAGCAGGGTCCCCGCTCCTCGCTGCGCTGGGAGGCGATGCGAGACGGGCTGGAGGACTTCGCCTGCTTCCATCTTCTGGCAAAGAAGCAGCCGGAAGAAGCGCGCCGTCTGGCGCGTCAGATTATGCGCGACGTGACGGACTACGACCAGAATCCCGCCCGGTTAGAGTCGGTTCGTCGTGAGGCTATGCGCCTTTTGAACGCGCCTGCCCGAACATCTCGGCAGCCGTAACGCAGAAAGGGAGGCTGTCCTGGCAGAGTTTTCCGGGAAGGGAACCCGGCGCGACTTTCTGAGGGGTCTGCTGTCAGCGGCTCTGATCGGGCGGGAGTCTGTGAATATCTTTCCGCCGGAAGGAGAGAGGATGCAGGAGACGCCGACCATCGCCTCCGTCGAGAACGGAGGGCTGCTCTTTACCGACAATCCCGCCGGGGTGAGCGGCGTAGATGCCGGATACTCGCTTCCTCTGGGCGCTCAGACTCTCTGGCTGTTTGGCGATGTCTTTCTGTTGGAGACATCGGCTCCCTCGCGTCGGTATG
The DNA here is from genome assembly GCA_964429855.1 of uncultured Chthonomonadaceae bacterium. Classification (GTDB taxonomy): domain Bacteria; phylum Armatimonadota; class Chthonomonadetes; order Chthonomonadales; family CAJBBX01; genus CALLMM01. The sequence continues at coordinate 4,969 of CAYSDM010000055.1, forward strand.
TGGGCGGGGTTTCTAACTGCGGGCTTCTGGTTCCTCGCGGTCGCGGCGCGAATGCGCTTCGCCGTTACCGGTTTCTAACCGATCCCGCGACCGGGCTGGCAAGGCAGCTTATTCCCAATCGAGCAGGAGAAGGGGAGGAGACCCGCCTCTGGCCCCTGGGCGGCTGGCATCATTCCGTGAAGAAGAGAACCTATCTCTACTACGCGCATGTGCGCACAACCGGCGAGGGCGGTCCTTTCGGTTTTCGCCTGATCGGGCATGGACTGTCGCAGTCGAGCGCACCTAGACCAGAAGAGACGCGCTTTGAACGCCCCCATTCGCTCTGGTGGCTGCAGGGAGGACCGCTGTTCGGCTGCGCAACCATTGAGCCGGCGTCAAAAAGAGACCCCTATCTCTATCTATTCGGGGTGGAGGAGCGCGGCGCAAGGAAGATCGGCAAGCTGGCAAGGGTTCATCCAGACCGGATCGAAGACCTCGATGCCTACGCCTACTATGCCGGAGGCGAGGATGCCCCGGTATGGGAACGCAGACCGTCCGCCGCCGCCGATGTCGCGGGGTTAAGCGACTTCCCGAACGAACTCAGCGTCTCCTACAACGCCTGTCTGAAAGGCTATCTGGCAGTACACTCTATCTCGATAGAGCCGCGTTTAAGGCTCTCTCTCGCTCCGCATCCCTGGGGACCGTATCGGGTGATCGGAGAGGTCGGCGCGCCGCATCGCGCCTTCGAGAAGGCGTTCTGTTACGCCGGCAAAGAGCACCCCGAACTGGCGGAAGAGGGCGGGCGCGTCATCTATGTGACCTATGTGGACAGCCAGCGTTACTGGCTGCAACTGCTGAAGATCACTCTGGCGTGCCCGTGAGAGAGGCGTCTTCCCGATCTGTTCGTCTCTGGAAGCGAACTCCCTCCAGATCGCGCCAGTCTATGACGACTTCGCCGCAGACGGAAGTATGCCAGTGCGCGTCTGTATCGCCGTTGCCAACCAGGAAGACATGCCATTCGCCGTCGGGCAGTCCGATGCGCACCGGCTCCTTGGCGCGTCCCTGCTTATGGATCTCCAGAAAGTCGTGAGCGACACGCACCTTCAAAGTCAGATCGTGCCATCGGATACGGTCAATGGTCAGTTCTGGCCAGTCGGAAGGCAGGCGCGGCTGTAGCAAGAACCCGTCGGCGCGGGGCGTGAATCCCAGAAAGCCGGTCAATATCGTCTGCGGCACCATCACGCTTTCAAAGAACTCGGAGGCGATGCCGAGACTGCCGCCCACATTAGCTCCCTGCAACACTCCCTTTTGAGAGGCGTAGTAGGCGGCATATCCTCCCGCCTCCTGCGTCTCTACAAACCATGTCAGTATCTCGTCAAGTCGCTGCCAGGCATCTTCCGCGCCGCACACGCGCAGACGCGCCATCAGATCATAGTAGGAGAAGCCCAGTATCGCCCCGCCATCCTGCACGCTCCAGCCGAAGGGCAGGTCGTCCGAAGGATAGGCAGCCCAGTACCAGTAGTCGCGATTGCGCCGCGTGGTGGCGCGGGGCGCGAAACGCCAGCGATAGATATCCTTTTCCTGCGAGTCATCGCCCTCCACAATTCGCTCGCCGCGAATCCATCGCAGAATCTCGGCCGCATGCTCTGCGGTGGCAAAGCCGTAGTGAACCGCCTCCAGATTCAGCGAGGTAAAACCGTAATCATGAGAGCGTCTCTCCGCGTCTATCCCGGCATGAAAGCGTCCGGTCGTCTCATTCCAGTAGAGACGATTGCCCGTTTCGCGCACCTGTTCCGCCAGTCTGCGCAGATCGTCGCTGTCCTGAACCATGGGATCGCAGGGAAGATTCCATTCGGGATGCTCCCGAATCTCCCGCTCCAGTATCGCCATCTGATTCAGCGTGTCGTATAGATGCACGGTCGCATAGGCGTCCTGATGACCGAAAGGAATGATGTCCCAGTAGTTGTTGGGCATTCCGTGTCCGGATGCCGGCCTGCGGGTTCCATCCTGCTGAATCTCCATGCGGCAGATGCCGTCATGCCCCACCCAGTCGGTGAGAACGGTACGCTCTTCGCGTACATGGTGCTCTTTCAGGAAGCTGGAGAGCGCGAAGCGAATGCGCGTGCTATTTTGACGCAGAAAGGCGAGGTCTCGCGTCCAGTGAAAGTAGTGGATGCACCCGCGAATGTAGTTGAGGTTATTGATGTTGTGGCGCGTGTCGTACTGCGTGAAAAACGCCTGAAGAAGAAGGGGAGCGTCGGTTTCGGAGTTGTGGAGACAGATGCGAATCTGCCGGATGGTTCCTCTCCATAGCGGGTGACGATAGACGGGAATCATCGTGAAGGTCACCCCATCTCCCGTCGGCGGCTCGAAGTAGAACCGGCGATCCGGGGTAAATTCCGGCTGCTCCTCTGTCGTCCACTCGACACAGGGATCGCGCAGAGCGCCCTCTGGAGCGCGCCAGCGAATCTGGAGAAACGGCGACTGAAAGGAGTCTATTTCGCGCTCTGGGGTCTCCAAGAAGGCATTCGTTTCGCGCAGTATCAGGTTCCATCCCCAATCGTCCACGCCCCGATCTTCGACCCCTTGCAGGCTCCAACCGTCCGGGGTGCAGAGCGCGGGGGGGCGGAAAGCCATCCCGTTGCGCGTTCCCAGTTCGCCCGCCTGCCCTTTGAAGGAGAGGTGCCAGCCCCAGCCGCCCGATCCATGCGACCAACAGGGGAACGGCCAGCCGAGGTTATGCGCGTAGAAGACTCCCTGCAGGGTAGCGACATAACCTTCCGGGTCTATCGGACGCTCTAGCAGTGACCTGCGCCAGCGATCCTGCATCCTCTGCTGCACACCGTCGGTCTCCACGCCGGGCCAGAGCATCAGGGCGCAGAGCCACTCATCCCACAGCGTCGCTTTAGGACCGGATGGGAGCAGCGGATACTGCGGAAAGCCGTCCTCCCCCTGAAGCCATTCATTCCATTCCAGCCCATCCGGCAGGAAGTGCAGCCAGAACATCCGCCGCAGCGCTTCCATCCGGGATTCGCGGCCTGGAACATGAAAATGCGGGAAATCGGACGGAACCGAAATCATACGGCTGCCTTCCCGTATTCGGAATCGGATAGAACTCCGCTCAATACCGTTAAACCGCCATCACGGAAACCATGATCTCGCGCAGGACGCAGGTATCTTTTATTGCGAGGATTGCATCCACCACTGTCTGCGCGCCGCCGTTAAAGAGCAGAACGCTCTCCTGCTCTCCCTGCGTCACCACCTCCGCGCACTCCGGCAGAGGCTCCAGACCCTCACCGGCGTTGAGTCTCGCAATCGCTACTGCCCGAAGTTGTGGGGAATCGAAGGGATACGCCTGCACCTCTTTCACCTTTTCCAACCGTTGAAGGGTTCGCAGCAGAGTCTGTCGTTTGCGCTCATTGGAGCGAAATACAACGACGATTCCCCCGCCGCTCTCCGCGCCCCAGAGCGTTCCGTTTCCCAGAATCATCTCCAGCGAGACGCCGCGACTGGAGAAGACCGATGCAATCGCGGTTAATGCTCCCGGCGCATCCTGTACCTTGACGATGAAGACCCGGCGCGGCTCAAGCATTCTCCTCCCACCTCTGCAGCTTGCTCTGCATGGAGCGCGCTCCTGTCTGTAGAAGCTGCGCCTCCTCCTCCCACAACGTCAGCCCGACCACCTGAGACCAGCCGCGATTCCCCACGACGATGGGAACGCCCAGACAGGTATGAATATCGTAGAACTCCCCCTCCAGCTTCACCTGTCCGGCGACGACAATTTCGCGCCCGTCCATCAGCGTCCGCACCAGATCCACCGTCACATTGGCGGTCGTGACCGCCGTCTTCGCTCCAGAGAGGTGCGTCACATAGGGCTTCAGCCCCACGCGCAGATCGGGAGGAAGGCGGTCCACGTAAGCGAATGCCTCGTGCACCCTTCCCTGACGCACCAGGTCCATGGTCACCTGCTTCTCTTGCTGAACCGCCTGCGGATACTCCAGAATGGAGCGATCCCCCCTCAATCGCTGCAGCGTGGAGCGCATCTCCGACTCATCCAGTCCGTAGATTTGAACCGTGCTCCAGAGCGGTATCATCTCATCGCCATGTTCGCCGACTACAAATCCGTATGTCTTCTGCCGCCGGACTCCCACCGCCGTCGCGATTTCTCTCCGAAAACGCAGGGTGTCGGAATAAGCGCCGATCCCGATCACCCGACGACGATCCAGATAGCGGCTGAAGACCTCTACGCCAAGCTCTACCGGATTGCTGACAACGATCACCACCTCATCGCCATGACCGTATTCGGCGATGGCGCGGGCATAGGCATGAAAGATCGGCAGGTTCGCGCGCGCCAGTTCTTCCCGGGTCAGGGAGGCTCTACCGATCATCGGCAGCGTGATCCCTGCCGTCATCACAATCACATCGCCGACCACATCCTCCGGGCGCAGGGCGACATCCAGTTCCGGCGCGACCTCCGCATAGGCATCCTCCAGATCGTGGCAGAGACCGTGAAGGATTGCGGCGCTGCTTCCTCCCTTCCTCCCCACAAGCTGCAGGCGTTCGGAAGGGGAGATGACGCGCTCCTCTATCAGTTGTACGGCGACATTGCGGCCACAATCGCCGCTGGCTCCAATGATCGAGATATCCATAGCAGAGCTTATCCGACGACACAGAGCGACAGGCGAAAACCGTAGATTCGTAAAAAAAGCAGCCGACGCCGAAAACGCTGATGCGTGATCGCGTGCGGCCGCTGCGCACAAACCTCCCCCCGCAAAAGCTTCCAATACGTCGTCGAAGCAGTTTGAATGGCCGTCATTGTGCGCACAGCCCGGTTGTTATTATGGACGAAGCCCGCCCTCATTGTCATTCTGAGCGAAGCGAAGAATCTTAAGATGTCTCGCTCCGCTCGACAGGACAGTGTTTGTCGCTACGCTCAACCAGCCAGACTAAGCAGCCTCTCGACCTTGGAGGGCAACTACCCCACGCCTCGCAGAAAACGCGCCGCCTCTTTATCGTAGGTGTGGAAGGGGTTTTTCAGGTCAAGCTGGCGATTGCGCTCAATATAGATGGCATCCCAGTCAATCACATAGCGCACGCCCGGAGAGAGCAGCAGTTGATTGACGATCTGACCTCGCCCGAAGGCGCGCGTATTCTCCGGCGCGATGGTCATCGCCTGCTCTACCCGCTCATCGGTCGTGACGCGCTCCATCATGCCCGCCTGCTCCAGACCGGCGTGCAGGCTGACCGCCGGATTGACGTTGTGGTACTCCAGATCGAGGCTCTGTAAAACATCGTCCTGCCAGGAGAGTCCCTCCGAATGGATGTACTGCTGATAGAGGGTCTTTTTAGCCGACCAGTCGAGACGATCCGACGTAGACAGGGGATCGCGCTCCAGATCGTTGAGCGTGCGCGCCCACTCCTCCAGCACGCGCTCCGTCTGCGGGTCTTTGCAATGGAGGTTCTGACGGGCAGCGGTCAGATAGCGACGCTGCAGGTCAATCGCGCTGATCGTCTTGCCGTTACGCAGACGAACCAGCCAGCGATAGGATGGATCGCGGGAGACGGAGCGCAGGGTCTCCAGCGGATCCTGTAGTTCGACATCCTGCGGCGCGCATCCCTCCTCAATCAGATCAAGAACCACGCTGGTCGTTCCGACTTTGAGCCAGGTGGCATACTCGCTCATGTTCGACTCGCCGAAGAGGATATGCAGGCGGTGCAGATTGGAGTAGGAGTAGTAGCTGTCCCACTTGGGATTGATGATGGCGCGGTTGAAACGCACCCGCGAAGAGATGGTCTTGACGATATGATCGGCGCGCTGGGAAAGCTGGAAATCTACCGTGGGATCAATCTCCACGCCGTAGAAGTTGCTGACCCAGACATAGTCCACCTCATGCTCGGTGAACGCCATAATATTGGATTTGGAGTTGGGGCGCGTCAAACGATGACCGCCCACGCGCCCGGTTCCCGCAAATATCTGCCGGGTCACCAGAAACGGCAGAAGATAGGAGAGCGCGTCGGTGAAGAAGCGATCTTCAATCTGTACCAGATAGTTCTCATGACAGCCGAAGGTATGCCCGCCGAAATGGTCAATCGCGTTGTTGTGAAAGCTGACCGTCTCGCTCAGCCCCATATCATCGAGGATCGCCTGCAGAATGGCGCGCCCCGCCTTATCATGGGTCACCAGATCATCAAGATCGGTGCATTCCGGCGTCGCGTACTCTTCATGGCTCCCCACCGCATCCACATAGAGCCGACCGCCGTTTCGCAGGAACCCTCCAGCCCGCGCCGGTTCAAAGGCGTAGTCGCGGGCATGCAGGTCTATCACCCCCAGCCTCTTCTCGTAGAAGGCGTGGTCTTTGACAGCATCCACCACCTCTTCGATCGAGCCGAGGGCTGAATCGCGAACCAGACAGCCGAACTCCGTTTCAATGCCGAAAATGCGCTTTTCCATAACTGCTTTCCCGACGTAGTCCCATGTCCTCAGCGATAGTTTTTCAGCAGGCTCTCCAGATCAGCGCTGTTGAGGAGGCGGAATTTGCTCTCGCGTGTCGTGAACCGCTCCAGAAGCCCGACCTCCAACTGTCCGAGCTTCAACTCCTCGCGCAGATAACCGGCGATCTGTTCCGCCTCGTCAATATCGCGCAGAGGGTCTGAATCGTCCTCATCCTTGCCAATCTTTCGACGCTTGCCCGTCATCGCGCCGACCGCCCATGCCTGCAGCGCGCGCTCCAATGCCTGTTCTCGCGTGATCTCCGGGGTGGCTCCCATCAGCCACAGTCCCATGCGGTCTTCTGCTTCAGACGTTCCGGCGATCACTGCGAAACCGTTGACCAGCGAGAACTCCCCGTCGTAGTTGAGGACATAGAAGCTGTCTTCGGCGGGAGTCTCCCCCAGTTCGCCGAAGATGGCGCGCACCACCGCAGGCAGGGCGTTAAACTGGTCTCCGAACAGCCGCTTGAGCGGCGGGCTGAGCGAGAAGCTGACGATGCGCTGCGCCGTCACATCGTCCGGGCTGCGCTCATAGCCCTCTTTATGCGCCACGTCTATCGCGCCGATTCGAATCGCTTCAATATCGGACTGATTGCCGATCCCGGAAAAGATCAGGCGGTCATAGATTTCGAAAACTTTTCGCTGCGCCTTGCGGACCGTCAGCAGCAGCAGTCCGGCATCGAAACTGATGCCGACGACCGGACTGCCTTCGCTCAGGCGATCCTCCACATAGTCCCGTCGGTGCTGCGCCGCCTCGTTGGAGTCGAATGGGCTGAACATCATCCTGCCATCCTGTCTATAGTATTGACAATCTCACGCAGCTCCTGCTCGGAGACATCGGCGATCCCCTCCGCGCTGATCGTCTTCGCCAGCGGAAGGTGCTTGGACCAGCCGCCGGTCGCCGCATCCAGATCGGCGGCGATGTCCAGCAGAATCAGCGCCTCCCGCAGAGCGTCTTCACGGCTCATCAGGTGGAACGGTCCCTTCGTCTTGACGATATAGTCGAAGATGCCGCGAATCTGCAGCGATCCCGACCCTGCCGCGCCAAACTCCGTGCTCTCAAAGCGCGCGCCCAGCCCGTCATAGAAAAATATGCGCGACTGCCCGGTTCGCGTCTCGAAGGTGCTCAGGATCGGAATAAAGCCGCCGATTCCCTGCATCGCCGCCGGAACGCCTGCCGCAATCACCTTTGCCAGTTCCGACAACTTGCCATCCAGACTCATCGGCTGCAACTGAGACCGCTCAAAGTACTTAAAGACGGTGCGAAGGTAGCGAATGACCTCCAGCGCGCGGGCGTAGGAGCCGGAGATCGAGAGAAGCGTATAGTCATCGAGCGGCATCACCTTCTCCGCCCGATCATACATCACCGCGAAATTGGCGGTCGCCCGCCGGTCGCCGACATTGATTACGCCTCCGTTATACTTGACGGCGATCACCGTCGTGCCGTGCGTATCCACCAGCGGCGCGCCGGCAACGGACGCGCCCGGCGCGGGAAATGTCGGAGGCGTGAAAAGAGGCTGCCCGCCGGGGTTCAGCAGGCATTGCAGATCGAGACCCATAGATTACTCTCCGCTGCGCTGGCGGTAGCGACGGGCGGCATCCGGATCCACGCGCTTCATGCGCTTGAGCAGGTCGCTGGTATCGGGCCGCTTTACATTCGGCTTATTCGGTCCGCCGCCATCCCCCTCTTTTCGATCCGGAACGGGAGATGTCGGGCGAGTGGTACGCTCATCAAAACGGATAATCATGATTTCTCTGGCTCCTTCCAGCAGTTACCGAATAGTGCTGACTACACAGGGGCGCACTTGTGCGCTTCGATAAGATAGTTGATCTGACCGCAGTGTTCGACCTCGTGGTCATGTATCTCCTGGATCATGTTCAGCGGGGTATGCCAGGGATCCACCGGCAGGTTCAGAGGCGTCTCCAGAGTCTCCTCTGGAACGGCGGCGGCGGTTTCCAGCCACGCCGCATTCGCGCGCTCCAGCCAGGCGACCGCCTCCGCAAAGGTTGGGTTCTTCGGACCGACGGATCGCTGATCCACCACATGGCCGCGAAAATACTCGACCCAGGTCTCTTTCCAGGCTGCCAGATGACAGACCAGCCCCAGAATAGAGCCGTCCTGCGCGACATAGTAATCATGGAGAGGCCAGTTTGCCCGACGATCCGCAACCGCTAACTCCTCCGTCACGCCCTCCAACGCCTTCAAGGTCGCGGCGAATCGCTGCCGCGTTCGCATCAGAAGGTACTCCCGTACAGTCATTTCTTCTCGCCTCTCCCCGGAAGAGATGCTCAAATTGAGCTACTCATCTGCCGCAGGCTTCTTTATCACCTGCACCACCTCTGCCAGCGAGTTTGTCGCAGCGATCTCCTCATTCAACTGTTGGACATTTGGCTCCACCAGCGGGTTCATGTCGAACAGCAGGTCTTCGCCCTCATGCGTGAAGGCGACGCCGTTCCAGCCGATAGAGCGCACCGCAGAGCCATGACGACCGACGAACAGACCGCGCAGGAAAGCGCGGGTATCCTGCGGCGGGCAGGTCATCGCCCCGTCAATCCGCTTGTCGGTCACCAGACGACGCATGACGCCTTCCTGCTCCAGCCCCAGATAGAGTCCCTGTTCCGGGTCGAGATCGTGATAAGCCAGATCGAGGCTCTGCATCATGGGATCGGTCCAGTCCAGCCCCTCCGCCTCCATAAACTGTTCCAGAAGCTGGCGTTTGGCGATCCAGTCCACCCGGTCGGACGCCAGCAGGATATCGCGCTCCAGCGCTTCAAGAACGCTCTCCCACTCTGCCAGCGTCCAGTCCGCATCTAGCGAAACGCCCCGGAATCGCCGCTGCGCTTCCGCCAGATAGAGTCGTTGAATCTCCAGCGCGGAGATGGTTCCCCCCTCTTCCCGCGTCACCAGCCACCGCAAAGTCTGATCGCGGGAGACCTCCTTGATCGCGCCGACCGGATTTTTCAACTTCACGGCGGGACTCCAGCCCGCCTCCAACAGCCCGACCACCAGCGAGGTCGTACCCACCTTCAGGGCGGTCGCCCACTCACTCATATTGGCGTCGCCGACAATCACATGCAGACGGCGATAGAGGCGCGGGGTGGCATGCGGTTCGTCTCGTGTGTTGACAATCGGGCGATTGTGCAGGGTGTCCACGCTGGCTTCCACGCTGAAGAAGTCGGCGCGCTGCGAAAGCTGATAGATAGGTGAATCGAGCCGATCCACCTCGACCCCGACCTTTCCGGCTCCCGCATATATCTGCCGCGTCACCAGAAAGGGCAGGAGTCCGGCGATCAACGCATCGCAGGGAACCTCGCGACGCATCAGGTATCCCTCATGCGTGCCGTAGGAGGCTCCATGAAAATCGGTATTGTTCTTATAGATGGAGATCGGAGCGCCCAAAGCGGCGGAACGACGGCAGGCGCAATCCCAGACGATCCGCTCCCCGGCGCGGTCATGCGCGACCAGATCGCGCAGTTCAGAACACTCCGGCGTGCTGTACTCCGGGTGACCGTGATCGTTATAGAATCGCGCGCCGTTGGCGAGTATTCGGTCGCTGCGCTCCTCCGACATGCTCATTGGCGGGCGTCCCGGCGCATCGAACTGAGCATCGTCGGGATTGGTGGAGAGTCGTTCTACCGTAAAGCCCCGCATATCGCGGCGGGCATCCTCTCCCCGGTAGTTCCATCCAGTCACAAAGGTTCCGGCATATGAGCGCACCAGTTGTATGCTCTCCTGTATCAGGTCGCCGGCGCCCTTCCCTTCCACCGCGATACCGTATTCGGTTTCAATTCCAAAAAGACGTTTCATGATTTCCCGATTATCCATGCAGCGATCGCCTGTGACGCTTGCTGATGGAAATCTTCATCAGATAATGTTTTTACGAGCACCGGCAGCCTGCTTTCGCGCGCGCACCGGCTTCACCGTCGCTACATTCTCCGGTTCGTAGTCCAGCAGTTTGAGCCAGTCTTCCATCGAGTCGCCTTTCGGGAAGATCTCGTTCTCCTTGTACTCGACCCGAATGGCGCGCTGCATATCCTCCAGCGTCACCCCTTCCGCATCCGAGCGCTTTTCGATACTGCGCTTGATCGCGAAGTCTTTGGCGCGCTCAACCACCGACTTAATCAGCGCGCCGCTCACCAGGTCTTTCCAGTAGAGCGTCTCTACGCCGCCGCTGCGCAGGTGAACCTCCAGAAACTCCGTCTCGCTCTCCCGGCGCCAGAGATACTCGATTGAGAGGTCCAACAGTTCATCTCGCGCCGCGGCCGGATCGCCCTTATGCTCCTTCACCAGACCCGGGTCCATCGGTATCTGCTCATGCAGATAGATCCCCAGGATGTCGCGGGCGGAGCGGCGATCCGGGCGGGTCACCTTGACCTTGCGATCAATGCGCTCCGGGCGTAGAATCGCCGGGTCTATGTAGTCGGGGCGATTGGAGGTCAGCATCACCACCACATTCTCCAGCGACACCAGACCATCCATCTCCGCGCAGAACTGCGGAACCACCGTATTGGAGATATTGAGCCAGCGTCCCGAAGAGCGCGTCCGCAGGATCGACTCCGCCTCATCAATGAAGATGAAGACCAGATAGCCGTCTTTCGCTTTTGCGCGGGCAGTGGCGAAGATTTCGCGCACCATGCGCTCGGTCTCGCCGAGCCACATATTGAGAATCTTGGGACCGTTGATGTACATGAAGTACTCTTTCACATCCCGATGAGTGCGCTCGCGATATTCGCGGGTCAGATTGTAGGCGGTCGCCTTGCCAATCAGGGTCTTGCCGCAGCCGGGCGGTCCGAAGAGCAGTATCCCTTTCAGGGGCCGCTTCTCAAAACGCGCAAACAGTTCCGGATGCAGCAGCGGCAGTTCGATGGCGTCTTTGATAACCTGTATCGCCTCCTGCTGTCCGCCGATCTTCTCCCAGGGCAGGTCGGGAACCTCTTCCATAAAGTAGTCCTGGGTCTCCTGCTGCGGGAAGTGCTCCAGCGCCACCTTGAAGTTCGGCTCGACGCGCACTTCGTCGCCGATCTTGAGCGGCAGATCCTGAAGGCAGGTCGCGCGATAGATTACCCGCGACTGCATCCCCTGCGAATCCATGGAGACACGCAGGCGCTCCTCATCCAGAACATCGGCGATCTTTACCAGCGGACCACCGGGATGATAACCGAGGTCGCCAATGACGGAGAAGGCTTCGTTCACCTTCACCCGCGTGCCGACATTGAACTCCTTCTTCTCCATCTTAGGGTCAAGATTGGCGATATACTCCTGATCGCCCATGGCGATCTGAACGATCTCCTTCGGACGATCCACCCAACTGATGAAAACCCCGATCCGGTTGGCGGGGGAGGTGAGTTTGGTATACGCCTCCTCGAACTCGGCGATGACCTGACGCGCCTCCTCTAACTGCTGCTCGTCTGTCTCAAGCTGATGGCGCAGCAGCAACAGGTAGTCCAGGCGCGGATCGTTACGAGGAGTCATGCGAATGATCTCATTGAGCAAACCGATAGCGCGCAGCTGGGTCTCCGGCAGTTCAAACTCTGGTTCGGGGTCACCGGATGGGTTGTTAAAACGTCGGTCGCGGTCGCGTGGCATGAGGCGGTTCCTTCCGTATTTACAGCGTCGGCAAAGCGGGGGCGCGTTGCCGATGAACAAATAGGCGGGGAGACTCTCCCCCGCCGTCACTAAGTGCAGTATACCAGAGAGTACGCAGATTGGAAAGAGATAGTTTCCTCGCCAGAAACCTCTACAGACGGCGTCCAGACGGATACGATCGAGGCGACCTGTTTGAACGCGAAGAAAGCTCCCAGCAAAAAATATCTGCTTTTCACTGTCACATTTCCGACTTTTCAAGCGTCTTATGGTATGAACGTAAAACAACGTGCCCCATTTGTCTGTCGGCTTGCTCGCGACAGCGGCTGAAGGGAGAGCCTGCGCGTGGCAGACCTGCTCAGTCTACGAATCTGGAGAAACGGCGCACAAACCTCCGTTTCTGACTCCCCGGAACGCAGCGAAGCGATCTCGTTTGAGATGCTGGTAGAGACTCACTACCGGCGGGTCTATAATCTCGTCTACCGCATGATCAATCATGAAGCCGACGCCTCCGACCTCACGCAGGAGGTCTTTATTCGCATCTACCGCGCGCTGCCGCGCCTGCGCGCGGAGGGCGCTCAGAACGCCTGGATACGCCGAATCGCCACGAATGTCTGCCTGGACTACCTGCGCCGACGCCGAAATAAGTCGCCCATCTCCTCTCTGGATGTGTCCCATGCCCAGGAGTTCGATGGTCCCCAGGCCTGGGATGTTCCCGATCCTTCCGGCGAACCGGATCGGCTGCTGGCGTCGCAGGAACGCATGGAGCTTCTGCACAGCGCTATCCAGTCGCTTCCAGACGACTATCGCACGGTGGTGGTGCTGCATCACATCGAAGAGATGCGCGTGGAAGAGATCGCCGAGACGCTGGAAGTGCCTCCCGGAACCATCAAGTCGCGCCTCAGCCGCGCCCGCAACGCCCTGAAACGCAAGCTCTCCCCCTACTTCACGCCGGATCACGCCGCCTCATCCGACTGAATTCGTTCGCCTTCACTGCCGGTCATCCTTCCATATCTGTCACCTGCAAGAGGATTGACCTGTCCGTTCAGCACGCCTTCAAGACATTTAATGCTGAAATCGTGACATCTTTTCCTATAATAATGACAACTCTACTCGTATTAATGTCATAAATTTGCCTGAAACTTGACATATTCTCCGCCGTGCTGTATACTTGCCTCATACGCAAGCGGTTCAAAGGAGACATAAGGAAGGTATGGATCAGGCAGCGGCGCGAAGAATGCGCCTTCTGGAGATTCTGCGCGAGGAGAGAGGCGGGAAAGAGCTTGGGTCGCTCGCCGTGACGTTTCAGGTAGATGAGCGCACGGTGCGCCGGGATGTCGAACATCTTCAGGACCTTCTGATGACCGTGCAGGGAATAGAGATGCGCCGGGGCACGGTGACACCCAATCGCAGCGGATTCTCCGCCGGATACTTCGCCGATCAACTGGAGCTGGAACCCGCCACCAAACGCGCCATCGCGCAGGCGGTCGTCAACAGCCTGAGCGACAATCTGGCGATAGCGTTGACAGCGGGAAGCACGACCTACGCGGTCGCGCAGGAGATTCGACGGGCGGCTCTGGAAGAGGAGCGTCCACGCAATCTGATCGCCTTCACCAACAGCCTTCCCGCCCTGCTGGAGTTTATTGCCGCCGGTATCTCAACCGGCATTCTCGGAGAGGTTTATAACGCGGACGACTGCGCGTTTCACTCCCACGAGTTTCACTGCGCGTTCCAGCCCGGCATCGCCATTGTCGGAGCCAGCGGAATCGTGGCGGCTCCCGCCTCTGGAACCCTTGATCTTTTCTCCCATCGCGCCGAAGAAGCCGCCTTCCTCAAACAGCTTCTCAAACCTGTCCCGGAAATCTATATCGCCGCCGATGCCGTTAAGATCGGACGCCGTCATCCCTGGTCGTTCAGCAGCGGGGGCGTTCTATCAGGCAAGCGCGTGCGCCTCTTTACCAGTTCTCTCTCTCCCGAACAGCGAGAACCTCTGCGGACGCTGGCAGCAAACTCCAGCCGCGCCGAGATCCGCTTTACCTTTGAAGAAGTTACGCCTTAACGCCGTCCGCAGGAGAAAATCATGTGTGGAATCACCGGTTATGTTGGAAGCCGTCCCGCGGTCGAAACCGCTATCCGAAATCTTAAGCGTCTGGAGTATCGCGGCTACGACTCGGCAGGTGTCGCCTATCCCGCCTCCGCCGGCATCCGCATTGTGAAGGCGGCAGGCAAGATCGCGCAGTTGGAGGCGAGCGTTCAGGATCAGCCGGGAGAGGCGCAGGTCGCCATCGCGCACACACGCTGGGCGACACACGGAAGCCCCAATGAAGCAAATGCTCACCCGCATCCGGACTGCCAGGGCAATCTGGCGGTTGTTCACAATGGAATCATCGAAAACTATGCCGAACTGCGCGCCCGCCTGCGCGAAGCGGGACATCGGTTTCAGTCCGAAACGGACACGGAGGCGCTGGCGCATCTGATCGAAGAGAAGCTGCCGGAGGGAGAGCCAACGCCGGAGGCGTTCCTGCAGGCGGTGCGGCTGGCGTTGATGGAGGTGAAGGGATCGTATGCGGTCGCGGTGATCTCGCGCTTTCTGGGTAATGCGGTGGTGGTCGCCCGAAAGGACTCCCCGCTGGTGATCGGGCTGGGCGAGGAGGAGAACTTTCTGGCGTCCGACATTCCTGCGGTTATGGCGTATACGCGGCGTGTGCTGGTTCTCGAAGACGGCGACTGCGCCCTGATCGAACAGGATCGCGTCACGATCTCCGGTCTGGACGGGAATCTGCGGACTCGCGCGGTACTGGATGTAAATTGGGACGATCAGGCGGCGGAGAAAGGTGGTTTCCCGCACTTTATGCTGAAGGAGATTCATGAGGAGCCGCGCACGGTTCGGGATACGCTGCGGGGCAGGCTCTCGGCAGAAGATCGGGTGACGCTCCCGGATGTGGGCTTCACGGCGGAGCAGTGGGCACGCATTCGACGGGTGAGTATCGTCGCCTGCGGAACCGCCTATCATGCTGGACTGGTCGGCAAACGGCTTCTGGAGCAGCTATTGCATCGTCCGGTCGAGGCGGCGGTCGCCTCGGAGTTTCGCTACAGCGACCCGCTGGTGGACTCGGAGACTCTTACCCTGCTCATCAGCCAGAGCGGAGAGACGGCGGATACGCTGGCAGCCATGCGCGAAGCAAAGCGAAAGGGATCGCCGACGCTGGCGATTGTCAATGTGGTTGGAAGCACGCTGGCGCGGGAGGCAGACGCGGTTCTCTACACGCAGGCAGGTCCGGAGATCGGCGTCGCCTCCACCAAAGCCTATCTCGCGCAGCTAACCGCGCTCACGCTGCTGGCTCTCTATCTGGCGCAGAACGCCGGAATGCCGGAGGAGGATCGCCGACGTTATGTCGCCGCGCTGCGCGCACTGCCGGAGCAGATCGAAGAGTGTCTGTCTCAGAGCGAACGGATCGAGGCGATGAGCGCGCAACTGGCAGCGATGAGCTGCTTCTTCTATCTGGGTCGCGGCTTCGACTACGCGACCGCGCACGAAGCGGCGCTGAAGCTAAAGGAGATATCCTACATTCATGCGGAGGCGTATGCCGCCGGAGAGATGAAACATGGGCCGCTCGCGCTGATCGAGCCGGGGGTAGCGGTAATCGGACTCTGCACGCAGCCCGCCACGCATGAGAAGATGGTCAGCAACATCCAGGAGGTGAAGGCGCGACAGGGAACAGTGCTGGCGCTGCATCGCGAAGATGTTCCGGCTCCTGAGATGGCGGACTACCTGCTTCGGATTCCCGCCACGCTGGACGCGCTCTCCCCCATTCTGGCGATGGTTCCTCTGCAACTGCTCGCCTACTATGTCGCCCGGCAGCGAGGCTGTCCGATTGACCAGCCGCGCAACCTCGCCAAGAGCGTGACGGTAGAGTAGAACCGCGAAAATCACATATCGCAAATCAACGGGCAGGAGCTCTCTCCTGCCCGTTTTCACGTCCCTGACAGGCGTCAAGGTATAATAGCGCTAACGGATGAGAGAGGTCATCATGAAAACGGATCGTTCAAAGGCGCTTTTTGAACAGGCGCAGGAGTGGATTCCGGGCGGAGTCAATTCGCCGGTACGCGCATTTCGCGCCGTGCAGGGAACACCGCGTTTTATCGCGCGCGGCGATGGAGCCTATCTGCAGGATGTAGATGGCAACCGTTATCTGGACTGTGTGGGAAGCTGGGGTCCTCTTCTATTCGGCCACCGACATCCGCGAATACAGAGCGCTTTGCTGCAGCAGTTGGAGCAGGGAACTACCTTTGGAGCGCCGACCGATCTGGAAGTCCAGATAGCGCAGGCGATCTGTCGCGCGGTTCCCTCCTGTGAACAGGTACGCCTGGTCTCCAGCGGAACCGAAGCCGCCATGAGCGCGATACGGCTGGCGCGCGGATACACGGGACGCTCCAAAGTGGTAAAATTCGAGGGCTGTTATCATGGACACGCCGACTGCCTGCTGGCGCGCGCGGGGTCTGGCGTAGCGACATTCGGACTGCCCGACAGCGCGGGAGTCCCTCCGAACCTCATTGCCGATACCCTCACTCTGCCCTATAACGATCAAGATTCGCTGCGTCTGCTCTTTTCTCAACAGGGAGAAGAGATCGCCTGCGTCATCGTGGAACCGGTTGCGGGAAACATGGGCTGCGTGCCGCCGTCGCCCGGATTTCTGGAGAAGATGCGCGCTGTCACGCGAGAGCATGGCGCGATTCTGATCTTCGATGAGGTGATGACCGGGTTCCGGCTGGCGCTGGGTGGAGCACAGGAGCTATACGGCATCTCCCCCGACATGACCATCCTCGGCAAGGTGATTGGCGGAGGTTTACCGCTGGCTGCCTACGGCGGAAGACGCGAAATAATGGCTTCTGTCGCTCCGGTCGGACAGGTCTATCAGGCGGGCACGCTCTCCGGCAATCCGATGGCGGTTGCCGCCGGTCTGGCTGCGCTGCGCCTGATCGAGGAAGACCCTCGAATCTATGCCCGGCTCAAAACGCGCGGGGAGCAGGCGGCGCGCGGCTTGCGCGAAGCGGTTCTCGACACCGGCGTACCGGCAACGGTTCAGCAGATCGGTTCGATGCTGACCCTTTTCTTCACGGATCGCCCTGTCACGGACTACGCATCAGCAAAGACCTGCGATACGAATCGGTTCGCGCTCTGGTTTCACGGGATGCTGACGCGAGGCGTCTACTGGCCCCCCTCGCAATATGAGTCTGCTTTCCTCTCCGACGCCATGACCGACGCCGACATCTACCTGATGGTTCAGGCGGCTCGCGATTCGCTTATGGAACTGGAGAATAGATGAGGCACGGCTTTGTCCTATCTCTGTGATCTCGATGAACGCATTGTCCGGGCGTTCCCTTTTGAATTTCATCTGAGTCGCGCGCTCGTCTGCATGGCGTACATGGGCAGCGCCTCCCACAACACCTATGTCCCGAAAGACGACCCGAACAGCATAGACGATGTGGACATGATGGGCATCGCGGTTCCGCCTCCAAAGATCACCCTCGGCTTAAAGAACTGGGAACACTGGATTTTCCAGAAAGAGGAGCTGGATGTCACGCTCTACTCCATTACCAAGTTTATCCATCTGCTGCTGAAGTGTAATCCGAATGTGGTGGGGCTGCTCTGGCTGCGTCCGGAACACTATCTTTGCCTTCATCCTGCCTTTCAGAGCCTTATACGAGAGCGGTCGCTTTTCAGCAGTAAGATCGCCTATGATGCCTTTTCCGGTTACGCAGACGCGCAGATCAAAAAGATGGAGACGCTGGCGTTTCAGGGCTACATGGGCGCGAAGCGGAAAGCGCTGGTGGAGAGGTTCGGATACGATACCAAGAACGCTGCCCACGCCATTCGACTGCTGCGGATGGGGGCGGAGTTTCTGGAGACCGGCGTACTGACGGTCTTCCGCGACGAAGATGCAGAGGAGATTCGCGCCATCAAACGCGGCGAGTGGTCGCTCGAAGAGGTGAAGCGGGAGGCGGAGAGAGGCTTTCAGCGCTTAAAAAGTGCGTATGAGCGCTCTGCGCTGCCCGAACAGCCAGACTATCGCCGCGCAACACAACTGCTGACCGAGATCACGCTGACGCTTTGGCGCGAAATGGGAGAGATATGAATGGATCATGACTCGCGGATAGACACTGTATATACCTCCGAATCCGAACGACTGCCTGCGCTTATCACGTTGTTTCAGGCGGATTATGGCGGGATAGACCGTCTGCACTCCGCCCCTTTTTCCCCCCGACGCAGAGAGCGATTCTGCGCGCTGTTTTCGGAGTGGGAGGCGACGCTGGAGGCGATGCCCTTTGAATCGCTCTCGCGAAGCGATCAACTGGACTGGCTGCTGCTGAAGAACTTTCTGTTGAATGAACGTTATCTTCTGAAGCGAGAGGAGCGGCAGTGGGAGGAGATGGAGCCGTTGCTGCCCTTCGCTCTCCCGCTAATTTCGCTCGAAGAGGATCGCCGGCAACTGAAAGAGGTAAACGGCAGAGAGGCGGCGGAACGGCTGGATCAGGCGCGGAAGACCATGGAGGCAACCCGCCAGTCACTGGAGGCGGTTCCCGATACGGCACGCCCCGCCGTCGCCTATCGCGCGGCGAAAGCCCTCGACCGTATTCTTGCCATGTTGGAAAGCTGGCGCGAATTCTATCACGGTTACGATCCTCTCTTCACCTGGTGGGTGGACAAACCCTATCAGTCGCTGAAGACGGCGGCGCAGAGGTATTCCGCCTTCCTGCGCGAGAAGATTGCTCGCGCTGAAGATCCCGACGCCATCATCGGCGATCCCATCGGGCGCGATAACCTGTTGGAGGAGCTTCAGCGCGCCCTGATCCCCTACTCTCCCGAAGAGTTGATTTCCATTGCCCGACAGGAGGCAGAGTGGTGTCAGAAGGAGCTTCGACAGGCAGCGCGCAAAATGGGTTGCGGCGACAACTGGCGGCGCGCGCTGGAGATGGTGAAGGAGCGTCATGAGCCGCCGGGCGGCCAGCCCCGCCTGATCCGGGAACTGGCGCAGGAGGCGATTCGCTATGTGGAAGAGCGCGGTCTGGTGACGGTTCCGCCGCTGGCGCGGGAAGGCTGGCGCATGGAGATGATGTCAGCCGAGCGGCAGAAGGTCAACCCGTTCTTTCTGGGAGGCGAGACGATCATCGTTTCGTATCCGACTGCAGAGATGGAGCACGAACAGAAACGGATGAGCCTGCGGGGCAATAATCGCCACTTCGCCCGCGCTACCGTCCATCACGAACTGATCCCCGGTCACTACCTGCAGTCGTTCTCGCAGGAGCGTTATCGCCCCTATCGCCGCCTGTTCTATACGCCGTTCTGGACGGAGGGGTGGACGCTGCACTGGGAGATGCTGCTCTGGGAGCAGGGATTTGCAGGATCGCCGGAAGACCGGATCGGTATGCTCTTCTGGCGGATGCATCGGTGCGCCCGTGTGCAGTTCTCGCTTGGGTTTCATCTGGGACAGATGACCCCGCAGGAGTGCGTTGAGATGCTGGTTAACGAGGTCGGGCATGAACACGAGAATGCGATGGGCGAGGTGCGGCGCTCCTTTGGGGGCGACTACGATCCGCTCTACCAGTGCGCCTATCTGATCGGCGGTTTGCAGGTACATGCGCTCTACCGGGAACTGGTCGCGTCCGGGCAACAGAGCGACCGGCAGTTCCACGATTCGATCATGCAGGAGAACTGTATGCCGATCCCCCTGCTGCGCGCCCTGCTGGCAGACCATCCGTTTACCAGAGAACTCACGGCAGAATGGCGTTTCTACCCGCTCCCCTCCCTGAAATAGCCGTCCGCTGCCCCATTCCGGCTTCCATTTTCGAGTATAATAGCCTGCTAACAGGCAGTGAAGGAGAGAATCCGTTGCCCAAAGAGGGAATTACAACACGCGCTCAGGACTACGCGCAATGGTATCTGGATATTGTTGAGAAGGCGGACATGGCGGACTACTCCCCGGTTCGCGGATGTATGGTCATCAAGCCGCTGGGATATGCGCTGTGGGAGAATATTCAGCGCGAACTGGATCGGCGCATCAAAGAGACCGGTCACCAGAACGCCTACTTTCCGCTCTTCATCCCGATGAGCTTTCTGATGAAAGAGGCGGAGCATGTCGAAGGCTTTGCGCCGGAAGTGGCGATTGTGACGAAAGGTGGAGGCGAAGACCTCGCGGAGCCGCTGGTCGTGCGTCCCACCTCCGAGGCAATCATCGGGCACAGTTTCGCCCGCTGGGTACACTCATGGCGAGACCTCCCGCTGCTCATCAATCAGTGGGCGAATGTGGTGCGCTGGGAGATGCGAACGCGCCCCTTTCTGAGGACGACCGAGTTCCTCTGGCAGGAGGGGCATACCGTCCACGCGACCGAGGCAGAAGCGGAAGAGGAGACGCTGAAGATTCTGCACGAAGTCTACGCGGACTTTGTCGAGAAGGAGATGGCGCTGCCGGTTCTGCGCGGGCGCAAGACGGATCGGGAGAAGTTTGCCGGCGCGTTGCGAACCTACGCCATTGAGGCGATGATGCAGGACGGGCGCGCTCTTCAGGCGGGAACCTCGCACAATCTCGGACAGAACTTTGCGAAGGCGTTCGACATCAAATACACGACCGCCGATAATCGCGAAGAGTATGGCTGGACCACCTCCTGGGGAGTCTCCACCCGACTGATCGGCGCGCTCATCATGGCGCACTCGGATGATGAGGGTCTGGTCGCCCCCCCGCGTCTGGCTCCGGTGCAGGTCGTCATCGTGCCCATCTATAAGAGTGATACCGAACGCGCCGTCGTCATGGAGGCGGTGGACCGACTGGCACGCGAATGGAACGGTCGTTTTCGGCTGAAGATTGACGACCGCCAGCAGTTGACGCCCGGTTTCAAATATAACGAGTGGGAGGTGAAGGGCGTGCCGCTGCGGGTGGAGGTGGGTCCGCGAGATGTGGCGCAGGGAACGGCGGCGGTGGCGCGCCGGGATATTCCGGGAAAAGCCGGAAAGGCGTTCGTGCCGCAGACGGGACTGGCGGATCATCTCGACACGCTGCTGGTGGAGATTCAGCGCTCGCTCTATGACCGGGCGTTGCAGTTTCGCATGGAGCATACCCGTGATGTCAGCAGCTACGAAGAGTTGAAAGAGGCCATCGAGACCGGTTTCGCCCGCGCCTACTGGGACGGCGACGATGAGGACGAAGGACGCATTCAGCAGGAGACTCGCGCCACGATTCGCGTGATTCCACTGGAGCAGCCGGAGAAAGCAGGTCGGTGCATTCTGACCGGTCGCGAAACCGCGCAGCAGGTCATCTTTGCGAGGGCATACTGAGATGCCGGCATGGACGATTCGCCGCGCCGTCCCGGAAGACCGGGATATCATCGTCGAGTATAACCGGCGCATGGCGGAGGAGACAGAGGGACTGCATCTCGATCTCGCTATCTTAACGAAGGGGGTGGAGACGGCGTTGACCGATCCGAATCACTGCCTCTACTTCGTCGCGGAAGCGGAAGTCGGCGTGATCGGTCAGGTGATGGTCACCTTTGAGTGGAGCGACTGGCGCAACGGAAGAGTCTGGTGGTTCCAGAGCGTCTATGTGGCGCAGGAGTGGCGGCGGCACGGCGTGTTTCGGTCGCTCTACGAGCATGTGGTGCAGGAGGGCAAGCGGTCGGGAGCAATTGGATTCCGCCTCTACGCCGTTTCAGACAATACCCGCGCGCTGGACACCTACCGGAGCCTGGGTCTCTCCCCCACTCACTATATTGTGCTGGAACACTTCCCCCGTTAATGCATGGCGTAGTCTGAGAGCGAGCGTGGGGGAAGCGCGGCGCGCAGGGCGTTCAGAACGGCGAAAATGTCTATGATCTCCTGCATCAACGCTCCGGCGACCGGGGGCAGGATGCCCATCGCCGCCAGCGCCATGCCGACCATGCTCAACGCCATCCCGCCGAGCGCGCTCTGAAGCGCGATGCCCCGCATCCTCTCCCCGATGTGCATCAGCACATCCACCTTCTCAAGCGCACTGTCCAGAATCACGACATCTGCCGCCTCGCTGGTAATTTCGCTGTGACTGCCGAAGGCGATTCCGACCGTCGCCGCTGTCAGCGCAGGCGCATCGTTGATCCCGTCCCCCAGAAAGACGGTCGGGGCGTGACGGGTCTCTTCCACCACCCGCGCAAGCTTCTGCTCCGGACTCTGCCCCGCAAACACCTCTGTTATCCCGACTCTCTCCGCCAGATAGGCGACCTCCACCTCGCGATCCCCGGACATCAGCAGTGAACGGTCAAAACCATGCTGCGGAGTCAGATGTCGCACAAAGTGCACCCCTTCCGGTCGCATCTCGTCCCGAAAACGGAAGGTCGCCGCATACGTTCCATCCACCAGCGCCACGCACTCCAGTCCGTGCGAGACCTGCGGCAGCGTCTCCTCCAGTTCCGGACGGAGATTTGCCAGAACATCCCTCCCGGTGACGAAGACCTGCCGCACGCCAATCCTGCCGCGCACTCCTTCGCCCGGCAGTTCCCGGATCTCCTCGGCATCCAGCAGGTGCAGACCGGCTTCCGTCGCCGCTTCCAGTATAGCGCTTGCCAGAGGATGTTTGGAGTACCGCTCCAGACTCGCCACTAGTTCGAGAACTTCCTCTCTCTGAAACGTCTCCTGTGTCAATATCTCTGTCAGCTTTGGTCTGCCGTAGGTCAGCGTCCCGGTCTTATCGAAAATAGCGACCCGGCATGTGCTGATCTTCTCCAGCGCCGCCGGGTCTTTGATGATGATCCCGTGCCGCGCCGCCAGCGAGATCGAGCCGATGATTGCGACCGGAATGGCGATCAGCAGGGGGCAGGGCGTGGCGACCACCAGCACCGACAGAAAGCGAATCGGATCTCCCGAAAGCCCCCAGGCAGCCAGCGCAATCGCAACCGCAATCGGCGTATAGAGCGCGCCAAGCTGATCGCCGAGACGACGAAGCTGCGGGCGCCGCTGCTCCGACTCCCGCATCACCTGCATAATCCGGGCATAGCGCGAGTCGCTCGCTGGACGAATACACTCTATCGTCAGCGCGGTATCCCCGTTGATCGCTCCCGAAAGCACCTCCGTTCCAGGCGCTTTGGTGATATGGTAGGGTTCGCCGGTCAGATACGACTCATCCATCGTTCCATGCCCGCTCACCACCCGACCATCCACCGGACATATCTCATGCGGGAAGACAACCAGCGTATCGCCCACCTTCACACGCTCCAGGCTGACCTCTACCAGTGTCCCGTTCTCGCGGCGATGCGCCAGGGACGGCATTCGTTTCGACAGCGCCTGAAGCACGGAGGAGGCGTTGCGCGTCGCATAGGCTTCCAGCGCCTCCCCGCCGGAGAGCATCAGCACTACCAACGTCCCGGCAAGATACTCATCCAGCAGCATTGAAGTGACAATCGAGATTCCCGCCAGCAGATCCGAGCCGAACTCGCCCCGGATCATCTTCTGAATCAGAACGAGCACCAGCGGAATTCCGCCCAGAGCCAGAACACTAAGAAGCGGAATCTCCGGCAGGACGATCCCATATACAGGCGTCGAGTCCGGCGCAGTCCATCGAAAAATCAGATGCAGCGCGATCCCTGCCAGCGCCAGCGCGGCGATCCATCCCTGCATCCGGCTGATCTCCGGTTCATGCGGCTTACCGGCAGCAGGAGAAGAAACGTATGCAAAATCAGTCATCATCCTCTTGGCTCTCTCTTTGTTCCGTGCTTCCTCTCTCCCCTTCCGTTGTTCCTGTCGGGTTCGCCGCGCCGCCGCGTATTTCGGAGTGCCTAATCTGCCCTCCGAGCGATGCCGTATAGGTCAGCGATCCGCTGACGAGAAGCGCAAGCCCCAGAACTACCGGAGTCATCCATACGGCGGCTTTCACCTTCCGTATGGACAGCGCGAGCGCGACACAGGACGCCATGCCCAGCAGCATGGTCGTCGCCAGCGAGACCTGCGCCGCCGCTTCATGCGTTTCGATAAAAGCTCCCGATACATCCGGCAGGTTTTTCACCTGGCTCTCCGCAGGCTCTCCCGTCAGGTAAACGGGAACGACTGCCAGCGCCATGAAAACAAAGATAATCAGGCTGATCCTCTTCAACTCATCACTGTTTCGCAGCAGTCCGACCGCCAGCAGCGCCAGACCAAAGAGCGTCCCGAAAATCGGAAGATGGTTCAAAATCAGGTGAATATGCGCCATATTCATTCTGCGCCTCCTGTGTGTTGACGTCAGATTTCCATGCCGGATATGATAAAAGCCCTGCGGGACCGTGATGAATCAGTCCCACAGGGCTTTGAAAACCTGTTGCCTTCGATAATAAGGCCCGGCTGCGCCTCTCATGAACGAGAAGCCGCCTGATCTGAAAGCGAATGCTATTATACCTCTCCGGTTTCACCCGGATCAAGACTACGATTCGCTATCGCTTATCGTATCTCCTTCTTTCCCGGATCAAATTTCCCCCCCTGGTTTTCATCCTCCAAATCCGGCAGCGCGGCAGGCTTCTTACGGTGCGGAAGACGGCGGGCAATCCCGGCGGCGATCTCCTTTGCGCCTCCGTAAGCCTCTTTATAGAAGCGAGATATCTGCTGACGGGTGGGGTGCAGACCGGTCACATAGAAACGATCCAACGCCTTTCCGAGCGCAATGGTTCCCGCATAGGCGATGGCTCCCCTCGCCACCAGTCCGACTCCCCCCGGAACCACTCCGACGATCTCTCGCGCCAGCGCGCGCCAGCCAAAGGCGTTTCCCAGCAGCGGAGCAAGATCGCGGGAACGCTGGCGCAGATCGAGCGGCTGATCGTAGACCGCCGCCAGCCGATAGAGCATCATCGCCTGATTTTTAGTCAGGATCAGCATATCGGCGATGGCTCCCGCAGGCAGCAGCGCGCCGATAACCGGAAGAACTCCGGGAAGCGCGTTGAGCATGGCGAACTGCGCATTGGCATTGGCGGTATCCCGGATGATCCGCTGCGCCACCTCCGCCCGCAGACCGGGAAACGAGCGCGCCAGCGCCAGTGATAGGTCTGCGCGCTCGCTCAGAATACGCGCCACTACCCGTTCCCAGCCACCCATCTCCTCAACACTGTAGATCAACAACCCGACCGGCGCGTTCCTTCTGCCTCCTCCCACATCTATCACCAGATCGAACGCCCCCGGATTGGCAGGAAAGCCCTCGATCGGATCGGTGCTGTCAAAACACTCTGGCTGGATACGGTTCTGTGCGCGCTCTCCCGGCAGCAAGAGTATAACTCCCTCCTCTTTCTGCGGAGAAGAGGCAGGCGCGTCTTTCTCCAAAGAGGTCAGGAGCCAGCGAATCGCCTGTTCGCGCTTCTCCTTCTCGCCGACAATCGCCAGAGAGACCGGACGATACGCCTCCTTCGCGATCTCCCCCACCGAGACGCTCTTCACGATATTCCAGAAGTTTTTTGCCTGTTGAAACTGGACTGCGCCTGTATTTGCCATCTTTTTCCTTTTCTCGATTGTCTGCGAAGAGAGTCTCATCGCATTCCACTAACCTTGACGCGGCAGGCGCGTCGCGGTTTCATCTTCCGCCTGTAAAAACGCGCACACCCGCAGAAACAAGCTGAGAGTCTCGCCGCTATCCCTGTATTTACGATAATCATACTCCGATAATTACGGGGGTCAACGCCTGAAAGGGAAGCAGGAGCAGGCTCTTCACGCACAGAAGTCTCCTGCAGTGATTATGATGAGGGCTATCGCCTCTTTCTCCTCCTGTCGCCTCTTCTTTTCCGTATCAGAACAGATGGAGTGTAACGCCATGTACCGATTCTTTACCCGTCCGCCTTCCGGCCTCCTCTCTCTTCTGCTCCTGCCGCTCCTGATCGGGTGCGGCGGTGGAAGTCCGCCGGGAAATACCGGCACTCCCTCCAGAAACGGCACGCTCGCTCGTTTCGAGGTAGATGTAAAGACCGGGAAAGTGCAGATCACGCGCATTGAAGAGGGAGGCGGAACAAGCCGCGCCGTCTTAACCGGAGGCGCGGTCAGCTTCGAAAGCTCCGACCTTCTCTCTGTCGGCGGCGACAGCGGCAAGCGGCTCTTGCGCATACGCGCCGCCAATAATAGTCGTGAAGGCATTCTGAATAATGCGCGTCTGGTGATCGCAAGCCTCTTGCACACGACTCTCATAGATGTGAAACTGCAGACGACCGTCTCGACGTTCGCAGGAAGCGGTACCGCCGGAAACGCGAATGGATACGGCACGACGGCTACTTTCAACGCGCCGCAGGGATTGGAAGGCGGGCAGGGTCCAAACCGAAATACGCTCTTTGTGGCGGACTCCACCAATCATCTGGTTCGCGCCATTCAGTTGGATGGAACCGTCTCCACGCTTGCCGGATCGGCGGGCGTCAGCGGTCCGACTGACGGCGTGGGAAGCGCAGCGCGATTCAATCAACCGGCAGATGTCGCGACGGATCGAAACGGAAATGTCTTTGTGGCGGACTATGGCAATAACCGCATTCGCCGGATCACTCCTCTGGGAGAGGTGACGACGATTGCCGGGACGGGAGCCACCGGATCCAACGACGGCACTGCCAATCTTGCTACGTTCCGCGGCCCGACGGGCATTGCGGTGGAGAGTCAGGGCAATCGAATCTATGTCTGTGACGCGGATAACCACCTGGTTCGCATGATCTCCTGGTCGGGCGGTCCCCGTGATCAGGCTTCCTCCTACACCGTCTCCACCGTTGCCGGTCAGGCTCTCACAAGCGGTCTGGCGGACGGTCCGGGAGGAAACGCGAGATTCAGCCTGCCGGCTCAACTGACTCTGACGGACGAGACTCCGGGCATAGAGACTCTCTATGTGGCGGATGCCGGAAACCAGGCGATCCGACGTATTGCCACGCCTTTTACCTCGGCTGTCGTCTCCACCATCGCTGGAGGCAACGGAAGCGGTACACAGGACGGGATCGGAGCCGTAGCCCGCTTTCAGACCCCGCGCGGTATTGACGCTGTGGAGATCAGCAGCGGACGCTTTGTATTTCTCATCAGCGAAAATCATCAGCTTCGCCTGCTGACCATGACGCCGGGTGGCGAGCCGACACAGAAAGGCAGCTATCAGGTGATGACATTCGCCGGAAGCAGCGCCACCGGGAACGCGAACGGTAATGGAAACGCGGCTCGCTTTAACACCCCTTCCGGCGTCTTTGCCGTTCCCGGTTCTGGAATCAACCTGTACCTTGCCGACTACAACAACAACCTCGTCCGCAAAGTCGTGATCAATAGCAGCGCGTTGATGCAGAGCGGCGGTCCCCTCAGCGCGGTCAGCGAGCCGGTGCGCCTGTTGAACTGGGACGCCGAGATTCCCACACAGGGAGCCTTTGCGAAATGGCTGACCCCGATTCCCGCCAGCGAAACCATGAGCGCCGAACTTCAGTTCTACATTCCGCAGGGAATCTCCGGATTCTCCTTCACCGCCTATCTGGAGACGGACACCAACCTGATCAATCTTCCGGCGGTGGGAGCCTCTTACCTGATGACTCTCGCGGGAGATGGTCGCGTCGGCAGCGCGAACGGCAACGGCAATATCGCTCAGTTCAATCAACCCTATGGCTTGGTCGCGGTTCCGGCGAATCTCCGGGGAAGCTGGCATGGTCTGGGACTACCGAATGTACGCGCCTTTGTGGTGGATGGCAGCAACCACCGTATTCGCTATGTCACCGAAGAGGGAGTTGTCGGAACGCTGGCGGGATCATCCGCAGGGTTCACCGACGGGAGCGGAACCAGCGCGCAGTTCAACGGTCCGCGGGTGGCGGCGCTCCATCCCGACGGCAGCCTGTTTGTCTCCGACCTTTTCAATCGGCGTATCCGCCGTATCGCGCCGGACGGAAGCGTGACCACCATCGCCGGAACCGGAACTGCCGGGTCTGCGGACGGTCCGGGATCCACCGCTACCGTTAACAGCGTGGAGGGAATGGTGATCGATTCGGGCGGGACGATCTTTATCACCGACGCGGGATCGCACTCCGTCCGCCGCATTGACTACGTCTCCGGCGACCCCTCACAGGCATCCGCCTATCGGTTAACGACGGTTGCCGGAGGAACAAGTGGATCACTGGATGGAACCGGCTCCGCCGCCCGATTCAACGTTCCGGCAGGCATCGCCACGGACGGGACCGGCAGGCTCTACGTCGCGGACGTGATGAATCACACCGTGCGCGTCCTGACGCGCACCACGAACCCGAACGCGATGGCAGTCACCACGCTGGCAGGCTCCGCCGGTCTCTCAGGAACGGCCGACGGAACCGGCAGCGCCGCCCGGTTTAACACGCCTACCGGCATCACGGCGGACAGCGCCCGCAATCTCTACGTGGTGGATTTCGGCAGTCATCGCGCGCGGCGAATCAGCCCGCAGGGACAGGTTGTCACCCTGCTGGGCAGCTCCGCCGGTTTTTCGGATGGAGCCAGCGGAACGCTCAACGGACCGCGTCATATCGCTCTGGAGACAACCGGCACGCTGCTGATTTCCGACCTGAATAATCACAGCCTGCGCGCGCTGCATCGCGTCATCTCGGAGGGGCAGCCTCCCCTGCCTTAAAACCGCCTCCGCTAGAGCCGTCTGTATCCGTGCAGACGGCTCTACTCTCTCATTCGGATCACAAACTCCAGCCGCTGGCCGGAGTTAATCTTCAGGGGAGTGTCGAAGGTAAAGACAAGGCGCCCCCGGCTGTCGCGCCCCGCTTTTCCGGCAACCGGCGCGCGCGCCATACTGGCGGTCACCTGCGGCGAAGCCAGCCCGATGTTGGGCAGCGTCACATACTGAAGCGTCAGTCCCGCGCCAGTTTGAATCAACTCTTGCGAGACGGCGATGGGAGTCGAGCGATCCAGGCGAAAGCTGAGAATCGTGCGCGTCGGACCGGGGCGATACTCCATCCATGCCCAGAAAGTCGGTGCAAATAGCGGCGCTGCAAGCGCTCTCTCACCGGCAGGCAGGCGAGGAGTCAGGATCAGCCGCCCCTGCGGCAGATCCAGCGAAAAACCGAGCAGTGCGTTCATATAGTGCCAGATCGCCGGACTGCTCAAGGAGGCCCCGGCTCCCATGCGAGTCCCATCCTCCAACCGCATTCGCGCCGGAGAGGGCAGGAGAGCGCGGGCACGCTCCAGAGCGGCGGCATGAAGCTGCTGTATTAACTTCAGCCCCTCCGCCGACCGTCCGCGATGGGTGTAGAGACTTGCCTGAAAGGTGATCGCCTGTGCCAGCCAGATGTACGGCTCTCCTGCAGGCTTTCCATCACTATCCACCATCAGAGCCGGACCGAAAGGAGAGGCGCGGTCATTCCATGCCAGCAGTTCATCTATCGTCGCTTCCACGATCTCTTCCGGCAGCGCATCCCCCGCCTCCAGCGTATCCGTCATCCAGACTCCCGCCAGTATCGCGCCAAAACGGAACTGTCGGGATTCGACTGCGGGATAGAGGTTTACAAAACGCTCGTTCCAGAAACTACTCCGGATTCGCTCTCGCGCCGTCTCAAACCAGTTGGCGCACTGCATGGCGAATCGCCGATCCTGCATCGCCGCCGCCATGCGCTCCATCATCCTCAGAGACGCCAGCCAGAGGACCGCCTGATAACCGGGCGCGCTGTCGAACGGAGCGGCTTCCCCATCGAACGATCCCGGCATCGCCAGCGCCTCCCCATTGCGGGTCTGTACTGCCAGATACTCCAGGGCGCGGCGCGCGGAGGGATAACGC
The DNA here is from genome assembly GCA_964429855.1 of uncultured Chthonomonadaceae bacterium. Taxonomy (GTDB): domain Bacteria; phylum Armatimonadota; class Chthonomonadetes; order Chthonomonadales; family CAJBBX01; genus CALLMM01. The sequence continues at coordinate 34,738 of CAYSDM010000055.1, forward strand.
TCATCCAGAAAACGCTGGTCTCCCGTCCAGAGATAGTGGCGATAGACCTGATAGAGATAGGCGGCGGTGACGCCGACCTCGCCGGAATGAAAGAGAGCCTGCGCTCTGGACAGCGAGGCGGCTGCGGTAAGCGCGGTCTCCGGCTCTGCGGGTTTCGGAGTCTGCGGCTCTGCGGGTTTCGGAGTCTCCGGCATCGGGTTCACTGCCGGAATTCCCTGCACAATCTGCTCATCCAGATTCCCGTAGTAGCGGGGGATCGCGCCGGTGGAAGCCTGCGCTGCAGCATAGTGCCGCAGTTCCTGACGCTCCATCGCCGGGAAGAAGACGGAGAGCATCGGCTGCGCGAAAAGCCGCTGATCCAGCGATCCCAGCCTCCCCTGCCCCTCTGTCGGACTCTCCAGCAGCGCAAAAAGCGGCGCGCCGGGCTTTGCGCCTCCTCCTCCGCCGTCCCGCGTTAAAACGGAGTTGGTAAAGAGAATGCAGGAGTCGTTGATGACCTGGCGCGTGAGCCATTCGGGGAGCGTGGAGCGCAGGAGTCTGTTCTGCCACTCCTCGGTCAGCGTGGCGAGAAACAGGCGGTTTTCGAGGGCATAGCGGGCAACCTCTGCCGCACTGGTAAAGGATTTCTCATAGAAGTGTCCGTACTGTGCATCGGTGACGGTATAGTGCCGGGGCGTATACCAGGCAATCGCGAAGGGAATCTCGCGGGTTTCGCGCTCCTTGAGCGCGAACTTCACGCAGACGGCTCCAGCAGGATGAACCTTTCCCTCTACTCCCGAACCGACTGTGCCGGAGACCGTTCCCGCCTGATTAAACTCCTCCCACCACGCCGGTTTCGCCTCCCGCGCGTTCCATCCCGCCGTCATCACCTTCGCCTCGGGAATGGCGGGCTGCGTCATCAGCGCATAGTTGCCGCGCGCATTGTAGACCAGACGGTTGGCGGGAAGCTCCGCCGGAAGCGTGAGACTGTCAAACAGGATCCCGAACAGTCCCTCGCGGGAAGGCAGCGGTTTTACGCCGGTTCCATTCCGATCCGAAAACGCGCCTCTGGACGCGCTGCCGCCCACTCCCAGGAAGTTCTCCCAGGAGAAGACCAGCGAAGCCTCCACCGGCGCGCGCGATTCGTTTTTCAGCGTGAACACGAAGAGCGCGACCGGCAGCGAGGAGTTCTTCAGATCGGAGGGAATGAGCGGAGAGTAGGCGCGCAGCGAGAGACGAATAGGCAGCGCCGGGTCGGGATAATCCAGAAATGCCTGCGGAAAACGCCCCCGATACTCTACTGCGCTGATTGCAGGAAGCTGATAGGCGTTCTGCAGAGAGAGGACGCGGGACAGTTTACGCCCTCCGGCGTCTGTCCAGATAGCGGCGAAACAGCCCGGAAGATCGCCGGTCGGCTGATCCCAGTTATTGTTGATCGTTGCCTGCGAGATCGTCCCATCCGTGAGGAGTTGAAACGTTCCGCAGCCGATCCCGCCCAGAGGAACGCCGTTGTGCAGCCGCTGCGAGCGAATGACGCCGGATTCATTGCGCAACGGCTGCGCCTCCGCAGTTACGTTGCAGAGGATTACCAGCGCGAGCAGGCACAGAACGACGGGGGCAGGTCTCCATTCCTGCCCCCGGCTCGCTTCTGTCCGGATATGCCTGCAGTTTCGGTGGCGCATATCTTCCCCCGTCTCAATCGCGTTCTATCGCCACTTACGGATTCGCGGGAGGCGGGGGGGTCTCCGTAGAGCGCGACACGCGCACGGCGCGTCGCGCCTTCCAGGTCTTTCCGCGCCAGGTCACGGTTGTATTGACGATGTACTCCCCGGCTTGTGTGGTGGACGGCACGGTGACAAAGAAGGTGGAACGAGAAACGGCGTCCTCGCGCTCCGCCAGAAACTCCTTCTTGCGCCTTCCCTTCACCTCCCAGCCAACCGGAACCTCAATCTCCACCTCTCCCCGCGCCCGTCCCGGAACCGCGCTGTAAATATCCACATAGACTCGCAGCGGGGTCGGACCGACAACCGTCAGACCCTCCGGTTCCGTGACCATCTGCACGCCGATCGGCTCCAGCACCGAAAAGGTGGTTGTGCTGGAGACGACGGCTCCGTTATCCAGCTGGGCGGTCGCGGTGAACTTATAGAAGCCCGGAATAGCGGCTTCGGGAAGCGTGCTGCTGTAGTTCAGTCTCAGCGTCTTCAGACCGCGCAGAGGGGGCAGATTCACTTCGCGAACGGTCTTCAACAGGTCTTCTGCAGACGATTCTCCCTGCCAGGTGATGGATCGAATGCGCCGCTCGCTGTCGGTCTGATTGGAGAGTTCAAAGGTAGCGCGAAGCGGCTGGCCGGCGATCAGCTTATCATCATCCAGCCGCAGGCGCGGCGCCAGTCCCGGCGCGGCAACGCTCTTTGCCTCAACCAGCGTGATGTCCACCAGCAGGCGGGGCGCAAAGGGCTGGACGGGAGCAGGCGTCGCCTCCGCAGGCAGAAAATCAGCGCGACAGGAGAGCGCGGCATTGGGACGCAGGCTCAGCCCGGCGGTTCCCTTTGGAATCGCCATCTCGACCACCTGCCCGCTCCCGACCGCTTTCGCCACCAGTTGAATGGTGCGCGGATCCACCACCCTGTCA
>CAYSDM010000056.1:0-34056 GCA_964429855.1 uncultured Chthonomonadaceae bacterium
GACGTAGTCCCGACTGTTCCATCGCCTGTTTCTGCGCTTTCGGCTGAAGCAGGTAGTCCACCAGCGCATTCGCTCCTTCGGACTGCAGAGAGGTTACCCAGTTGCCCTGAAGTATCGCTGCCGGAAACTCGACGTTGACAGAGGGTTCAGGATAGATGACCCGCACACCGCTTTCACCGCGATCTATGGCGGAGATGGCGTTGGCTTCATAGACGATGGCGAGGTCCGCCTGCTGCGGACCGCCCCGTAAGAAGGAGTCCATCGTTTTGCTGGTCGTCGAGTCGAAGGCGACCACTGAATCCTGGATGTTGCGCATAAACCGCAGAAAGCCAGGATCGGAGGGACGCATACTTGCATTTTCGCCGCGATACTCGCGAAACATCAGCGCCAGGGCAGCCATGCCGGAGTTGGACTCGACGGGATTGGACTGCATCAGTTTCAGCCTGCCCCACTCCGAAGGCGCTCCGATGCTGCTCCAGCCTTTTATCGCCAGATCGTGCAGGAGCATCCAGGTCTTGCCGCGATACTTTGACAGACGCATCGCTCCCCGGAAAGCCTGCGCCCGATCTTCCCACATTAACAGCGTAAGTCGCGTGGTCAGAATGATCTCCGAGCGTTTGATCACATTCGAGGTATGCCCGCCGACCCGGGGGTTCTTCCAGTCCATCTCCAGCTTATCGGGCCAGTAGGAGTCCGCCGGATTCCAGATAACCGGCAGCCCGCGACCATACAGAATGTTCTGCTTCCCGTCGCGAGAGCCATAGGCTTCCAGAAACACACGCCAGCGTCCCTGGTGTTCCTGATTGAAGTCGCTGACCGCCGTCTGGATCCATTTTTTCGCGCTGCGCTCATAGTAGAACAGAATGTCGCCCGGCTCTGCGGGCGCGCGGCTGTCCCGTCGGTCTTCGGGGTTATCCCCGGAATCGCCCTCCCGGCGCTCTCGCGTATTCGGCGAACTGCCTTCATCATTCCCGGATTGGTTATTCCGCCCCTGATACCAGATGAAAAACCCGACCAGTCCGGCAATCACGACCAGAAAAAAAATATAGTCAAAGAACCGCGAACGACCTCGCGGAGAAGAATCGAATCCCATTGCCTCATTTACCTCATCATGCAGTCATCGTAAACCAGAAAGAGCCGTCCGGGAAGAAGTTTTCAGAAAGGGAGTATGGATCATTATAACACTCCCTTCGACTGCCGACAATCAGGGATTCTTGCCGTGCAGAATCGTATAAAAAGAGCGTCCGGCGAGGGGCAGAGGCGTCGCCGGACGGCACAGCGTGGTCGGGAAACCTGTTTCTCAGAAACGAACGGTTAAATTTGCGCTGAACTGATCGCCTTTGTTGAAGTTTGGCGCGCCGGAGCCGTTCTCATAGGTCAGATCGAGGAATCGGTCGGTGGTTAGATGGAAGCGAATGGTTCCCTCGACCCGGTGATAGGCAGCTCCGTGCGCCATATCGAGCCAGCCGGTCGCCTTTCCGATGAGCGTGATGTAGTCGAAATTGCGAAAGCGGAAGAGGGAGGGCGAGTAGTTCAGGGCGGAGTCCAGTTTCAGGCGCAGCAGCGCGCTGTCCGGCTTCTCCTCGCTCTGATCGGCGGCTCCTCCTTTCTGACCTCCGGCTGCCGTCGTCTTCTCCACCTTCGCCTTATACCCGGCCTGCACAAACAGTCCGATCCGTAGATTCTGCCCCAGCTTCAGGCGCGGAGAGAGATTCGCAAAGGGGACGATCCCCGCTTCCAGAAGGGTATTCAGATTGCGAACGTGCCGATCGGTCTCGAAACCGATCGAGAGCGGCATAACCCAGAATCGGCGCGAGTCGGGCGTGACCACTCCCGCCACGGTGGTGGTGTTGAACCATAGGTAGTTGCCCTCGATCTTCGCCAGTATCCCGTCGAAGGTGTCCTGATCCCCGACCTGAATCTTGACGACCGGCGAGAGGTCGAACAGGCTTCCCGATCGGGAACCCGGCGCGAATCCCGCATCAAAAACATCGTGCACTTTCGTGCCGATATAGTCTATAAGGAATCGGACGGCGGCTCTCTCCGCCTCAGTGCGGACGGTTCCCAGAGAGATCGTGTTGGGCAGATTCAGGGAAGAAGGAGCGCCCTGTCCATTGCCGTTTCCGGCAGGCTGCCCGAAGAGCGCGTTCGGCAGAAGCGCAAGCAGAGAGAGGGTCCACAGGCGCATACAGACGGTCTTATGCTTCATGGCAACGCTCCTTTCGTCCGGCAAGCAGTTTCGCCGCCAGGTCCGCCACGCTGTAGTCCAGCCAGTTATCGGGCCAGGGCTTGTAGGGGACGTTGTTGGCATGGAAGGTCCAGCGAATGAGAGATTTGTAGATTCGGCGCGGGTTGGCGGTTCCGAAGCCGTCCTCTGTCAGCGCCTCGCGGTGAATCGTCTCGTCGTTGATGGGCACGCCGGTGGCGCTGAGATTGGTCAGGTGAAACTTCATTACCTCTTTCAACTGGTCTACCGTCATGGGTGAAGCCTCCTTGCGCAGGATATCGCCTGCAGGCTCTCTTACGCTCGCAGAAGATCATCAATACGGCAGGGAAGGATGCCTCGCTCCCGGATGCAGGCGAGGACTCGCGGGTCTACGAACATGCGCCGCTCCTGATCGCAGTTATGGGCGACCTCCTCGCCGGAGTAGCCCGGATGTCCCAGAGCGCGCATCTCCGCATTGTCGTAACCGGGATGCCCCACCAGCAGATAGTCGCCCGGTTCCAGCGTCTCCAGCGCGGAGACCAGTTTCCCCGGATGATCGTCCGCGATTCGCGCCCCGGTGCGCGGGGAAAACGGCACATTCCGGCAGCGATTCTCATAGGGTTGTAAGCCGTACGCGATCAGCCAGTTCTCCCAGGCTCCCGCACCGGCTTTCGCCTCCAGAACCCAGGAGACGCCCATGTGCGTATCGGCATATCGGATATCAAAACCGAGTTCGCGTCCTCGCGCAAGCTGCGCCGTAAATTCCGCCAGCATCTCTTCGACCCGCGCTTTCTCGAACACCTCGCGGGTAGTCTGAGGGAAGGTTCCATCCTCGCCAACCAGCGACGGGACGCGCTCTGGTGGCAGCGCCGGTCCCCAGCGCAGGCGGTCCCACTCCGCCGTCAGGGTCAGATGCAAGCCAAAGCAGATACCCCGCTCCCCGGCAAGCAGGGCGGCTGCCTCCTCCGCAAACGGAGCGGTCACCAGAACCCCGGCATTTCGCAGAACTCCCTGCGTAAACGCCTCTTGAATTCCCAGATTGGCGCTGTGCGAACCGCCCAGATCGTCGCCGCGAGTCACCAGCCGAATCGGTGGCGCAGGCATTGGTCGTCTCTCCTCCCTTTCCCTCTTCTACCATACCCTTACCCGCAGGTTCGCGACCGGCAGGAAGGAAACCTCTTCACAGAGAACCGGGTGATAAAACGAAATTTTTGGGAGAGACTATGGAACGTATGCGTCTATCCGCATGGCGATTTGCCCCGGATCCCTTCGAGAGCGGTGAACGGCAGGGCTTTTTTGAGCCTGCGATGGAGGATTCGCACTGGACTCCGGTGCAGGTTCCCTGCGTTTTCGACCACTGCCTGCCCTGTCTGGCCTTCTACGAGGGCGCGGGATGGTTTCGCTGTCGGGCGGAGGTTCCGCCGGAGTGGTCAAAACGGCGCGTCGTTCTCCGGTTCGGCGCGGTGAACTATCATGCGAAGGTCTGGGCAAACGGCCATCTGATCGGCGAGAATATGGACGGCTTTCTGCCATTCGAGATTCCGCTGGACTGTTCGCAGCTGCAAACGGGTGAACTGGTTCTGGCGGTGCTCGCCGACAATCGGCGGCGCATGGGCGAGGTTCCAGGAATCGAGCGCGGCTGGCGTCCCTCCGGCGGGATTCTGCGCGAGGTGGAACTGATCGCGGACGACCCGCTCCGAATAGAGACAATGCGCGTGACGGCGGAGCCGGATGGACGTTTTCAGGCGTTGGTGGAGATGGCGAACGGGCGTGAAACGGCGGTCGAATTACTACTGAGCTTCACCGTTGCCGACCGGGAAGGCAAGCCGCTTGCACAACTCCAGAGTGTCCCGACCCGCATCGAGAGCGGGCAATCGCTGCCGATTCTGCTGACGGGGGAAGCCGCTGGCGCGCGGCCCTGGTCGCCGCAGTCCCCGACGCTCTACCTCGCGACAGCGGAGATACGGGTGCAGGAGGCGGTCGTCTCTTCCCGCTCCGCCCGGATCGGCTTTCGCAGGATCGAAGCGCGCGGCACGCGGCTCTATCTCAATGGAGAGGAGATTCGGCTCAAAGGTTTCAATCGGCATGAGGACACAGAACGCAGCGCGATGTGCGTGGATCGGGCGGCGGCGCGGCAGGATCTACAACAGATTCTGCTTCTCGGCGGCAACTTTGTGCGGCTGTGCCACTACCCGCACGATCCCTCCACGCTCGATCTGTGCGATGAACTGGGTCTGCTGGTCATGGCGGAGATACCGCTCTACTGGTGGAATGGGCTGAAGGAGGGCGAGGAGAACTGCGCCCGCAAACGGGAGGCGGCGAAACGACAGCTTACCGCGTTAATTGCGCGAGACGGCAGCCATCCGAGCGTGATCTTCTGGAGCGTGAGTAATGAGACGCACGAAAACCTGCCGGAGGTGGCGGCGGGCAACCGCGAACTGGTGGAACTGGCGCAGCGTCTCGATCCGACCCGGCTGGCAGTCCATGTCTCGGATCACTGGCACGACGCCGTTCGATTCGACGCCGACGACGTGATCTGTCTGAACGGTTATCCGGCATGGGGCGCGAAAGCCTGGCAGGGAAAGCCGCTGGAGCCGCTCTCCTCCGCGCAGACGTGGTGGCGCCAGAGTCTGCAAAGGGTACGCGCTGCCTATCCCGAAAAGCCGATTCTCATCACGGAGTTCGGTCATCCCGGACTGGCGGGAGCCGCCGACGGAACCGGCTCGGAAGCGGCGCAGGCGGAGGTTATCGCGGCGGAAGGCGCAGCGCTTCTGGAGAGCGATGTCTGCGGGGTTACGCTCTGGTGCTATGCGGATCATGCCTGGCCCGATGATGTGTGGATGAATCGGCTGGTGACCAGTCCGTTCGGGGTGGTGACCCGCGACCGCAAGCCCAAACCGGCGATGGAAACGGTGCGCGCGCTGTATGGCGGGCGTCCCGATCCCGCCGTCGCCAATACGCAGGTGGTGATGGTGCGTTCGGATATGCGCAATATTCCGCAGTTCGCGCTTCCAGCGGGGTGCGTGATTCGCGGCATGAAGCCGGGAGAGATCGGGCTGTGGACGGATGTTCAGCGCGACGCCGAACCGTTCTTCTCCATCGCGGACGAGCTTTTCGTCAGCCAGTTCGGGCAGGATTTTTTGATGATCGAGGATCGCTGTTATCTGGTCTTCGATCCGCAGGGACGGGCGGTCGCGACGATCAGCGCCTGGTTTCATCCCGATTTTGAGGGCGAGGACTACGGGCGCATTCACTGGGTGGCGACTCGCCCGGCGTGGCAGGGGCGCGGGATCGCGAAGGGAATGATGACCCATGCCATGAACCGGCTGGCGCAGTCACATCGCCGCGCCTATCTGGACACCTCCATCGGACGACACGGCGCGATCCGCATCTATCTCGACTTTGGCTTCCGACCACACATCCAGACGGAAGCGGATCGGGAAGCGTGGCAGTCGCTGGCGATCCTCCTGCGCCATCCGCTGCTGGATGCCGCGCTTTTATGAGGCTTGACCGGGCTGCTCCTCTGACGGAATCGATCCTTCCTGAACCCTGATCGCGTCTCGCTCGTAGGATGTGTATGGAGCGGTTCGCACCGGAGGAGCGGGCACAAGCAAGCACTGGTTCGTGGGTTCGCTGGGTCATCCCAGCGAGGAGGAGACCGGTCTGATCTACATGCGCGCCAGGTACATGGACCCAGTCACGGGGAGGTTCCAACGTGAGGATCCACAAGGAAGCGATAGTAATCTATACGTCTACGCGTCATCGAATCCGGTGAATCGGGTCGACAAAGATGGACAAGTTGACATCACAGCTAGTCAGTTGTCTACAATCATCATGACGGCGCGACTTATGACGATCGCATTAGTTTATTGTCCTGCTTTTCGTGTCTTCTTATGTGGTTGAACTGCGGGCGGAATCTGTAGTTCGGTCGGAAACGGAGACAGGAAGATAAGGAGGGAATAAGTCGGTGAGGTGAGGAGTATGCGTCCCCGGCCCGGATTGAATGGGCGACCTCTTCCTTCGCAGAGAAGCGCTCTCATCCACTGAGCTACGGGGGCGCGAAGCGTTCACGGGGATGGATTCGAACCACCGTCGGCGGGGTCAGAACCCGCCATCCTGCCGCTGAACGACCCGTGAGTAATATTCCCGAACTGAATTCGCGGGGAAGGACTCGAACCTCCATCATACCTTCTCGGTCTCCTGTTTCAAAGACAGGGATGTTGCCGGTTACACTACCCGCGATCAGTATGCGTCCCGCCGGGAGGAGTTGAACCCCCATGTGTCCGCTTACCCTTCCGACTCGTTCGAAGCGAGAGGGGATACGACGGGAAAAGAGAGAGGGCTATATGGGGGCAGGGGGATTCGAACCCCCGGATGCCTGCTTAAGAGGCAGGTGCCTTGACCGTTTGGCGATGCCCCCGCGCTGGTGGGAGCACAGGGACTCGAACCCCGATCAACTGTTTAAAAGACAGCCGCCTTCACCTTTAGGCTACGCTCCCTGGATGGCGTTTCAACGGTTTTTGTTTGCGTTTCATGCCATTTCTCCGATATACGCATAGGCGGGGCAGGACTCGAACCTGCGATCTTCTGTCTGTAAAACAGTGGCATTTGCCGCTATGCGACCCGCCTGAAAAGCCGACGACAGGAGTCGAACCTGCAGCCTTCACTTTACAAGAGAGCTGCTCCGCCATTGAGCTACGTCGGCACAGAGACGGGCAAGGCAGGACTCGAACCTGACTCCCCACAGGAGAGCGCGCTGTTTAGCAGACAGGCTATGAAACCCGTTCATACTCCCCGCCCATCACAACACGATTTAAGGAAGGTGGAGGCATCGAACCTCGCGGAGGGTCGCTCCGTTACCTGTTTTCGAGGCAGGCTCCGCCGCCAAGCGGTCACCTTCCATCGGCGGAACGTGGAGGCATCGAACCTCGCGCCCTTGCGAACGCTCCTGCGCTCCAGGCAGGTTCCGGCGCCAACCGGTCACGTTCCGAAAAAAGGATGGCGGAGATCGTTCCATCATCAATCAGTAAGCATCGCGTCCGAGTGAGAGCGTGATTTCTAAGACCCGTGTTCGATCAGAAGAGTACGGGTTCGATCATTCATAGCTCGTTCGGAATCGCTTTCTGGTGGCGATACCTTCGGAAAGATATCCGTTTATGACGATCTCCGCCCGGGTCATCCCGCCCCGAAGAGCGGGACGACCACAGCGTTATCAGGCGAACAGATCCTCCGGCACATCCATCTCGACCTCGCGAGCATTACCGGATCGGATCGCCTGCTTGAGCGCCAGCGCCCACCGGGTGGACATTGCCGCAAGCTCCTCCGCCTCTGTCACCGGAACCACGCGCCGCGCATACTCGTTGTCTTTATCGCGTGTGCGCAGGTTGCCATAGATAAAGGCGTTCTGCTGCTCCGGCTCCGCAGCCTTCGCCCACAGGCTCTTCACCCGGTTGGCGCTGGAGATCAGATGCAGCACGCGCTGGAGACTCATGCTCTCGCCCAGAACCTCTACCTCCACCTGGAGATTGTAGGCAGACTGCACCTCCATCAGACGCGCAATCTTCGCCTGCGCCTCCTCGTATTGCCGCATCAGTTCTCGCGGATCGCGCTCCATATCGTCATCTTCAAACCGGAAGAGCGACGCCTGGAACTGGCTCTCCAGCAGCTTAACCCGCTCCTTCAGAAAGTCCAGCGCGTCCAGTAGTTTGTTGCCTGTGATAATCATGAAAGTATTTCCCTTTATAGAAAAATGGAGACGACTGGAATCGAACCAGCAACAGGCTTCTTGCGAGGAAGCCTCGCTACCCCTTAGAACATGCGTCCCCGTCTATTTATGGAGAAGGCGGGACTTGAACCCGCACTCTCTTCTATGCCATAGAAGCGCGTTCCCGTTTACGCTACTTCCCCTCACGCGCTTCGCGCCAACGCCTCTTCCGGGCGCGCCGGTGAAAACGGGGGCACGAAGGATCGAACTTCGTCATCGCGGCTCTGGAGACCACTGCCTTCCCATCTGGCTCTACCCCCATATCAAACAAAAACAGCCTGATCCGCGATACCGGATCAGGCTGTTGGTTTGTGCTCTGGGTGAGCGCTGTCCTATCCAGGACTCCGATCCGGTATATGCGGGCGATCTTGACGGGCAGACGGCAGGAAGAGACTCTGCGAGGCTGCCCTGGGCTGTCGCCACTCCCGCGGGTGGGACGTGAACATCCCGGCGGCGTCTGTTTTCGCAAAGCCGAAATCCTGTCCATATTTTGCGGTCTGCTGCAGGGTCTTCATCGTTAAAAATGGCTCTGTCTGGCGAGCTGACCTTGCCGCCCGTCATCTTCCCCTTTTCTGTTCGTCTGGTCAAACGTTGATTGTTGTATCAGAGGTTTGGTGTCCTGTCAAGGGCAAAAGTTACCGGTTTTTTTACTTTTCGCGACGGCGTTCCAGCGGAATCACCCAGGCGATGCTCAGCGCGGCGCGGCGGGCGCTCTCCGGGTCGAGGGTGGACAGACCGAACTGGATGCGCCAGGGGCCCGCGTCATAGCCCGTCTGCCACTCAAATGGATCAAGCCAGAAGAGCGCCCACCAGCGACCGCTTTGCCCGACGCGCTCGGACGCTCCCACCGCCGCGCGCCAGTCAAAATCGTTTCGGACGAAGAGCAGCCAGTCGCGGCGATTCTGACGATAGGCGAAGCCGCACTCCAGGCGTCGCCTTAGCTCCGACTGCAGGCTGCGCCGGGAGATGCGTCCGGACAGCAGTGGCGCGCCGAAGAGAAATCCGTCCGGGTCAGCCTGTATGGTGTTGGTTTTTACATCGGCTTCGATCTGCTGGAGCGTTCGCATCCAGACGCGGCTGAAGAGGTTTTCGCAGGTGAAGCCGATCCGCCACTGCTCGGTCAGGGCGAGGTTTACGCTCAGATCAAGGCTGAATCCGTGACTGCGCGTCTCCGATGGAGGCAGGTCGCGGGTAGATTGGATCGTCAATGCGCCGTTGAACTGCTCGCCGACGGCGTTGCCGGAAAGGGAACCGAACTGCGCTCGCTGCAGACGCAGATAGTTTCCGGCAACCCGCACCGATCCCTGCCCGGAGGTCATTTTAATCGGCGTGGTATACGCTGCCTGCCAGCGGGATAGCGAAGAGCGGTTCATGGTTGCCATCGGGTTGCGGGTGGATTGCGGGTCAAAAGTATCCGCCAGACTGTCGAGGTAGAGTTGCCCGGCGTCGCGATTGCCCCGGTAGAGGTCCGCCAGCGACCAGGCGTAGCGCAGTTCCCAGGCTCCGCGAGAAAAAGCCAGATCGGAGGAGCGGAAGGCGGTGAAATAGGCATCTTCTCCGTGGAAGGCGCGTCGAGGCGCGTGGCGTCTATCACCCTCCGATAGAGCCAGCACATTGGTGTCGCCCCGACCGGCGGCGCGCATCTCCAGGGTCAGCGGGCGCAGCGAGAAAGGGGTCAGAAGACGACGAAGCCGCTCCGACTCGGTGTCGTTGGGAGCGATATAGAGCGACTGCGCTCCCGCATGAAACGGCGGAACCAGAGCAAACAGCGACAGAATGAGGGTGATGGTGCGCCGCATGGATTTCCGTTCCCGGGAGACCGTCCTGCGCAGAGTGGTGGCAGCCTGAAGGTGTGTGCGCAGGACAGTCCGCCCGTATCAGGGACACACGCCCCTGATAGAGAGGCAAGAGGAGGCTCTTGCCGTATTCAATCAGTCCGGCAGAATCGAGATCAGCGTCTCGAAGGTGTTGTCCCTGTACTTCACGATGTTGGTTCCGCCCAGTTCGCCAAGCTGCAGGTCGCTGGCTTTGCCGATATCTGCCAGCTTCTGCGTTCCGGCTTCATCTCTGGCGATAAACCCGGTCATCACGTTCTGGATGCCGTCCATATTCATTTTGTACCCGGACGGGGACTGTCCCATTCGCACCACGATCACCGGATGATCCAGCGTCACATTCTGGCTGAAGGTGGAGGGGTCGCCGAAGATATTGTAGTTGAACTGCACAAAGCCCGACATAGACTCCGAGCCGTATTCCAGCGTGTCCAGATTCAGACGGATGGTGGCTTTCAGGTTGTTCACTGCAAAGACAACCGATCCTTTCGCAAAGCTGCGCGTGCCGGAGACGGGCAGAACGAATCCTTCAAAGTTGATCGTTCCGAGGGGCCATTTACGAATTGGCACATGGTTCCCGGAAGTGAAGTCGTGCAGCGTCAGGTTATCCCAGTTGGCGGAGAGACTGCCGTCAAAGGTCATTTTCGGCGAAGTGTAGTTGAGCGCGCCCTTCATGGAACGGGTCTTCATCGTAATATTCCCGTCTTTGTCGTAGCGGTCAAGAGTGATCTCGCCGTTGCTGAAGACGATCTTATGCCCGGAGAACTCCAGGGTCGCCTGGGTGATGGCAGCGCGTCTGGGAGGCGCGAAGTAGTATGTTGTCTGTGGATTTGCTGGATAGTACTCGATAGTTGCGCTGCGGATGCTGCCGGAGATGGTTTTAGAGAAGCCGGTGGTGAATCGGAAGTTATTGATCGTAGCTCTCTTCATGTCGGCGACATAGTGCGTATCTTTCGTCCACTGGATCGTCAGCTCGCCCAGTTCCCCGCTGACGAACTGCGAGGAGAGATTGCCGGAGACCGTTATCTGTGAGTAGTCAGGACGATCATAGGTTCCGGTGGGCAGACCGGTGACGGTTCCGTTGAAGACGATGGGCCTGGTCAGGTCGGGATCGTTGGCGGTCAGGCTGATAGTGACCTTTGTCGTGCGGTTGGCGGAATCCAGAACCGCCGCCATCACCATGTCCCATTTCCAGGTCGGCTGACCGGGCTTGCGCACCGCAACGGTGTAGCTTCCCGCTTTCGGGGTAACATGGAACTCGTCCACCCGGTTCTGCGGGGTGATGGTGATCTCCCAGTTCTCGGTAGCATCCGGGATTTTTGAGACGACCATCCAGGTTTTGCCGTCCAGAACTTCCGCGACTTTCACCAGCGCGCGGGAGTCGCCGTTCACGCGCCACTCGTACTTCCCCGGAGCTTTTCCTCCGAGCGTCTCATAATCGTGATTCTTTCCTCCGAGCAGTTTTTCGTCCTGTTCGCCGCCCAGTCCTACCAGATTGGCGACGGCGACGAGGCGCACCACCAGATCATGTGAAACGACGCGCAGCCCGTCCTCAATCGCCTGCTGCTCGCGGGCAGCCGTATCGAGGCTATGATTATTGACCGTGGCGGTGTCCATCAGTCCGTGCGCCATATCGCGCAGCATCTGCACCATGCGCTTGGCGGAGCGCACATCGGAGGGAGAGGTGTCTGCCAGCAACGCCAGCGCTTTCTGAATGATGACGCTGTTTTTGATGAAGGAGTCGGCGTCCGAAGGCGTTTTCAGACCTCCGCCGAAGGCTGCGGGCAGTTCGGGACCGTCCGGCGTCAGATTCATCTGTCGGACACCTTCCCAGAGGCGGCACTCCTTGGTGATCGTCTCGATGGCGGGACCGGTCAGGTCGGGCAGGCTGCCTGCCTTCGCCTTTTCGACTACCGTTTCCGCCGCCAGCGTCGTGGAGGCGTCCAGGTCTGCAACGGTTTTGCCACCGGAGGGCATATCGGTAATAATCGTGGACAACCTTATTACCGCCGCCACGCGGGTATCGCTGTCCGCAACCAGAACCACATCTTTCCCGACTGCGCTGTCCGGCAGGCTCATCGTGTAGTTGCCGTCAGCGTTGGTCGTGGCGGAACGGATCGGGGTGGCAAGGTCGGGCCAGACGTAGGCTTTCACCTGCGCGCCGGGAACCGCCATCTCCGGCAGGGTCTTTTCCGCACGGGAGACATTGCCGCTTATCTGGAGTCCGCCTCCCCCTCCGCCTCCGCAGCCCGGAAGAGTCAGGGCGGCCAGGGCGGTCAACCCGATCCAGAGAGAGCAAAGGCGTATCGCGATCCTCTTATTCATTCTCATTCTCCTCCAGGAAAACCCGCTGCGCGACTCGCCATCATCGAGGATGCGGCACGCAGCGGGGTGACGCTCCTTCTTCCCCTGGAAGGAGCATTCCATGTACTTCATTGTAAGCGACCTGCGTCAACGAAACGTCAAAAGGGGAGGCTGTGTTATAATAACGAGCATGAACACACTGGACTATGATCTGATTGTGGTCGGCGGGGGGCACGCCGGCTGCGAGGCGGCGCTGGCGGCGGCGCGCATGGGATGCCGCGCCGCGCTGGTGACCCTCAATCTGGATCGGATCGGGCATATGCCCTGTAACTGCTCCATCGGCGGGCCGGCGAAGGGACATCTGGCGCGAGAGATAGATGCGCTCGGCGGACAGATGGGACTCAATACCGACGCCACCCTGACGCATATTCGCTTTGTGGGAACCGGCAAAGGTCCGGCGGTGCAGACCTTGAGGGCTCATGCCGACAAGTCGCTCTACCCGAAACAGATGCGCGCCACCCTCGAAAGCCAGCCCGGTCTGACGCTGATTCAGGCGTCGGTGGAGGAGCTTATCACACAGGAGAACCGCCAGACGAGAGAAGAGGCTGCACCCTGGTGTCTGACCGGCGTGCGGCTGTCCGATGGAACCGTGCTGAAGGCGCGCGCGGTGGTCGTCACCACCGGAACCTTCCTCAACGGGCTGATGCACTGCGGCGAAAAGCAGACCGCCGGCGGACGCCATGGCGAGCAGGCGGCGCGCGGATTGAGCGCGGCGCTGCAGAGGCTGGGCATCCGTCTTGGACGGTTTAAGACCGGCACGACTCCCCGCGTAGATCGGCAGACGATTCGATGGGATCGGCTGGAGTCGATCCCGTCCGAGGAGTGCCCGCCCTTCTCGTTCATGCACGCGCGCCTCGATCCGCCCTTTCCGCTGCTGCCCTGCTGGGCAACGCGCACCAATCCGCAGACCCACGCGGTGATTCGCGCCAATCTGCACCGTTCGGCGATGTACGGCGGTCGAATCGTCGGCGTCGGGCCCCGCTACTGCCCCAGCATCGAAGATAAGGTGGTGCGCTTCGCCGACAAGGAGTCGCATCCCGTCTTTCTGGAACAGGAGGAGTGGGATACCGACTGGCTCTACGTGCAGGGAATGAGCACCAGCCTGCCGGAAGATGTGCAGATCGCTTTTCTGCGCACGCTGCCGGGGCTGGAAGAGGCGCGCATGCTGCGTCCCGGCTACGCCGTCGAGTACGATATGGCTTATCCCGATCAACTCTTCCCCACGCTGGAGAGCAAACGGGCGCGCGGTCTGTTTCTGGCGGGACAGATCAACGGCACTTCCGGCTATGAGGAGGCGGCGGCGCAGGGACTGGTTGCCGGGATAAACGCCGCGCTGCAGGCGCAGGAACGCCCGCCGATCATTCTGGAGCGGCAGAACAGCTATATCGGCGTGCTGATAGACGATCTGGTGACGAAGGGGGTAGATGACCCCTACCGGATGCTCACGGCGCGCGCCGAATACCGGCTGCTTCTGCGCCACGATAACGCCGACCTGCGCCTGACCCCGATCGGCAGAGAGGCGGGCGTGGTGGATGACGCGCGGTGGGGTCTGTTTACTGCCAAACGCAACGCTATCGCCGCCGAGATGGAGCGGCTGGCCAACACCTTCCTGACCCCCAGAGACAATGCCCGCCTGCGCGAACTGGGAACCGCGCCGGTGAATACGAAGGTCAGCCTGCAGGAGATTCTGCGCCGCCCGGATATCACCTATACCTGGATTGCAGCGCACTATCCCCCGCCCGTTCCTATCTCGCCTGCGGCGGCGGAGCAGGTGGAGATACAGACCAAATACGAAGGGTATATCGTCCGGCAGCAGGCGCAGGTCGCTGCCGCCTCTCAACTGGAGGCGATCCCGATTCCCGCCGATCTGGAGTACTCGCGCCTGCGCGCCCTTTCGATGGAAGGGCGGGAGAAACTGAGCCGCGTCCGACCAACCAGCGTCGGGCAGGCTTCGCGCATTCCCGGCGTCACGCCCGCTGATCTACAGGCATTGATGATCCTGCTGGAACAGCGCCGTCGCGCCGAGGAGCGATCCCGTGACAACGCGCTTCCGGCGTCCTGAAAGAAGCACTCTCATGGCTTCATCACTCCAGAAGGCGCTGCCAATACAGGGAAAAGGAGAGTATCATTCAATGAGTTATCATGAGCAGGCCATTCGGGCAACGCAGTGGGCAGTGGACAATCTGTTCCGTTCGGCGCGTGTCGTGCCTGCCGAAAGGCTGGAGTGGAAGCCGCTGGAGAACGGGCGCAGCGTGCTGAATGTGCTACAGGAGTGCGCGCAGTCGCCCCAATGGTTTTCCGCTCTTCTTCTGCAGCGCTCCTTCTCCGGCATATCGCCGGAGATACTGAAAGCGATGGAGATAGAGCGCTGCGCCTGGAAGACGCTGGACGAGTGCGAGCGGGTCTGCCGGGAGAACAGCGAAGTTCTTTACTCGGTAATACGCGCCATCCCGGAGGCGGATATGCAGAAAAAAGTGCCTCTGCCGTTCGGGGGCGGGATGGAGCCGACTCTGGCCGAGATCATGCTGTTCCACTACTGGCACTGCACCTATCATCTCGGTCAGGTGAACTATATCCAGACACTGTATGGAGATTACGAGAATCACTGAGGAGCGGCGGGCATGGAGGGCGATCTCTCGCTGGGCGCGCTGCAAACGGAGCAGCGCAATCCGCGCACGATGGAGATGGATGCGTTGTCGGTAGAGGAACTGGCGCAGACGCTGCACGCGGAGAACTACGCCGTTGCGGAGGCGGTCGGGGAGGCGCTGCCTCAGATCGCAAAGGCGATCGAGGAGATTGCCGACAGGCTGCGGACGGGAGGACGGCTCATCTATACCGGGGCGGGAACCAGCGGACGGCTGGGGGTGCTGGACGCCAGCGAGTGCCCGCCGACGTTTGGCGTCTCCGAAGAGGTGGTGCAGGGGGTGATCGCCGGAGGGGAGGAGGCGATCCGCCACTCCATTGAGGGCGCAGAGGATGAACGCGAAACCGGGGCGGCGGACCTGCGGAGTCGGAACCTCTCTGAGAAGGATGTCGTGGCTGCCATTGCCGCCAGCGGTCGGACGCCCTATGCTATCGGCGCGCTGGAAGAGGCGAAACGGGTGGGCGCATACGCCATCGCGGTTATCAACACCCGTCCTTCCGAAATGGAGGCATTCGCTGACCTGACCATTGCCGCCGTGACCGGGCCGGAGCCGCTGACCGGCTCGACCCGCCTGAAAGCCGGAACCGCGCAGAAGATGATCCTCAATCTGCTCTCCACCGGCGCGATGGTGCGGCTGGGCAAGACCTACGGAAACCTGATGGTGGATGTGCAGGCGCGCAATGAGAAGCTGCGGGATCGCGCCACGCGAATCGTCATGATGGCAACCGGCGCAGGGCTTGAGGCGGCGCGGACTGCGCTCGAGCAGTCTGGCTGGCACGCCAAGACCGCCATCGTGGCTCTGCGTCTGGGCATCTCCCCGGAGGATGCCGCCGCCCGACTGGAGCGAGTCGGCGGATCTGTGCGGACTGCGCTTGGAGAGACCGGGCAGTCGCTCTGAACCCGGCTTCTACCCCGGATAGTTGCCAAACTGACGCCAGACATCGAGCATCAGTTCGTACCGCGCCAGCCGCATCCCTGTGTAGATACAGTTGCTGGTGGAGAAGATGTAGCCGTAACCGGGCATTCCGTGCGTGAGTGAATACTTCACATTCTCCACCACCTCTTCATCCGTTCCCGAATCGAGCAAGCCGCAGTTCACATTGCCGATCACGCAGACCTGATTCCCCACTCGCCGCTTCACCTCCGCGATGTCCACGCCCGCCTGCGGGTCAATAGAGTGCAGTGCGTGGGGATTCGTCTGCGCCAGTTGATTCAGAATCGGCATGATGTTGCCGTCGGTGTGCTTGATGACGTAGAAGCCCATATCCCGGTAGCCCTGCGTGAGCCGCGCCAGATAGGGGGTGACGAAGTGGCTGAAGAGGCGCGGGCTGAGGAAGGGACCGGTGTTCAGACAGTAGTCGGAGCAGAGGGCGAAGCCGTCCAGCCCGCCGCGCGCCTTCAGCCGCTGTGCCCACTCTAGCTGCCGGTCCACCATCGCTGCCGCCTCCGCCTTCACCGCCTCCGGCTCATCGGCGATTCGATAGGAGAACGCCTGCATATGGTTGCCGTCGGGAATGCCGAAGGTGGCGTCGCCGTGCATCATCAGGAAATAGCGGTCGCCGGACTTCTCGCGCACCAGATCAATCAGGCGAAAAACCTCTTCTGCCGTGCCGGGATTGGGGTGCAGGAAGATGGCGCTGTGTTCATAACGTTCGGCGGTTGCAATATACAGGTCTGCCATCTCATGACGGTGCAACTGTCGCTCCTTCTCCTCCATCTGATCCCACTGCCCGTAGTGACGCTGCGAGAAGTGGATTTTGCCGAAAGCCTCCATTGTCAGAAAGAAAACCAGTTCAAAGTGCGGCACCCGTCCGGTCAATGGCTGGCGGTTCAACGCCGCGATAAAGCGTTCGCGCGGTGTCATCAGAGCGATACCCTTCTGTAGAATCTGGGGAGCAAGCGTGAACTGTCCCCGTTCTCCATTCCGGAACGAGGCGAAGGCTTCCTGCACGACTGCGGCGAAAAAACGAGGGAACGCGAGAGCGCTAGAGGATGCCCTCGCCGGTGGTGGTGGTGACGAACTTTCCGTGTACGACGCCGCGCATCGCAAGCAGGTGATCGGCGACACGTATCACCTGTTCCTGTTCGCCACGCACGACAATGACCTCCAGACAGTAGTTCTGATTCAGATGGATATGCAGGGAGGCGGAGACGACGGCATGGTGATCGTGCTGCAGTTCGATCAGTCGGTCGGAGGTTTCGCGCACGTCATGACGATAGACAATGGTGACGACTCCGACGGCTTCGCCGCTCTCCTCCTGCCATTTCGCGCTTACCAGCGACTCTCGCACCAGGTCGCGAATGGCTTCCGAGCGGTTGGAGTAACCACGTCGGCTGATAAGCTGGTCGAACTGCTCCAGAAGCAGCGCGGGCATCGAAACGCCGAACCGCTCCAGTCGCTCCGGATCAGGTTGTGCGGGGGTAGAGGCAGACATTGAACGGTATCATACCATGTGTTTATATCAGATTACAAGCGTAAAATATGTCACAACCTGAGTCACATGGGCGAATTTTCGCCGTCCAGAACAGTATATCTGAGTATGCACTTATACGCGCACGATCCGCTTTCGCGGAAGGCGCATACGGGAGTAAGGTGAGAGGGGAAGAATGAAAACGTTTTTCACGATTATTGTGGCTTCACTGGCGCTGGGACTGGGTATCGGGATTGGACTGAATGTAACCGGGGCGCGGGAGCCATCCATCGCCTGGGCGCAAAATGCGTCAATTCGCGGCACGGAGGAGCAGAGCATCATCCGGGTTGCCCGCACGATCTCCCCCACAGTGGTGAGCGTCACCCGGCGCGGCGGAGCCGGGTCGGGCGTGATTATCCGCAGTAACGGGGTTATTCTGACCAATGCGCACGTCGTGGGAATGTCCTCCGAGGTGCGGGTGAAGCTGGCGGACGGTCGCACGATGTCCGGTCAGGTGCTGGGGCGTGACCCGTCGGTGGATATCGCGGTGGTGAAGATCGAGGCAAACGGTCTGCCAGAGGCTCCTCTTGCCGATTCCGACCGCCTCCAGGTCGGACAGGCAGCGATTGCCATCGGAAATCCGCTGGGACTGGAGCGCACGGTAACCGCCGGGGTCGTCTCCGCCGTCAATCGCAGCCCGCGCGGCTTCGGGCTGGACGGCTTGATTCAGACCGACGCCGCCATCAATCCCGGCAACTCCGGCGGTCCGCTGCTGGACTCCTCCGGGCGAGTCATCGGGATCAATACGGCGGTGCTGCGCGGCGATGGAACGAGCGGTCTGGGCTTCGCGGTCCCGATCAATGTGGCGCGAGATGTGGCGGATCAGGTCGTTCGGACCGGACAGGTGCGGCGGGCGTTTCTGGGCATCCGCTTCGGCGACGTAACGCCGGAACTGGCGGATCGCTTCAATCTTCCGGTGCGGCAGGGCGTGGTGGTGGCGGACGTGGAGCCGGGATCCCCTGCCTCGCGCGCCGGTATTCAGACGGAAGATATCATCATTCGCATCAACTCGCGCCAGATCGCCAACGGCGGAGACCTGCGGCGAATCCTGCGCTCGCTCTCTCCGGGCGACCGGGCGACGGTAACCGTTCGGCGCGGCTCCAATACGCTGAACCTGGAGGTGCGCCTGAGCAATGCGCCGGTAGAGTAGCTTCGCGCTTCACGGGAGAGAGCCGCGTTTGCCGTCGCCAAGCGCGGCTCTCTCTTTTTTACGGGATGTGTCTGCGCGCATCGGCGCAATAACGAAGGGAATGTCCGCCTTCTGCGCGAATTGCGTTGTTAAGCGGGATGCCGGAGGAGCCTTCCGTCAGGCAGTTCTCCGATCCCCATTCTCTTTGGCGAGGAGTTCGATGAAGCTCACGGAACAACAGGTCCAATTTTTTGAGACGTTCGGCTTTCTGGCTTTTCCCGGTCTGTTGTCCGACCGGATAGAGGCGATCACCGACGAGTTTGAAGCGGTCTGGGCAGAGAGGGGCGGCGGTCATTACGGCAGGGAACATGACGGCGTTCGGCGCTCCTGTATCGTGCCGTTTATTGATCAGAGCGAGTGCCTGAGCAGCCTGATTGACGATCCGCGAATCCTCGCCATCGCGACCAGCCTTCTCGGGGAGGAGTTCAACTACATGGGCAGTGACGGCAACTACTACGCCGGAGACACCAACTGGCACTCCGACGGCTGGCATCCCGTCACGCGCCATATCAAAATCGCTTTCTATCTCGACCCTCTGACACGCGATACCGGCTGCCTGCGCGTCATTCCCGGCAGTCATCGGATCGGCGATCTCTATGCGGACGGTCTCCATTCGCAGATCGGTCGCTGCCAGGAGCTATGGGGAGTGCACGGGAGGGACGTTCCGGCGGTGGCGCTGGAGACGCAGCCCGGCGATCTGGTCTGCTTTAACCACAACACCAAGCACTCGGCGTTCGGAGGCGGTGCGCGCCGCCGGATGTTCACCATCAACCTGTGCCAGACCTATCCCGAAGAGCGTCTGCAGGAGCTTCGAGACTATATCAGCGGCGCGGCGCGGTTCTGGATAGATCGCGTCTATGGGGAGCCGATGGTGCGTACCGCCGGACCGGATCGTATGCGCCATCTGCGGCAGGTCATGGAGAACGACTCCCATCTGGCGGAACTCTCCCGCCGCGCAAGAGAGAGTATGCCAGAACCCTCTCGCGGTTAGCGCGTTCATATCTCTTATCGCAGCCATCGGAGAGCGGTCAAAAGCCGCTCTCCGATTTTTGTTGAAAAATTCTGGTAATATCCGGGGCGCTTATGCGTCTATGTTTATGTAAGTGAAAAGTGTAAAGGAAGCAGGGATGATGACTGTGGATGAGATGAGCGTAATGCCGACTGATGTAGATGTGGAGCATGTCGGGGAGGCGGGAACGCCCGCCTCCTCCCGGCGGCTCCAGAAGCGCGATGAGCGCTACGGTCGCATGACCCCGAAAGGGCTTGCGCTGCATACCGTCTGGTTTGAAGAGGGAGAGCCGGCGAGAATCTATGCAGCGGGAGAAGGCGACCTCGACCTGTATGTCTATGACCGGTTCGGGCAGTTGGTGGCGCACGACAACAGCGCGCTTTTTACGGCGGCTTGCGACTGGACGCCGCTCGGAACCGGAGAGTATCTGGTGAAACTCGTCAATAACGACGGGCTTCACATGGACTATCTGTTGCGAGTCAGCTAACCAGAACCGTTCATTCCTCCCTTCCTGCGACCCGGCTCCGCGATGAGCCGGGTTTTCATTTTATTCGGCGGGAAAAGCGTGGACGCCGAATCGGGTATGCTGTTGGCAGGAGCGAAATGGATGCTGATTGACACACACTGCCACCTGAACAGCCCCCGGTTTACCGACGAGATACCGGAGGCGATTGCGCGCGCGCTGCAGGCGGACGTGACGCAGATGATTGTGGTCGGATACGATATACCCTCCAGCGAAGAGGCGGTAGGGCTTGCAAAGAGGTTTCCGCCGGTCTTTGCGGCGGTTGCCGTCCATCCTCACGATTCAAAAGACTATTCGATGGCGGCGGAGGCGCGACTGCGCGAACTGGCGGCGCACCCGAAGGTGGTCGCCATCGGGGAGATCGGTCTCGACTACCACTACAACTTCTCTCCGGTCGCGGCGCAGTTTGCCGCTTTTCGTAAGCAACTTGCGCTGGCGCGAGAGCTGAACCTGCCGGTCATTATTCACTGCCGGGAAGCCTACCGGGATACGCTGGATATGCTGGAGCAGGAGGACGTGCAGACGGTCGGGGGCGTAATGCACTGCTGGGCAGGATTGCCGGAGGAGGCAAATCGCTCACTGGAGATGGGGTTGTGCCTGGGGATCGGCGGCGTCCTGACCTTTAAGAACTCCGGGGCGCTGTGCGAGATTGCCGCATCCGCGCCGATGGATCGTCTGCTGGTGGAGACCGATGCGCCCTATCTGGCTCCTGTGCCGCATCGCGGAAAACGCAATGAGCCTGCTTTTACACGGCTGGTGGCGGAGCGGCTTGCCTCTTTGCGCGCAGTCGCGTTGGAGGAGATTGCGTCGCGCACCACCGAAAATGCCTGCCGTCTGTTCGGGCGCCTGAAGCTGTAACGGCAGCGAGCGACAGGCGTTGGGGCGGGCTAATACTGGACGATCTCATCGGGGTGGGTGAGGCGATAGCGCTTCTCCCATATTTTGCAGCGCTCCACCAGCAGATAGAGGGTGTTGAGCGCGCAGACAATGAAGCCGTGCAGACCGTCGCGATAGCCTTTTCGCCGAACGTAGAGGTCAAAGAAGACCTTCACGAGAGCGACCAGCGTGCGGTTGGCGCGAGGGACTCGAAAGTCGGGCGCGAGAACATCCAGCCGCTCTACATCCCGGTCGGTGTAGTAGTTCATCTTGGCGATCCATCCGCTGACGGTCGGATGGGAGTAGTGTTCGTAGTGGCCGCGCAGAACGCCGTATTCGCCCTGCGTGGTCAGGTCTTCATGCTCGCGCTGGCATGCGTAGCGGGCGGTTCCGCGTCGAAACAGAATCTTTCGGTGACCGTAGCCGATGCGGTCTTTCCCGAATCGCGTATCGTAGGCGACTCCGTAGCGAATCCACTTTCCGAAGAAGTAGACCCGGTTCGGAACCCAGAAGCCGGAGTAGGGCGTGTCGGGCTTCGCCAGCACCTCCTCCTGTATCTCCTTTGCCAGTTCCGGCGAGACCACCTCGTCGCTGTCCAGCCGCATGATCCAGTCGCCCTTCGCCCGGTCAATGCCGTAGTTGACATTGGCGTAGATGTAGTCTTTATTCTGGTGGAAGACGACGTTGGGGTAGCGTCGGCATATCTCCTCGGTGCGGTCGGTAGAGAACATATCCACCACAATCACCTCATCCGCCCAGGTCAGCGCGTCCAGGCAGCGGGCGATGATCGCCTCGACATTCAAGACCGGGATGACAACGGTCAGGGTGGCGCGGCTGCCGGTCCGAGCGTTCTCTGTCTTCTGCTCGTTCATACTCTGCCCTACTCCTCCGCCTCGATATCGGCTGTATCTACATAGGCGCGGACCACCTCTTCCACGCTCCCGTCCATGCGAATAGAGCCATTGTGGAGCCAGACGACCCGCGTGGCGACCTGCCGGACGACGTGCATATCGTGCGAAACGAAGACGATGGTCTTGCCCTCCCGCTGAAACTCCTCGATCTTGCGGTAGCATTTGTGCTGAAAAGCCTCGTCGCCGACCGCCAGAACCTCATCCACGATCAGTATTTCGGGATCGGTGTGGATCGCCACCGAAAACCCCAGCCGCATCTTCATGCCTTCGGAATAGTTTCGCAGCGGCGTATCTATCTTCTCCATCAGGTCGGGACGGTCGAAGGCGAAGGAGACAATAGAATCGAACCGCTCCTGCAGCGTCTGGCGTGTCAGCCCCAGGATCGCGCCGTAGAGTTCGATGTTCTCGATGCCGGTAAGGTCGGGGTGAAAGCCCGCTCCCAGTTCCAGCAGCGGGGCGACGGAGCCATTGACGCAGACCCGCCCGGAGGTCGGTTTGTAGACGCGGGCGATGAGCGACAGGAGCGTGGACTTGCCGGAGCCGTTGCGCCCGATCAGCGCGATGGTCTCGCCATGCGGAATATGCAGCGTGATGCCTTTGAGGACTTCGCGGGTTTCACGGGGGTAACGGCGAAAGAAGTTCAGGATGGCGCGTTTCAGGGTTCCAGCCTGCCGATGCTGAAGCACGAAGGTTTTACGCAGCTCTTCTATCTCAATAGCCCAGCCGCCGGGCGGGGCTTCGGGGAGTGCGGTCATAAAAAAGAATCGTTGGCGTCGCGGTCATTCCCGATCAGGGACGCTCGACGAACTGCCATTTGCGTTTGTTGAAGTACCAGTAGCCGAAGACCAGAAGAGAGAACGAGATGATTCCGCTCAATAGGAGGCTGGCGGGATCCAGCGGCAGATACTCGCCTCCCTTGATGACATCCGGATGCGGCGGTTCCAGCAGAGTCTTCCGAAAACCGTTAATCAGCGCGGTCAGCGGGTTGAGCATATAGATTCTGGCTCCCCAGCCTCCTGCCCAGCTTCCCAGACTGCTGGTGTAGATCACCTGCTCGACAATGTACATGATCGGCAGAAGGAAAAGGAACAGCCCCAGAAGAATAGAGATGATATACTTGACATCTTCGTAGAAGACGTTCAGCGCGGAGACCAGCAGGCTCAATCCGGTAACCAGCATAAACTGCACAATCACCAGATAGGGGAACCAGATCACGGTCGGCAGGATGGGGGCGCGCAGATAGCCCCATAAGAAAATAAAGAAGACCAGCCAGGATAGCAGAAAGTGGATGAAGTTGCTGATGGCGTTGGAGAGCGGGATAATCTCACGCGGCAGATAGACCTTCTTGATGACCCCGTACATCAGCAGAATGGACTGGCTGGAGTCGAGAATGGCGGTCTGGAAGTAGGTCCAGGGGATCATCGCCACCAGCACGAACGCGGAGTAGTTGTTGAATTTAGCGGCGAAATCGGTAGCGTAGCGGAATGCGAAGGTGATGCAGGCAACCTGCATCAGCGGAGGAGCGATAGACCAGAGGAAGCCCAGGCGGGAGTTTTTGTACCGAACTTTCAGGTCACGCCGAACCAACTGCCACAACAGACCGCGAAAACGCCATAACTCCTTAAGCTCATTGAGCACCCTACTCTCCGCTTTCTCCCGCGTTCTCAGGCCCCTCTTCCAGACCATCGCTGTCGGCGCGCGCAGGCTCCAACAGCGCCAGCAGTTCCGTGCGCGGTATCAGCACCTTCCGCTTTCCGGCGATGCGAAAAGCCTTGAGGATTCCCTGACGGATATATGAGCGGATGCTCGACTGGCTTACCTGCAGATACTGTGCGGCCTGTTCGACGGTTAGAAAGTCCCTGGTATCCTGCTCCATGCTCAGTGTCCCTCGGGGTGAGATGCTCTTTGAACGGCGTTGTTCTGTGAAGATGAAAAATGATAGGCGTAATGCAGAGGAGTCCCGACAGCGGCTACAGAACGGCTAAAGTATACAGGCATGTCTCAAGAGTTGTCAATAGCTGTGCAGATACCGGGCGTTAAAACCAGACCAGGGAAGAAAACGAATTCAGAACGCAGGAGAGACGGGTTCGCGGGATGGTTTACGGTTGTCGCGCTGATGGTCGGGATGGCGCAGCCGCTCGCCGCGCACGCTCAGGATGAGCCGAATCCGTCTATTCCGCTGCGCTATATCCGGCGGATTGTGGTGGCTCCGGTCGCTCTGACGACCGCTCCCGATGTGCCGCTGCCGTCGCGCCCTCCGACCCCTGCCCGAAAGCGGCTGGAGCAGTGGCTGGAGCAGCAGCGCTTGCGGGAGACACTGGTACGATTGCGCGAAGAGGCGCGCAGAGAGGTCTCCGAAACGGTCTCCGCGAAACTGTCCGGTCTGTCAGGATTGACGATGGTCGCGCCGCCGGTGGCAGACTCCGCGCCTCCCCTCTGGCAGGAGCCCGAAGAGAGGAGCGTCCGCAGCAGCCCGAAGCCATCCGAGGAGAGTATGGCGACATATGCGCGCAGCGCGCAGGCGGATGCCGCGCTGGTGATCGCCATAGATCGCTTCGGGCTGCGCACGGGTCTGGAGCGCGAGGTCTGGTTTCAGGTTATCGCCTATCTGTCTCCGACGGAGGGACCGATGCGCGGTCCGTTTTTCGCGGTGGGGCGCGGGCGGGTCACGCGGAAACTGATCGGGAAAGGTTACGGTAAGGACGATTCGCAACTGGTGCGCGAAAGCTGTCAGCAGATAGCCCGTCAGCTTTCTCACACACTGGAGACCGGGAAACAATCGCCGTTTATGCATCACGCCCGCATCGCCATTCTTCCGGCAGCCACACCGGACAGCGTGCAGAGGGTGACGGTGGGAGAGACGGATGTCGTCCGGGTTTCGCTTCCCTCGCTGACCCGGCAGGCGGATGTTTTCTTACAACCGGAGCTAACTCCGGTGGCGGAGATGATGGAGGTCGGCGAGGTTCGCGCCGCCATGCGAACCTTGAAACTCCAGCCGAAAGATCTGTGGAGCGAGGGCAAGCCGGACAGGGAGCAGATCGCCCGGGTGGCGCAGCATCTTCGCGCAGACTATCTATTCGTCAGCCGGGTCACCACGCTGGACCTGACTCAGAACGTTGTCTCCGTCATGGCGATGGGGCAGGCGCATGAAGGTCTGGAACGGAGAGCGGAAGCGGAGGCGGAGGCGATCCTGCTGCGGTGTGAGGACGGCGCGATCCTCTGGCGCGATCGTCTGGTCGGGACGGCGGCGGCGCGAACCGAATATGTGCGCCGAAAGCCGCGCATTTTGACCGAAGAGCAGACGACGGTGGACGCGGTGCGGGTTGCCTATGCCTATTTGCGATTGAGTTTTGAGGAGTACAAACGGCGCTTTGAAAGATAGTTCGGTGTCGTTCCTATCATCCCGCCGCCTGAAAGGGTTGGCTCTGTCCTGTGCCATAAGGAGGCAGGTCCATGCACAAATGGCGTTATCATTCGATTATGATTCGCGATCTCTCTATTGCGGACTCCAAGCTGAATGCGGAAGGAGAGAGGGGCTGGGAACTGGTGTCGGTTTGCCTGATTGATGCCAATACCGCGCGCGCCTATTTCAAACAGCCGTTCCAGGAGGAGACGGCGGAAGCGCAGGCGCATGGCGTAGATGAGACCGCGGTGGTGACTCAGAACCCGTTCGGATAGTTGCCGGGTCTTGTTTTTGGTAGAGAAGAAGGGCGCGCATGCCGCGCCCTTTTGCCTGCGTCAGGTGTACAATAGAGATATAACTCGCACGGAGGTTCATTCATGGACTATACATATGAAGAGATCGCCGGGATGATAGATCACTCCCTGCTCAATCCGATAATGACGGATGCGGAACTGGAGGAGGGGTGTTGGATAGCCAGAGAGTACCAGATCGCCAGCGTCTGCATCAAGCCGTATGCCCTGCGCCGCTGCGCTGAGATACTCCAGGGGAGCAAAGTGCTCCCCTCCACCACCATCGGCTTTCCGCATGGCGGGCATACGATTGCGATGAAGGTGGCGGAAGCGGAGCAGGCGCTTTCGGACGGCGGTATCGAACTCGATATGGTGGTCAATATCGGCAAGGTGTTGAGCGGGGACTGGGTATATGTCCGTGAAGACATTCGCGCGGTCGTCGCGGTCACCCATGCGCGCGGCGGCATTGTGAAGGTGATCTTTGAGAACTGCTATCTGCAGGACGAGCATAAGATACGGCTGTGCGAAATCTGCGCGGAGGTGGGAGCGGACTTCGTCAAGACCTCGACCGGTTACGGAACGGGAGGGGCGACGCTGGATGATCTGAAGCTGATGCGCAAGCACTCTCCGCCACATGTGCAGGTGAAGGCGGCGGGAGGCGTGCGAACGCTGGACGGGCTGCTGGAGGTGCGCGCTGTCGGCGTTACGCGCTGCGGCGCCTCGAAGACGGTGGAGATACTGGAGGAGTGCAGGCGGCGATTATCCGCAGAGGCTTCCGCCTGACGCATCGCGCGCGCAGAAAAGATAACCTCCGATGTGAGAAAGGGGCGCAGGCACTCCACAGCGGCCCTTTCTGTCGCGTGCGGAAACGTTTTTGAACCTTACTGCGGGGCGCGCCCCGGCTTCAGCGGCGGGCTGGGGGGGAGGCGCGGGCGGCTTCGGCCACGGCTCCTACAAACCGGGGGGACGCGGCAAGTAGCGCCATCCGACCCACTCGATTCAAAGACGGCAAGAGCGGGACCTTTCTAAATGCAGGAAAGGTCCTTTTTTTTTCCTCACCGGGAACCGCTTGAAAACCGAGAAGCGTATTAAAAGATGTGAAACTTTAGTGCATCACACTAAATCAAGTTACTGCTAATGTCATTAAGAGATGATCTTACAAAGGAGGTTCGACAATGACACGACGCGCCAATAGCGGCAGCGAGATTGCGCCGCGTCCTGCGGAGAATCTCACGCGCTGGGATCCCTGGGCGGAGATGGAGAGCACCCGCAGACAGATGGATGAGCTGATAGGACGCCTCTTCGGCTACTCTCCGGCATCCCGCCTGATCCCTGGCGTTCCGGGACGCGCTATCAACACCGAGTTCACCTTTGCGCCGGACATCTATGAGACGTCGGATGAGTTTGTCTTTGTCTTCGCCGTTCCGGGATTCACGCCTGATGATCTGAAGATCGAGGCGACCGCAGACCGTCTGAGCATTCACGGCGAGCGGAAACCGTTCTACGCCAATGAGAACGCCGCGCAGCTCTATCGAAGCTGGTGGTCGGCAGGACAGGGGAATTTCCAGTTCTCCTATTCGCTGCCCTGCGAAATTGACCCGAATAAGGTGCAGGCGAACTATCGCAACGGGATGCTGGAGCTTCACCTGCCGAAGGCGGAGGCGGTCAAGCCCAAGCCGGTCAAGGTGAATGTGACGGGCGAGTAGGCTGCCTGCAGATTGCGGGCAACAAAAAAGCGGGACGCGCTGTCAAAGGCGCGTCCCGCTTGCGTCATCGGCTACCGGGGCGGCGATCCCCACGCCGCCTTCGCAAATGCCTCCAGGTCATCATAACGGTTCTGCCAGGTCGTATACATCACCCCTACGATGCCGGAGACGTTCTTGCCATCGTTCAGCCAGACGCGAATCGTATCCGGCGCGCCGTCATAGTAGCCTGCAAGGATCTGCCGATATCCGCGCTGCGCGAACCAGGGCATATTCTCCTTTCGCCGGTCGAAGTACCAGTTGACGATAATGGTCTCTTTCGGGAGACCCTCCCAGGACTTCGCCAGGTCGCCGTTCACCAGGTAGTATTTGTTCACCGCGTTATGGAATGGGTCGAACATATCGGACCAGACAAAAATCTCCGCTTTCGGATCGAGAGCGCGAATCATCTCCACACACCGGCGGGCATTGTCCGCCAGAAGCTGCCCCGGCGTCAGACTGCGCTTCCGGCACGCCTCGCACCAGTTGGCAATCCGCATCTCGTCATGGCTCATAAAGTAGCCGGGCGGCTGCACAGCCTTATGGACACGCTCCAACTGATCTTTCAGAATCGCGTATATCTCCGGCTCGCTCAGGCAGGAGACCGCCTGTCCGTCGTAGATGGTGACGGTGTGGTAGAAGCTGACCCGTAATCGCTGCCCCTCGCGCAGCCGCGATCCGGCGGGAATGCGAATCGGGGGCGGCTCATGGTAGACCGTATACTCGCCGGGCCAGGGAACCACTCCCATCTGCTCATCTTTCACCGGCGCAAAGTCGCGCCCTTCCTGATAGAGCGTTCCGTCCTCTCCCTTCACCGTTAGAGGACAGCCGTCGCGCCGGAGGAGGTTGAGCAAGCCGACCTCCTCCAGCTTGACATCGTCCCACCAGAGCCTTCCGCCTTTGCCGCCCCAGACGCCCAGATAGATCAGCGCCTCGCGATTTTCCAGCGTATTGAACACCGCATGATACTGCGTCCAGTCTTGCGTGCGTTGAATCTGCCAGTTGTTGAAGCAGAGCGAGCGTCCATCCGGTGTCAGGATGGCGGCGCGGACATTGCCGGGGGTCTCGAACTGGTCGGTCTTAATCCAGACGGAGAGATGAATCTGACGAAACGGCGGCGCCTGGACGCGCTGCATGACCCGGCAGTTGCCGTGCTGCGGATTTGCCGCGCCGATTCCCTCCATCCGCAGAGACCGCTCTCCCTGACGCTTTACCGCGTTGTCGGCGAAGGTGCTTTTGCCGATATCGTCCTGAAACTCCCAGCCGGCGAAGCGATTCCCCTGCGCCGTCTCAAAATCGCCTCCCTGCAGGCGCGCCGACGGGTCCGGCACAAGCTGCGCCTCCTGCCCTTTCACCACGAACAGCGCGTCTCTGACCGGGATGCCCTCTGCCAGATTCGGGTTGTGCGCCAGCAGACCGTTGGAGTAGCCGATGGGAAAGACTGCCGGATAGATCGCCAGCCCAAGCTCCTTCGCGGTGCGTTTCACCGACTCCAGGTTGGCGAAGTAGGCGTCCGGCACGCGATTCAGGATGTTGAACTTATAGTCGGCGAGCATGACACCGTTGTAGCCTGCCGCCTTCGCCCGCCGCATCAAGCTCTGCACGACCGGGACATTCTCCTGCACCTGAAGGTTCTGCGCTATATAGACCCATCGGTACTTCAGGCGGCTCTCCTGCGCGGAGCATGGATAGACGGCAAGCCACGCCAGCGCCATCAGACCGATGATCCAGCGTCCTTCTCTCATCTTTTCCCCCTTCCCGGTCGGACTACTCCTCGCCGACGGCGTTGGCTTTAATGACTTCCGAGAACCAGCGCGCGCTCTTCTTGGGAGTGCGCTTCTGCGTCGGGTAGTCCACATAGACGATGCCGAACCGCTTCGTGTAGCCGAATGCCCACTCAAAGTTATCCATCAGCGACCAGACGTAGTAGCCCTTCAACCGGACGCCCGCCTGAAGGGCTTCATGCGCCGCGCGGAAGTGGTCGCGCAGGTAGCGGCGGCGCGGCTCGTCGTCCACCTCGCCATCCGGTCCCGGCTTATCATCGAACGCCGCGCCGTTCTCCGTCACGTAGAGCGTCGGATAGTTGTAGGTCTCGCTGAGCATCACCAGCGTTTCGTACAGACCGCGCGGGAAAATCTCCCAGCCCATCTCCGTAAACTCGGCGTCCTTGATCTCTCCGCCTTTGATACGCAGCGCGCCGCCCTCCGGGTTATCCGCCATCACGGTGCGGGAGTAGTAGTTGACCCCGATGAAGTCTATCGGCGACATGACGATCGCGCGCTGCTCCTCGGTGAAGACGGGCATATTCGCGCCGAAGGCGGCTTTCAACTCCTCCGGATAGTCGCCGCGATAGATCGGGTCCATAAACCAGCGGTTCATGTAGGCGTCCCATCGGCGCGCGGCGGCGCGGTCCGCCTCGGTCTCGGTCACCGGGTGGACGATAGAGAAGTTGTCGGTGATGCCGACCTCGGCATCGGGCAGGATGGCGCGGCATCGCTGAACCGCAAGTCCATGCGCGACGATCAGAGTATGTCCTGCCTGAAGGTGGGCCGCTTCATCGGCGCGTCCGGGCGCATGGTGGCCGTTTCCATAGCCCAGAAACGCGCTGCACCAGGGTTCGTTGAGGGTGATGAATCGCTTGACGCGGTCGCCCAGTCCCCGAAAGACCGCCTCCGCATAGTCCGCGAACCGATAGGCGGTCTCCAGATTGGGCCAGCCCCCTGCATCCTCCAGCGTCTGCGGCAGGTCCCAGTGGTAGAGCGTGGGAACAGGAACGATCCCGGCGGCGAGCAGTTCATCCACCAGACGGCTGTAGAAGTCCAGCCCCTTCGTATTCAGCGAGCCGGAGCCGGTCGGGAAGAGGCGGGGCCACGCGATGGAGAAGCGGTAGGTCTGAAAGCCAAGCTCCTTCATCAGCGCGACATCCTCCCGGTAGCGATGGAAGTGGTCGCAGGCGACATCCCCGGTGTCTCCGGCGATGGTCTTTCCAGGCGTTTTGGAGAAGCGATCCCAGATGCTCTCGCCGCGCCCGTCCGCATCGAATCCGCCCTCGATCTGGTAGGAGGCGGTCGCCGATCCCCACAGGAATCCTTCCGGAAACTTCAGTGCGCTCATGGCTATGATGATCTCCTTCTTCGTTTATATTTTTTAGTCAGGCGGCGCATAAACCGTCTTTTGACCATTTGTAGAACGATTGCCGCATATCGAATCTTTCGCGCTTGAACACGCAACTCCCTATCGGTTTGCAGGGTTTTTTCGGAGAGCGTCAAATCTGGAGATAGAACGTCAGGAGGTATGCCATGCGGCTGTTGTTACTGCGTCACGGGATTGCGGAGGAGCGCAGCCTGGATCGCCCGGATGAAAAGCGTCGGCTGACCCCCGAAGGCATCGAGAAGATGCGCGAAGAGGCGAAGGCATTCCTGCGTATCGGTCTGAAGCCGGATCTGGTGTTGACCAGTCCGCTGCGGCGCTGCGCCGAGACCGCAAAGATTGTGGCGGATACGCTGGGGCTGACAGATCGCCTCTATGAAGACGAGCGAATCGCGCCGGGATTCCGGCTTGGCGATCTGCAGAAGATTGCAGAGCAGAACCCGGACGCGCAGCAGATGATGGTGGTCGGGCATCAGCCCGATCTGGGAATGATCGCCGGGCAGTTGATCGCCTCTCCCGCGCTCGATCTGAAAAAGGGAGGGTTGATCCGCATAGATACGGACCTGATCCAGCCGGGGCGCGGCGTGCTGGTCTGGATGCTCGCGCCCGGTCTTCTGGTTAAGTAGGCGGAGGCAGGATCAGGATGCGTGCCGGGTGAGGGACCATCGGGCGCGCGCGAGCAGTTTTGTATCCGTCTCGTTCTGGAGCAGAGATTCGAGCAGCTTCCGGGCGCGGGCATCTGCAGGCTGGCAGCCGAGCATATGCACGGCGACGCGCCGCACGCGGATGCTGCTGTCGCGCTGAATCCGCTCGATGAGGTGCGATACAACGTCGGCATCCAGCGGACACGCTTTACATCGCTGGCATCCGAGCGCATGCAGGGCAAGGCGGCGGACGCTCTCCACCGGGTCGTTCAGCAGACGAACCAGCGGTTGCGTACAGCGTTGATCGGCGAGATGATCCATGAGATCCGCGCAGCCGTGTCGCACGCGCCAGTTGGGATGCGACATACCCGCGATCAGCGCGTCCAGCGCGAAATCGCCGTATGCGCGCAGCCGGTTCGCCGCTTCATGGCGTACCTCCCATTGCGGCGATCCCAGACTCTGTACGTATTGATTCAGTTGTTCCTGTGCGATCTGCGGCGGTTCAGGCGGCTTCATCTTCGGCTCCCTTGCATTGTGTAGATTTATGTGGATTCAGTGTATCCGCGAAAAGGGATGCCGTCAAGGTGGGGGTATACCCGGCAAAAGCAGCCGGGTATCGCCTGATTCTGACCGCCGCTCAACATGAACGGGTGTGATTGTCCTGTCACGTGCAGGATCAGAGTCGTTTCAGCGCCCAGAGAACGCCGCGTTGGAACAGGGCGCGCCAGCGCGCATCTTCCAGCGTCGAGGGGTTGTGGCCGAGCGAGACATAGAAGACGCGACCGGCTCCCTCCTCGCGAATCCAGCAGACCGGAACCGGTCCGTTGTCATCAAAGCTCTTCGTCTGCGCCAGAAGGTGTACTCGCGCCGGATCGTAGTCGGCGAAGAGGTAGAGTTCATCCAGAATGGTGAACGTCTCCATTCCCTGCGTGATCGGGTGCGCGGTATCCACAAACTCGGTGGTGATGTCCAGTTGCGGCGGGTGGGTGCGAAACTTTCCGCCGATCAGGGCGACATACTCTGGGGTGGCGGTGAAGGAGTCGGCGGCGTTATGGATGCCGATCAACGCGCCGCCGTTGCGCACATAGTCCACAATCGAGAGCACATCGGCTCCCTGCGCCTGCGCGCCGGTGGTGTAGAGCGTAAGCGCGGCATACTGCTTCAGGTTGCCCGCATTGATGGCGCTGTAGTCGCCGGTATAGTCGTCTCCGCCGTCCGGGTGATACATGCCGGAGGTGGTGACTTCCAGCCCGATCTCCTCCAGAGCGGAGCGGATCGGCGGTTCCGCAGGCTCCAGACGGTGATAGGGAGCCGGGCAGCCGCCCACAAGTAGAACCTTATCTGCCATCGAAATTATCCTTTCGTGGTGATTGAGACGATTCAGTGTAGCGGCGCGAAAAGGCTGTTGTCAACAGATCAGACCGCAGATCAGACCGCAAACCGAACCAGAGGATTATCATCATGCAGCGCACTCTCACAGGGATGTTTTTCATAGTTCCGATTCTTCTCGGACTGATCGTTCTGTGCGGCGAATCGCGAGCGCAGAGGCTCTATATCGCGCCGAATGGAAACGACGCCTGGTCCGGAACG
Source organism: uncultured Chthonomonadaceae bacterium (assembly GCA_964429855.1). Taxonomy (GTDB): domain Bacteria; phylum Armatimonadota; class Chthonomonadetes; order Chthonomonadales; family CAJBBX01; genus CALLMM01. The sequence goes on from CAYSDM010000056.1 coordinate 32,609, forward strand.
CTGGCGCGACCCAATGCCCGGAAAACCGATGGACCTCTCGCCTCGCTGCCGGGGGCGCGGGATGCGCTTCGCCGCCTGCGAACGCTCGGCGCGCTCTCGGCTTCGACACGCGTGACGATTGCCGACGGAACCTATTTTCTGAAAGAGCCGGTCGTCTTTACGCCGCAGGACAGCGGCACGGCGCAGGCTCCGGTCGTCTATGAGGCGGCTCCCGGCGCAAAGCCGCTGTTCACCGGCGGTCGCCGGATCACCGGATTTCGACCGGGAACGGGCGGTCTCTGGACGGCGCGTGTGCCGGTCGGCTGGCGTTTTGAGCAGTTATGGGTAAACGGGCGGCGAGCGGTGCGAGCGCGAACGCCCAATCAGTTCTACTTCTACACGGAAGGAAAAGTCAGCGCAGGCGTGGACCCGCTGACCGGACAGGTGACCAATCTGGCGGGACGCGCCTTTCGCGCTCGCGCTGAAGACATTCAGCCGCTTGCCTCCATTCCCCGTGACCGCCTCTCGGAGGTGACGCTGGTCGCCTATCACTCCTGGGAAATCTCGCGCCTGCGGCTGGCGGCGGTAGACCCGCAGGCAAACACGGTTATCACGACCGGAGGCGCGGCATGGAACTTCATGCAGTGGGCTCCCCGCCAGCGATATCATCTGGAGAACTATCGCGGCGCGCTGGATGCGCCGGGAGAGTGGTTTCTGGATCGCGACGGTACGCTGCTCTATAAGCCGCTGCCGGGCGAGGATATGCGAAAGGCGGCTGTCTATGCGCCGGTCACCGAGCAGTTCATTCTCTTTACCGGAACGGCGGAGAAACCGGTGGAGCATATCACGCTGCGCGGGCTGACCTTCCGACACGGTCAGTATCTCCTGCCGCCGCAGGGCAACTCCGATGCGCAGGCCGCGCACAGTATTCCTGCGGTCGTTATGGCGGACTATGCCCGGCAGATACGACTGCAAAACTGCGAGATCGCGCACATCGGCATCTACGGCGTCTGGTTTCGGAAAGGATGTACGGACTGCCGTCTGGAGCGCAGCTATCTGTTTGATCTGGGCGCGGGCGGCGCGCGAATCGGGGAGGGCTGGAATAACGAGAACCCCGCGCCCCGTGACCGAACCGCCCGGATCGTCGTGGACAACAATATCATTCGCTCCGCCGGTCGGATCCATATGGGGGCGGTGGGAGTCTGGATCGGGCACAGCGGAGACAATCGAGTCACCCATAACGATATCGGCGATCTCTTCTATACCGGCATCTCTGTCGGTTGGCGGTGGGGCTATGGCGAGAGTCAGGCGAAGCGCAACACCATCACCTTTAACCATATTCACCATCTCGGCTGGGGCGTTCTGAGCGATATGGGCGGAGTCTATACGCTCGGTCCCTCCGAGGGCACGGTCGTCAGCAGCAACCGTATCCACGATGTCTACTCGTATGATCTGTACGGACGAGGCGG
>CAYSDM010000056.1:34066-36828 GCA_964429855.1 uncultured Chthonomonadaceae bacterium
CGGCTGGGGACTCTATAACGATGAGGGCAGCACCGGGATCGCGCTGGAGAACAACCTGGTCTACAACGTCAAAACGGGCGGATATCATCAGCACTACGGGAAAGAGAACCTGGTTCGCAACAACATCTTCGCCTACAGCATGGACGGTCAGCTTCAGCGGTCGCGGGTAGAGCCGCACCTCTCCTTTACTTTCGCCAACAATCTGGTCTACTGGAAGGGAGGCAGGCTGTTCAGCGGCTCCTGGCGCGATGCGAATGTGCGACTGGAGCGCAATCTCTACTTTGACGCCTCCCGCGCTCCGGTCGCCTTCGAGGGGATGAGCCTTGCGGAGTGGCAGAGGCTGGGCAAGGACGCCGGTTCACTGGTGGCGGACCCGCTCTTTGTCGCGCCGGAGAAGGGGGACTTTCGCCTCAAGCCCGGCTCTCCGGCGGCGAAAGTCGGATTCAAGCCGTTCGACTATATGCGCGCCGGGGTCTATGGCGATCCGGCATGGGTGCAGAGGGCGCTCCGCGTGAAGTATCCGCCCGTACAGTTTGCCCCCGATCCTCCGCTGCCGCCTCCGTTGACCTTCGATCTGGACTTTGAGAGGGAGCCGGTCGGCGCGCCCTGCCCGGAGGCGCAGAACTACACCGAGGGCAAAGGCGATTCGATTGCCGTAACGGAGGAGACGGCGGCTTCCGGCAGGCGCAGCCTGAAGGTGACCGATGTCGCCGGGCTGCAGTTTACCTTCAACCCGCACGTCGCCTTCTTTCCCGCGCATAAGGAGGGAGTCACGCGATTTCGGTTCGCCATGCGCGTGGAGGCAGGGACGAATATGTATGTGGAGTGGCGGGACTGGCTCTCGGATCCCTATAAGCCCGGACCAAGCCTGTGGGTGAGTCAGGGGAAGCTGCTGGTCAACGGGCAGCCTCTCCTCGATTTTCCGGTCGGGCCGTGGGTGCAGTTTTCGATGGAGTCGGGCGTGGGCAAAGATGCCGACGGAAAGTGGAATCTTATCGTCACGCTGCCCGGTCAGCCGCCGCGCCGGTTTCCGAACCTGCCCTTCGCCCATGCCGGTTTTCGTACCCTCACCTGGATCGGATTCAGCAGTATGGCAAACGGTCCAACCTCCTTCTATCTGGATGATCTGCGGCTCAACAGCGATCCGAAACCGCCCCGCGCCTCCGAAAAGCCGCTGGAGGTGAAGGTTCTCGCATTGAACTTCGATCCCATCATCCCGCAGGAAGGCGGGCGTCGTCTGCATCAGGTCTGCGGCTGGAACGACCCGCGCAAGCTGGCAGAGGGCTATATCGAGGATGTCAAGGAGTCGAGCGGAGGCTTTCTGCAGTATAAAATCGTCGAATGGCGCGATATAGACACCTTCCATACCAAGATAGACGGCTTTACCTACACGCCGGAGCAGTACATGCAGTGTTTTCGTACCGGCAAAGGATGGCACGACCCGGACACGGCGGACTACCCGAAGACCTTTCAGGATTTCGGCGTTCTTCCCCGTATAGACAGCGGAGAGATTGACGAGGTCTGGTTCTTCGGCGGACCCTACTTCGGCTACAACGAGTCGGCGATGGCGGGACCCGGCGCGTTCTACATCAACGGCGCGGTGTATGACAAAGTGCCATCCAAACGCGCCTTTGCGATCATGGGATTCAACTATGAGCGAGGGGGGGCGGAGATGATACATAATCTCTGCCACCGAACCGAGAGCACGATGGCGCGCATCTACGGCGGCTGGGAGGTGGACAAACTGGTCTCCAACTGGGCGCGGTTTGCCGCCAACGCCCACCAGTCCAACGGCGTGGCGGCGGTCGGAACCTGCCACTATCCGCCCAACGGCCAGAGTGACTACGACTACGCCAACCCGCGTTTCGTCAACAGCAGCGCGGACGACTGGCTGAGCTATCCGCGATTAACCGGCCGAACCAGACCGGTGAACCGGGAGACCTGGGGCGGTCCTGACTACCACCGCAACTACATGCGCTGGTGGTTTACGCGGCTGCCGAAGGCTCCCGGCGTCAACGCCGACGGACGTCTGAACAACTGGTGGCGGTATATTTTCGACTTCAACCGGTATGACGAACGCGGCAGACCGCGCCCGTAGGGAGCGGACTATCCAGAGAAGCAGATCCGATCCAGCGTTGCCAGAGGGTCGTTCCCGAAATAGCGCGCCGTCCAGCCGTCCGTCGTGTCCAGCGCGGGCGGCGTGGGACTGTCGGCTTTAGAAACGGCGTATCGGAAGCGGTAGTGATCGTAGAGACGCATCACCTCGCAGCCGTAGCAGTCCGCCACATCGGTGTTTCCGCGAATGATAAGGAAGTTCTCGTCGTTGTTTTCGGAGGCATTCTTCGAAAGGTTGTGCGAGCCGCTGATGACGGTCGGGCTATCGGTGCTGAAGTCTATCACGATCACCTTGGTATGCACGAGGATTCGCCCGCCGCGATTCATCAGCGCCTCCTCCAGCCAGCCCTCCAATCCCTTTTTGATCCATGCGGTGGCGGTGAATGCCGCCGTGCGGTCTTTGTGGTAGCCGGTGATGCTGGTGGGGCTGTTCTCCAGACCGTAGCGCAGGATCGAGTCGTTTGCCTCGCCTAAAAGCGCCTCGTCAATCGTTTTATTCAGGTCGAACGCCGTGCTGAAAAGTACGTCCTGATTCGCGCTGCGTATCGTGCGCGCAAACTCCTGAAGGTCAAGCTGACCGGAGCGAGGAGAAAAACCGGCGAAGAGCGACGCCTGCGGGTCTATCGGGTTATTCCGGTCAATATAGG
>CAYSDM010000057.1:0-17406 GCA_964429855.1 uncultured Chthonomonadaceae bacterium
TTTTGCCTGTCTCCTCCTCGAAGCGTCCATACAGGGGATGTCGAGGCGCGACAAACAGGCTTGCGATCCGTCCATACCGGGCGGCGGGAATCACCTCTTGAAGGAAATGGGACGATTCTCCCCGGTGGTTCCGTTGTCGGTAGTCCGCCAGCGCCTGCGTCCGCGCTGCCTGAAAGCGCGGCAGCACGACGCGCCATGCGCTCTCGCGAAGCATTCTCGCGGTTGCTCTGTCCGGGTTGCCGTGAACGCCCTCCGCCTCCAGATAGGGATAGGTGTTCGCCTCCCGATAGACCGAGAAGAGGTATTCGGTTCCGGCAAGCACCAGCGGCGCACGCTCCTCCCGCAGAAAGTGATGGACCCCGCGATTGACCTGCTGAAAGAAGTGCAGCAGGTTCTCATGGGTATCCACCCGATCCGGCATATTTCCGTAGATTCGCGCTCCGCCGCCCGCCGCGCCGCCTGTACGATAATGAAGCTGTCGCTCCGGGGCGTCATACGCCATCGCCTCCGCCAGACTGAGGGGGGTATTCTCCAGCGATAGCTCCTGTTCGCTGAAGCGATTCGCCTTGAAAAGACGCACATCGTTCTGGCTGAGAGCCAGAATGTAGAACGGCTGGTTGAGGTTGAACATCTCCAGAAGCGGCAGCAGAGCAAAACGCTTCGCGACGAAACACCCCTCCGCAGGAGCCATCGGCAGACCGCAGCAGCGCACCATGTCCGCCGCCAGAAAGACCGCCAGTCCCTCTTCCGGGCGTTCCCAGAAGAGACTGTGATCCAGTTGCCGTTCCGCCTCCGCAAACCACTCCTGCGCCTCCTGAGCAGAGAGTTCTTCCTCACGAACCTGCTTCAGCGCCTGTCGAAACAGGCTTTTAAGGCGCACGGGATTATTCAACGCATCGGGTCCGCCCCGATGGAGAGGAAGAAAGAGAGAGATACAGAACCCTTCCGGTCGAGAAGCCAGCATTTTTAATCCATCTGTGGTCAGGGTATACATGGATCACCTCAACGTACAATGAGAACCGGGCAGTGCGCATGATGAAGCACGCCATCGGACACGCTGCCCAGCAAGAACGATTTCCAGCCGCTCAGGCCCCGGCTGCCCAGAACGATCAGGTCTACCTTCTCACGCTCCGCCACGTCCACAATCACATCCACCGGATGCCCCGCCTCCCGGCGGGTCTCATAGTCCACGCCCGCCGCCCGGAACACCTCTCCGGTGCGCTCCGCGATACCGTTCTGTATCTCTTCGATATAGCGGTTGAGCAGCGCGGAGTCTATCGGGGTGATGGGCGCGTCGCCGTTGGCATAGATCACGGTGGAGGGATTAAAGACGATCAGGAGCAGCGTACAGGCGTGAAACTCGCGCGCGATAAAGGCGGCGACGCGAGCCGCCTGAATCGCATTTTCGGAGCCGTCGGAACAGGCAAGTATCTTGCGAAACATGGTCCCCTTCCTATCCGAATGGCTGTTCGGATGGCAGGAAGCGGGAAAGGCGCAACCGGATAGAAGAGCGCGCCTGAGTCGCATCATTCGGGCGTTTCAGGCGCGCAACCTCAGCCGCTTCCCATCACAATCGAAACAGAGGACGCGCTCCGGACATCCCTTCTTGCGTAAAGGCTCGTCCGGCGCTTAGCCGGAAGCGATATTCACCTTCACGCTGCGGGGATGAATCGGATGAACCTTCGGCATCTCCAATCGAAGAATGCCGTTTTCGAAGATCGCCCTGACTCTGTCCGGATCAATTTCGGCGGGCAGGGAGAAGGTAAGGGAGAAGTTTTCGGAGGAGGCAAGCCAGCCCTCGCGGCGCATCGTCGCCTTCTCCGGGCGGAGCGGTTTGCGCTCGCCTTCAATCGTCACGCTATCTTCGGTCGCCTCGACGCGAATGGCTTCCGGCGCATAGCCGGGACAGGCGGCATAGACCATCACCATTTCGTCGGTCTCGAAGATATCTACGGGAGGTTCCAGCCGCATCTCGGGACCCGGAATCATGCGCGAGAGCGGCGTAAATCCGAACATTCTGGAGAAGAATTCGTCCATCTGGCGGCGCATCTCAGTCAGTTCGTGCCAGGGACTCCAGGGAGCCATTGCCCCTTCACCGCGGCGTGCAACCGCGGTGGTCGGCTCAGTCTTCGTTGACATGATCGTCTCCTTATGTTGCGCGCATCATGGAGCGCATCAGGATGGAGGGGCTGAGGGTTTCTTCTTTTTCTTTCTCTGCTCCTGTACAACACACCAGGTATGCTCTATCGGCTCATAGCAGGCGATACGCCCGTCGAGGCTGGCGGGCAGATAGTCTTCCGTGTCCAGCACGACCTGTCGGTCACTGCCGATCTGACGGTAGACGCCGGGAGGAACCAGTTCACCTGCCAGAAAGAGGTGTCCTTCGTAGGATTCTCGTGTCCGGGGATGTTTCATTTTCGTTCCCCCGACGGAAGCGCGCCTCTCTCCGGCGCCCCTTCCGACGCTTGTTCATCCGGGGAGATACGACCTTTATGCGGACTGCCGGAGGAGTCCGGCAGTTCCGGAGGGTTGGCGAGAGTCCCCAGGTACGCCTGCGTGCAGCGATGGCAGTAGTGATGCCAGACATCCTGGCTTAACACGAACAGCCAGCCGTCCACCTGCTTGATCTCCTGCTCGTGACTCTGCGACAGCACCGGACGCAAGCCCACCGGCAAGAGCGCGGTCTCCGGACAATTCTCGCCATCACACTGTATGCGCTGACCGTCCTGCGCCAGACTCATCGAAAACTCCCGCTTTCACTCTTTCTCCTCTATTGTATTCGGACTGCCCGCCGGTGACATCCCCCAAATGACGGATTGTAAATCCACTCCATTGAGCAGGTTCCCGATACCGTGAAGGCGAAGTAGATACCGATCTTATTCTGGAGCGCCGAACATGGAATCCCGCCATCGTCTCTATTATGGTCGTTCGGAACCTCTTCCGCAGCCCATTCCCCTTCGCGCCGGTCCGCTGACCCTGTTCTTCGAGGATGGCGACCTGCGCTGTATTCGTCAGGGCAGCCAGATGCTGCTCCTGCGGCTCTATGCGGCGGTGCGCGATCAGCACTGGGGAACCGTTCCCGGCGTCCGGCAGATGATCGAGCAGACGATCCGTCCGGACTCGTTTTACCTCCTCTATCAGTCGGAGCACCGTCAGGGGGATATCCACTTCGTGTGGCGCGGTGAGATCACAGGCAGTCCGCAGGGCGTCATCACCTTCACGATGGACGGTGAGGCGCGTACCGGCTTTGCGCGCAACCGCATCGGATTCTGCATCTTGCATCCCGCCTCCTGCGCTGGAATCCCCTGTCAGGTAGAGCATGTGGACGGAACCCGCTCCGCCGCGCCGCTGCCGGAGTTTATTGTGCCCGATCAGCCGGTCGAGCCGTTCTGCGAGATGCGCGCTCTGACGATGGAGATGGAGAATGGACTACGGGCGCGTCTGGAGATGGAGGGGGATATTTTCGAAATGGAGGATCAGCGCAACTGGACGGACGCCTCCTTCAAAACCTTCTGCACGCCGCTGCGCCTGCCCTATCCGGTCACCATTCCGGCAGGAACGCGCATTCAACAGAAGATCACGCTGAACCTGGAGAATCTTCCGGACACGCCCGCCGCCGTTTCGATGTCCCGATCGGCTCCCCGGCTGGAACTCTCTCAGGGCGCCGACTTGCATCCGCTTCCCGCCATCGGACTGGGACTTGCCGCAAATGAAACCGCGCTCTCTTCCCAACAGATAGACCGACTGCGGCGTCTCTCCCCGGCGCATCTGCGCGTCGAACTGCGCCTGTCGGACTCGCGCTGGCGCGAAACGCTGCGCATCGGTATCGCACAGGGATTGGCGATCGGCGCACCGCTGGAGATGGCGCTCCTTCTTCCCGCAGAGCCGGAATCGGCGCTAGAGGCACTGCGAACCGCGCTGGAGGAGATGCGCCCGGAGATCATTCGCTGGCTGGTTCTGCCGGAGCGAGAGCGAATGCGCGAAGCGCCCGACCATGCTCGACTCCTTCGCGCCGCTCGCGCCTCACTGGGGAGATTCTCCGCTCGCGCCGTTTTTGCCGCCGGGAGCAACAGCGATTTTCTTTTCGCCAACCGCTTCACGCCGCCGTCTGATATGGATGCCCTGACGTTTGCCATCAATCCGCAGGTTCATGCCTTTGATGACGCCTCTCTGCTCGAAACGCTGGAGGCGCAGGGCGCGGTCATCCGAAGCGCGCGTCGCATTGCGGCGAGACGCCCGGTGATTGTCAGCCCGGTCACCCTGCTGCCGCGTCATAACCCTTACTCCGCCGTGCCGCTGCCCTGGTCGCCTCCTCCCGCCGACTACCGGCAGCCGACTCTCTTCGGGGCGGTCTGGACTCTGGGGAGTCTCAAATATCTGTCGGAGAGCGAGACATCATCCATCACCTTCTTTGAGACGGTCGGGGAGGGCGGAGTCATGCGCGACAGTGAGGTTTTTCCGCTCTATCATGTGATGGCGGATGTCTCGGAGTTTACGGGAGGTTCGGTTGTCGCGGTCGGTTCGTCCGATCCGCTGACCGTGATCGGTATGGCGCTGAGACAGGAGGAGCGCCTGCGTCTGCTGCTCGCCAACCTGACGATGCAGACGCAGACACTGACCGTTTCGGGACTGCCGCCGAAGATGACTCTGCGCGTGTTGGATGAGACGACTGCAGAGGAGGCGATTCACGCGCCGGAAGCGTTTCGAGCAGGCGCGGCGACAGCGATTTCCACTGACAACAGCCTGCTTGCACTCACCCTGCCGCCTTTGGCGACCGCGCGACTGGATACGCCGTGAACCTCTCATGGCATCGAAACGCCCTCTCCTGTTCAGGGAGAGGGCGTTTCATGCATCCATCAGGCAGCGAGAGTCTGCTCGGTCTCACTCACTGTCGTGACCGCCATCTCGCTGGTGTTGGAAGCGGTCACCGCCGCCACGCTGCCAATCGAAAGGCTGGAGAGTATCTCTCCCGGATTGGGCAGCAGGCTCAGATGCGCCTCCAGAGTCCGGCGGATCCGCGCAGCGGTCTCGTCATACTCCCGACACAGGTTTCGCAGACGCTCCTCCTGAAGCGCGCAGGCGGCTTCCGCCAGCGTCAGCAGCTCTTCCGAAGTGTGCTTCGCCTCATTGACTATTTCGTCGGCTTCACTCTGTGCATCGGCAAGGATCTGCTCCACCTTCAGTTGCGTGTTGGTGCGCTCGATCTCCAGTTCTCGCTCCACGGCGACGCGACGCTGCTCTACCGCGATGATTCCACCGGAGATGGCTGCCTCCTTTTCGATATACATCGCGAGATCCTGGCTGACAGCTTCTAGCTGTTCATCGAGTGCCTTTCTCTCGGAAGTCAGGCGGACAGTCAGCGCCTCCAGTTCCTGCGTATGCTGCTTCTTCAGCGTGTCCAACTCTTTCGTCAATCTCTCGGCGCGATCCGTCTGCTCATTCAGACGCTCCTCCAGAAGCTGAAGCCGTTGGCCCATCTGACGTACAAAATCGTCCACCGCGAGCCGCGAGTATCCGCGCACAGCCATCGGAAACTCAGCGATAAGTTCACCGGATGGGATCGTCATGAGATACCTCCGTAGGGGTGTAGGGTGATAGGTTCCAGGGTTATAGAAACAGAGAGAGTTTCGCCGTCGGAATATGCAGCGCATCCCGACGGCGAACCTCCTGATAGTTACAGAATCGTCTCTTCCGAGGCAAGGGGTGTCTGGACTAATGACTGCCACAGAGAGCGCTGTTCCGGGGTCAAAATGGCAAGTATATGCTTGCCGGTATCCTCGCGCAGCTTCTGCATCGTTGCGCCGGTATCTACTTTCGCCCCGCCGTCCATCGCATCCACCAGCCACTCAACCCGTGCGCGCTGATCGTCCAGACACTCGCGTATATCGTGATACTGCGCCTCCGTCAAGCCGAAGATCTCCGCGACGGTGGCATTCGTCAGGAGGGCAACTCCCTGTCGGCGAACCGACAACCGAAGCACCTGCCAGTCCTCCTGCGACAGGTTCATGATCGCCGGTTTTCCTGATCCCAGGTCTTCCGCATGAAGCGCGCTGCTCACGGACACCTTACGCGCCGATGTCTCTGGGCGAACGCCCTTCTCCGACATCGCGGTTCCGCCCAGGGTGACCAGCGCCCCGATCAGACCCGTCGCCGCTGCCGGTCGCCAGGCATAGCGGAAGAGCGAGGGACGCCGCTCCAGCGTGATCGCCTGCGCAAAATCCGATGCGCTTCGGAAACCGTTCCAGCCTCCTGTCAGCGCGCGATGCAGCGCATTGCGAACCGGCGCGGGCAGGTGGTAGGCGCGAGAGATCGTTCCATCGCGATTCAGGGGCCAGTAGCCCGCGAGGGACCGGAAGACCAGCGCCGCCAGCGCGGTCAGATCACCGGAAGGAGATGCTGAGAGGAACCGACAGCGCGTGCCGTAGAGCGGAAAGGCGCTTGCCGTCTGCATAAATCCGGCATCGGTCACGCGCCAGCGACCATCCGTGCCGCAGAAGAGGTTATCCGGCGTCAGCGCGCCATGAACATATCCGGTTCCGTTGAGCGCTTCCAACGCCTCGGAGACCTGCGAAGCCATCTGCCCGGCTTCATAGAGAGAGAGCGTATCGTGTCGTTCCAGACGCTGACGCAGGGAGTCTCCGGAGGGCAGATCGCGCACAAGATAGACGCTCTGCTCCGCTCTTCCCACTTCATAGACCGAGACAAGATTGGGATGGCGCAGGCAGACCATCGGGGTAAGGTTATCTACGATCTGCTGGCAGAGCGCCTCCGCCTCCGTCTTCCGCATCCAGACAGCCGGTCGGAACGTTTTTATCGCATAGGGGCGATTGGTGGTCGCCTCGCGGGCGCGCCAAACCGTCGTATGCGGTCCGCAACCCACCAGCGACTCCAGGAGATAGTTATCAGGAATAGCAGTCTTTATAAACATAGCGAGACCTCCGACATCCTTATTGGATTATCGGAGGCTGCTCGCAATTTTTACAGGTTAATCGTGGACTTACGCGAACTGGAGACTTGAATACCGAACTCAGCGGCATGGCTCTGCCACCAGCGATCCCAGGGGAGATCGGTTCGATAGATATAGTACCATTCGATCAGAACGCGCACCCGGCGCGCGTTGAGCCGATAGTCCGGCGAGGTGAGAGAACGAAGCAGCGCGATCTGAGTCTGCTTGTCGCCGACATTCTTCAGCACCTCCATCTGAATCTCAGGACGCAGCAGAAAAACCGGAGCGACGCGAATGCAGCTATAACCGGTCGCGCCCAGACCGCGATCTACGACCACCGTACAGCCGCTCTGCTCCCACTGGTGCGGATGCTGGGCATCACCGTGATGGGGGTCAATATTCTGACGATACCAGTCGGTCAATACATTATCTTCAATACGCTCATAGGAGAAGCCGTAGTGTTCTCCGGAATAGCGCGTAGCGCGGCAGAGCAGGCAGGCATCCTCCTTACGAACCTCTCCCGTAAAGAAGCCGGAGGCATAGCCCATTAACACCAGTACCGCCACAATGGTCAATGCAGAAAACGCAATTCGGCGCATAGATTCACTCACAGACTGCCCGAAAGATAGGCTCTATTAGATCGGAAAAGTTTCCAGCATAATATCGGAGCCGAACCGACGCACATGGAAAGGCTTCAACGCCATTGCATCCGCCATCCATTCCATGCCCTCTCCTTCCATCGGAGTGGGCGCATTTCGTCCGCCAATCAGCTTCGGGGCTATGAACCATAACAGCCGGTGCGCGTATCTGCCTGCCAGAAGCGCGGCGTGCGTGTTACCGCCGCCCTCGACCAGAATGCTGATGATTTCGCGTCGCCCCAGTTCTGCCAGTAGGGACTCTAACAATAACTCTCCATTTGTATCGGTATCCGTGTAGAGAATATCCACTCCGTATTTATACAGGTTTTCGACTTTTTCCGGGTCAGCCTTCCTGGTGGTAACCAGCAGGGTCGGGATCTGACGCGCCGTCGTGACCAGCTTTGCTGTCGGGGGGAGACGCAGGGAGGGATCCAGAACAATGCGAAGCGGTTGACGCGGGGCTTCCGGCTTCAGACGCGCCGTCAGCATCGGATCGTCCGCCAGCGCCGTGCCTATGCCGCACAACACCGCTCCGCTCTGCGCCCGCAGCCGATGGACATAGCGCCGCGCCGCCTCCCCGGTGATCCACTGAGAGTCTCCGGTGCGCGTGGCGATCTTGCCGTCCAGCGTCATCGCCGCTTTCAGGGTGATGTAGGGTCTTCGGGTCTTTTGAAAGTGGAAAAAGGCGGCGTTCAGATGACGCGCCTCCTCCGCAAGAACGCCGACCTGCGCCGGGATTCCCGCTTCGCGCAGCAACGCAAGACCGCGCCCGGACACCTGCGGATTGGGATCGGCAACGGCAGCCACCACCCGCGCCACCCGCGCTTCGATCAGAGCGTTAACGCAGGGCGGCGTGCGCCCGTAGTGGCAGCAGGGTTCCAGAGAGACATAGGCGGTCGCGCCGCGCGCCTGCTCGCCCGCCGCCTGCAGCGCAAAGACCTCCGCATGAGGCGCGCCCGCGCAGGGATGAAACCCTTCACCTACAACCGCCCCGTCTTTGACCAGCACACAGCCGACCATCGGATTGGGCGGAGTAAAGCCGCGTTCAGCCAGACGCAGCGCGCGGCGCATCCATCTGATGTCTTCCGCTCTTGCCTCCGTCATCTGCCTTCCCGTTTGCCGGAGCCGACCTCCAATCGAGATATATCATCCGCCATGCCGCCGATCATCCGCTGCCCGGACTGTCTGCGCTCCCGTTGGTCGGCGACTTTCCCTTTCCGTTGCTGCGCGTCTTCTCTCGTTGACGCTCCGCCATGCGCTCATTCGAGCGATCCGCTATCTCCCGCCATATCCTTGCGCGTTCAACCATCAACTGCCGCATAATCTCCCGCGTATAGAGCCAGGCGATTATCAGCAGCGAGAAGAGCAGCAGAAAGCAGATTGTCCAGTAGCCCATGATGAACAGGGTTTTGACGACCAGCGCGCGGCGTACTGCCTCCGTCAGTACCGGGGGATGTGACGGACGGAAGAAGGGATGCATCATCGCAAAGATAATCATTGCGGCAATAAAACCGATAATCACGAAGGAGTAGATACGCAGGCGGCGCTGGCGCGGCGACAGCGGAAAACGGGCTATCCGTCGTGGCGTCTGGCTTTCTGTCATAGCGTCCGTTCCATGGAAGCCGGAATGTCCGTTTCATGAGAGACAGCGTGATATAGCGCGCGAATCCCTGCCGCCGGTCCGTCCGGATGAGAGAAGAGACTGGAGCCAGCTACCAGCACGTTTGCGCCCGCTGCGACGACCAGCGCCGCATTCTGCGGACCGATGCCCCCATCCGCCTCCAGTTCGATGGGACGCCCCGCAGCGCGCAGAAGTTCCCGCGCCGCCGCGATTTTCGTCAGGGTCGCCGGAATAAACTTCTGACCTCCGAATCCGGGATTGACCGTCATCACCAGCAGAAGGTCTATATCGTCCAGAACATAATCCAGCGCATCCAGCGGAGTGGCGGGATTGAGCGCGAGTCCCGCTTTTGCGCCCGCCTCGCGAATCTGCGCCAGCGCGCGCTGAAGGTGGGTGGTCGCCTCTGCATGGATCGTGATAATATCGGCTCCCGCCGCCGCAAAGGTCTCAATATAGCGTTCCGGCTGAACAATCATCAGATGGACATCGAAGACGGCGCGCGAGTGAGGACGCAGCGCCTCGACCAGCGGCGCGCCAAAGGTGAGGTTCGGCACATACAGCCCGTCCATGATGTCAAAATGCAGATACTCCGCGCCTGCCTCCTCGCACAGACGGGCGGCGGCGGCAAAGGCGCCAAAATCGGCGGACAACAGCGAAGGAGCCAGCTTGATACTCATGGACGCCCTCTGGGAATAATCTTCGTCTCTTCCAGCACCGGGGTCGGATTATCATCATAATAGACGCGGACGATCACTCTGGCTCCGTAGACCTCCACCTTTTGCGAGATCAGGTCTCCCTCGTCATGCCGTTCATCTATCAGTGTGCGCTTCCCTAATGCATCCTCCAGTTCGATGCGAACCTGTCGCGATCCCTGCCCGGTTCCCTTAACGCGCACGTTCAGATTGTAGTTGCGAGGCTGCGTATCGTCGGGATCCGGCGGAGTGGCGCCGCCATTTCCACCGCCGCCGCTGGTCTGATTATCATCCGGCGTCTGACCGGGCGGAAGATCATCCTGGGGCTTTACCCCGTCGCTGACGACCAGATTGACAGGCTCTCCGCGCCGAACGCGCTTGCCTGCGCGGGGGTTCTGAACGATAACATAGTCGTAGGGAACTTTTTCATCATAGCGGCGATCCACCGCGCCCAGCGTAAGCCCTGCCTCCTTCAGTTTCGTCTCCGCCTCCTGTCCGGGAATCTGCAGCACCCTGGGAACCCAGACCATGCGCGATCCCTTGCTGATCCAGACATTGACGCTGCGTCCCGGACGAATGGGACGCCCCGGCTCCCAGTCAGCGCGGTAGATGACCCCCGGATCTTTCTCCTCGTTGAACTCTTCATGTTCCATCAGGCGCACGTTCGCCTTCTCGGCGGCAGCTCGCGCCTCTTCGATCTTCATGCCAACCAGATTGGGAAACTTCTGCTGTTCAGGCGGTTTGAAGGTCGCCATCCAGAAACTGATACCGACAAGCACCGTGCCAAGAATAATGACAATCACCGTGCCCAGCGCGATCTTCAGAAAGGGCGAGATTCGGTCATCAGAGGCGCGAGTGGCGGACATACGCGCGGCTCCCTCTACCGGAGCTTCCGGTTCCGGTTCTGGCGTCAAGGCGCGGCGAACGGCAGCGCTCTCCTTCTCCTTCGCCGGAGGAGGCGCAGCGACGGGAGATTCGACCACCGCCGCCGGAAAAGGCGTCGGCGCGATGGTGACCGGCTCATTTTCCGCCGGTGTCCAGGAGAGAGACTTGCCGAAACGCAGGGCATCGCGCACCGATTTGAGATCGTTGAGGAGGTCGGCGGCGGAACGATAACGCTGTTCGGGACGTTTCTGGAGCGCTTTCAGGACGATTCCCTCTACCGAGCGAGGGACGCCAGGATTCAGATGACGCGGCGAGGGAGCCGGTTCGTTTTGATGTTTCGACGCCACCGCAGACAGAGTCTCTCCCGTAAAGGGAACCGATCCGGTTAACATCTCATAGAGCATCGCGCCCAGCGCATAGAGATCGGAAGGAATGGAGGCAGGGCGCCCCTCCGCCACCTCCGGAGCCTGATAGTAGATCGCGCGCGTCTGGTTGGTGACGGAAGCCTGCCGGGAGGCTGCCAGCGCCGACGCCATCCCGAAATCGGTCACCTTGACCGCGCCTTCCGGGCTGATGACCACATTTTGAGGGCGCAGGTCTCCATGCACCACCCCGGCGTTATGCGCCACCTGCAGCGCCTCCGCAATCGCGATGGCAAAGTCCACCGCCACCGCCAGCGTAAAGGGAGCCAGTCGGCGGATGCGCTCCTTCAGGTTCATGCCGCGCACAAATTCGGCGACCATCAACGGCGCGTCGTCATCCTCCAGCACCTCGTACAGGGCGGCAATATTGGGGTGATTCAGTCCGGTAACGGAGGAGGCGGTTCGCAGCGCGGAGCAGAAGTCGGCGTCGCGGGCGAAGAGGGGTTGAAGCGCTTTTACCACCACGATCCTTCCCGTCGTCCGGTCGCGAGTCTTGAATACCTGGAAGAACGTCCCTTCCCCCAGGCGCTCCAGCACTTCATAGCGGTGTTTAATCAGGCGGCTTATCAAATGTTTTCACCCTCTTTATCCGCAGGCGTACAACGACAAACAGAGTGGTCAGCGCCAGCAGCAACAGATAGAAGGGCAGCAGATCAAGAGAAGCCAGTTCAGGCAGGGAAGCGACGCCTTCCAGTTGCATCTGCGTTCGCTGAACCGTGCCGATATACTGAATCATGGGAAGAAGAAGCCAGCCGGTCGCCAGTCCCCAGCCGACAACCTCCAGCGCGGACGGCGTCTCGCTTCGGGGCGCGTCTGCGCCGACAGTCGCAGAGTCCGTGCCGACGCCGCTTTGATGTGGACTCTTTCCAGCAGCCTTTTTCACGACTCAGACACCATCCCTGCGCCGATGACGCAGAAGCGCGGCTTCGACCGCCTGCGCAGGAACATCCTTCACCACGGATACTCTGCCGATCTCCGAAGCCAGCACAAAGGTCAGCCTGCCTCCCACCGTCTTCTTGTCGCGCAGCATCGCCTGCAAAACAGCGTCGGTGGAGATATCGGCGGGAAATCCGGTCGGCAGATGCGCCGCATGCAGCGCGTCTATCATTGCGCCGGTCACCTCTTCTGGCGTTATCCCCATCTCTTCCCCGATCAGACCGGCGGAGACCATACCGATGGAGATCGCCTCCCCGTGCTTGTACCGGCGATACCCGGTCAGCGACTCCAGCGCATGACCGACTGTATGACCGAAATTCAGAATGGCGCGTAGTCCCTGCTCGGTCTCATCCTGCCCGACCACCTCCGCTTTCAGAGCGCAGGAGCGCATAATCGCATGGGAGAGAGCATTCGGGTCACGGCGCAGAAGCCGTTTCGATGCCTCTTTTATACAGACAAAGAACTCCCTGTCGCAGATTATACCATACTTGATAACCTCCGCCAATCCTGAGCGCAGTTCTCGGGCGGAGAGGGTTCGGAGGGTATCCGGGTCTATCAGAACCGCGCGCGGCTGATGGAACGCGCCCACCAGATTCTTTCCGCGCGCCAGATCCACCCCCGTCTTGCCCCCCACGCTCGCATCTACCTGCGCCAGCAGAGTCGTCGGAACCTGAATAAAAGGAATGCCTCGCAGATAGGTCGCTGCCGTAAACCCGCCCACATCGCCCAGGACGCCGCCGCCAAGCGTAATCAGCAGGCTCCTGCGGTCCAGTCCGGAATCCAGCAGCGAATCGTATAGACGCGCCACTGTCGTCAGGTTCTTAAAACGCTCCCCGGCAGGAATAGTTATCAGAGAGCAGGCGATTCCCTCTCGCGCCAGCCCTTCCAGCAGCGGAGCGGCATACAGGGCAGCCAGTCGCGGATGGGAAAGCAGCGCGACGCGGGATGGTCTTCCGATCCACTGCGTCGCCCGCGCCAGCAGACCGCTCTCCACCACAATCGGATAGCTGCGCGTTCCCAGATCAACCGTGAGTGTATTCATTGGCGTTGTGATTACGAACCGGCGTTTCAGGCGGTTTCGCCGTCCTCTCTGTCCTTTCGTGGCAAGCGGCCGGGCCACCGCCATCGTTCCGCCTCGGTATGATAGGCTTCCAGAACGCGCGCCGCCGCCGTCTCGCGGCTCAGTCCGGTCGTCTCGACGATGGCGTGCGCCGCCGCACGATAGTAGGGTTCTCGCTGGAGCAGAAGCGACTCGATTCGCGCCAGGGGGTCTGGCGCATCCGCCAGCAGCGGGCGGCTCTGGCGATTGCCGACCCGCATCAGAATCTCTTCCGGCGCGGCATGGAGCAGTATCACGATGCCGGTGCGACGCAGCCGCGCGACATTTACGGCGTTCATCACCGCGCCGCCGCCGGTCGCGATCACCAGATGATAGCCTCTCGCCAGATCCTGCAGCGCCTCGGACTCGCGGGCGCGGAAGGCGGATTCGCCCTCCTCCGCAAAGATTTCCGGGATTGGACGACCGGCTCTACGCTCGATCAGGGTATCGCTGTCGCGAAACCGAAACCCGAGCGAGCGGGCGCAGAGTCGTCCGATGGTGCTTTTTCCGGTCGCCATGAAGCCGATCAGAACCAGATTCGGCTGACGCGGGCATTCGGTTCTGGAGCGTCCGGTACTCAAGGAAGGCTCAGACCTGAGAACCGAAACCGCGCTGATGGATTTCGTCCCGGTAGCTGTGGAGGTTACGCAGAAGCTCCTCCATGCTGTCCCCGCCGAACTTTTCCAGCACCGTCTCGCACACCACGATTCCGACCATCGCCTCCCCGATCACTCCGGCGGCAGGAACCGCGCAGACATCGGATCGTTCAAAATGCGCGGTCACCGCCTGTTTTGTCTCCATATTAACCGAACGCAGGGGAGATTTCAGGGTGGAGAGGGGCTTCATGGCGGCGCGAACAACAATCGGCTCGCCGTTGGTCATGCCGCCTTCCAGCCCTCCGGCGTTGTTGGCGCTGCGCGAAAAGCCGGTCGCCGGGTCGTGGAAAATCTCGTCATGCACCTGCGAGCCGGGTCGAAACGCCACGCCAAACCCCATGCCTATCTCGACTCCCTTGATCGCCTGAATGCCCATCAACGCCGCCGCCAGACGGCTGTCCAGCCGCCGATCCCAGTGGACATGGCTGCCCAGTCCGGGCGGGCAGCCGGTGGCAACCACCTCGAAAACCCCTCCGAGCGTGTCGCCGCGCGCGCCGGCGGCATCTATTGCCGCGATAATCTTCGCCTCCGCCTCCGGATCGGCGACGCGCACCGGCGAAGCCTCCGCCGCCTTCTCCACCGCCTCATAGTCCGGCGCGGGTGGAAGCTGCGCTTCGATCCCGCCCAGTACGACCACGTGACTTAACACGCGAATACCGCATGCCTGAAGCAGCCCCCGGCAGATCGCCCCGACCGCCACCAGAGTCGCGGTATTGCGGGCGCTGGAGCGCTCCAGAATGTTGCGCAGGTCGTTGGTGCCATACTTAAGCATTCCGGCAAAATCGGCATGTCCGGGACGCGCTTCAACAATCGGCGGCGTCTCGCTCTCCACCGGCGTGACCGACATCCGATCCTTCCAGTTTTCAAAATCGCGATTACGAACAAGAAGCGTGATCGGGCTGCCGAGGGAGCGACCAAAGCGCACGCCGGAGAGTATCTCCACGGTATCGCTTTCGATCTTCTGCCTGTCTCCGCGCCCATAGCCTCCCTGCCTGCGCTTTAACTGCCGATTGATCTCCTCGAAGTCAATTGGCAGACCGGCAGGCAGACCTTCGATGACTGCCGAGAGCGAGGGACCGTGCGACTCTCCTCCGGTTAGAAAGCGAAACACGAGTGGTGACATCCTTTCGTCTGATAAAAAATCGCGCCCCTACAGCGTCTGCTTGTAGGGGCGCGTTTGCCTCGCGCCCGGAGGCTCCCTGTAAACGGCTCTGAGAGCGATAGGCGCTGATGTGACTACCGGTTAAGGAGTGATGCTCAGACCACCGACATTGGCGGGGCCGCCGCCGCCCGTCGCGCCGCCCGTCGTCTCTTTAAGGATGGTGGGCGTCACGAAGACCAGCAGTTCGGTGTCGTTCACCCGCACATCGCGCGAACGGAACAACTGACCGATCAGCGGAAGATCGCCAAACAACGGCACTTTGGAAGAACTCGACGAGTCGTTCTTGGTCGCCAGACCGGCGATCACCATCGTTTCGCCGTTTTTGATGCGGCGGCTGATGGGACCGATGATCTGCTGCGACAGGATCGGCGCGGTGATTCCTTCCGGACCGGTTACCTGTCCAACCACGTCAATCACATAAGGCACGATGAACAGCGAGATCGTGTCGTCGCCGTTGATACGCGGCAGAACGAACATCCCGGAGTTCGCCGACACGACCTGCAACTGGGTCTGCAGAACGACGGTTCCGTTGCCTGCCGCCACCGGGCTGGTGATGAAGACCGGAATCTGTCGTCCGATGTTAATGTTGACCGGCACGTTGTTAAGCGTCGTGACCATCGGGGCGCTGACAAGGCGTCCGCGACCTTCCGTCAGGGAGGTTCGCAGGTTCGCCACCAGGTTACCGGTCGCATAGTTGACGAAGACCTGACCGGCGGCAAAACCGGGCGCTCCGGCAACCACATTACCGCGAGTCAACTGCCAGTCAATACCGAACTGGCGCAGGTTGCTCTGATCCACCTGAATGAACTCGGATTTAATCATCAACTGGCGCGGCGCGATGTCGAGCAATCGGATGATCTCTTTGAGTTCGCGGATGGACTCATCGGTTCCGCGGGCGATGATCGTGTTATCCACGTCATAGGCGATCACGGCTTCAATGTCATCGGGAAGGAGGCTTCCGGCTCCACCGCCGCCGCCGCCACCGCCGAGGCCGCCGCCCTGTCCGCCGCCGAGACCGCCGCCCAGACCGCCGCCCAGACCGCCGCCCTGTCCGCCGCCCAGACCGCCGCCGCCGAAGCCGCCGCCGCGTCCGCCGCCCAGACCGCCGCCGCCGCGTCCGCCGCCGAAGCCGAACTGAAGCTCATCCGCGCCTGCTCCCGGAGCGCGATTCTCCTGATTGGCGGAATCGCTCTTTGTTGGCACAACGGGCGGAACCGAGCGCTCGGGGTCGTTCAAGCCCTGAATGGACGGTCGGTTATTCCGGCTCTTCTGAACATCCGTCCAGGGTTTCCCGATCTGATCCAGGTTGGCGTAGAGCAGTTCGCGCTCCACCCGGTTCAGAATGCCGTCCGATTCGGGCTGCAGGAAAGAGAGCAGTTCCGAAGGGCGTGCATTCTGCAGGCGAATGCGCTCTGTTCGCAGTTTGCGAACAATCGGTTCATGAACTGTCCGGGTATTGTTGTTCTCAGGCTCTACTTTCGGCGCAGGCTGTGGCGCGACACCTTTGGGAGAGATGATATAGACCCCGCCCTCGACACGCACCGACGCGCCTGCCGAACGCGCCATCAGACTCAACACTTGATCGAGCGGCTTATTCGTCAGGCTGAGGGTGATCTTGCCGTAGGGCTTGTCACTCGGCTCCACCACGATCTCAACGCCGGTCTGAGTCATCAGAAAACGAATAGCCTGCATCAGGTCCGCATCTGCCAGTTCAATAGAGCGGACGATAATCTGGTCTGGCTTCGACTCTTGCGCGCGGCTAGACGGCGCGAGACCGATAGTTAGCCCCAGTCCCACGATCACTGCCACTATTCCGGCCCTCAGGCCGGAGGAACGAGCACGAAAGCCCATTCGTATGCCCTCCTTATATGAGCCTCACCTGAGTATGACTGCCCTCCATACGCATCCAGGAGGCGATCCGGCTGGGCTGCCAGCCGCGCTGCACAGTCCACAGCGTGTAGTACACGAAGACCAGGCATTCATGTCCTGTCTGCCTGTTTTCGACACAGGGTAAGGAATATCCTTCTCGCTTTATGCCTGTGAAACGGATTTCCAGATGGTTTTTTCAGACTTTGAGGAACGCCCTCAGAGGGCAGGCGGCATGCCTGCCCTTCTGAAGTCGTAGACGCATGGTTTGAAGTTATGTTGGAAGCGCAGCTTATCTACCTCGTCCGAAGCCGCCGCCGCCGAAGCCGCCGCCGCCGAAGTTACCGCCGCCGAAGCCGCCGCCACCCAGACCACCGCCGCCAAAGCCGCCGCCGCCAAAGCCGCCGCCGCCAAAGCCGCCGCCGCCGAAGCCGCCGCCGCCGAAGCCGCCGCCGCCGAAGCCGCCGCCGCCGAAGCCGCCGC
>CAYSDM010000057.1:17506-36579 GCA_964429855.1 uncultured Chthonomonadaceae bacterium
CGAAGCCGCCGCCGCCCTGGCTGCCGCCGGTGCTGAAGCGGGACTCGATGTAGCTACCGCCCAGCGCCAGCGCGATATCAATGGCGTCCGCGTAGTTAATCTGGATCTTCACAATCCGGGACCGAGGCTGAGTTTCTGTCCCCGGCTCTTCCGGCGTGGTTCCGGGGTCGGTCACCGTCTCCTGGCGCGGGGCGATATAGTAGACGTTATCCTCCACGCGGTAGGTCAACGGATACTGGAAGGAGGTCGAACGCAGGACCGATTCCAGCGCGACCCGGAAAGGCACATCCGTCAGAGACGCCGTGACGGTTCCCTGCACCGCCTGATCCAACTGATAGTTGGCTCCTACGGACTGGAAAAGCAGTTTGAGCGCAAAGCGAATGTCCGCATTTTCCAGATTCAGAGTAACCTTCTTCTGGTTGATATCCGGCGCATCCTGCGCGCGAACCGGAACGCCGCTCAGGCAGACGGACGCCAGTACAATCGCAAGAGCCACGCTCCCAGAGCGTCGTAAAGCCTTAAGCATCTTCAAGACTCCTCCTTATGGGTAGTCTGTTGCCAGTGAATGGTGAACAGTCTCCCAACAGTTCACATAGTTCCAACGGTAACCTTGCAGCCAGGCGAGCGTGCCTGACGCTAGTTGTCTGCCTCTCCCGCTCTTCCGCCGCCACCGCCGCCGGTTCCGGGCAGTCCGCCGCCAAAACCGGGACCCGATCTGCCGCCGGGCGGAAACGGGTTGCCTGTGCCAAAGCGGGGAGCGTTGGACGCGCCGATATCCGTCAACGGTACGGTCTGCCGATAGGTTCGGTTGCCGACGGTGCGTTTCAGCGAGATGGAAGTCGCATTAATGGACTCTACGCGGTAATCCCCCAGCATATCGCCGGGTTTCACGACGGTCTGCCCCTCCGGTCCTTCGACCAGCGCATAGACGCCCTGCCCGCTCAGGATTCCGGCGACGCGCCGATTCGGCGTCTCGATGATCTCGACCGGCACCTCCGGCGGAGGCTCCACTTTGTAAGTAGCGATGCGGATCATCGGGATCTGCGCCAGAACAGGCGGGGGAGGAGGCGTTGAATCCCACCACGGCGCGAATGGATCGGCGCGCCGCGCGGAGGGTCGGGCGGTCTCTTTCGGAGCCGCTCCCTGCGCGGGCGCAGCCTGCTGCGCCCCGCCGCCCGGTCCGCCACCGCCCATCATGCCTGGAGGCATCGCGGTAGACATCTGCCCGGCTCCACCGCCGCCCGGACTCGTCTGTGCCGGGTCATCCTCTTCACGACCGCCTGCCCGGGGACCGGGAGAAGGATTTTCAGCGCTTGTGCCGGGGTCTTCTCCACCGCCGCAGCCAGCCATCGCCAAACCCAACAGCGCGGCTGCCGCCAGCATTCCCAGAAACCTTCTTGTTTTCAACATATTTATCACCGTGATATACCTCTCAGGGTAATCTGACAATCTTATTCTACGGCTCCACGCGGAGAACCGCCACCACCGCCCATGGATCCCGTCGCGCCGCCGCCTCCTGGAGCGCCGCCGCCTCCTGGAGCGCCGGAGAAGCCAGGCGGTCCTGTCATACCGCCGCCAAATCCGCTGAAGCCGCCGCCGAAGCCGCCGCCGCCACTGCCCTGTTGGCCGCCAATACGCGGTTCCGCCGCAGGAATGGTATCGCGCACGATGATGGTGAGCGTCACATCATACTGAGCGATCAGGTTCGGACTGTTGCCCGCCAGTTGGAAATTTTCCACCGTCGGCACGCCCATGCCTCGAACGCTCTGCCATGCGCGAACATGCTCCATCAGGGAGCGAACGCTGCGTGCCCGCACGGTCATCGGGAAGCGATAGTGGATCGTCCCGTTCTCTCCCAGTCCCTCTCCCTGGAACATTCCGGCCTGTATGGTGTTAGGATCGGGACCATAGGGACCCAGTCGCAGAACGCCGGGGTTCTCCCACACGATGCCCCGCGCTCTCTGCTCACGAGTCATGTGCGCCCGGTAGGTGCGGATAAAACGCTCGGGCCAGGAGCGACCATTATTGGGCCAGAACACCTGCCGCATGGTGGACAGGCGGTCGTTCGTATAGCCTATTATCGGCATATACTGCGTCTCAAACTGCGCGTACTGCGCGGTGGCGTCCGCCTTATCCTTCTCCGCCTTCTCTTTGTTGCGTTTGGCGGCTGGCAGTTTATCGGCTCGCTCTTTGACGCCGTTGTAAGCGACCTGATTATCCTCAATCTGCTTGTTTGCGGGCTGGATCAGGAAAAAGTAGAGCGCACCCGCCACGATCAGCGCCACCACCACACCAATGATGTTGATATGAAGCATCGTCAGCTTGCCCATCTACTCTCTCCTCTCATCGCCCGCCGCCCATGGAGCCCATTGCGCCGCCGCCGCCCGGTGCGCCGCCGCCGCCCGGTGCGCCGCCGCCGCCCGGTGCGCCGCCGCCGCCGGGTGCGCCGGAAAAGCCGGATGGTCCAGTCATTCCGGAATAGCCGCCCAGGCCGCCCGGTCCAGGTCCGCCGAAGCCGCCGCCCTGATTGCCTCCACCCGCGCCGGGCGGATAGGAAGGCGCTGGCGGAAGGGGATTTACCAGACGCAGGGTCACCGTAAAGTCATGTCCGGTCACTCCCGGCGGGCGAATGCTCGTCCCCTGCTGCTGGGTTCCGAATCCGCCCTGCTGCTGACCGGTGGTTCCGGCTGGAAAGCCCGGAATAGAGTTCATGGCAATCGAGACGTTGCTGATATTGGGGTTATTCCGCATCCACCGCAGGTATTCACCCACCGTTGCCAGACTCGGCGCCCAGGCGCTAATCGTAACGGTGTCGCCGCGGGGTTGGAACGAGCTGTAGAGAACATCCTTATAGGTGTAGTCCTGAACGCTGCCGATCGCCTTCGGATAGGTATCCTGAACATGGGTTCGCGCGTTCTGCACAAAGTCACGCTTGCCGCGAATCTTCTCCGACTCGGTATTGATCGCGTTCGCCTCATTCTGCAGCCTGTCCGCCAGATCTGCGTCCGGACGTATCTTTTCCGTATCCTCTTTGATCTGCGCAGCCTGGGCGTTGAGGGCGGAGGTCCAGAACAGGAACCCGCCGACCACCGCCAGCACGATCACAGACCAGAGGATCATCAGGTTGCGCCGTTTCGCAGGCTCGTAGATATAGGGCGGTAGGAGGTTAATTTTCAACATGGAAGTCGTTACTCTCCTTACTTCTTTCCGCGCTTGCCACCAGCGGAAGCCATTGCCGGAGCCTGTACCATCTCACGGGCGGCAAGTCCCACCGCCACCACGAAAGAGGGACCGATCTCACGCGCATACTCCGGCGAGAAGTTGCGCGAAGCAAGGCTTGCCAGTTGGAACGGATCGGCGACGCGCGTCGGAATTCCCAGATCGGATTGAAGCAACTGATCCAGGTTTTTCAGATTGGCGGACCCGCCGCACAATAAGATTTCATCAATGCGACCGTCTGCCGAACGTCCGCGATAGTACTCCACCGAACGGCGAAGTTCGGTCAGAAGCTCGCTGAGCACCGGCGCGATGGCATTGAAGACCGCTACCTTCTGCGGATCATGCTCTGTGGCAGACGCGCTCGGCTCCGAGGTGATATTCGCCTCAAAGGAGGGCGCAGGCGCAGGCTCCTCCATGCCGGTCGGAGCGGTATCCGAGGGATCGGAGAAGTCAAACGGCATCCGATCCGGAGGCGGGGGAGCGGCCGTCGGCGTGGGGAGCGAGAAGTCCAGAAAACCCTCCTCCGGAGCCGCAACCTGCGGCGTTCCGACCTGATCCAGGATCACCTCCCCGAATTTCCGCTTCAACTCTTCCGCCTGTTCCGGCGTCACCCCAAGCTGCTGCGCGATATTGCGCGTCATCATATCTCCCGCCATCGGCAGTACGCGCGGGAAGGAGAGAATGCCGTTGCGGAACACGCCGATATCGGTATTGCTGGCTCCGATATTGACGATCACGACCGTCCGTTCGCCATACGGATTCGCGGTCAGTTCCACCAGACAACGATTGGCAGCCAGCGGCTCCACATCAATCGCTTTGGGCTTCAGTCCTGCCGCCAGAAGCATCTGCACATGGCGGTCAATCATATCTTGCTGCGCGACTGCCAGCAAAACCTCCATATTCTGGGCATCGGGCGGCGCGTCCGGGCGAAGGATGGGCTGATAGTCCATAATCACCTCATTCGCCGCAAACGGCACGTGGCGCTCCACCTCGTACCGCATCGTCTCCGCCAGTTCCGAATCGGACATCTTCGGCACTTCGATGACGCGCACCACCAGCGCGCCCTGCCCGGAGACGGAACTGACCGAGTCCTTGACCGTGACTCCCGCCTCTTTCAGCAGACGCTTGAGCGCGGCGCCAAGCTGCTGCGGATCCACCACCACGCCGTTTTCGAGTGTTCCGGGAGGCGTAGGAGCCATCCCCAGCGCCGTGACCGAAACGCCGCCCCGTCCGGAGGCGACCTGCGCGACTTTTATCATCTGCGAGCCGATATCTATACCTACTCTCGGCGCACCACTAGCCATGTCCTGTGAACCCCCGATGGTTAAAATGACACACGAGTCCTGCGGCTCTACACATTACATATTTCTTGATTGTAGCAATTTTAACAGGGCGTGTCAAGCGTGCAATATCGGAAAGCTCTGTAAGCATCCTTTAGACGCGCAAAAGAGACGGCGGGTTACACCGTCCTTCAATGCGGAAGTGGAAAAGGGTGCGCGATGACTCGCGCACCCCGCTGCTTACGGAACCGCCGTCAGAGGATAGAACTGCGGGCTGAGAACCGTTGAGTAGAGGTCTACGGTTCCCGCGCGCGTGCTGGACCAGAAGACCCAGACCTTATCCGTCAGCGGGTCTTTGAAGGCGCTGATCTGTCCCTCATTCACCGCCGCGTCCAGCGGCATGGCGGTCTCGTTGGTCGTCTGGTCGCCAGGCTGCACCGCCACGCTGATCTCATCGCCCCAGGCGACGCGATAGCGCGTCTCCGGCACGGTGAGGACGTTGCCCTGCGCATCCCGGGCATAGTTGAAGACAACCCGGATATTATCGTTGCCTTCATCCACCTCCGTAAAGTAGAGGCGTCCGCGCACCCAGTCCACCTCCACCGGACCGCGATTCCCGGCGATCTGGATGTTGTTGCCCAGACTGTACTGCCCGGTCTGCGGGTTGAAGTCACGCAGAACGCCGCGTGGCAGGCGCACCATCAGACGCATCGTCTTATAGTAGATGGTCGCCGCGGAGGTGACGCCCGTCCCGGTCTTGCGATAGAACGTCCACATGCGCGTGATCGGCACGATGCCGTTCTGCGGAAGCCCAAGGATGTAGGACGTTCGCGGGTTGGTCGAACGATCTAGGAAGGCGACCGCTCCATAGTTGGAGCCTGCGGCTGCAACGTGCGGTCTTGCGGAGAAGCCAGCATCCGTCAGCCAGTTGGACGGAATCTCAATTGCGCCGGAGTCGTTGCGCGTCACATTGACCCGCATCGCCTGCGGCGTATAGGTCACAAAGAGACCGTCCGAGTTACGCGGCGCGACATCCGGGAAGGTCACCGTCCCCAACTGCGGATCCACGATCAGCCGACCGCCCAGCGCCGAGTTAAAGTAGAGCAGCCCGGTCGCGTTGTCGAAAGTCGGGCGTCCCTGGGTCAGCGGCGTGATAACCGAGCCGTCGGCGCGCCGCAGACTCAGTGAATAGGGCGGGTTGCCGTTCGTGTCCACGAAGTCGCGTGTCGCCGGATCGCGGAACACCCAGCCGATGTCACGCGACATCCATACCTTCGAGGAGCCGTCGCGCACCATCAACTCATTCTGCACCGCCGGAAGCGTCGTCACGAACAGCCGCCCGTTCCCGCTCAGCGTGTAGCGGGTCAGGAAGACCTCCGGCACGCGGCGATTGCGCATAACGCCGGTATAGAACAGGTCAATGGCGTCAATCAGTTGTCCGCTCGCGTTCGGTATCAGGCGCCGAACCGGCAGCGGGTCGGAGATCGAGGTGAAGACCGTGGACGCCGGAAGCGGGATGTCTCGCGACCAGTCGGTCACGGTCGTCAGGTCTCCGCCGTTGAGATTGTAGTAGATTCGCGAACGTCCGCTTGCTCCGCCGTACCAGAACAGGTAGGCGCGCCGCCGTCCGTTCACGTCGGTCATCAGGAGCGGCTTCGGCGCAAACTTGGGCAGCGCCGGGTCGTTCAGGAAGGAGAACGGAACGCCGCTGTTGACCGTCGTATCGGGAGCCAGCGTATTGCGATCCAGCGGCACATAGAACGTGCGCGTATCAATCGTCGTGCTGCCGCCCTCGCGCTTGGTCACCGCGCCCTGCCAGAACAGCCAGGTATCCAGGTTGTTGACCGGAACCAGGTCGTCCTGCGCCAGGGCGGGAGTCGCATGGCGCACGTCGTAGTACTCCGCCGCCGCATTGACCGGAAGCGTCACGAGCCGTCCCGGAACCAGCGGCGTATTGGGATTGCCCACCACCTCCGTCTGATTCGCCGGGAATAGCTGCGGCGTCAATCCGGAGGCGACGGTAGCATCCGGATACTGCGCTCCGGCATTCAGCGGCATCCACCAGCGAGAATTGCCCGGTTCGAACCGCCAGTCAAGAATCGTTCCGTTATTGTTCGCCACCGAATTCAGCCGCGTGAAGAACAGGGTCCACGGGCTGCCCCACAGCGGCTCCGGCGGGCGGTTGCTGTTCAGGCGATTGCTTGCCCAGAAGAGCGCGATATGCCCGGTGCGCCGGTCGCGAATCGCTGCCGGGAGCAGGTTCGCTCCGAAGGCGGGCAGATTGCCCCGCACATCAATCATCGGGAACGTGCCGGGAGTCGTTCCGTTGGTCAGCCTCGCCTCGCGCACCGTCACCTTCAGCTTGAAGGGATTGGATACCACCGGCTCCACCGGCGACGCGCGCCCGCCGTTGACGACGATATTCAGTAATCCATCATCGTCCTGCGCCGCCGCCACCGGGCTGACCGCGTTGCCCGTTAACTGCTGATAGGCGGTCAACCACTGACGCCATGCGGTTGGCGTGAAGTCCTCGAACAGATAGATCGGCGTGTTATAGGTTCCGGCGGGAGTGCCGAACGGAATGGCGATGCCGATCTTGGGCCGCACTTCGCGCCCCGGTACGCCGTTCCCGCCGGTTGTCAGTGTTCCGAGAACGCCCAAGGGATCGCCGTAGGCTACGTCAGGAACAGACAGAACCGTCGGGGCGGCGTCGCCCGGACGCGCCTTATGCAGGGTCGGTCGCGGGTTCACTCCTGCCGCCCACCCCTGGCTGACCAGCGGATTGCCCGCCAGCACATAGGGGTTGCCGCTGGCAAACAGCGCGGCAGGAAGCCCCATGGGCCAGAAGTTATCCGTGCCAAAGCGGGCATTGTAGTTTAGCTCGATGTCAAAGACATCCGATCCGCTGGCGACCGTGCGTCCATGATCGAGCGAGGTCACCATGCCCAGATTTCCAACCGCAGGAAGTCCGATCAGATTAAACGGAACCGTCCATATCTGCCCGATGCCGGTCAGCGTCTCCACCTGATCGCTTGTCATGCTTCCCCAGAAGCTCGGATCGGAGATACTGGAGCCGGGCGCGCCGATCATCTTGGCGACGCGCAGATTCACCAGATTGACATTCCCCTCGTTCTTCACGGTGAACGGCGAGAAGAATCTTGTCTGTCCCGGCGTATCCCAGGGCGACAGGAAGGCGTTCAGAGGCGAGTTGCCGTTGTACGGTCCCAGGAAGCTGGGCGTGAACGGGATGTTGGGCGAGTAGCCGGTCGAATGGGGCAGGCTGCCCATATCTATCGTCTCCTCTTCGGTGCGCAGACGAACATCCGGCGGAACCGCCACGCCCACATCGAGTTGCCGATAGACCTCATCGCGGCTGACCTGCGCCTGCTGCGCCTCGACCTGCGGCGCGCTTCCGGCGAATCTGCCGTCCCCGTTGCTGTCTATGAACACCACATAGCTGCCTACATACCCGGCGCTCGGCGAGATCAA
Source organism: uncultured Chthonomonadaceae bacterium (assembly GCA_964429855.1). Classification (GTDB taxonomy): domain Bacteria; phylum Armatimonadota; class Chthonomonadetes; order Chthonomonadales; family CAJBBX01; genus CALLMM01. The sequence continues at coordinate 25,495 of CAYSDM010000057.1, forward strand.
GCCGCTGATGCCGGGGATCCCGCCCGTCACCGGATCGGTGCCGGTCGTGACCGCCATCGGTCCCATCAGACCGTTCGGAAGCCCGACATTCGCGCCGCCGGAGATGTCGAAGTAGATGCGGTTGACGTTCGCCGGTTGGAAACGCGGAGCCGTCACGAACAGATCGAGCGGAAGCGGGTTGAGAGTCTTGACGCCCGTTGTTGTGTCCACCGTCGGTCGGGGCAGCGGAACGCCGCGCGTGCTCATATCCACGCCGCCGCCTCGGAAAGTGGAGGCGGTGCGGTCAATGTTCGGATAGTCCAGCGAGTCGTTGGGAAGGCGATTCGGAAAGTCTTCCCACGGCAGCGGGTTCATCACGCCGCCGGTCGCCGCATACAGGGCGTTGGAGTCGCCGGGATTCCATCCCCAGCGCAGTTCGCGCCGCTCCACGCGAACGTTGTTGAGCGACTGACCGAGTTTGTAGAGGCTGCTGCGATCCGCGATAAACAGCGCTGGAACGCGGTTGCCGTTGTTATCTACGCCCAGGTATGCGCTGCTGCCGCCATGATTGACCAGTCCGATCGGCGCAACCAGATTCTTCTCGCCGGTCACCGAGATGCTGTTGGCGGCGATATTGACCACGCGGTTTCCGTTGGCAAGCACCTCGGTATAGTCGGTGCCTCCGGTCGTCCAACCGATGATATTGCGGAAGTTGGCTCCGACGGGAAGACCGGCAGGAATGCTGCGGGTCGTCAGGGAGAACGGATGCGCGACGGCGACATTGCGGCGATTATTCGTCGGCAGATCGTTCGGATCCTGTCCGGGAGCCGGGTTCGGGTTGCCCAGCACCACGGAAGCCTGTCCCGCTGCAAGCTGGAAGGTCGGGAAGGTCGCTCCGCCCGGAGTCTGGATCTGCGCCTGCGCAAAGACGGTATAACGTCGTCCCGGTGTCTGCGGATCGGCTTCGCTGCCACGCCCGAGCGGGAAGGCGTACTTCGCCACCCAGGCGGTCGCCGGATTTCCGTTCAGGGTCAGAGGCGGTCCGGCATAGGCAAGGTCGCGCACAGCCCCGACCGTGACCGGCGGGCGGTTGGTTCCGGCTCCCGTCAGGCGGAAGGTCACCTGCGGCAGAACAGGACCGGTATAGACGCCCCACGCCGCCACATAGACGCTGTCGCCATATTCGTAGACGATGAATCCGCCCTGACTGTTGGGCTTGGTGTTGTTGGCATTCCACTCCGTCCAGGGCGAGCGTTGAAGCATCGGGTCGTTGGAGCCGAAGCCGTCGTAGGGACCGTTCGCCGGGTTGTCCCGCCGCGACTCCCACAGTTCCACCAGGCGCAGATCCACGTTGCCCTGTCCGGCAGGCTGCACATCCGGCTCGTCCGGGGTAATCATCCCGATGGAGTCGATGGCATAGGCGCGCATCTGCCCGTTGCGTTCGCCGGTGTCCGGGTTCCCTTCATCTCCATTATAGACCCAGCCGTTGGCGGTGGTAGCATCCGCTCCCCGGAAGGCGTTGGAGGTCGAGAAGGTGGTCAGGTTGCCGTCGGCATCCAGCAGCGGCACGCTGCCCACGCTGGCATCTATATACCCCCAGAAGAGACGCCCGCCGGTTCGCACGCTCAGACCGATGATCCCGCCCGTATCGAGGGGCAGCATGATCGCCGGTCCGGTTCCTGACAGGAAACTCGGCTGTGGGGTCAGGCTGTTGAGATAGACGGCGGAAGCGCGGGTCGCGCCGAATGTCCGGCTCTCCCAGAGAACGGAGGGTCCGCCGACCGGATTGTTGTTCGGGCTGGCGTCAATCGCGAATACGCGCCCGTCCTGATTGGCGATGAAGACCACCTCGTTGCCGCCGTTGAAGCCGGCGACCGACTGCCGGTAGGCGGGCGCGGTAAACGCCGTATCCTCTCGCGGCTGGTCGCCCGGGTTGGGATTTCCGGGCGGCGTGCTGGTATAGGGATAGGTCCACTGCAGCGTGGAGACGTTATTGGGACCGCTTCCGCTGCTGCTTATGGCGTAGACGCGCCTGCCTGCGGTGAAGATATACTTTCCGGTCGGCGTCAGAACGCCCGGCTGAACAATCGGATCAAGCTGCTGGTTCGGTCCCGGATACTGCCAGAGCGGACGACCGGCGTTATTGGGATTGGAGACTCGCACGCGCGGATCGAGCGCCTGCAGATCAATCGCATAGACATGTCCATCCCCGGCTCCCGCGATCACCTGATCGGTGCGGAAGTTGGCATCCAGCTTGGGCGATGCAGGCGAGGCGTCGAAGAAGCCCTTCGCCGGATCGTCCGGGTAACGGGCGGAGTTGTAGCCGCCTGCCCCGCCGTTGATTCCTCCGGCGCGCAGCCACTTATCACGTCCCAGCGTGGGCCAGGTCATCACGCGGAAGGTGGTGCCGGGAATGCCGGGATTGTCTCCCGCCGCCGCCGTCGCCGCATAGGGATCGTTGGTCGCCGGATCGAAGCGTCCGACCGCGTCAAAGGCGTAGACGCGACCGTTGCGCGCGCCGATCACGATATACTTCTCGCGCACGTTGCCGCGCGGAACCTCCACGTAGATCGGCGATGAGTAGAACCCGCCCAGATCCGGCACCTTCGCGTTAACGGTCCAGATATCAAACGCGCCTGGCGGCGGGTTCGGGTTGGGACGCTGGGTCTTTTCCAGATCGCCATCAATGCCCTGAAGGGGCTGATTACTCGGCGTTCCCGGCTGGAAGTTGGGATCATCCTGCGGATTGACGTTTACATTGATCCCGTTGACGCCGGTTGCCGGATTGCCCAGGGAGGGATAGGTCCAGTAGACCGAGGTCTGTGTGCTGTCCGGTCCGGCTCCCAGCGCATCGAGCGCCCACAGGCGTCCCTCCGTCGTCGCGAAGTAGACCACCGGGCGGGTTGCCCCGGAGGGCCACTGCACGTTGGCGATCAGGGGAGCCGCCACCACGCTGCTCGGAAGCTGTGACTCCGGCACAAACTGAAGGGCGTCCGCCGCCATGACGCGACCATTCGTCTCATCCTGCGGCGAGTAGTTGTAGAGCGTCACCTGTCCGAGCGCGGGAACGTTATTGCCATTGTAGACGCCCGCGCCGAATCGAATGCCGCCTGTCAGCAGCCGCCAGGTTCCGACTCGCGGTCTTCCCGGGATCTGGTTATCGGTGTTGCGCTGATCGAGAACCACGTCCAGCGGTCCGCGATCCGTCAGAATGCGGTAGACGGCATTGCGCGCATACTCCGGCTGTCCGTCCTGCCCGCCCGGTATCCAGACATAGATCGAGTAGGTCAGGCTCGCGCTCAGCGGCTGTTCCCATCGCGAGAAGGGCGGTTCCGGGTCGCCGGGATTGACCGGCGGCGGCACGGTTCCCTGCGCGGGAGCGGTGTAGTAGGTTGTGCTGAACGCCTGATCCTGCGTGCTCTGCGGCGCGACGATCTGCGTGAAGCCGGGCGTCATTCCGGCAGGCGGCGTAAAGGTGAAAGCGGGCGTTCCCGCAAGATCGTCTATGGTCGTGGTCTGCAGCGGCGTGGCGGCGACGCGACGCCAGCGCAGGCGGGCGAATCGTCCGTTGTTGAAGTCGTCTTCAATACAGTAGAAGACGGCATTGCGCACGCTGCGGGTCGGGTCGGCGACCAGCGGATTGTAGTTGGCTCCACTCACCACCGGCTGAACCGGAAGGGTCGGGTTCAGCGGCATCGTCGCAAAACCGCCGACCAGCGGACCGAAGTCGCCCAGAGTCGGGAAGAGGTTGCGCGGACCGGTCGTCTCGTCGCGGGCAAAGAAGGTCAACTGCACCGCGCCGGGATCGGTGATCTGAGAACCGGAGGGGAAGACCGCGCTGGAAGCCGGGGCGCGAATATCGCCGCGCAGCGCCTCGGGAACGAGTCGAACGGCGTCCGCCGCGATGATCGGATCGTCCAGGAACAGATTGCGATCTCCCACTGCGTCGGGCGTGATACCGTAGAGCGTGACGCGAATCGGGTTCGTGCCGTCATAGGGGAAGAAGCGGTCATCGTTTTTATCGGTGCGAATACGCTTCCAGAAGCCGCCTGTTCCTCCCGCCTCGACCATGAAGATTCGACTGCGGATAGTATCGTTGACATCCGCGCCCCAGCTTACGCGAACCATGTAGTGGTCTACGTTCGGGCGCGGTCCCGCCGTTCCCAGAGTTCCGCTGTTGGGAATGTTGATATAGATGGCATAGCGCTGATTGGCGGCTAAAGGCTGCCCTCCCACATCGCGCCGCCCCTGAAAGGTTCCCGTCGGGTACTGCCCGCCGAAGGTCCAGACCACCCGATCCAGCGTGGCGGCGAGGAGTTCATTATGCACCACCCGATAGACGTCAGGAGTCACATTCGGCAGCGTGCTCAGCGTCGGGATACCGATATTCGCCAGCGTCTGGCTTTGAATGGCGTTTGTGTAGACGTAGTCGCCAACCTTATCGGGGTCGCTGTCGCTGGGGGGCCAGGCGCCGGAAGCGCGTTGATCCGATGTGGGGCGCACCCACGTTCCGACCACCTGGAAATCCTGCCCGGTCACCGTGGGACCGGGAGGCGGAAGCGTCGTGTTATCCACCACGATCTCCGCAGGCAGGTCGCGTGTCGGGGGCCAGACCCAGGTGCGACTTAACTGCTGCCCCGGATTCAGTCCCGGGTCCTCATTGCTTCCCTGGCGAGAAGGCGCGCCGCGATGCATCAGCCAGTCGCTATCGCGGAAGGGCAGCTGCGCCAGTGCGACCGCCCCGGACGCCATCCACAGCGTCAGCACGCCGAAAACTATTAGCAGCGCTCGTTTATGCCACATGCGTGTATCACCTTAACAGGTCGAGTCCGGGCGGAGGATCGCTCCTCCGCCGACTCCACTTCTTAGAACGGACGATCAGCAAACGCCGGCTGTTCCAGCAGCGACGTAGCGGTTGCGCGGGAGCGATCCAGCGGACCGATGAATCGGCGGAAGAAGCCGCCGAACAGCGTCTCCCTCGGCGTTCTCCAGACGATGCTCGCGTTGGGATTCGGGATCAGGAAGTTGCCTCCCGGATCGGGAAGTCCCAGCGCGTTGGCGCGGAGATAGTCCGGCTGATAGCCTCGCCCCGCCAGCTGAAGGTCGAAAGTTGTGGGATTCAGTTCAAACACTTCGCCGCGAAACTCGCTGGTTCCCGCCACATTGCCGTTTGCCGGATTGGTGACGAACGTGATTCCGAAGACGCGCGGATTATCCTCTCCGGTGAATCGGTTGGTTATCAGGAAGCGGCGCAGCGCGGGCGTAAAGGCGTTGGGCGTATTCCCCGCCGAAGTCGCCAGACGCCGAATGCTCGCCGCGTTCAGCCTCTTTCCGGTCATCAGGAAGTAGTCTTCCGAAGTCAGCATCCATTCGACGTTCAGCACCGGGATGACGCTGTTATTGGGTCCCTGCGCCACCCCCGGTGACAACTGATAGCAGCCGTTGGCGTCGCACAGCAGGTACTTGAAGACCACTTGCGGCTGATTATTCACCACCACGACCTCATCAAACTTCGAGAACCAGGTCGGGTTGACAATCGGCTGGATGCGGAAGCCATTCGGATTGCCGGCGGTCGGGACCGGTATACGCAGGTTTCCGACAATCGTCAGAGGCGATCCCTGCTCATTGAGCAGCACCAGCGAACCGCCGCCTGTCTCCGCCACGTCGCCGAACGTGTTGATCTGCTGCCCCGCCACCTGCGGGTTGCCGATCAGCTTGAAGTTTGAGATGGAAGCCATCGTCAGGCGCACCGCATCATTGGGTCCCTTGTTGGGATCCTGCCACTCTGCCGGAAGATCGCGGTTACGCATCAGAATCCGCTCCACCGTCCGATAGCGATACCGTTTCCCTTCATTGCTGTAGGTAGTGCTGGCGAAATTTAACTGCCGCAGCATGACGAAGGGCCAGGGCGAACTGGTATGCCGTCCGATAGGCGCCCCGTTGGCGCTGTAGACATCCACCAGTTCGATGACCCGGAAGTTGCCGGAATCGGCGATCAGATAGTGAACGATATAGCCCGGTCCGTTGTAGACATAGTTTTGATTGTTGAACGTCACATTGATATTGATGTTAGGCAGGAACTCCGTCCAGTAGGAGATGTCGGTCGGCTCGTTCAGGGTCAGCGGATCGCCGGGACGCAGCAGCCGCTTAAAGTCGTCAAACAGCCGGTTCACCTCCCAGACGATGTTGCCGCCGCGATCTATCTGCACGATGCGGTTGTTGCCGGTATCCACCACCAGCAGATCGTTGATGCCAATTCGCCGCGCAACGGTGGGGCGCGCGAACGGCACATTCTTCACCGCCGCCACACCCGTCGCGTTCGCCGGGTTCTCAATAATAATGTCCCCGTTCGGATCGCCGATATAACGCGGGAAGTCTCCGCCCGCAATGCCGTAAGAGCGCGTGCCCTCCGACACCCAGACCGCTTCGCCCGCCGCGTTCACCTCAATCAACCGCTTATTATCGGCGATGATGGTGAAAGTATCCTCAAAGGTGGAGGCTCCGTTGAGCGTGTTGGCGACCAGCACGTTGGCGGTGGCGACCGGCGCGTTCAGGATGGCTCCGACGTTCCCGCCCGCGAGGGGGTTGGCGACGCGAGAAGCCCAGCGCAGATGGCGGAACGTGCCATCGTCGTTGAACAGGCGCACCTGACTGCCCATCGCCTGCGCCTCCGGGTCAGTCGAAGACGGGTCTACATTCATCGAGGCGATGAAGCCAAACTGCGATCCCAGCCACAGAATATCGCCCTGAATGGACGGGGACGAGGAGACGAAGCCCGGATTGCCGATATTGACGGGCAGCGCTGCCGGAAGCACCGCATACCACAGCAGGTTATCCACTCCGTTGGGACCGATCAGACGCGACTCCGTAAAAGTCGCGCTGTTCGGGTCGCCCGGATTCTGCCGCAGCGCATCTACTTTTGTCCCGGCGACCAGAAGCTCGTCACCGGTCCCGATCTGCACCACAAACGGCATGGAGGCGCTCACATAGTTGGCGGTTCCGCCGCGCGGAGCCATCGCGGTGATGCGGATCAAGCCGTTCTGGTAGTCCACCGTATACTGCTGCGGGTTCAGTTCCACCCAGGCGGGAGCGGCAGACGACTGCGAGTTGGCGGCGTTTACCTGCCGGATACGCACCGGAGTCCCCGGCGTGATCTGCTGGCGAAGGCGCAGCACAATCTCCGGATTCGCCTTGAAAGCCAGTACCAGCGAAACCGGAATGCCGCCCGTCTCCAGCGTTCCGCGCGCCACCACATAGATGTTTCCATCTTTGTAGGCGGGCGTGCCGAAGAACTGCACATTCAGAATGTAGCTGCCGTATCCGGGCAGGGAGGGATCAAGCTGACGCAGGCGCGGCGGGATCGTCACGGCAGCCCCGTTGACAGTGATCTGCAAGCCGTTGTGCATGGCATAAGACCACTTCAGCGAGGTCTGCCCCGCATTCTGTTCGTTGACTCCGAACAGGACGCCCCGTCCCTGAATGCCCAGTCCCGCCGGGGTGGTGTCCGCCGTGAAGAAGACCATATCGTCCGACGCCAGCGACGGGGCGCCTCCAATCCGGTTGCCGGAGTTTGTCACGTCCGGGATGTTCAGCACCGAGCGGGCGTTCACCTTCGGTCCGGTGAAGCCGAGAGGCGGAGACCAGTTCAGGGTATAGTCCGCATAGAAGGTCAGGTCGCCGTCGTTGGTCGGAACAGTCGGACCGCCCGGAAACGCCACATCGTTGGACGTAAGCATCTGTACAGGCTGATTCGCCGCCTGCGTGACGGAGAACTCGTTCTGCGCGGGCGATCCCGCCGCGTTGAAGCGCAGTTCCAGCGACCAGATGACGCCGGTCGCCGGGTCGCGATAGCGTGCAAAGACTCGCGGTCGCAGTTCCATGTTGTCATCGGCATTGACCGGCAGGAACCAGGGGATCAGGGAACGCGAACGGAAGTTATTGCTGCCTGCCGGAACCAGCGGCTCTCCCTTGGTCCCGAACCAGAAGCCGCGTACCGAGGCGGGCGCGTTGCCCACGCCGCCCGCGCCGCCCGCCACATAGACATAGACCATCTTATCCATCGCGCCGGTGGCGTTGTCGCGCACATAGCCGATGGTCGGCGTGCTCAGCATGGCGCCGGTTCCTACCGCATCCGGCACGGCGGTTCGGTCGAAGGTCTCCCCGGAGTAGCCCAGCGGTCCGGGACGGAAGACGCTGCGCCCGCCACGCGGGTCTATCGTCACCACGCGACCGCCGCTGGTGGTGTTCAGGCTGACAAACAGAACGCCTTCCGACCATGCGGGAGCCGGTATCGGCAGGTCTTTGCCCGAATCGGGGTTGGGTACGCCATTGGTATTGTGCGGCGAGTTGTCAATGCCGTAGTCGGTTCCCAGACCGGTCAGCACCCAGTCCACCGCCGTCACCGGAGCCAGCGGCAGACCGTTGGCATTGGCGCGGGGCAGCGCCCGCAGCGCCACAACCGTGCCATCCGAGAGGGTGACGACCACCAGCTCCCGCTGGTTGAAGTTCACCAGACCGTTAGGAACCGGCTGGCTGGCAAAGTTGGAATCGTAGAACTCGATAATGGTCGGCGCGGAAGCCCCGGTTGCAGTTTGAGAGATGGTTTTCAGATCGAATCGCCATATCTCATCGAAGGAGGCTCCGCCGATAAAATCGGGAATCCCCTCATCCGCATTGCCGTCGCCATCCAGGTCTTCGCCAGGATTCGCATTATAGCAGCGCAGGATCAGATCGCCGTCCACGACATAGACGCAGCGTCGGAACAGCGCCGCTCCGCCGACTTTGCGCGCCCCGCCGCCGGGCGGCGGCGGCGAAGCCCACTTCTCCACCAGCACCGCGCCGATCTTCTCGACCGTGTTGCCGTCCCGGCGCAGATTGGTCTGCGCGGTAGTATGCGAACCTGTCCAGGAGGCAAGATTATAGGCAAACTTCAGGTCGGGAGGACGCGCCGCAATCAGGGTCTCGCCGCTGATCGCGCCCGTATTGGCTCCCCAGCCGACATTCACGCCCCCGACATAGTTGTTGATGGCGTCTCCGGAGTCCTGGCAGGTAAAGATGAGGCGTCCCGCGCCTACCTGACCGGCAAGAATGTAGGGTCGCCAGCCGGGATTCGGCGTAATCTGATTGATGGGAGCCAGTCCCCGCGAGTTCCAGACGACAGGAACCAGCGTATGCCGGGCAGGAGGATTGAGTGCGTCTGCCCCCGCAACGTTGTCAAACTGGGTCGGATCGCCGGGGCTGGTATACGGATTGAAGACGTAGTAGCCGTTGACGCCCTTATCGCCAAAAGACTGAAGCTCCTGCGGCGAGATGACATACGGGTAGTTCAGCAGCGGATGGTTCGTCGCCGCGACAACTGCGCCTGCATTGGCATTCAGACCGTTGCTGAACTGCACGTCGAAGAGGAACGGCGCGCGCGGATGGAAGCTCATCCGCCCGGAGTTCTCCACCCACAATGTACCGCCGCCATCTATAAACCGTCGAAGTTTCGCAAGCTGCTCTGCCGTAAACCGGGCATTCGCCTTATGCGAGTGGATGTAGAGCAGATCAAACTGCTGCAGATCCTCCGCGCTCAGGTTATCCAGGTTGACTTCCCAGTACGCCCCCATGTTCTTGGTGACCCGCGCTCCGATCTGGAACACCTGAAACTGGGGCGTGCCGGGAACAAACGCCGGATCGCTGTTGGGGATTCGCACGCGAGTGCGCCATCGCTGATAGACATCCGAGGTGATGACGGTCGGCGCGAGCGGATTGACGAACTCCATCCCGAACGGCTTCAGATCGGTACGGGAGTCCAGGATATAGAAGATATGCGTTCCTGTATTCTCCGGCCCGAAGTTGCCCTCGTTGAGCGCGCTGCAGACCAGCACGCCCGCCCGTACCTGACGTCGCTGCGTCGAGTAGGTATTGGAGTCGGCGGCGACTCTCGCGGGCAGCAGAACCGAACTGAGCAGAATGCCCAGGACGACACATAGGATAAAACGATTTCTCATAGCCAGATTACCTGATGGGTGGAGTAAACACAGAAGATGGGTAAATGAGCGCTTTCTTTTATGGAATGCTGCACATCTACCCATCTCCCATTTCTCCTGTTAGCGAACTTCGCCAAAGAAAACGAATCCTGGACTGACAGGCATTCGGGGGACGGGCGGCAGAACGCGACCGTGATCATCCTGCCGGTAGGGTTGTCCGTTATCCGGGTTATAGCCGACATAGGGCGCAGAGAGAGACGGGTCATACAGGAAGCGGATGCCCCGCGTGAGTCCGATATTCTGTCCATAGAAGTTGCGCTCGCTTGGCGCGCGCAGATCGTTGGCATTGCCTCCCAGTTCATCAATATTGACGTGGGCGGTCGGAATGCGCCGCGTTCGGTTCGGATCAGACGTATACATGCCGGTGGAGCCGTAGAATTCGGGCATATAGCCCCACAGCTGCATCCAGGCGGCTTGCTGCGAGATGGAGGCGGTGCGGTTCTCCGCAATCGCGCCGACGATGGTGATCCGGCAGTTTATCGGCTCGCCATAGAACGGCACAAAATCGGACGTTCCCGGAGGGCGCAGAGAGGCGTTGGGATCGAGACCGGGCAGCGCGGCGCGCCGCAGAGCCGCATCCCGCGTATCGTTCTTATCCCAGTTGAACGGATAGCCGGGAATAATGAAGAACGAGCCGTTCTGCGCGTACATAACCGCTTCGATCCGAACGTCCATCGGCACGACGGCGGCGCGCATAAAGTCGTAATTGAGCGTTCCGCTGGTTCCGGTAAAAGTCGTATCCACCGCCAGCCGCAACGTATTGCGCGTGCCCGGCTGCGTCCAGAAGTTATATCCGGCGTTGTTTATCAGCGGATACAACTGCATCTGGAACTGCTCGACATAGGACTGCTGCTGCTGATTGCCGATGACCGGGTTAGCGACCGCGTAGACCGAAGGCGGCAGGTTTTGCGGATCGTAGGGTCCCGCGTTGGTATTAAACCGGTAGAGCGCATCGCCGCCGGACGCCTGCGGAGTCGCCTCATTGACAAACAGGTTCATATAGGTGATCTGGTTCTGCGCGGGAGCCGCATGCTGAACCATCAACTGAAGCGGAACCTGATTGTTCTGCGAGTCG
>CAYSDM010000058.1:0-35357 GCA_964429855.1 uncultured Chthonomonadaceae bacterium
ACGGCGAAGGCTGCGATCTGGTGGTCGCCAATATAATCGCTTCGGTGATCCTCGAACTGATTCCCTCTATCTATGCGCGTCTGAAGCCGGGCGGCATCTTCATCGCCTGCGGGATTGTGGAGGAGAGGCTGCCGGAGGTTCTGGAGGCTCTCGCGCAGGCGGGCTTCGCCGTCCGGGAGACTCGCTCCGAAGAGATATGGCGCGCCGTTGTCTCGGCACGCTCCTGATCCTTCTCATGCGCTCCCTTTTTCTTCCCGGAAGCGATCTATCTACGCGGGAGACCGTCGAGGTCGAAGGCGCGGACTTTCACCATCTGGCGCATGTCCTGCGCGTGAAAGCGGGCGAATCGCTGATCCTGCTGGACAATGCGGGCAATGCCTTCCACGCAGAGATTGTCGCCCTGCAGCGTCACTCGCTGACGGCGCGTCTGCTGGGCGCGGCAGAGACGGCTCCCGAACCCTCCCTGCATATCACGGTGGCGCAGGCGCTCGGAAAGGGCGATAAGTTCGAGCAGGTGGTGCAGCACGCGACCGAGGTCGGCGCCAGCGCCTTTATTCCTCTTTCAACGGCGCGATCCATTGTGCGCCTGACGCAACGCGAGGCGCAGGAGAAGCAGATACGCTGGTTTCGAATCGCCAGAGGCGCGGCGGAACAGGCGGGGCGCGCGCGCATTCCGGCGGTGCTTCCTCTTCAGACGTTTCCCGAACTGACGGCCGATCTCTCTCGCTTCTCCGGCGCGATGCTGCTGCACCCGGACGGCGAGAGGATGGCTGAGGTCTGCGCGGAAAGTCTGTCGGGCGGGGAGCGTTCAGCGCGCTCACTGCTGTTGATGGTCGGACCGGAAGGCGGCTTTACCGGCGAGGAGATAACGGCGGCAAGGCAGGCCGGGGCGCGCATCATCTCGCTGGGGGCGCATACGCTTCGCACGGAGACGGCGGCGCTGGTCGCGGTCAGTCAGGCGCTCTATCACATCTCGCTGTCTGATACCGCGTTCGATATCCGTCGAAAAGAGGATTGACGTCGGTCGGAGGAGCCGATATAATGAGTGTGAATAACTGAATATTTTGGCTGCAGAAGCCGCGCGTCCGTGCGCGGCAGTTGGGGGAAGTCCGGTGTGAATCCGGCGCAGTCCCGCTGCGGTGTGTGAGCCGATGGCTCCTAAGCCCGAATGCCCGTCTGCAGCGCATCACTGAATCCCTTCGCGAGAAAGGGTGTGGTGGTAATGGATCGCGCATCGTCTCTCTCAGGCTTTGCGCCAGAATTCGGAAACCATCCACGCAGGATGGTTTTTTTTACAATCTCCTTACTTCACCCTCTCTGCCTCTCGTGAAGCCATCACTGTTGACTCGAGAAAGGAGTTGCATGATGCAACGCACCCCGCGCACACAGGGCTTCACGCTGATTGAACTGCTCGTTGTGATCGCCATTATCGCGATTCTCGCGGCGATCCTGTTTCCCGTCTTCGCACAGGCGCGCGAGAAGGCGCGACAGGCAAGCTGCTCGTCCAATCTGCGGCAACTGGGAATCGCTACCCTGATGTACTGCCAGGACTATGACGAGATGTTTCCCCTGACTCAGTATGCCGATTCGTCGGTCTACTGGTTCGGCAAACGGGTTCCCGGCGGATGGGACAAGACCGGGGGGCTGATCTACCCCTACACCCGCAACCACCAGATACAGCGTTGTCCGAGCTGGACCGGGCAGTCGCGGTTCGGCGACGGCAACGGCTACGGCTATAACTGGGGCTATGTCGGCTCCGACTACTGGATCACCTTCCAGTGGCCTCCCCGCAATCCGGCGTCGCAGGCGGCTTTCTCCGCGCCGGCGCAGAAGCTGCTCTTTGCCGACTCTGCGTTTTTCAATGCGCCCTGGTGGGGAGGAGACGGCGCGATGATGGAGACGCCCTATATTGATCCGCCGCAATTCTGGTACGGGAACCCGACGATTGACTTTCGTCATGTGGATCGTGGTAAGATCATAGACACGTCCGTACAGAAGATAACGCATCAGGGGATGGCGAACCTGCTCCATGCTGACGGGCATGTGAAAGCCGCAAAACAAAACGGCGTCACCGATGCGATGTTCTCCCGGGATTAGGGCGCGCATGGAGGACGATGAGCTTCCGGTTCGGGCATGTCTCTGTTATCGCACCACCTTTGCCCGCTTGAAACAGGTGGCGGAGGAGCGGCATCTTGCCACGCTGGAGGAGATCACGCGGGCGACCGGCTGCGGCTCCGGCTGTGGTCTGTGCCGCCCCTATATCGCCCGCATGCTGATGACCGGCGAGGTCGCTTTCCCGATCCTGCCCCCGGAGATAAGCGAGTCGGTTTAGAGACGCAACGTCTGCCGGCACGCGGAAACACCTTATTGACGATGCGTTTTTCTCTATGCCTGCTTCTTCTGGGAGCCGGGGCGTTGCAGACGGGATGCCGTCCAGCCCCGGCTCCTCCTGTTGCGTCCCCCGATGTCGTTCATGTGCCGCCCGCAACGCCGCTCCCCGGAGTGGATCAGGCTGTTTCGCTCCCTCTGCAACTCTCCCGCGAGGAGATGAGCCGGAATCTGCTGGAGAACCTGCAAAAACCGGTGATGGGCAGGCGTCCTTCCTTGAAAAACGTCGAGCGAATCGCGCGTGAGATCGCCCCGGTTCTGCACAGAGCGGCGCAGCAGCCGCAGGTGCAGGCGTCTCTGAAACTCTACGCGCAGGATAACGGCTGGACTCTGGCGGAGGCGCGCTCGCGCTGGGTAACTCTGCAAGAGGCGGATATCCTGCTGGAGTCCGGGGGCGACCCGGAACTGGTCTCGTCGGCGAATGCGGTCGGGGTGGCGCAGTGGATCGAGGCGACCGGAAGGCGCGCCGGACTGAAGATTGACCTCGAAAAGTCGCGTCAGTTATCCGGGCAGATAGACCCACTGAAGCGTCAGATCGCCTGGCGAGAGTATCTTCTGCGCCCGGACGCCGACCCGAACCTTCCCGGCGCGCCCGCTCTGTCTCGCGAGGAGGCGGCTGCCCAGCTTCCTGCGCTGCAGAGGCGGCTGGAGAAGCTGCGCGCAGAGCGGCGCGCTGTTGATCAGCGTTATGATGTGGAGAGGGCGCTCTACGCGCATACGCGCTACCTTCTGCGGCTCTATCCGCGCTTTCCGGGCATGGACTGGGTTTTTCAGGCGTATCACGGGGGCGAAGCGGGAGTGGAGCGTACCCTGAAGCGATTTCTCGGCAAAGCCTGGCCCGGCAGCGCCGCCGCTTCGATCCGCACGGGAGACAGGGGAGGACGGCTGCGGTTTGAGCAGGTCTACTTCGAGGCGACGCCGCAGGGCAGACCGGAGGCGTTCTCCTATCTCTACGGACGCGGTGACGATCATCGGCACTACTGGTGGAAGATACAGGCGGCAGTGGAGGCTCTCGCGCTCTATCGCCGCGATCCGCAGGCGTTCCGTCAGGTCTGGGAGTCGCTCCTGCCCGGACGCCCTCGCGAGGCGATCTGGTATCCGACCGCGGAGGAGTTGTCCTTTGCGGATGAGGCGGCGGCGCGCGCCGGAATGGAGAGCGGACTGTTGGTGGCGGTCGGCGATACGCCGGAATGGACGGTGCGCCCCGCTCCGGCGAACCCTGCCGGTTCTCGCGTCTCAGCGCTGCGTCCCGAGTCGCTTGCCGCGCTGCGTCTGATTGCCGCCGGCTATCGGCAGGCGGGCGGTACCGGACGGCTCGAGGTCGGGGATTTGACGGTAACCGCTCCGCCGGAGAGCGATCCTGCCGCCAGACCGATTACGCCGCTCCTGTATCCTCCCGCGCCGGAACCCGATACGCGACCCGGCGGCGGTCCCCCGGAAGGCTACGATTTTCACCGCACGGGACTGGCGTTCGACCTTCTGCGTCCGGCGGATCGGGAGCAGCGTAAAATCCTGGAGTATGTCCTGGACTACTTTACCCGCCGTCAGATTCTCTGGTGGTGGGATCGGCAGGATCGCTCCCCGCGCCACTACCATCTCGTGCCAGATCCCCGCTATGCCGCCGCGCTCCTGCAGCGCGTCCCCTCCGAACCGCTCCCCGGGCTGTAGTTCTTTTTTCCGCTTTTCTGCGCCTGTTACGAATACTGAACAAGATCGCTCCCGATCAGGCAGACATCTAAAGGAGGCATTGGTTGCGGAGATAATTCAGACCACGTTGGAACGCTTGCGGGCAGGCAGAGCGTTCACGTATCAGAACCTGCATGTCTTTCCTCTGTATGACAACGTCGCCTGCGAGCCGGACTATCTGACTCTGGATGAGGCGCTGGCGCAGGGATCGGTGCACATTACCGAACTATCGGTTGATGGTTCGGTGCCGGAACTGCAACTGATAAATGAGGGGGGCAAAGCGTATTGATGCTGGACGGAGAGGAGTTGATAGGCGCTAAGCAGAACCGCGTCCTCAATCTGACTATTCTGGCGGGGGCGCGCTCCTCGCTGATCATTCCGGTCTCCTGTGTGGAGGCAGGACGCTGGAACATGCAGTCACAGCATTTCTCCAGCGCGGCGCATATGCAGTTTGCATCGGGCAGGGCGTCCAGGATCGCGCGAGGCGCAAGTGGCTTGGCGAGAGCCGTTCAAAGTGAAGAGCGAAAGCGAGAGGAGAGGGGCTGTTCATGGGTGTATCCCTCCTCTCGCTCTCTCTCCATCTTGCTATTTCCGGGAAGCTGTGCTATACTACTTTTCGCTGTGGGCGGTTAGCTCAGGGGTACGAGCGCCTCGTTGACACCGAGGAGGTCACTGGTTCAAATCCAGTATCGCCCACTTTTTGTTTGACTGGTTTTTTTACCGGTCTCTCCGTGTATCCGCGCCGCGTTGCCGTCCTCCTCCGTCTGCACTGCTCCCTTTCCTCTGCCTCATTCCCTTGCGCATGGAATCTCGTATTGAAAGACAGCAAGAAAGTTGATGACCGCCTTCGCAGAAGGCGCTATGGTTTCTTTTCAGAAGGCGACTATGTTGGCTCGTCTGGCGCCGCCGTTCGGGTTCGTAGGAGCCGCGCAGTATCAGAGCGATCCTGACAGCGGACTGTTGCTGCTGGGGCATCGTTCTGCTCGCTTGCAGAGTGATTGAGTGTAGTCTACCTGCGAGGACGACCACCACGAGACTAACTGTCCGCTATTTCGACAGAGTTCCAGGTTGGGAATTCTTCCGTCAAAAGAACAAGGAAATTGGCACGGTCACCATCAAATAGGAGGGCAGAGCCGGAGTCAGGAGGAGAGCCGACCATGCAGACGATCATTGAGCCGTTTAAGATCAAGATGGTGGAGCCGATCCGCTTCACCACTCCGCAGGAGCGCGCCGATATCCTGCGCCGCGCACACCACAACCCCTTTCATATCCACGCCGAGGATGTGCTGATTGATCTGTTGACCGACAGCGGAACCTCGGCGATGTCGGCGGCGCAGTGGGGCGCGATGATGATCGCCGACGAGAGCTATTCGGGCAGCCGCAGCTTCTTCAAATTCGAGAAGGTGGTGCGCGAGATCACGGGACTGCGGCATATCATCCCCACCCATCAGGGACGCGCCGCCGAGAAGATACTCTTCTCCGTGACGGGCGGCACAGGCAAGATTATCCCGAGCAACAACCACTTCGACACCACGCGCGGTAATATCGAGTACACCGGAGCGGAGGCGCTCGACCTGGTGATTGACGAGGGGCGCGTTCCCTCCTCGCTGCACCCGTTCAAGGGAAATCTCGATCTGGCGAAGCTGGAGGCGCTGCTGGATCGCGCCGCCACGCAGATACCCCTGGGGATGCTGACCGTCACCAACAACACCGGCGGCGGGCAACCCGTTTCGATGGCGAATATACGCGCCGTGAGCGAAGCGCTGAGACGGCGCGGCATTCCCTTTTTTCTGGACGCCTGCCGATTCGCGGAAAACGCCTACTTCATCAAGAAACGAGAGCCGGGCTATGCCGATAAAACGCCGATGGAGATCGCGCAGCAGATGTTCTCCTATTGCGACGGGGCGACCTTCTCCGGCAAAAAGGACGGTCTCTCCAACATCGGGGGATTTCTGGCGGTCAACGATGACGCGCTGGCGGAGCAGGCGCGCAATCTTCTCATTCTGACGGAGGGTTTCCCGACCTATGGCGGATTGGCAGCGCGCGATCTGGAGGCGCTGGCAGTCGGCATACAGGAGGCGCTGGAGGAGCGGTATCTGGACTACCGCCACGCCTGTGTGGAGTACTTCGCGCAAAAACTGCGTGCTGGGGGCGTTCAGATCGTCGAGCCGCCGGGAGGCCATGCCATCTATCTCGACGCTCGCGCCTTTCTGCCGCATCTGCCTGTCGAGCAGTATCCCGGTCAGGCGCTGGTCTGCGCCCTCTACGAAACCGGGGGCGTGCGCGGTGTGGAGATCGGCAGCGTGATGTTCGGTAAACGCCACCCGCAGACCGGCGCGGAGTCGTATGCGGAGATGGATCTGGTGCGTCTGGCGCTGCCGAGACGGGTCTATACGCAGAGCCATGTAGACTATCTGGGCGAGGTGATTCTGGAGACCTACCGCCGCCGTGAAACGATTGGCGGCTTACGGTTTACCTATCAGGCTCCCATTCTGCGCCACTTCACAGCCCATTTTGAACCGACGACATCCGCTTAAAAAGCTGGCTGCCCGAAAGGGCAGCCGGATCGCCAGTTTCAGTAAAAAGCCGCCGATTAGCGGTTCTCATTGAGAAGCTGCTTAATCTTCATGCGGTTGGTGGCGCGGGCAAGCGCTAACTGCGCCTCCTCATAGTCCACCGCCGACCCGCTGTGCAGCTGTTCGCGGGCGCGGGCGATGGCGGCTTCGCATCGCTGAAGGTCTATATCTTCCGCGCGCTCCGCCGAGTCCGCCAGAATGATGACCTTGGAGCCGGTCACCTCCACAAAACCCCCGCTGGTGGCGATAAACTCCAGGTCTCCGTTCTCATGCTCGACTTTGATTAAGCCGACCGTCATCCCGGTCATCAGCGGCGCGTGACCGGACAGCACCCCGAACGATCCCTGAATGCCCGGCACGCGCACCGACTTCACCGGCTCCGAAAGGAGCACCTGTTCCGGCGTCACCAGTTCCAGTTGAAATGTCGCCATCGCTTCCCCCGACGCTACCCGGTCGCCGCCAGTTGCTGCGCCTTCTCGACCGCCTCGTCAATCGTGCCCACCAGCAGGAACGCCTGCTCCGGCAGATCGTCGTGCTTGCCTTCGATCAACTCCTTGAAGGAGCGGATCGTCTCTTTGAGCGGGACGTACTTGCCGGGAATGCCGGTGAACTGCTCCGCGACGCGGAACGGCTGGGAGAGGAACCGCTGAATGCGGCGCGCGCGCGCCACCACCAGCTTATCCTCGTCCGAAAGCTCGTCAATGCCGAGAATGGCGATAATATCCTGAAGGTCTTTATAGCGCTGTAGAATCTGCTGCACGGAGCGGGCGACCTGATAGTGCTCCTCGCCGACCACGCGCGGATCTAGAATATTGGATCGCGAGGTCAGCGGGTCTACCGCCGGGAAGATGCCCATCGCCGCAATCTTGCGCTCCAGATAGGTGTAGGCGTCCAGGTGGGAGAAGGTGGTCGCCGGAGCCGGGTCGGTATCGTCGTCCGCCGGGACATAGATCGCCTGTACCGAGGTGACCGATCCGCGCTTGGTGGAGGTAATACGCTCCTGCAGAGCGCCCATCTCAGTGGAGAGGGTCGGCTGATAGCCTACCGCCGACGGAATGCGTCCCAGCAGCGCCGACACTTCGGAACCCGCCTGAACGAACCGGAAGATATTGTCAATGAAGAGCAGCACGTCCTGCCCCTCGATATCGCGGAAATATTCGGCAATCGTCAGACCGGACAGGGCGACGCGCAGGCGCGCTCCCGGCGGCTCGTTCATCTGCCCGAAGACCATCGCGGTCTTGCTGATAACGCCCGACTCATTCATTTCGAGCCAGAGGTCGTTGCCCTCGCGGGTGCGCTCGCCGACGCCCGCAAAGACCGAGAAGCCTCCATGCTCCGTGGCGATGTTGGTAATCAACTCCTGCATCAGCACCGTCTTGCCGACGCCCGCCCCGCCGAACAGACCGATCTTTCCTCCCTTCAGATAGGGAGTAAGCAGGTCCACGACCTTCAGACCGGTCTCCAGCACCTCTTTCGTGCCGGACTGGTCTTCAAAAGAGGGAACCGGACGATGGATAGGCCATCGCTCTTTGATCTCCACCTCGCCGCGCTCATCAATCGGATCGCCCAGCAGGTTGAAAACGCGCCCCAGCGTCTCGCGTCCGACCGGAACCGTGATCGGTCCGCCGGTGTCCACCGCCTCGGTACCGCGCACCAGACCGTCCGTAGAGGACATGGCGATACAGCGCACCATATCGTTGCCCAGATGCTGCGCCACTTCGACCGTCAGATGAATATCGCGGGAGGGATCTTCGATTTTAATCGCATTCAGGATCGGGGGCAGTTCGCCGGGCGCGAACGCAACATCCACAACCGGTCCCTGCACCTGCACTAGCCTTCCGACAGCCATCTCTCTCTTCGCTCCTTGACCGAGTCTGTACCATTATTCACGAGTTGACGCATCAGTGTAGCAGGATTTAGCGGAGCAAATCAAGTGCCCACAGTCCCGGGGCGAAGATTAGCAGAAATACCGAAAGGCATCCACCTGTCTTCGCCGGAACGAGAGACCCCCCGGAAAAGCGGCGCTGCATATCGGCGGAGGAGAAAGGCGCGCCGGTCACGGCGTCTTTGACCTCCCACCCGAATCGCTGCGCCAGCCCCGCGCACAACGATGCGACGCGCTCCCCGGCAGCCTCGCTCACCTTGATCGGGACATGCACCTCCAGCCCCTGCGCGCTCTCTCCTTCCGCATCCACGCGAATCTCAATGCCGACATCCTCCTCTGTATCGGTATACAGGTAGATATCGGCATCTTTACGCATATCTGGCAGCGTCTGCAGGTAGCTCTCCACTTCAGCGCGCGGTTGCGGCTGCGCGCCGGTCAGCTTTACGCGATAACTCACCGTTTTGCTCCTGTGGCGTCGTGTATGGAAACGGCAGGCGCAGCCGCCTGTCCGGGACAGGGACGCCTGACCTGTGCCCGAAAACCTATCCTATCGAGATGCCTTCCTGCCGCAGACGTTTATAGATGGCTTCCCGGACACGCATCTGCGCCTCCTGAAGCGACTGCGGCTCCGCAAGAACCTCTACCCGCAGGGTAATCTTCGCCGAATCAAACGCCGATATGCCCATCACGCGTGGCGCTCCCTTCAACAGATCGCTCTCGGCGCGTTGCAGCTCCTCTCCCTGCGAATTGATGATGACAACAGCGCCGTTCACATCAGCGGAGGCGGCGATCCCAACATCAATATAGCTTTCGACCTGTGCGCGAGAGTGGTTGATGACGACGCTGATATCGCCGTTGGAGAGCGTCCAGATGCGCCCCTGATCGTCGCGCAGGCGGGTAACCCGCATACTGATCTCTTCGACAACGCCGGACGCCACGCCTATCGTCACATAGTCGCCGACGGCAAACTGATCCTCGATGATGAGAAAGAAGCCGGAGATCATGTCGCGGGTCAGCTTATTGGCGCCGATGCCGATGGCGATGCCCCCGACCCCTGCGGTCGCGATGATGCCGGTGACATTGACACCCAGCGCATCCAGTATCATCACCACCATCACAAAGGTCAGCAGATAGGCGACAATGCTCTTCACCAGCCCCTGCATGGTTCGGAGGCGATTGACGCGCTCCGCCTCCTCTTCGGCAGGACGCGCTCTTCTCATTGCGACCCGGCTCAGAGAGAGGTCAATCACCCGAAACAGCACCTGCCGCGCTACCCAGTAGACCAGGATGATGATCAGGATCTTCACGCTGCGCGTGGCCGCGCCCTGAAGCGCGTCCTGGTAGAGCGACTGCCAGAAGGCGGGGGTAAGAATCCGGCTCATGCGTCGGGAACCTCCAGCAGGGCGCGCGCCCGCGCTGTGATCTCCGGCAGCGGCATCTCCGCCACTCGCGCTGTCATCTGCGCCAGCCGCTCCAGCTCCAGCCGACTGCACAGCCGCTCATAGGTGATATTGTCCTCCTGCTCCGTTGGCAGCAGGCAACTGCTTTCCAGACGGCGCGCCGCCAGAAGCAGGATCGCGGCTCCGTCCAGATCGCCTATCTCCAGCACAATCTTGCCCAGATCCCAGAAGGTGCGCGAGAGTCCGGGCAGATCGCCAATCGCCTCCCGTATCTGAAGGCTCTCCGCCATCAGCCGCCGTCCGGTCACCACATGCCCGCGTTTCCAGGCGATCAGACTCAGGGTGTGTATCTGATAGGAGCAGGCATCTTCATCGCCGAGGGTGCGGTTGAGGGTCAGACACTCCTCCGCCAGTGTCCGCGCCTCGTCATCATTTCCGGCACGCAGTTCCATCATGGAGAGGTTCTGCAGCAGGATCGCCCGCTCCGGCAGGCAGTTCGCCTCCCCGGCAAGCTGCAGCCCCTCCTGAAACCGCTGCCGCGCCAGATCAAATCGTCCCTGATCGGTGGCAATCAGTCCCAGAATGCTGATGGCGCTGCAGGCGCGCGCATGGAGGTTATTGGCGCGATAGAACGCCAGGCTCTTATTGACGCAGGCTTCGCCCTCCTCAAAACGCCGCTGCATCCATGCCATGCCGCCCAGGGCGAGCAGCAGCGCGGCGAGCGAAGCGGTGTCGTCCGTATGCTGCAGCCCCTCCACCGCCCGACAGACGATCTCATAGACGGAAGGAGTGATTCGCCCGCGTGTATGCGCGTAGTTTCCGAGCGCGCTCACCAGTTCGGCGACAAGCTGCCAGTGCCGGGTTTCATCCGCCCAGCGCATGGCGGCGTCCAGATTGCTATGTTCCAGATCGAGGCGCGCGATGGCGTGACGCTGCTCCGCGCCGTTCATCATCGGTCCCCACTCCTGCGCTACCCGCAGATAGCAGGCGGCATGGCGCACACGCAGCGCAGACAGATTGATCACCTTCTCCATCGCGTACTCTCGCACCAGTGACAGCATCGCGTAGCGGGTCTCTCCCAGATGGTTCTCGGTGGTGAGCAGCGAACGGTCGCGCAGGCTGAATATGCCGTCCAGCACGTTATCGCCCTCGCAGACCTCTTCCGCCGCCTCCAGAAAAAAGCCTCCCACGAAAACCGCTAGCTGCGCGAACAGGCTGCGCTCCTCCTCCGTCAGCAGATCGTAAGACCAGTCCAGCGCGGCGCGCATCGTGCGTTGACGATCCGGCATATCGCTGCGTCCGCCGGAGAGAAGATCGAAACGCCTCTCCAGACGCTGCGCGATCTGCGAGACGGTCATGCCGCGCACGCGCGCCGCCGCAAGCTCTATTGCCAGCGGAAGACCGTTCAACTGCTGACAGATATTGATAATGGCGCGTATATCCTGATCGTCCGGCGCATAGTCCGGGCGCGCCGCCTGCGCGCGTTCCATAAAGAGCAGCACGCTCTCCGTGTCCGTCATGGGGGGAACCTGAAACTCATGCTCGCCCGAAAGATGCAGCAGGGCGCGGGAGGTGACCAGACAGGTGACTCGCGGCAGCCGGGAGAGAAGCTCCCCCAGATCGCGCACCGCCGGAAGCAGATGCTCAAAGCTGTCCAGCACGATCAAGGCCCGTTTATTACCCAGTTCATCCACCACCATCTGCGCCGGTCCGGGCGTCATCGCCGTCTTTCCCAGAATCACGGTGGCGATCTCCGAGAGAAGCTGCGCGGGATCTGAGATGGAGGAGAGGGGAACATGCCATACGCCGTCGGGAAAGTCTATCAGGTGATCGGCAGCTACCTGCAGCGCCAGACGGGTCTTGCCGCATCCGCCCGGCCCGGTCAGCGTAATCAGACGGGCTTTGCCGGGCGAGATCAGCTCATGCAGGATGCCCAGTTCGCGTTCGCGCCCGATGAAACTGGAACGCTGCGCCGGGAGGTTGTTCGGCTGCGCTTCGAGGGTTCGCAGAGGCGGAAAGTCCTGGATTAGCTGGAGATGGCTGACCTGAAAGAGTCGCTCCGGCATACCGAGGTCGCGCAGACGATGCTCTCCGCGATCTAACAGGGAGACTCCCGGCGGCAGGTGGTCGCGGACCAGCGTCGCGGTCGAGGAGGAGAGGAGTATCTGCCCTCCGTGCGCCGCATCGCGTATGCGCCCGCAGCGATTCACGGGCGGTCCCAGATAGTCATCCCCGCGAATGGTGGGTTCGCCGGTATGGATGCCGATCCGAATGCGAATGCCCAGGTTCTGTCGTCGCAGCGCGATCTGCACCTCCACCGCGCCCGCCAACGCCTCATAGGCGGTATCAAAGACGTAGAAGAAGCTGTCTCCCTGCGTCTGCACCTCGTAGCCGTTATGACGCCCCAGGATATCGCGCACCAGACGATTATGGGTTTCCAGCATGGGCAGGAAATCATCGCCGTGCGCTTCCCACATTCTTGCGGAGCTTTCAATATCCGTCATTAAAAATGTCACGGTTCCGGCAGGCGGCGTGCTCATGGCGGCATATCCCGGCAGAATGGGTCATGAAGTTGTCAGAAAACAGGTCGCAGCATCCGCGCCTTCAGGACTTGCGAGGCGCGCAGGAAGTAGACATCGGATACGTCGGGACAACGCACCGGGGTTACCGATTGGTCTGAGACTCTCCGCAAAGAGAGTTTTCGGCGGCAAGCAGCGTGTTCTGCAGCAGCATGGCGATGGTCATGGGACCGACGCCTCCGGGCACGGGCGTGATGTAGGAAGCGACCTCGCAGGCGGATTCAAAATGCACGTCGCCGACATCGCCCCTGCGCCCCGCCACCCGATTGTAGCCCGCGTCTATGACGACCGCTCCCGGTTTGATCATCTCGCCGGTAATCAACTCGGCGCGTCCGACCGCCGCCACCAGAATATCCGCCTCCCGGATCACATCCGGCAGATCGCGGGTGCGACTGTGACAGAGCGTAACGGTCGCGTGCCGGTTGAGCAGCAGCAACGCCACCGGCTTGCCGAGGATGATGCTGCGGCCGACGACGACGGCGCGCTTTCCCTCGATTGGTATCTGATAACGGTCCACAAGCTCGATAATTCCGAGCGGCGTGCAGGAGATAAACGCCTCTTCCCCGGTGATCAACGCGCCCAGACTGGCACGGCTGATCCCGTCCACATCCTTTTCCGGCGCGAGCAGCGACAGCGCCCGTGTCTCCTCCAGATGACGGGGAAGGGGATGCTGAATCAGGATGCCGTGTACGCGGGGATCGCCGTTAAGCTGATGGATCAGCGCCTCGACCTCCTGCTGCGTCGCTGCGTCCGAGAGGCGGTGCGTCTCCGACTTCATTCCAACCCAGCCGCAGGCTTTCTCCTTCATGCCAACATAGGCTTCCGATGCCGGATTGTCCCCGACCAGAACCGCCGCCAGACGCGGCGTCACGCCGCTCTGTGCCTTCAGCGCGGCAACCCGCTGACTGATTTCGGCACGGATGGTACGCGCGGTCTTCTGTCCGTCCAGTATCTGTGCGCTCACTTCGCGGCTCCCGAATTGCGAGAATTAAACCTGCGCCGTCTGCATCACCAGCGAGCCGAGGATGCCGTTAACGAATCGCCCCGACTCCGCCGTGCTGTACTTCTTGGCAATCTCGACCGCCTCGTTGATCGTCGCTCCGGTGGGGATATCCGGCAGATAGAGGATCTCATAGGCTGCCAGCCGCATGATATTGCGATCTACCGCTGCCTGACGATCCAGCGCCCATCCGGTTGAGAGCGCGGAGAGCCGATCATCTATCTCCTGCATCTTCTCCAGCACGCCCCGAACGAGCGTCTGCGCGAAAGAGGCGGTTTGCAGCGACGAGGGCAGGTGCTTGAGAAAGGTATGCTCCATCTGTACGGCGCGCTTGAGGGCGAGATCGGTCAATTCGACGATGATCTCCGGCTGCAGCGTGTCGCGCTCCCGGAGACGCTGAATGCTCTCTCGCGTCTCCTCCAGCGCACTTCGCAGGATCCGCTCTGCCCGCTGCGCGTCCGGAATCTGCGATTCGCTGAAAAGCGCGCAGGTCTGCGAGGCGATCTCCTCCGCCAGTTTGCCCAGCAGAATAGCTGCCGCCGAAGCGGTTTTTTTCACCTGCCGGAGACTGACGGGAGAGAGTTCACCGGCGCGCTGCAACGCGGACTGTTTCAGGAGAGTCTGCGCGTCGCGCACAGCCTGCATGATCGGCGCATCCACCATACTGCGCGCCTGCTCGCAGACGTCTTCCAGCGCTTCGGAAAGCGGCAATTTCCCGACATCCATCTGATAGAGCGCTTTCAGAGCCATCTCACGCGCGACACGTCGAGCGTTAATCACTGCGCCCTCCCTGCACTACGGCTTCTGCCCGGCGCAAAGAAGCCGAACTATCTCTGTCAAAAGTTTCGTTCACCGCCTATTGTGATACCTTAATTTCTCGCTTTTAACTTCGCTTCCTCCTGTGAAGCGGTTCTGATCTTTTCGAGGAGCGCGCCGTCGGGATGCCGCAGGGCGATTCGATGCGTCGCGAAGGGGTCCGATTGACAGACAGAGCGGGATTAGTTTATAATCTGGAGTAAGTTAGTAAGGTTTATCGGCGCGATTCCCGCGAGGGAACGGCTGATCGCGCATAGAGGAGGAACAGACCGTGGCTATTGGAATCAATGAACTGGCTCCCGATTTTACGGCAGTCAGCACGCATGGAGAGATTCGCCTCTCCGACTTCGAAGGCAAGTGGGTGATCCTCTTCTCGCACCCCGCCGACTTTACCCCTGTCTGCACCACGGAGTTCGTCGAGTTCGCCAGACACAGCGACGAGTTGAAGAGTATGAACACGCAGTTGATCGGTCTGTCGGTGGACAGCGTCTATGCCCATATCGCCTGGGTTCGCAATATCGAAGAGAATTTTGGCGTTAAGATCACTTTTCCGGTCATCGCCGATCTCGATACGAAAGTGGCGCAGCTTTTCGGCATGATCCAGCCCAACGCCGATTCGACCGCCACCGTACGCGCCGTCTTCGTGATTGATCCCAAGCGCGTGGTGCGCGCGCTGGTCTACTATCCGCTGACCAATGGACGCAACATTGATGAGATCATCCGGCTGGTGAAAGCGCTCCAGACCCACGACGCCAATAACGTCGCTACCCCCGCCAACTGGCAGCCCGGCGATCCGGTGATCGTCAAGCCGCCGCTCACGCAGGAGGGCGCGGAGAAGCGGCTTCAGGAGGGACTGGAGACCAAAGACTGGTACTTCGCCCGCAAGAGCCTGTAGTGGCGGGCGATCTTCCGCTGTCATAATCTTCATCAACAAACCAGCAGAGGCGGCGAAAGCCGTCTCTGTGTCATAATAGCTCTATCCCAGGCGACCGCCAACAGGAGGGCATATGCACCCGTCCGTCTATCTTCGCTGTGTGAACGCGCTTCGCGCCGCCATGCTCAGTCTGCTCTTCTGCGCCTTCCTGACGATCACCGCGCAGGCGGAACGCATCACCCTGATCGGAACCGGCGACATCACCCTGTCCCTCGGCGTGGCACGAATCATGCAGGAGCGCGGGGAGGACCATCCGTTCGCCGAGATCGCCCCGTTTCTACGCCGCGCCGACATTACGTTCGGGAATCTGGAGTGCGTGCTGGCAAAAGGCGGCGAGAGGCTGCCCAAACAGTTCAACTTTCGCGCTCATCCCAACGGAGCGCAGGTACTTCAGCGCGCAGGGTTCGATATCGTCTCGCTGGCAAATAACCACTCCTGGGACTACGGCAAGGAGGGGCTGGCGGAGATGATCGGGCATCTGGAGCGCGCCGGAGTCAAACATGTCGGAGCCGGGCGCACCCTCTCCGAAGCCCACTCCCTGAGAGTTATCACCGTGCGGGGCGTGCGGGTCGGATTCCTGGCCTATCTGGGCATGTTCCCGCCGCTCATCCCGCTGCGCGCGAAAGAGCCGGGGGTCGCGATGGGCTATCTGCATCTGGTAAGACGCGATGTCGCGGCGGCGCGGAAGAAGGTGGACTTTCTGATCGTCTCCCTGCACGCCGGGATCGAAGGCGCGCCCCGCCGCAGTCCCCGCCAGCAGTCTATTGCCCGTACTGCCGTTGACGCCGGCGCGGATATGGTGATCGGACATCATCCGCATGTCCTGCAGGACTCCGAAATCTACCGCGATAAGCCGATCTTCTACAGTCTGGGCAACTTCATCTTTCCCACCCGTCCCGCCTACCGCACGGCGATTCTGGTCGCGACGCTGGAGCGGGGCAAGCCCCCGCGCGCCCGGCTGGTAGAGGTCGAGGTCAATCGTCGGCAGGCGCGAATTGTGCGGGCGCGCGAGGCGCGATTCCCCTGACGGCGCTTTCATGGAGTCAGGCGGAGCGACAAACACTGTCATGTTGCGCGCTGCCAAACCCTGTCATGTTCAGCACGGCGACACGCTGTCCTGTCGAGCGCAGCGAGCCACTGTCCTGTCGAGCGCAGCGAGACATCTTAAGATTCTTCGCTTCGCTCACAATGACAGCCGGGTTATGCACGGAACGACAGCCATCCAAACGACCTTGACGAAGCACCAGCAAGACCATATTCATAAGCAGAGTCTCTCTCTGCCGCAACCCGTTTTATACAGGAGCATCTTTTATGACAACTCAAGAGACCTGGGAGACCGTTGATCACGCCACCCCGGAGCAGGTGGATTTCTACCGCCGCAACGGCTATGTGAAGTTTGGGCGCATCTTTACCCGCGAGGAGATGGACGCCCTGCGCGACCATGTGGACGAGATGATCGCCGCGCTGCCGGAAGGAAAACGCCCGGAAGAGCTGGATGTGCCGCACTTCACCGACCCCTGGCTGTTTCGTTACCTGAATCACCCGCGCGTTCTGGATGTGATCGAGGACTTCATCGGTCCCGACATCGTCCTCTGGTCGAGCCACTTCATAGCTAAGCCGAAGGGCGACGGCAAGGCGGTTCCCTGGCATACAGACGGCTCTTACTGGGGAGACCGCCTGCAGCCGATGAAGGTGATTACGCTCTGGCTGGCGGTGGACGAGTCCACCATAGAGAACGGCTGTATGCGCGTGATCTCCGGCACGCACACGGAGGTGGCGCGGGTCGCCGATCAGTACGAGCCGGTAGATCTGAAGAAGAACGTCTTTAACTCCCGCATCAAGCAGGAGTTTATTGACGAATCGAAGCTGGTAGACCTGGAGCTTCAGGTCGGCGAGTGTCACTTCCATGACGCCTGGACGATTCATGGCTCCAATCCTAACTTCTCCAGCAGACGCCGCTGCGGCTACACCATGCGCTACATGCCCGCCGACGTGGTGCATCAGCCGAAGGAGTGGTCCAGCAGCCATCGCATCTACCTGCTGCGCGGAGAAGATCGCACCGGCGGACGCAATGTCTACACCCCGATCCCGGAGTATTGAGAGTATCATGACCATTGAACAACCGCAGATTCGCTCCCGTCCAAACGGCTGGGGCGTTGCGCAGGAGCTTCTGATCGAGGAGAAGGTTGTCAGCTACCTGACAGTGGTGGAGCGCGCGATGCGGATCGGCGTCTCAACCGTCCGCATGGGCGGGATCGGGGGCGTCGGAACCCACGAAGAGCATCGCGGGAAAGGCTACGCGCGCCGCGTGCTCGAGCACAGCGTTCGCTGGATGGCGGACAACGGCTACGACTGCTCAACCCTGTTCGGCATCAGCGACTTCTACCACAAGTTCGGGTATGCCGCCTGTTTCCCGGAGTGCGTCATCAAAATCAGTACGCGCGCCGCAGAGCAAGCGCCCCGCGCACTCTCCGTCCGCCCCTTCACTGAGGACGACCTGCCGGCCGTACGCGCCATCTACGAGGCGGAGAACGCGCTCCTGACGGGGGCGATCGTGCGCGGGGAGAGCGCGCGCTGGCTGATCCAGGGGACAGGCTACGGTCGGCAGGCCAAAGGGTTTGTCTTCTGCGATTCGGCGGGCGAGATCGTCGCCTACGCCGCCTACGATGCAGCCAGCGACTCCAATCCGATCACCTACGAGGTGACGGTGGGCGAGGTCGGCGCGCGCAGCCCGGAATATTTCTCCGATATCGTGTGGTGGGCGGCGGAGCTTGCGATCACGATGCGCGTGGGAGATATCTCCTTCCAGGTTCCCCCCGACAGCCGGTTTGGAGCCTACCTGACCTTCTACGGCGCGGAGCAGACCCTCTCCTACCCGCGCTGCTGGGACGGGATGGGACGCATTATCCGCCTGAAACCGTTTCTGGAGGCGACGCTGCCGGAATGGACTCGCCGGGCGCAGGAGGCGAAGCGACTGAAGGCGGGCTTATCGGTACAACTGAGAACCGATCTGGGCAGCGTGACGCTTGCCTGGAACGGCGAGAGCGTCGCGCTTACGGAGGAGGAGAACGCCTCCGGGACGGTGACTCTGGGGCAGGATCGGCTGATGCAGGCGGCGATGGGCTATCACGGCGCGGAGACGATTCTGCTGCTGCCCGGCGTGGAGGCGCAGGGCGATCTAACGCTTTTCCGAACGCTGTTTCCGCGTCGTCTACCCTATATGTGGCGCGGAGACCGCTTCTAACGGGTCAGCGCAAGCGCGCGGGTCAGCCGCGCGGCGCGCTCCGGTCCAAACCTCATCAACAGCTTGCTGACCTGCTGCTCGTCCATCCGCATCAGCATCTTTTCGACCAGCGGATCGGGCAGCTTCTCCATGATCGGCGCGGCTTCCTCCGCCGGCATCTGCTCGTAGATGGAGGCAAGCCGCGCGATGCGACGCTCCTGCTCCGGGTCGAGACGCACCGGCGCAGGGGCGGAAGGTCGCGGGGAAGTCGCCGGAGGCGACGCCGGCGCGACAGGCTTCTCCGGCGAGACGGCAGGCGGCGGCTCGGTTTTTGTCTCTTTCGGCTCCTCTTTCGGGGCGGCAGCCGTCTGCGCCGCCGGAGGCTTCTTCTTTCCGAGCGGAATCACGCCGTAACGGATCAAGCCGAAGGCGGCTCCTCCCAGAATGGCAATCACCACCACCAGTATCAACAGAATACGCATGATCTATCGCTGCTCCAACAGCGCTTTCACCTTACGCACATAGTTCTCCGTCTCGCGGTAGGGCGGAATTCCGCCATACTTCCTGACGGCGCCGGTTCCTGCGTTATAAGCCGCCAGCGTCAATTCCAGATTCCCCTCGAAAATCTTGAGCTTTTCGGCAAGCTGGCGCGCTCCCCCCATAATGTTCTCCTCGATGTCGAACGGGTCTTTAATCCCGTAGGCGCGCACCTCTTCCGGCATTAACTGCATCAGTCCCATCGCGCCTTTGTGCGAAACCGTGCGCGGATTGCCGTCCGACTCGACTTTGATCACGGCGCGCACCAGATTCGGGTCGAGACTGTACATCTGGCTGTATCGCGTAATGGCTGCCTCAATCTCCGGGGAGAACTGGAAGGGGATCGGGCGCACCTGCGCGACGCCGGTCGCCTCCGCCAGCGCGACATCAAAAGGCTTCGCCAGCATGGTCGGCGCGGTTCGCCCGGGCACCAACGGAATCGTCAGACTGGCCGGCGCGCGCCAGTTGACCGGCGTTTGTGTACCCTCCGCAGGTGTTCGGGCTGTAAAGGGCTTCGGGGTCAACTCCTCAATACGCGCCTCGATCTCGGCGATCCGCGCCATCACTTTCTCGATACTCATAGCGATGAAACGACTCCCTCTCTGCTGTCTCAGGCAGCGCGATGGCTGTGACGCTGACTCGCCAGTTCATCCAGCAGATTCTGCTCCGCCTGTCTCGTCTCAGCGACATAGGTCTCATAGGCGCGCTCGCGCAGACGCTCCACACTCTGCCGCGCTCTTCTTGCCTCCACCAGCGCGCTGCGGGCATCCTCCAATCGGGCGGATATTCCCTCCCGCAGACGCTCCTCTCCGGCGATTCGGGCATTGATGGAATCTACATAACGTTCGCGGTTGGTGAAGTAGTCCACGCTCCACCGTCCCGGACCCGCGCTCAAAATTCGCGCCTGCTCCCGCCGATACCGCGCCAGCCGCTCATCACAGGCGCTCAGTTCCGTCTGCACCTCCGCAAACGCCTGCAGGCGAAGCTGCTCCAATGCCGCCCGGTATTTCAGCACCGGCTCCAGTTTAAAGCGAAATCGTTTCATAGAGTCTCATCGTCCTTCGTCTTGCAGGCTATCCCTGAAACAGGCTCAGAAGCTGGCGCCGGGTGGCGGTGAAATCGCTCTTCTCATCGGCGCGCTGGCATAGAAAGGCGCGGATCGCCTCGATATACTGGCGGGCGCGGTCTATGCGGGGATTGCTCCCGCCGACATAGGCTCCGATGTTGATCAGGTCTTCCGCCTCCTGATAGGCGGCAAGCAGCGACCGAAGCTCTCCCGCCGCGTTGCGATGCGTCGAGTCGGTGATGGCGGGCATGACGCGGGAGACGCTCTGCAGGACATCAATCGCGGGATAGTGATTACGATGCGCCAGGGCGCGGGAGAGAACAACATGCCCGTCCAGAATGCCGCGCGCGGCGTCGGTGACCGGCTCATTCATATCGTCGCCTTCCACCAGCACCGTGTAGAGTCCCGTAATGCTGCCCTGTTCGCCCATGCCGGCGCGCTCCATCAACCGGGGCAGCAGCGCGAACACGGAGGGGGTATAGCCGCGTGTCGTGGGAGGCTCTCCGATCGCCAGCCCGACCTCCCGCTGCGCCATCGCCAGCCGGGTTACCGAGTCCATCATCAACATGACGTGCCTGCCCTGATCGCGGAAGTACTCTGCGAGGGCGGTGGCGACCAGCGACGCCTTGATACGTACCAGAGAGGGTTGATCGGAGGTGGCCACCACCACCACCGAACGTCGCAGTCCCTCCTCTCCCAGCGACTCCTCAATGAAATCGCGCACTTCGCGCCCGCGCTCTCCGGTCAGCGCGATCACATTAATATCCGCCTGCGTATTCCGGGCGATCATTCCCAGCAGCGTGCTTTTACCAACGCCCGATCCGGCGAAGATTCCGATGCGCTGCCCCTTGCCGATGGTCAGGCAGCCGTCCAGCGCGCGGACGCCCAGCGGCAGCGGCGCGGTGATCCGGGCGCGTTTGAGCGAATCGGGCGGCGAGGCGTTCACCGGATACTCCCTCTGAACCGCCAGCGCTCCCTGATCGTCCAGCGGCTGCCCCAGTCCATCCAGCACGCGCCCGAGCAGCCCCTCGCCTACCGGAACATGCTGCGACTTGCGGGTGGCGACCACCTCGCTGCCGGGTTTGATACCCTCCATGCTCCCCAGCGCCATCAGCAGAACGCGATTTTCCCGAAAACCGACCACCTCCGCCATCACCGGGGGCGACTGGCGGTTCGGGTAGATCAGGCAGATTTCGCCGACCATGGCGCTCGGTCCCTGCGACTCGATCACCATGCCGATCACCTGCACCACCCGACCGTTGATCTTCACTGGATCAAGCCGATTCACGCGCTCGCGATAAGGTGACAGGTCTATGGAGGGCGGTCCCGCTTCGGAGTAGAGAAGGGGCATGGTCACGCCGCCTCCCGAAGCGCCTGCTGCACCGTCCGCCCGATCTCCTCCAACTGAGTCTCGAAGCGGGCGTCTATGGTTCCGGCTCCGGTCTCCACCACGCAGCCTCCCGGCGATACGCGACGGTCTTCGATGATCTCCAGCTTCTCCACGCCGTCCACCAGGCTCAACAGGCTCTCCCGCGACTGCCGCAGGTGATCCAGATCCTGCGCATTGACCCGGATGCGCAGGCTGGTGGAATCCACGACCCGGCGCAGCGCGTTGCGAACGGTCGAGAGAGCGACCTCGCGATTGATCTGCGCCTCATCCTTGACCACCTTCTGCGCGATCTCCAGGACAAAGGCGATGATCTGCATCTCGGCTTCCTGCCAGATGCGCCGTCGCTCCTGTTCGATCAGGGCGACCAGCCCTTCGACTTCGGCGCGATACCGCGCGCGCTCCTCCTCCATCTGCCGATGCGCCGCCGACAGCCCTTCGGCGTATCCCTGCTCATATCCAGTGCGGCTGCCTTCCGTTCGCGCCGTCTGCGCATAGATATCCGCCTGCTGCACCGCCTCCAGAATGATCCTCTGCGCCTCCTGCGCGGCTTCCGCGCGCAGAACCTGCACCTCTATCGGCTCTTCGTCAGCAGTCATCATCCGTCGGCGCTCTTCGACCGCGACCTGTTGAATATCCTGAAAAATGGCTGGTTTTCCCAATGGCGTTCGCTCCCCGCGCCTTTTCCGACTCAGACGATAATCTCTTCGCCGCCGCCGCGCGCAATCACGATCTCGCCGCTCTCCTCCAGTCGGCGAATGATGGCGACGATCCGCTGCTGCGACTCTTCGACGGCGCGCAGGCGCACCGGACCCATAAACTCGATCTCCTCTTTGAGCATCGAGGCGGCGCGCTCGGACATATTTTTGTAGATGCGGTTCTGCACCTCTTCGTTGATGCCCTTGAGCGCCAGCGCAAGCTCCTTGGTGTCCACCTCGCGCAGAACCTTCTGAATCGCGGCATCGTCCAGCAGGGTGATATCCTCGAAGACGAACATCAGCTTCTTCACCTCGTCCGCCAGTTCGGGATTGTTCTCGGAGAGCGTCTCCAGGATCATCTTCTCCGTCTGCCGATCCACGCAGTTGATCACATCCACCAGCGACCGGACGCCGCCAACCGCCGTAAACTTCTGAGTGACGATGGAGGAGAGTTTCTGCTCCAGCACGCGCTCGATCTCCCGGATCACCTCCGGGGGCGTTCGGTCCATGATCGCAATGCGGTGGGCGACCTCGGCGCGCGCCTCTGAGGGCAGTCCCGACAGCACCGCCGCCGCCTGCTGCGGCTGGAGATGCGCCAGGATCAGCGCGATGGTCTGCGGGTGCTCATCCTGAATGTAGGAGATAAGCTGAGCGGGATCGGCTTTTTTCACAAAGTCGAAGGGGAGAATCTGAAGCGCCTGAATAACGCGCCCGATGATGCCGTTGGCCCGCTCCTGCCCGAACGCCGCCTCCAGGAACCGTTTGGCGTGGTCAATCCCGCCTTCCGAGATCACCTCCTGCGCCAGACACATATCGTGAAACTCTGCGATAACGGCGCTCCGGTCGGTATGCGTGATCTTTCCCAGACGGGCGATCTCCAGCGAGAGGAGTTCAACATCCTCCTCGTTGAGATACTGAAACATCTGTCCGGTGACGTCCGGTCCCAGCGCGATCAACAGCACCGCCGCCTTCTGCCGGTTATTGAGTGTAGGTGTTCGAGCCACCGCCTTGTTCCCTTCTAGCCCTTGCTTTTATCTTCCAGGATCCAACTCTTGAGGAGCAGCGCGACGGTCTCCGGCTTGGAGCGGGCAAGATGCAGAATGCTCTCCAGGTTGGCGTCGAACGCCTCCTGAATGATCTCGTACTCCCGCCGCTGCTGTCTGAGGAGAATGCCCTCGGGCGACATGTCTTCTTCAGCGTTCTCCGCAGCAGAAGCGGTTCCCGCCTCTCCGGTTTCGCCAACGGTGATGTCGAGCATACCGCCGCCAGCGCCGGCTCCCGCCAGCGCCGGTTTTCGCCCGCCCGCCAGCAGGTTGGCGCGGGCGTTGACCACCGCCTCGCTCGGGAGCGGCGCGCGCCGCAGGCTGCGCGCCAGAATGAACAGCATCAGCAGCATCACCGCCAGCGGAACGCCGTAACCGAGCCACTGATTGATTCGCTCTGCCGAAGCGGATGCCGCTGCCGCGCGTTTCTCCTCTTCTCTGGTCGTCTTGTCGAAGGTGACGGTCTGAACAGAGACGCGACGGGTGTTACTGGGATCGGCAGGGTTGGCTCCGATGTAGTTTTCGATGTTGCGCTGAATGGCGGCGACGGTCTCTGTCGGAACGGACTTATCCAGCATCACCGAGACCGCCAGCGACCGAACCTCTCCCGGCGCTTTGACGGTGCGCGTCTCGGTCATGCCATTGTCCAGCGTCACGTTGGTGCGCTCGCTGCGATAGCGTCCCGCGCCGTTGGAGGCGGCGTTCGGGGTTCCCGCCTGCACCGTTCCGGGACTGACCGGACCGCCGGGCGTCGTGTTGGATGACATGCCGACCGGCTGACGCGAGGCAGACAGCGCGCTGCCCGCGCCGGTCACGTCCTCCGTCTGGATTTCGCGCGTGCGCGGAACCCCCGCCGTAAACTCGCGCTTCTCTTCCTGCTGCGAGTCCAGATTCAGTTCCGCCTGCACAATTACCGATGATTTGCCCGGTCCCACCACCTCCATAATCTGCTGCTGTATCTCCCGCGCTCTTGCCTCTTTATAGGATCGTTCCTGCGCGTACCGCTCTTCGGTTCCGACGGAGCCGCTGCCCTGCTGCGCGCCATCCCAGAGCATATTGCTCTCCCCGTCCACCATGGTGATGCTGCGGGTGGTGAGTCCGGGGTAGGCGCGCGCGACGAGATTCACGATGGCGCGGGTGTTGGCTTTCGACAGTTCGCGTCCCGGCTTCAGATGCACGATGACGCTGGCGGAAGGCTCGGTCTGCTCGGTGATGAAGGGCGACTCCCGACCGACCGCATATTTCACGTTGGCGGACGACACCTGATCGAGCGCCTCGATGGCGTTCTCCATCTCGCCTTCCACCGCGCGCTTGATGGTCTGCTCCTCCATCGCCTGCGTCTGCCCGAACGGAGCCTTATCGAGCAGCCCGTAGCCCAGCGAGCCGGAGTTCATCAACCCTGCGCCGGACAGCCCCATCTGCAGTTCAGGACGCATCTGCTGCGGAACCAGGAAAGTTCGTCCGTCCTGCCCCACCTGATAGGGAACCTTTCGGTCCTTGAGGAAGTTCATTATTCCCTGAGAGTCCGCCGGGGAGGCATTGGAGATGAGCGGGACATACTCCGGGGTTCGCGCCCAGAAGAGGAACCCGACCAGCACCACCAGCGCTCCCGCCACCGCCGCGATCAGCATCAGGCGGTTCGGAGCGCTGATATTCGACCATAATTCGCGTAAACGATCCAGTGTGTCACGCATCGAAGTTCACCTCGTGACGTTAGAAGAGGAGTTCGGCACAGGAGCGGGGACGCCCCTCCGAGCGGTGGTTTGCGGCGTTATACCTGCATCCGCATGATCTCCTGGTACGCCTCTACCAGACGATTGCGAACCTGCATGGTGAGAGCCATCGCGGTGCTTGCCTGCTCCATCGCGATCATCACCTGATGTATATCAATCGGCTCGCCGGTGGCGAAGCGTTGCACGGTCTCTCCGGCGTTCTGTTGAAGCGCGTTCACCTCGCCCACGGCCTGAACGAGCATCTCGCCGAAGGAAGGACCGCCCTCGGTTTCGCGAGGATCGAGGCGTTCGAACGCGCCCGACTGCAGCCCGGAGACCGCTCCCGCTTCGCGGGGATCAAAGGAAACGATGGACATCTATCTAGACCCTCCCGATCTCCAGCGCCTTCTGCTGCATCTGTTTGGCGGAGTTGAGCGCGTTGACATTGGCGTCATAGGCGCGGGTGGCGGTCATCAGATCTACCATCTCCATCACCGGCTCGATATTGGGCATCAGCACATAGCCGGTGGCGGGATCGGCGTCCGGATGACCGGGATTATAGACTCGCTTGAAGTCGCTGAAGTCAGGCTCGACCGCCGCGACGCGCACGCCGCCCGTTCCGCCGGCGCGTCGCGCCGTCTGCAGCAGGGAGGCGAAGCTCTCCGGCGCATCCGCCGACTCGAAGACGACCTGCCGACGCCGATAGGGAGTTCCTTCCGGCGTGCGGGTGGCGTTGACGTTTGCCAGGTTGCTGCTGATGACATCCATACGCATGCGCTCGGCGGTCAAGCCGGAGGCGCTGATCTCAAAACTGCGTGTAATGCTCATAGAGAGTGTCCTGCGGGTGTTCAGACAGGACGGCGTTGCCGCGCGTCTACCTGCCGTTATTGATAACGCTCTTCAATCCGCTGAAGAAGCCGCTGATGTACTGAGTCAGGGTCTGGTAGCGCAGGGTGTTTTCCGCCATCTGCACCACCTCGCGCTCAATATCCACGTTATTGCCGTCCATACGCGCCGAAGACGACAGATCGCGCACCGGCTGAGGCGCGTAGCCGCGCACCGGCTGAGGCGCGTAGCCGCGCACCGGCTGAGGCGCGTAGCCGCGCATCGGACGCGCCGGAACGCCGGTCTGCGGGGAGAGCGTTTCACCGACGGCGCGGCGCAGGGCGGCTTCAAAGGGAACCTCCTTGCGCTTGTAGCCGGGCGTATTGACATTGGCGAGGTTGTCGCTCAGCGCGGCGTGCCGGGCGGCAAGTCCATCGAGCGCGCCCTGCGCCGTCAGAAAGGTTTTGGTCTGGAGTATTTTTTCGAGCATCTTCTCGTCTCTGATATGAAAAAGGGGATCGGACTGTATTCTGCAGACGATATCGCCGCGGACAGACGGCACAAAGCCGGTAAAACTACGGATAGCCGTTAGATGGATTATTGGCGCGCTAAGAGCAGGAATTTAGGCTCAATGCGGGATATTTCCGGGCGATATGCGAAAAAAAGTGAAATTTGACTCAGAGCTTCCGATGATTTTTTCTGTACAGGGCAGGAAGTCGGGGTTCAGGTGTCCAAACAGAGCATAGCCGGATCAGTCTGCGTTGCGCGCCAGCCTGCGCCGCGCAGAGTGACCGTCTGTTTCACGTGGATTTGCTGCAGCTATCGAAACACGGAAAAGAGGCTGCAGCCAACTCACTTTCAAAGGAGGATGGTTCGTGAAAAAGATTGGCTGGCTTGTGGGGTGTGCGCTGCTTCTCCTGCTGATGCATGGCTCCGCCCGGGCACAACTCGGAGGGGATAACGATCTCTCCCGCAACTGGAACCTGCGGGCGGGCTTCTTCATTCCGGAGCGAGAAGAGGCGCGCGCCGCAGAGGGCGATGTCTGGATCACTTTCGGCGCAGAGCGAAAATTCTATGAGGCAGAGCGCTACAACGCGACTCTCAGCATTGACTACTATGGATCGGGCAAAATCTACAATGTTCCGATCATGCTGAACCTGCGCGGCGAGACGAATCGCCTTCGCTATGGCGTCGGAGCCGGTTTCGGCATCTCCCATGACCTTAATGAGGGCATTCTCGGGTTTGCCTATAACGTGGGCGTCGGCTATACGCTGCTGCAGGGAAAGAACCCGATCTCGTTTGATGTGCGCTATCTGGGGCTGAGCACCGGCGGCGGACAGTTGAACGGCTGGCAGTTCACCCTGGGCTATCAGTTCTAGCGCGGCGGCACAGACAGCGAACAGGCCTGTACTACAGCGATGGGATCGGATCCCATCGCTGTAGTTTTTGAGGTGCGGCATCTCTGCCCCTTCTGCAAAGAGTACCGGAAACTGGTCGGGGGAGTAAAGCTGCCGACCGGTTTCCTTGACGGGCGAACCTTTTTTCGCTATAATGAAACAGTTTTCAAGCTGGAAGGGTTATCAAGGAGCCAGAGCGTGTCAACCGGCGGTGGCGGCGAACTCGACGCAGCCCTACATCTTTCGATCGTTATCCCTGCCTATAACGAAGAGACTCGGATCGGCGCGACCGTTTCGCGTATGTTGTCCTACTTCGACACGCAGGGCTTCCGCTACGAGATCCTGGTGGTGGACGACGGAAGCGCGGACCGAACGCGCGAGGTGGTGGCGGCGACCGCCGCCGAGCATGAAAACGTCCGTATACTCAGTTACGAAGACAATCGGGGCAAGGGGCACGCGGTGCGCTATGGCATGATGCAGGCGCGCGGCGATTATGTTCTCTTCTCGGACGCAGACCTCGCCACCCCCATTGAAGAGATCGAGCCGCTCTTTGCCGCGCTGCGTGAAGGTTTCGATATCACCATCGGCTCCCGCGATATGCCCGGCTCCAAACTGGTGCGACGGCAGTCGCTCATTCGCGAGATGGGGGGAAAGCTGTTCAATCGCTGCGTTCAGATGCTGGCGGTTCCCGGTATCCGCGATACGCAGTGCGGTTTCAAGCTCTTCACCCGCGCCGCCGCCCGCAACGTCTTCCGCCACTGCCAGATTGATAACTTCTCGTTCGATGTGGAGGTTCTCTATCTGGGCAGGCAGCTGG
This sequence comes from uncultured Chthonomonadaceae bacterium, assembly GCA_964429855.1. GTDB lineage: Bacteria > Armatimonadota > Chthonomonadetes > Chthonomonadales > CAJBBX01 > CALLMM01. The sequence goes on from CAYSDM010000058.1 coordinate 27,970, forward strand.
GCTACGCCATCCGCGAGGTTCCGGTGCGCTGGCAGCACATGGAAGGCAGCAAGGTGCGCTTCTTCCGCGATGCCTGGCGGATGTTCAAAACGCTGTGGCGCATCCGCGCTACCGACTACCGCCTTCAAAAAGCCGACTACGAACGCTCCATCCGATAATCTCCCGTCCTGACAACCTGCATGAATGTCGAAGAATATGAACGCATGTTCCGTCTCGAAGACTCGTACTGGTGGTTCGTCGGGCGGCACCATCTGATCCTGACCTTTCTCCAGGCGCAGTACGGCAAGCGCAGCGACCTGACGATTCTGGACATCGGCTGCGGAACCGGCGCGATGTCTCAGAAACTGGCGCGCTGGGGGACGGTTGTCTCCGCCGACTTCAGCCCGCTGGCTCTCACCTACTGCCGCCGCCGCGATCTGCATCAACTCTGCATGGCGGACGCCATGCAGCTTCCCTTCCGGGACTACTCCTTTGATGTGGTGGTCGCGCTCGATATTCTGGAGCACCTGCCGGACGATCAGGCGGCGCTGCGCGAGTTTCACCGGGTGCTGAAACCGGGCGGGCGCGTCATCGCCACCGTTCCCGCCTACCAGTCGCTCTGGAGCGGGCACGATGTCGCGCTGATGCACTTTCGGCGCTACGTGGCGCAGGAGGTGCGCGAGCGTTTTACCGCCGCCCGTCTGAAGATCGAAAAACTCTCCTACGCCATGACCCTCCTCTATCCAGCCGTCTGGCTAATGCGCCGGGTTCTTCTCCGTAAAGACGCCCCGCCGCAGGCTTCGCTGGTGTCGGTTCCGGGCTTTGCCAACCGCCTGCTCGTGCGACTCCTGTCGGGAGAAAACGCGCTGATCCGCCGGATGAGCCTCCCCTTCGGGGTGACCGTTTTCTGCATGGCGGAACGCTGTTGAACGCCCCGATATGATCTATCTTCTCCTGCTTCTTCCGGTTTTCGCGTGCTTTTACGCGCTGATCCGCTATATGCGCGATGTAGAGCCGCGCCGCATCGAGACTACTTATCACGAGGTGCTTGCGGAGGATCTGCCGCCGGAACTGGACGGGCTGACCATCTGCCAGGTCTCCGACATTCACATCACCGCGCATGGTCGCCACGAAGACGCCATCGCGCAGGCTATTCGCTCCGTCCGCGCCGATCTGTATGTGCTGACCGGGGACATGATTCTCTTTCAGGAGGGAATTGCGGCATTTTTCAACTGGCTGGACGCGATGGGCGATTCGCTGCGCCCGGCGATCGCGGTGCTGGGAAATGCCGAACATAAGTCGTTTGTGCGCGGGGAAGAGGTCGTGCAGGGATTAGAGGAGCGGGGCGTTCCGACGCTGAACAATAGGGTCATACAGTATCCCGTTCGCGGCGTCACCCTGCAGATTGTCGGGGTGGACGATCCGCACACGGAACACAGCGACTTCGCCTGCGCCTTCCAGGAGGCAACGCCGGACTGCTGGACGCTGCTGCTGTGCCACTCGCCGGACGGAGCCGCTGACCTGCGCGGACGCCGCGCAGACCTGATGCTGAGCGGACATACGCACGGCGGGCAGATACGCCTTCCGCTTCTGGGCGCGCTCATGTCGAACACGAAACGGGTTAAAAGGCTGACAGCGGGATGGTACTCTGGCGAAGAGCTTCGACGCCGAGCGGGCGGCGAGGTCGGTTCCACGCGGCTCTACGTCTCGCGGGGACTGGGAACCAGCAACTTTCCGTACCGATTCTGCTGCTGCCCGGAACTGCCGATTTTCACGCTCCGCTGCAGCAAGCGGGAACAGGAGCGGGCGTCAGGCGCGCTACGGTAATATACCGGATAATCCCCGCGCTGCGCGAACGTACAATCAGAATGATAACAGGGAGATGAAGATGAACTTTGATCTGCTGAAGCGCCTGTGCGAGACGCCGGGCGTGCCGGGTCGCGAAGAGCCGATTCGCGCGCTGGCGATCGAGGCGCTCAAGCCGTTGACCGATACGCTCTCGCTGGACGCGATGGGCAATGTGATCGGACTCAAGCGTGGTTCCGGCAATGGACCGCGCGTCATGATCGCCGCCCACATGGACGAGATCGGCTTCATGGTGAAATATATCGAAGAGAAGGGGTTTCTGCGCCTGCAGCCACTCGGCGGCTGGGATCCGCGCACGATGGTCGCCCAGCGCGTCTATGTGCATGGCTTTGCCGGAGAGACTCTGCTTGGAACGCTGATGCCTGCCGCCCGTCCGATTCATCTACTGACTCCCGAAGAGTTGAGCAAGCCGCCGCGAATCGAGGAGTTCTTTGTAGACCTGGGACTGCCCGGCGACGAAGTGAAGAAGCGGGTGGAGATCGGTGACGCCGTCACGATGGCGCGCGCCGCCGAACGGGTCGGAGATAACGTCGTCAGCAAGACGCTGGACAATCGCGTGAGCGTGTTCGTGATGATCGAGGCGTTGAAGGCGGTCGGGACGCACGCCTGCGACATTCTGGCGGTGGCGACCACGCAGGAGGAGGTGGGGCTGCGCGGCGCGACGACGGCTGCCTATGCGCTGAAGCCCGATATCGGCATCGCCCTGGACGTTACCATCGCCAACGACTACCCCGGTCCCGCCGAACAGGATCAGATCACAAAGCTGGGCGGCGGCGCGGCGATCAAGATCATGGACTCCTCGCTGCTGTGCCATCCGAAGCTGGTGCGACACTTCCGCGATGTCGCCGAGAAACACGGCATTCCTTACCAGTTGGAGATTCTCTCACGCGGCGGAACCGACGCAGGCGGCATCCAGCGTTCGCGCGGCGGCGTGCCGAGCTTTACGCTCTCCATTCCGACCCGCTATATCCACTCCGTCAACGAGACCGCCTGCGTATCGGACATCGAAGCCTGCATCACCCTGCTGGCGCGCTATCTGGAGGAGGCGGGGACCCGCGACTACGGCTACGCAGACGACCTGCCGTAACGAAGAGCGAACGTCGGTCAGGAAGGAGAGTCCAGGCGTGCGCAGAGTTACCATTCTGGGGGCGGGAAGCTGGGGAACGGCGCTGGCGACCCTGCTGGGGCGCGTGGAGCGCGTGACACTCTGGGCGCGCGATACCGATCTGGTCACGGCGATCCGGTCGGAGCGGGAGAACCGCCGCTACCTGCCTGGCATCCCGCTGGCGCAGAACCTCGCCTTCACCGATCATCTGCCCGACGCGCTGACGGGGGCGGAGTGCGTCGTCTTCGCGATTCCCTCTGCCGGAATGCGCGAGGTCGCCTCCGCCTCCGCGCCCTTTCTGCCTCCTGACGCTCTGCTGGTCAACGCCTCCAAAGGACTGGAGGAGAGCAGCGGCTTGCGTATGTCGGAGGTGATCGCGCAGTCGCTTGCTCCGATCTGTACCCCGTCCTCCTCCCCGTCTCGAAGAATCGCCGCGCTCTCCGGTCCCAATCTGGCGCTGGAGGTGGCGCGCGGAATCCCGACCGCCAGCGTCGCCGCCTCCGTCTCCGCCGAGACCGCGCGCGCCTGTCAGCAGTTATGGATGGGTCCCACGTTCCGGGTCTACGCCAGCAGCGATCTGATCGGAGTGGAACTGGCGGGCGCGATGAAAAACGTGATCGCCATCGGCGCGGGAGTCTGCGAGGGAATGGGCTTCGGCGACAACAGCCGGGCGGCGTTGATGACGCGAGGGCTGGCGGAGATCTCCCGGCTGGGTTCCACGCTCGGCGCGCAGCCAGCAACCTTTCTGGGGCTGGCAGGCGTCGGAGACCTGATCGCCACCGGGGGCAGCCGCCTCTCCCGCAACTATCGGGTCGGACTCGGACTCGGGCAGGGCAGGGCGCTGGAATCGATTCTGCAGGAGATCGGGCAGGTGGCGGAGGGCGTTCCCACCACCCGTGCCATCTGCCTCCTGTCGCGCCGCGTGGGCGTGGAGATGCCGGTCTCCGAGGCGCTTCATGCCGCGCTCTTTGAAGGAGCCTCCATCCGTGACCTCCTTCCCCAGTTGATGCTGCGCCCCCCGCGCCGCGAGGATGAGCTTTAACGCCCTGCAGGCGCGGCGCGATGTCCGTCGAGAAGCCGCGCCAGTCCTGTCGAAGGCAGATCGGCAACCAGATACCGCTCCGAACGTCCCATATCCTCCAGCAGACGTTCCGCCGCCAGATAGCCGCTGCGCGCCGCGCTCTCCATGGTGGAGGGCCAGCCGGTATTCGTCCATTCTCCCGCAACGTAGAGGTTCTCTATCGGGCTACGCTGATCCGGGCGCAGCGACTCCACGCCCGGCACAGGGGAAAAGGTCGCCTTACGCTCCTTGAGCACCTGTGACTTGAGGATCACGGCGGTACGGGTCTGCGGCAGAGCGGCATGGACATCGGCGATCACCTGCTCCAGAACCTCCCGGTTCGTTCGCGCCGTCAGTTCTCGGTCCGCGCTGATTACCATGCTTAGATAGGTTCCCGATTCCGACGGCAGGTCGAAGTTGAGGGTTTTATTGAAGATCCAGTCGGTGGGGCGATCCAGCAGCGCGACGGCGTGCGGGCAGTCAATCGGGCGATCGAACCACAGATGCACCCCGATGATCGGGGAGAACTCGATTCGGCGGAGGTTGTCGAAATAGGGAACGCCCTGCGTCGCCTCCGTGGGAAGCAGCTTAAGGAGCAGATCGAAGGGAAGCGCGCTCACAAAGCAGTCGGCGGTCACCGAACGACCATTGGAGAGCGTGATTCCGGCGAGGCGCCCCTCCTCCAGATGCACCCGCTCGACGATGGCGCGAAGATGGACGCTGCCGCCGCGCTTCTGCAGGTAGTCCTGGGTCGGCTCGGTGTAGAGCGTGCCAAGGGGGACGCGCGGAATACCGAAGTGGTAGGCTTGCGGGTGCAATAGGAAGCCGTCTCGGAATATCTTGAAGGCGTGGGCGCAGGAGATGCGGCTTAAATTCTCATTGCAAGCGCTCACCAGAACCGGCTCCCAGAACCGGCGAATGGCGCGTTCGGTCTGCTTTTGCTGCCGGTACCAGGTTCCGATGTCCAGCGTCTCATATTTCGGCTCCGGTTTTGCGCGCACCATCGCCAGCATTCCCCGCGCAATGGCGATCTTGTCGCGCAAGCCGAGGGAGCGAAACGCCAGGAACGACAGAGAGGTGTGCATTGGAGCGGGCAGCCCGCAGCCCGCGATGACGGAGCGCTTTCCTGCGCTGTCCAGAAACTCGATCACATCGAAGTAGCGAATGCGGTCATGGACTCCCAGCCGCTCCAGCAGGTCCGCCAGATTGGTGCAGCAGCGCATGGTTCCGTGCTGGCAGACATCCAGCCGCTCGCCCGTCTCCCGCTCGATAAAGGAGGAGGCGCGTCCGCCCAGCAGGGGACGCTTCTCGTAGATTTCGACTGTCAGACCGGCTTCCGCCAGGGCGGTCGCCGCCGCGATTCCCGCCACGCCCCCGCCGATGACCACAACCCGTTTCACCCCGCCTCCCGTCCGCCGCTACACCCGCAGCAGCCGGTTGCCGCCCGGCAGGTGACTCAGCAGCCAGGTCTCCGCCACGATGCCGACTTTTCGGGGGGTAGAGAGACGCGCCCGCATCGCAAAGACGTTGTAGCCCAGCTTCTCGATCTTCGCCAGCAAGCCCCGATAGATGCGGTACATAATCACGAAGGTCGGTCGGCTCACCGGGTCAATCAGCGAGACCAGCGGCGAGGATTTCTCGTAGAAGGCGCGGGCGCGCTCCGTCTCGAAACGCATCAACGCATAGAACCGGTCATCGGTGACGCTGTTGAGCAGGTCGTCTTCCGTGTAGTCGAAGCGGCGCAGGTCTTCCAGCGGCAGGTAGATTCGCCCGCGCTGCGCGTCCTCTTTCACATCCCGCAGGATATTGGTCAACTGGAACGCCAGCCCGCACGCCTCCGCCAGTTCATAGGCGCGCTCCTGCTCCCGAAAGCCCCATACATGGATACAGACCAGCCCGACCACGCTGGCGACGCGATAGCAGTAGCGATAGAGGTCCTGAAACGTCTCGTAGCGCGTGGTGGTCAGATCCATTGCCGCGCCGTCAATCAGTTCATGAAAAAGCTGCCGGGGAATGTTGTGGCGGCGGGCGGTGTCGTGAAAGGCGGGCAGGATCCGACTGTCTCCGTAGTCGCCCTCAAAGGCGCGGTCGAGCGCGTCGCGCCAGCGCGGCAGCAGCTCATGCTTACCCGCCGCCAGAGCCGCCTCATCGGAGATATCGTCGCTGTAGCGCATGAAGGCGTAGATGGCGCACATCGCCGCCTTCTTCTCCGGGGGCAGCACGGTAAAGGAGTAGTAGAAGTTACGCGCCTGAGTCTTTGCGACATGCTGACAGTAGGCGTAGGAGCGTGCGAGTTCTGCGTTCATGTTCTCCGTTATCAGTTCACTTCAATGCCGCCGAACTGCTTGAGCAGCACCAGAAAGAGGCGGGCATTGGCAAGGTTGGCATATTCAAACTGGAAGGTTCCGCTGGCTCCAATGCCCAGGAAGCCGGATTTCGCATCCTTGCGCCGCAGGGTGAAAACGCCCTGCGTGATGGTCATCTGCGCGATATCCGCCGCCTCGCAGTGAGTGGACTTCCCGCCCTTCTGAAGCTCCAGATAGCCCATGCCGACCCGCACGAAATCGTTTCCCAGCAGCGGAAACTGCACCGTTCCTCCGAGCGACAGCGTTCTCTGGGCGCGGGCATAGAGATGATAGGTCCAGAACAGTTCGCTGGCGCGCGCGAAGAGAATCTGATCGCCCGGCGGAACCATCTTCTGGTCATTGTACCTTCCCGAAAGGGTAAAACAGAGCGCGCCGCTGGCGTTTGTCCAGGTAAAGGAATAGTTGGTTCCCTGGTAGACTCCGTTGGTGAAGTGGCGTGTCTGGGTGGTGCGCAGATACTCCGCAGCGCTGAAGGGAAAAACGATGCGCTTCAATTTTGCGGGATCGCCGGAGAAGGAGAACGTGGCGACTCCCTCCTCCCCCACGTAGCTGCAGGTATACCCCTTTTTGCCACCGTAGTATCCCAGCAGCGACCCCAACGCCAGCGGAACGCCCAGAAAGCCAAGGACCGAGGCGGTATCGGTCATCTCCATGTAGTAGGCGGCGATCAGCCCCAGAACGGCTCCAAAGATGGCGACGCCGACCGCCCAGGCGATTCGCGACCCCTTCCCGTAGGGATCATCGCGCGCGGTCAGACTGGAATAGGCGGTGTAGATTCTGCCGATTTCGACCGGGGGCGGCTCAAAAAAGCTGAGATCGCCTGACAACGGCTGCTCGGTATGGTCGGTAACATCAGGAGGCGGCGCCCAACGACTGAGCGTGTTTATCATGTCGTTTCTCCTGCGAGATCAGAGCGTCTCGTCTGCGGGCCTGAACGCCTCCACCAGCGCATTCATCCGTTCATCCTGCTGAAACAGCGCGACACGTTCAAAACCAGCTTCCGTCAGGTTGT
>CAYSDM010000059.1:0-34286 GCA_964429855.1 uncultured Chthonomonadaceae bacterium
GAGCGCAGCGAGACATCTTAAGATTCTTCGCTTCGCTCAGAATGACAGCCATCCATACTATCTTGACGACGTACCAGGAAAGGATCAGGCCATGTCTGATTTTGATAGAATGCGTGAACTCTCCATCGCCGCCGAGACGAAGATCGTGATGCTGGTGATGGACGGGCTTGGCGGACTGCCCCGCGAAACCAACGGACCGACCGAACTGGAGTATGCAAAAACTCCTAACCTCGACCAACTGGCGAAAGAGGGCAGCGTCGGTCTCTCCTACCCGATCGCCCCCGGCATCGCCCCCGGCTCTGGTCCGGGGCATCTCGGGCTGTTCGGCTACGACCCGGTGCGCTATCTGATCGGGCGCGGGGTGCTGGAGGCGGTGGGTATCGGTTTCCCCCTGACCCCCGACGATCTGGCGGCGCGCGGCAACTTCTGCACCGTAGACGACAATCTCCTCATCACGGACCGGCGCGCCGGACGCATTCCCACCGAAAAGTGCGCTGAACTGGTCGGCAAGCTGCGCAGCATTCAGATTCCCGGCGTCGAAGTCTTTGTGGAGCCGGTGCAGGAGCATCGCTTCGTGCTGGTCTTTCGGGGCAAGGACCTCTCTGACGCCCTCAACGAGACCGATCCGCAGAAGGTCGGGCTGGCTCCCCTGCCGGTCAGCGCGCAGGCTCCCAACGCTCAGCGAACGGCGGAACTGGCGAATCAGTGGATAGCCGCCGCCAGAGAGACGCTCCAGAGCGAACATCCCGCCAACATGATCACGCTTCGTGGATGGGCAAAGGAGCCGGGACTGCCGGGCTATCAGGAGGTCTACAAACTGCGCGCCGCCGCCCTCGCCGTCTACCCGATGTATAAGGGTCTGGCGAGTCTGGTCGGTATGGAACTGGTGCAGGGGCTGCACAATCTGGACGAGCAGATGACCGCGCTGGAGGAGCGATGGGCGGACTTCGACTTCTTCTTCATCCACCATAAATATACCGACAGCCGGGGCGAGGACGGCAATTTCGAGGCGAAAGCCGCCGAGATTGAGAAGGTGGACGCCACGATCCCGCGCCTGCTTGCGCTCAAGCCCGACGTGCTGATCGTCACCGGAGACCACAGCACGCCCGCCGGATGGAAGGCGCACTCCTGGCATCCTGTCCCAACGCTGCTCTACGCTCCCGGTCTGACGCGCCGCAACGAAGTGAGCGGCTTCGGCGAGACGGAGTGCCTGAAGGGGTCTCTCGGCTTCTTCCAGGCGAAAGACCTGTTGCCGTTGGCGCGGGCATAGGCCCGCCGCCTCAACACGTTCGGCGCCTGAGAAACGGGTCGCGGCGGACAGCTTTCTGTCCGCCGCGACCTTACCGAGCGACCACCTCGCCTACTGGGGAACCGGTCTCCCCATGCTGCGATAGATATCCTCGATCGTCTTCTTCTCCTCCGCCGCCTTCTTATGTCCCGGGTCCAGAGCCAGCGTCCGCCGGAAGTATTTAAGCGCGCCGCTGTACTTCACGCGCGGCATCAGCTTGCCGGAGAGCATCATCTTGTTGCCGGTCACATAGTTCTGTTCGGCAACCCGCAGCTTGAGCTTACCGTCCTTTGGCTTCGCCTTAAGCTGCTTCTCCAGTTTGATCGTCTCCTCCTGGAGCTTCTTGACCTCCGCATCCTCCGCCACGAGCGGAAGCGCGACGGGGCTGCCGGCGGCGTCCGGCTTCTGCGCCTGCGCCGGGACAACGAAAGCCAGTCCCAGCAGCGTCAGCGCAGCCAGTCCGGCGGTAATCATCTTCTTCATGGCGTCTTACTCCTCAACAGAAAAGTGTTACAAGATAGATTACCCCGTAACCGGCGGACTCGCTACGATTCCGGCAAATTTGCCAGCTTCTCCAGCACGCGCACCAGCGACTGTGTGCCGAGATCGCCCCCGCCTTCCGCCTCTACCGCCGAAAATAGCTGATTCGCCAGCATCGCGCCGGGCAGCGCGACGCCCAGTTCTGACGCCGCCTGCATCACCAGCCGCAGATCCTTCTGCTGCAGCTTCACCATAAAGCCGGGCGCGAAGTCGTGGGAAGCCATCTTCGGACCCAGAACATTGATGACCCAGCTTGCGGCGGCTCCCGCGCCGACCGCCTCGATCATCGTCATCGGGTCCAGACCGGCTTTTTTCGCGAAGGCGACCGCCTCCGCCGCCGCGATCAGGTTGCTGGCGATGGCGATCTGGTTGCACAGCTTCACCATCTGCCCCTGTCCGTTCTCGCCGCAGTAGACCAGCTTCTTGCCCATCGCCGCGAAGATCGGGCGGCACTGCTCGAATGCCTCGCGCTTCCCGCCGACCATGATGGAGAGCGTGCCTTCGATCGCGCCCTTCTCTCCCCCGGAGACCGGCGCATCGAGCATCTCCACGCCCTTCGCCTCCAACTGCTGCGCGATCTCGCGGGTCACGCGGGGGGAGATGGTGCTCATATCTATCACGATCATGCCGGGACGCGCTCCCTCCAGTACGCCGCTCTCGCCCAGAATCACCTGCTGCACATCAGGCGTATCTGAAACGATGGTGATGACCGCCTCTGAACGCTCCGCCACCTCGCGCGGCGAATCCGCCACCACCGCCCCGTCCGCCACCAGACTCTCCGCGCGCGAACGGGTGCGGTTATAGACCGTGACCCCAAAGCCCGCCTTCAGCAGATTACGCGCCATCGGCTTTCCCATGACCCCCGTCCCGATCAGACCAACACGCACACTATTCATGAAAACTCCTCTCTCTTCCGCCGTCCTGCAGACACCGAATCCTTCCCTCTCGAAGCGCGGTTTCCCTGCCGCTTCTCCCGGCTTCTCCCCCTTCCACATCTCTCCAGAAACGGGACAGGTAGAATTACCGGTTTTACCAACACACCGTGATTTAACAGAATTTTAATCGAATCCTATTGTGCTCATCATTTTTCTATTGTATAATGTCATGAAGTATTTAGCAAGGCTGTGTCTCATTCAGACACAGTCGGGAATGGTTGTTTCAGGAGTCCTCTTCGCGTATTAGCAGTTTTTACCCGATAGCCATGACGCATAAGAGCGAGTTGTTCCTGGACACTCTTCCGTATCTATCACTCGGTTAATGCCCCTTACCAGATTGGAGGACGGATGGTGAACAGACTCAAACTGGCGGTATCGTTTGCCGCCGCCGCCCTCGTCCTTGCCGGCTTGAGCGCCGAGAAGGCGGAGGCGCAGCACATCAGGACGTATTCGTTTACTTCCGGCGCATACAGCGCGGAAGCCGTTTTCACGAAGAACGGCACCAACCTGGAGATCCTCTTCCGGAACACCTCTACTGTCGCCGTTGCGGACAACCCCTATGTCCTGACGGGACTGTTCTTTAATGCGGACGACGCCAGTTTGGCCAAAAGCTCTCTGTCGCTGGCTCCCGGCTCTGTGTTCGTTCGTACCGACAGCAACCTGGAGAGCGCGGACAAGCATTGGGCCTACAAAGGCGGGGTCTCGACAGGAGCCGATTCGTGGAATCACGGCATCGGAGCGGCCGGCTTCGGCATTTTCGGTGACGCGGACGCTTTCGCCGGCGGCGGTTCCAGCCCGGTGTTGGATGGAGTAGACTACGGTCTGGTGGGTACTCTCTCCGGCAGCCCTTCCGGCGGTTTGAAGAAGAACCTGATTGACGATCAGATCAAGATCGTGCTTACCGGTTGGACGGGAACCGACATCACCAGGGTTCGCTTCCAGTGGGGATCGTCTCTGACCGAAAACAGCACCACTATCACCCGCGTTCCGGAGCCGGCGTTCTACCAGATGGCGGCGTTGCTGGCGCTGGGCGGACTGGGCATTCTGCGCTTCCGCAAGAACCGCGAGCAGTTCAAGTAGGAGTTCAAGCAGGTCCGAAACACTCTCTCTTTTCGGATAACACTCAGCCCCGCCAGATCAAAATCCGGCGGGGCCTTTTCATGTCTGCCATCAAACTTAGCCTATCCTCAATAATAAACAATATTATATTTTACTATTGCATTCACTCTTCATTCGCTGTATAATGCTGCTATCGGCATCGAATCCGTGACAGCCCTTCCTCGGAGCGCGCCGCGTTCCTGGAGTCGCTCCTCACGACGAAGGCGCGCCGCTCTGAAAGTCACGTCAAGCCCCTTGCCGGGATTGGAGGATGAAGGATGAGCCGGATCAAACTGGCGATTCTGATCGCCGCCGTGATGACGCTGATGGTCTTGAGCGCAGGACTGGCACAGGCACAGGTCATCCGGACGTACTCTTTCCTTTCCGGAGATGGAAAGTATGGCGCGGAAGCCGTTTTCACGAAGAACGGCACCAACCTGGAGATCCTCTTCCGGAACACCTCTACTGTCGCCGTTGCGGACAACCCCTATGTCCTGACGGCGCTGTTCTTCAATGCAGACGACACGACTCTGGGCAAAGGTTCTCTCGCACTGGCTCCCGGCTCTGCGTTTGTTCACACCGACAGCAGTCTGGAGAGCGCGGACAAGCATTGGGCCTACAAAGGCTCTGTCTCGACCGGCAGCGACTCGTGGAGTCATGGCGTTAGCGCAGTCGGCTTTGGCATCTTCGGAGGCGCGGATACATTTGCTGGAGGAGGCTCGAACCCCGTGCTGGATGGCGTAGACTACGGTCTGGTGGGTACTCTCTCCGGCAGCCCTTCCGGCGGTTTGCAGAATAATCTGATTGACGATCAGGTGAAGATCGTGCTTACCAACTGGTCGGGAACCGACATCACCAGGGTTCGCTTCCAGTGGGGATCGGATCTGACCGAAAACAGCACCACCATCACCCGAGTCGCCGAACCCGCCTACTATCAACTGGCGTCCCTGCTGCTTCTGGGCAGCCTCGCCCTCTGGAAGAAACGCCGGGACAGTCGAACGCTGAATTAGAGACGCGACTGCCACACAACACGACGAAAAACCCCGCCGGGATAGTCCCGACGGGGTTTTCTGCGCCAAAGTGAGGCGGCTATTTCTGCACCGTCACAATGGCGGAACTGCCCTTGTTGCCCCGCGCATCGTAGGCGAACGCCTGTAGCGTGTGGGAGCCTGTCGCCCACTTGCGGGTGTTTAGATTGAAGGTCGGATTGGCGGAGGTGGAACTGGCGGTTAGCTTGCCATTCAGATATAACTCCACCTTCGTCACCGCTACGTTGTCGCTGGCTTCCACTGTGACGCTGACGTTGCGTCCCACGCGCGCGCCGTTTGCCGGACTGGTGATCGTCACAGTCGGAGCGGTTGTATCGAGCGCGTTTGACACCGTGACCGAGACGGGAGAGGCGTTGCCCACATTGCCCGCCTGATCGTAGGCTTTCGCCGTCAGCGTGTGCGCGCCGTTGGGAACGCTCATCGTGTTCCAGTTGTAGGTATAGGGCGCGTTAGTCAGCGTTGCGGTCAGCGCGCCGTCCACAAACAACTCCACCCGCGTCACTCCAACGTTATCCGACGCCTGAATGGTCACCGTCTTCGTGCCGGAAACGGTCGCCCCCGCTGCTGGATCGGTGATGTAGACGGTCGGCGCAGTCGTGTCTACTGAAGTCTGCTGCGCCAGAACGACCCCGTTATAGACGTTCACCTTGCCGTAGCCGAACGAGGTGTCGAATCCGGCGGTTCCCAGATCGGTCGCGGAACTGGTGAGAATGTTTCTCACCTGCGCGTTGGAGAGATAGCGGTTGGACGACCAGATGACTGCCAGCGAACCGCAGGTGATCGGAGAGGCGTAGGAGGTCCCGGAGACGCTCCGATAGCCGCCCCCTCGCGTGGTCGTGTAGATGCTCTCGCCCGGCGCCGAGACCGTCACGAAGCTGCCGTAGTTAGACCAGCTTGTCTTCGCATTGCTCTTGTTGGTCGCGGAAACGACGATCAAGTAGGGACTGGCGGAAAAGCCGGGATCAATGCCGCTGTTGCCCGCCGCCACCACCGTCAAGCCTCCCTTATTCCACATATACTGCGCGGCATTCAGCACAGTGGAACTGCCGGGAATGCTGTCGAAGCTGATATTGGCGATCTTCGCGCCGTTATCGGCGGCATAGTTGAGCGCCGTCGCAATGGTGGAGAAGTAGGCGGAGCCGTTTGCGTCAGCGACCCGCAGCGGCATAATGCGAGTATTCCAGCTTACGCCGACGACCCCGGTGCTGTTGTTCCCGACGGCGGCGGCGGAGCCGGCCACCTCCGTGCCATGCCCCTCCACATCCGACCAGTTGGAGTTGCCGTCCACAAAGTTCCAGCCGGAAACGTAGCTGGCGGACAGATCGGGATGGTTCGGATCGCAGCCGGTATCAATGACGGCGATCACCAGCGCATTGCTGCCGATAGAGAGATCCCATGCCTGCGGCGCAGAGATATTCGGCAGATGCCACTGGTTGGGATAGCCGGGATCGTTGGGCGTGATGCTGATCTTCACCTTGCGGTCAAGCTCCGCAAACTCCACGCCCGGCGCAGCACGGAGCGCGGCGACCGCATCGGTCTCCCGCATATTCGCCGGGAGTCCGACGCGCTGCACCTTCAGGCGTCCGAGCGACTGCGTTCGTGTAAAGCGCACCTTTTTCAGCGCGTTATAGATCGTGTTGGAATCCGCGTTATCGCGGAACTTCACCAGAATGTGTCCCCTGGCGTACTCATGCGCACCTTGCTGCGCGAAGCCCGGGAGAGAGATACAGATCAGAACGATCAAAAGTGCTGTCCCGAAGACCAGGCGCAGACGATGCAAGACGCGATTTTGCATTGCCTTTCATGCCTCCTGAATTAGGATTTTATTCGCTGCGCACGTGTCCAGACCTCAGTCATGCATGACTACAGGACTGTGCTGTTACACCTTCCTCGAAAGGTTGTGCCATACACAGAACGAGAGGGACACTCGTATAAGTGATTGGTTATAGAACTATGGAGGGTAAGACAGAAGCATCAGGGCTGACTACTAACCGATGCTGCCGGGCATAAGTTAGCTTGAAAGTGGACGGGTGGCGAAGACGGGGCGTGTCAACGCCAGAAGGTTGACTATAACATCGGCGTTATTGTTCCCTCTTTGCCGTGAAATCCGGCAATTATACCGGGTACAAGGAAGAGGAGAGAGGAGAGAAAGGCAGTTCTGACTAACTGTAGACGAATTGAAAGGAGCGTGGACAGAAAGGATGCTGGTCTGGGCATGTATCGCGCCGCATGGCGGGGAGTTAATCCCGGAACTGGTGGATCAGAGAGACCTGCCGCGTATGGCAGCGACCCGGGCAGGAATGGAGGAGTTGGGGCGACGCTGCCGCGCCGCATCGCCGGAGACCCTGGTGGTCTACACGCCGCACGGGCTGTGCATTGACGACCATGTCTCGATCAGCGTCACCACGCAAGCGGCGGGCGCGCTGGACGGAGAGAACGGCAGGCGCGTCGCCGCGCAGTTCGAGGTGGATGGAACGCTTGCGCTCACGCTCTCCGATCTCGCCGCAAACGCCGGAGTTCCGATGGCGCAGGCAGCCTATCTGCCAGATGGCCAGCCCGCGCCGCTCTTGCCGCTCGATTGGGGCGCGCTGGTTCCTCTGTGGTTTATGGGCGCGGACTACGATCCCCCGCCGAGGGTGGTGATCGTCTGTCCATCCCGGTCGCTCTCCCGTCGCCAGTTGATCGCGTTCGGACGGGCAACGGTGGAGGCGGCGCATCACTGTGGCCGCCGGATCGCCATTCTGTGCAGCGCGGATCAGGGACACGGACACGCCGAAGACGGACCGTATGGTCACTCGCCGTTATCCGCCTCCTTTGACCGCGCCTACTGCCGCGCCATCTCCGAGAACGCTTTTCAACGCCTGCTATACTGGCGCGAGGACTGGATTGAAGGGGCGCTGACCGACAGCTTCTGGCAGACGCTCATGCTCTACGGCGCGCTGCAGCATACGCCCCTTCGTCCCCAACTGCTCACCTACGAAGCGCCGACCTATTTCGGCATGGCTTGCGCCGCGCTTGAACAGGCGGTCTAGCCTCCTCCCCTACTGCCGCCAGCGCGCCTGCACATAGAACCAGTCGGAATGATCGTCGCGACCGTCATTAACCTGCCGCACGAAACTGCCAGGCAGAAATCGCGAATAGCCGGCTTCAAAGCTCAGCGTCCTGGAGTAGGCATAGGTCGCCAGAAGATCAATCTCCGAACCGACGTTCTTCCCGGCAGCGCCGGTGGGATCGCGTAGAACCTTCCCGCCCGTACCGGTGTTCGCGCTGCCGCCTGCGCCAAACCACGCCTCCCGCGCGTTCATCAGCCAGAAGAGATGGTAGTCCAGTCCGACCGTTACATTGGGACGCGGAGACGCCGAGACGCCCAGACGCAGGTTGCGCATATTCTTCCAGCCCTGATAGTCAATATAGCCGTACTTGATATGGTTGGTCGGGAAGAGCTGGTCGAAGGTGCGAATTTTATCCGGGTCGTCTGGATTGCCCCCGGACGCCGCGTTGTACTCAACCAGAAATCGCGGCTTCCAGGTGGACGAGAGCGAATAGACCGCGTCCAGATGCAACGCCCAGGCTTCGATCCCCCTGCTGCCGCGCGTTCCGAACTGAAACGCCCCTTCCGCCGTATATCCGAATCCCTTCGGCGCAGTGCGCGCGCTGCGCGTTCCAAGCGTGTAGACATGCTGCCGAACGCCGGCGATTCGATCCGCCTTGTATAGCCCGTAGAAGTCCACCGTCTGCGCCGCGCCGATCTTCAGCGTGTTGTACAGACCGTACAGTTTCGGACGCGAGGCTTTCACCGGGGCGTTGCCAAGCTGGGTGGCAAACAGGCTGCTCGTAAGTCCGCCGCTGCTGTAGATCGCCCGCGCACCGTCAAAGGTGCGCCCGGTATTGAACCAGTCAAGCCGCCCGACCAGCCGCTCATCGCCAAAGGAGAGTTCCTGCCTGCCCAGTCGAAGCTGCAGACGCTTCATGCCGGTTGGTCGCCACTCGCCATACAGTTGGTAGAAGGCGGTGCGCGCCTCGGACTCGTCTACGGCAAGCTGCGGCTGAAACATAAAGGCGAAATCGCGCTTCGGGTTCTCAAACAGCGCGCCTATTCGCAGGCGAAACTGGTTCTCATCGGTATGATCGGACCTGCTGGAATCGAAGTCCTTATTGTATCGCTGCTCGTTGCGATAGCGCATCTCGATGCGGGTGGTCGTTTTCCACGCCTCATTCTGCGCCAGCGCCGTACAGCATAAAAATATCAGCAGACATCCTGTCAGTAGATTACGCATGTGCCTCCTCCTTGAAAAGCATTATTGGAATCTCTACAGCCTATATGGATAGTTCTGCCGGAACAAAGCCCTCTTTCAGTCCATGCGCGTATAGGTATGTACGCTCTCCCCGGCTGTCGGCAGATAGTTGACGCCGAACCAGCAGACCAGCAAAACCGTGAACCCGATCACCAGCAGGCTCAGGTTCAGGCGCGGCAGCAATGCATGACGGGATCGGACATGCAGATAGACCAGATAGGCGCTCCAGGTCAGAAACGCCCAGGTCTCTTTCGGGTCCCAGGTCCAGTAGTGCCCCCACGCCTCCTTCGCCCAGAACGCGCCAAACAGCAAGCCGCACGTCAACAGTGGAAACCCGACCATCACCAGACGATGGGGAAGCTCCACATCCTCCGGCTGCGAGGGTTCGCGCCGCCAAAGCCTACGTGCCAGTGTCCATGCCGCCACCCCGCAGGAGAGTCCCAGCGCGGAGTAAGCCAGCATATAGACAATGACATGGGGAACGAACCAGGGACTCTGCAGGGCAGGCATCAGAGTCTTGTCCATGTACTCCGGATGCTGCAGATTGATGAAGGCAAAGAGCGCTCCCATGAAGCAAGCGGGTATCGCCAGCGCGCGCGTTTGAAAACGCCAGCCGATCAGCAGTCCGAGCGCGGGAACCAGCACGGCATACCACCAGCGCGTTTCGCCCAGCGTTCGCAGGGGTGGACGCTCCAGCGTGATCCAGAGCCATGTCAGCAGAATCGCGCCAATCGCCACCCCCATCATCGCCAGGAGATCCGCCGCATGCTGCGCCCGGGGGCGACGAATCGCATAGGCACCCGCCGCCGCCATCCAGGCAGCAATCACCAGCGGCGCAGCCAGTGTCGTTGTCATACCTGCGACTCCTTTCCTTTCGGCTGTCCGACGCCGTTCCAGAGCATCAACGCGGCTCCTCCCAGCAGCAGAAACATCCCGGCATAGACCATCGGCAGCCCGTCATCGCGCACCGCCTCGACAACGGCGTATTCCGAAGCGCTCCCCATCGTCTCATCATAGGAGAGCAGATAGAGCCGATACTCCCCCACAGTGATCGGATAGTTGACTCGCAGCAGGCGCGTCTCCTTCTGCCCGCCCTGCTCTATCTGCAGCAACGCCCGGTATTCGCGGGGACGCGGCTTCGGCATGACAATCGCCTGTGTCGGAGAGAGCTGCGTCAGTGAGCGATCGGTATCCAGCCCTCCGCAGGAGACCCAGCTTTCCGCCACCGGAGCGCCGTTTCTGTCGGTAACCGCGATTCGCGCTGCCGGCGTGCTGGTCGAAAAGGGAACTGCCAGCCACCGGTCGCCTACGTGTGCGGCACGGGGCAGATACTCCTTCACCTCCACCTGATACGCGCCGATACGCTCGCGCATGCCTGCCTTCACGAACTGATGTCCAGGAGTCATAGCCAGTCCATCCGGCTTTCTCTCATCCAGAGTCGCCAGGGCCAGCGTCGGCGGAAAGTTCTCCAGCGCGAACTCCCGCAGTTGGAGCGTAAAAGGCAGCGTGACGGCGCGTCCGTTCTCCCTCTCCGCCGTGTCAGAAGCGTGCCCGAGCGAAACGACCAGACGCGAACGCTCCAGGCTCGCCCCGCTCCACGCCACGCCCAGAATCACCAGACTCAACCCCAGGTGACTGAGCGTAAACTGGATATTCCGCCAGGTCAGGGGAAGACAGCGGCGCGCCGTCACGCTGAGCAGGTTCGTCAGCAAGGCGAGGATCAGCATCCAGAATATCCAGGAGCGAAAGACCGTCGGGATTCCGATCCACCGCTCCAGATGCGACGAGGGGATCACCGCGCCGACGCCTGCCGCCAGCCCGACCGCCACAATGCTCGTGACGGCGAACGGGACGCCGGAGACCCACCGGATCAGGCGATGGGTCTGCCAGCGTCGCGTCACGATGCATACGACCAGCGCGTAGAGCAGTCCAGCGGTCAATGCCGCTCCGGCAGGCAGTTCAAAGCGATATCCGATGCGAAGGTGAAAGATTACGCCGATCGCCATCGCCGTAAGGATCGTAAGGATCGCCTGGGGATAGCCCGGCTCTCTCTCCCAGAAGCCCTCGCGCACCTTCTGCTGTGACGTAGTCTCTTCCTCGCTGCACGGCACGGCGCGAAGCTCCAGATTGACAGCGTGATTCTTTGGATGGTCTGCCAGAGCGGGTTTCATCAGCGTGTTCCTCCCCCTGGAGCGGCGTTTTGCGCGGCTGGAGGAGCGGCGGGAGGCGTCTGCTGTTGCGCCTCTTTCGCCTTTTGCGCGTCAATGTAGGGCTTGACAAACGCCAGCGCCTTCTCTTTCGTGGAGAGGTCCGGCATCTGGTAGAGAGACTTTGCGCCGTATTTCGTTCGTAACTGCTCCGTTGCCAGACGACACTCCTGCGCCAGATTGTTTGCCTTATTCAGCACGCGGGCGCACTCCTGCGGCGCATGAAAGCCCATGCCGTTGTTGGAAGCCACATAGTCCCAGAACATCTGAGCGCGGCGCAGCATCTTGCGCGGAGCCTCAAGCTCCTGATCGGTCGCTCCGAGCCTGATGGCGTCTCCGATGGTCAGGTGAGCCATCGCCAGGGAGCGCTCCGCCTGAAGCTGAATCTCTTTGTTTTTATCCTGTATCCCCTCAACCCGCTTCTTTATGTCCTCCTCTGACCAGCGGTGACAGACCTGGCAGGAGTTCGCCATATTGTAGAGCGGACTGCGAACCTGATGATCGGTAAACTTCACGCCGCCTTCCGAACGATAGGGCATATGGCAGTCGGCGCAGGAGACGCCCCGGAATGCATGAACCCCCTGCATCCAGACTTCGTAGTCGGGATGGCGGGTTTTTATCACCTTCACCCCGCTGATCGGATGCGTCCAGTCGCTGAAACCGACCCTCTCATAGTACTTGTCGAAATCATCGGCGTTCAAGCCATCATCCCAGGGGAAGATCAGTTGATTGGTCTTCTTGTCTTTGAAGTAGTAGCTGACGTGGCACTGCGCGCAGACTAACG
Organism: uncultured Chthonomonadaceae bacterium; assembly: GCA_964429855.1. GTDB lineage: Bacteria > Armatimonadota > Chthonomonadetes > Chthonomonadales > CAJBBX01 > CALLMM01. The sequence goes on from CAYSDM010000059.1 coordinate 12,197, forward strand.
AGCGCATCTCCTGATGGGTCGCTTTAGTGATATCTTTCCCCTGCCGTTCAAACGCCTCTTTGAGCGCAGGACGGGAGATACGCAGCGCCATGGTTTTCGGGTCGTGGCAGTCCACGCAGCCGATGGGATTCTTAACCTCGTTTTTGAAGTCGGAGAACTTCCCGGCATAGAACTGCGCGACACCCTTCTCCGCCATCAGGCGCGGCACATCAGGGCTTTTGCAGGTCCAGCAGGTCGCAGGAGTCTTCTCATTGACACGTTTAGTGCTGGTCACATCGGACACGGCATGATAGTGACCGCGCGGCGAGTTGTAGTCTTTCCCGAACCCGAATCCGGCAAAAAGAATGACCAGATACGGGTTCTCCGCCAGATAGTCCTTCAGTTTGGAGCCGCCGTATTTGGTGTTTTCGTTCATCTGTTTCGTCTGTTCCCACGAGTTGAACTCTCGCGGGAAGTTGACGCCCCACTTGCTGTTGTCAGCCTCCCATTCGGCAATGGGCTGGATCATCTGGACGCGGCTGATGTTGCGCTCCGCGCGGCGCTCAAAGATCGAGCTTGCGAGCAGCCCGAGCATCACCACGCCCAGCGCCGCGCCGAAAAAGACAAGCCAGCCAAGCAGCTTACCGGAGGGACGGGGAGAAGCGGTTTGCGTACTCATAGCTATTCCTTCCCGGTCTTATCAAGAGCTTTATCGAACCATCCCGGCGTCACCGGACTGAGCGGGGGCACCGCCGCGTTTGGCGTGGCGGAGAGGCTGTGCACTCGGCCATGCGGCACTTCCCGGTGACAGTCCGTACAGAATCGGTCCTTATCTGTATGCGCCGAAACCGAGACATCTTCCACCACCCGCGCATGGCATCGCAGGCAGTTCTCCTGAATCACCTGCCGCGATTCCGGAATGGCTTGAATCACCTGCGCCTCGCGCCGCAGGGTGAACAGAACGGAGTGGCGCATACCATCTTTCGCCTTAAAGTAGTACTTCGAGATCAGACTGTCGTGCGGAACATGACAGTCGTTGCAGGTGGCAACGCGAGCATGGCTGGAGTGCTGCCAGGTCGCATACTGCGGCGACATGATGTGACAGTTGATACACGCCTTCGGATCGTCCGAGAGGTAAGAGGTCGCTTCCGAAACACGCGCAACATAGAGGCTCATTCCCACAAACACCCCGACCGATCCAAAACACATCCATCGCAGGCGCGGCGGCACATCCGCCAGAGTCAGAAGTCTGCGAAGCCTCATGATCGTAACCTGATCTTTCAACATCATAAGGTGTGTCTCTCACACCGTCCGCGCAAGAGACGCGCCTTCCAATTACGCCGGGGTCAGAATCGCGCGCAGGTCCTCCTCCGCCGTGCGAATCGGCTGGATATTGTAGTTTTCGACCAGCAGATTCACCACATTGGGCGTCAGGAAAGCCGGGAGCGACGGACCCAGGCGAATGTTCTTAATCCCTAAAGAGAGGAGAGTCAGCAGAATGGCGACCGCCTTCTGCTCATACCAGGAGATAATCAGCGACAACGGAAGATCGTTGACTCCGCAATTGAACGCCTGCGCCAGCGCAACCGCAATCTGAATGGCGGAATAGGCATCGTTGCACTGACCGATGTCCAGCAGACGCGGCAGCCCCGCCACCTCGCCGAAGTCCAGTTTATTGAAGCGATATTTGCCGCACGCCAGAGTCAGGATCATGCAATCGTCCGGCACGGCGCGGGCAAACTGGGTATAGTAGTTGCGTCCCGGTTTGGCTCCGTCGCAGCCGCCGATCAGGAAGAAGTGGCGCAGCTTGCCGCTCTGAACGGCTTCTATCACCTTATCCGCCACGCTCAGGACGGTATTGCGTCCAAAGCCGACGGTGACGGTTCGATTGGGACCGTTCTCCGTAAAGCCGGGAGCCTCCAGAGCCGCCTCGATCACCGGGGAAAAATTACGGTTGGAGATATGGCGCACGCCGGGCCAGGCGACCAGCCCGGAGGTGAAGATGCGGTCCATATAGTTGTCGCGAGGTCGCTGGATGCAGTTGGTAGTCATCAGGATGGAGCCGGGAAACTTCTCGAACTCGTTGGCCTGATTCATCCAGGGACCGCCATAGTTACCAACCAGGTGCTTATGCGCCTTCAGTTTCGGGTAACCGTGCGCGGGCAGCATCTCGCCATGCGTGTAGACGTTGATTCCGGTTCCCTCAGTCTGCTCCAGCAGCGCCTGAAGATCGCGCAGATCATGCCCGGAGACGGCGATGGCTTTCCCCTTGATCGGCTCGATGCGCACAGTGGTTGGTACGGGATGACCGTAGGTTTCGGTGTGGGCGGCGTCCAGCATCTCCATCACCTTATAGTTAAGCTCCCCGGCTTTCAGGCACATCCCCAGAAGCTCGTCCATCGTCGCGTCATCGCGAGTCAGAAAGTCCATCCCCTCATGGAAGGCAGCGCAAACCGCTTCATCCTCCCGTTCCAGTTGTATGGCGTGATCGTAGTAGGCGGCGGCTCCCTTCAGTCCATACAGCAGAAGCTCCTGCAGCCCGGCGACATCCTCTCCCAGCCGCGCCTTCCGCTTCTGGATCGAGACGGAGCGTCCCTGATAGATCAGCTCATCCACATCCTCTGCAGGCTGCCAGACCGCCGGACCGCTCAAAGACTCCGGGGTCTTTCCGGCGCGTTTGCAGGTCTCTTCGTAGAGAGAGCGCGCCTGATCGCGCATCTCCGCTGCCTTGCGGAGTAACTCCTGAAGGCGCGGCGCGTGGAAGTTTACATTGGTGACGGTGGCAAACAGCGCCTCAATCACAAAGATATCAATCGTCCGGTCCACGGCTCCGTGTGTTCTGGCGCGATGGGCGTACATGGAGATCCCTTTCGCGGCATGAACCAGCAGGTCTTGCAGCGCGGCGGTGGTGGGATCTTTTCCGCAGACGCCCAGTTCAACGCAGCCCGTTCCGTGACGAGTCTGTTCGCACTGATAGCAGAACATGGTATGTAACTCCTGTGTGATGGTATGAGATCGCGTCTACATCGAGACGCGATGGGACAGCAGAATACAGAGTGTGAACCAGAGCGCGTAGAGCGATTCCAGCATCCCGACGCGCTTGAAGGAGGGCGTCCGATTCGTCAAACGCGCCTCGCCCACATACGCCCGAACCATGACAGGAACGATCGCCAGTTCGATCAGCGCGATTTTCAAGAGAGGGCAGCCGATGCAGAGAACCCCGACAAGCGCTGGTAACAGCGCATGGTATACTCTCTGTTCTCGACCGATCCGGCGGCGTTCCTGCTTTCCAAAAGAACCTTTTACCGCGAGCGCTGCCAGCAGCATTTTCACATAAAAGATGCCGCTGCTGAAGTAGAGCGCGCAGAGCGCCCATAGTCGCCATGTATCTGCGTTCAACGCGCCTCCGCCAGCAACCACTCCCGCCGGAGCCGTCAGGGTGAGCGCGCCAACCGCCAGAATCTCCCCCCAGAGCGACCGATCCAGCCGCCTGCGAGACGGCTTAAGCTGCAACCCCAGATGGATCAAAAAGAGCAGTCCCATCGGCAGACCCAGCCAGATCAGCGCATAAGAGCGGTATGCAAGAAGGAGAGACAGCGCGCCTGTTGCACTCGCCAGCAGATAGACTCCCAGCCAGAAGGCGCTCTCCGGTCTGCCGCGCTGACGCAGCAGCATTCCGACCAGAGGACGCGACAGGAAGAGTCCGGTAACCGTCAATAGTAATAGCAGGGAAGGAAGCGGTGAAAAGCGAGGCGCGGCGGCAAAACCGAGGATCAACGGCGCGCAGAGGATAATCCAGGCTCCGTGTTCGTGAGGAATGGGAGGGCGACCGATCTTCCAGGCCGGGAACAGCGGTCTGCGTTGTCGGGAGGTATTGCCGGTCTGCTGCAAAGTCATGATTCGGCTTTCTAGCAACTTATTGACGATAACAAGATGAATTTATCCTGTTTACAGATAGTATACTCATGTGGTACATTAGAAGTCAAGGTCTTCATATCGAAAAATGGTGAATAGAAACGATGTTTTCTCAAACGGTTGAATATGCGCTGCGCGCCATCGTCTGTCTGGCGACCACCCCGGATCAGCCGCGGACGGCGCGTCAGATCGCCGAGGCAACGCGGGTTCCCGTCCCCTATCTCTCAAAGGTACTTCAGGGCTTGAGCCGCGAAGGGTTGATCAGTTCTCAGCGCGGGCTGCACGGCGGTTTTATGCTGATGAAGTCGCCGGAGATACTGACGATCTATGAGGTGATCGAGGCGGTGGAGCCGCTGCCCCGCCTGAAAGAATGCCCGCTGGGACTGGCCTCTCACGGCACCAATCTCTGCCCGTTGCACCGACGCCTGGATGACGCCATGGCGCAGGTGGAGGAGACGTTCCGCGGCACCACATTGGCGGAACTGCTGAGCGAGACTTCGGATAGTAAACCGCTCTGCTCGATCCCGACGGCTCCCGCCTCCTGAGACATAGAATGGTCTTCTTTCGATCACTCTCCCTGCAGCGATGTCTCTGTGAATTCCCCTCTCCTGCGGCAAGACAATCATGCCTCCACCGCGAATATAGGTACAGGCTGGCTGCAGCCCGCCGTTTACCGCGAGAAGGAGAGAGCCGTGAAACCGCGTTGGTTTCCCACCGTTTTTCTAATTCTATCGGTTGTTCTGCCCCACACCGGAGCGCAGGGACAGGCGCGGGAGGGACTGCCGGAGGAGATCGTTCAGGAGATCGGCGACCTGCGGGCGATTCCCCCCGGCAGATACCGGCTGGAGCGGGAGTGGGAAGCCGAAGGACCGATGGCGGCGCATCAGGCGGGGCGCGCCGTAGACGACCCGCAGGCCTCCGGCAGACGCGCCTGGGAACTTCGTCCGCGCCGCGACAGCGCGGAGCAGACCGCCCTCTACGGTCCCTACCTCACCCTGACGCCTGGCGTCTATGTCGCTCTCTTTCGGATAAAAGCGCTGGAGGTGGAGGGAGAGGAGCGGCTGGGACAGGTAGACGCCGTCACCGACTACGCGCAGACCATCCTCTCCGTCCGCGAAATCTCCGGCGGCGATCTTCCTGCGGGAAAATACGGACTGATCCCGATTGCGTTTCGCTACTCCGGCGGGAAGCTGGAGTGCCGATTGACATGGAGCGGTTATCTCCCGGTTCACATTGACCGCATTCTTCTCTATCGGGTGGAGGACCCGCCCGCCGTTCTGCCCTCTGTCCGCGCCTCCGAAGCCGTTCCGAGCGGACAGCCTCGCGGACTAGCCTTTCGTCCGGAGTCGCGCCCGTTCCCGGAGATATTTCCGCGCTCTGCCCCGCCTGCGCCGCGCATTGTGATCTTCGATACGCGCCGACTGCTGCCAGATGAGCAGCTTCTCGTCTACACGCTTCAGGGACTGGTGAATCGTTCGCGCCCCGAACTCTACTGCCTGACCAATCCGCTCGATCCGCAGTGGCTCGACTGGCTGAAAAAGCGCGGTCAGATTCGCTCCACCGAGCCCCTTACGGATATTAAAAGCCTGCTGGCGCGATATCGTAATCGGTTTCAGGGAGCCGTCATCACCGATCCGAAGCTGCCCGCCTCCATCAATGTCGCCACCATGCTGGCAGGCGTGCGCGGAGCCGTCGTTCTCTCCCCGCGCCTGTCGCGGGAGTTAGCCCTGCCGGTGCGGGAAGACCTGCGCGGACGCTGGCGCACCAGCGTCGAAGCCTATCGCTGGGCGTTTGACCATCTGTGGTCACAGATGAATCATCACGTCCTCGCCTGCTCCTACCCGGATCATCTGGCTCTGCGCGACTACCTGGTGCAGCATCGTATCTTCATCTTCTGGCTCTCCGGTCCGATAGACGGCGTGAAACCCTACGCCAATCCGACCTCCGAAGCGCGTCTGATGGAGCAGCTTTTTGCGAAGATGCCGGTCAATATCCCGGTGATGAGCTATCCCTGGGCGGCAAAAGATGTGGGGATCGGCGAGGGACCGGGCGTCACGCTCTTTGCCGAGTTCGGCAAATATCTGGTCGGCTCCATCAACTGCTCGAACCTGAGTCTGCACTCCGGCGTAAGAATGCCGCGTTTTATCCAGAAGCCCGCGCCTCCCGCGCCGAAGCTGACAAAAGGCAAGGTCTATGTCTCCTGGATCATCTCCGACGGCGATAATCTGCCCGTGCTGACCCTCAATAACTTCCCGCAGCTCTGGAAAGAGCCGGTTCGCGGAAGCCTGCCGCTGGGCTGGACGATCTCTCCCTCCGCCGCCAACCTGATTCCGGGAGTTGTGGACTACTACTACTCGACAGCGACTCCTGCGGACGACTTCCTCGGAGCCGTCTCCGGCGTGGGATACACCTATGCCGACTCCTATGCCGCCCGGTTCCGAAACCCGGACCGCCAGCGAATCTTTGACGGTTTTCTCGATCAGACCCGCGTCACGATGGCGCGCATGGACCTTCAGTCGCTCTGGATCATGAACGCCACGCGCCCGGAATCGCTCCGTCGTTATGCCGAAAAGATTCCGCGCCTGGAGGCGCTCTACCCCGATTATGGAAAGCGCGTCGCCGGATACGAGGAGGCTACCTATCCGAGCGCGAATAGTGTTCCTGTCTTTCATGCGCTGACCCAGTTTTACGAAGGCAGGTCGCGGCAGGAACAGATAAAGGGCGTCGTGGAGCAGATTCACAGCCAGACTCCGGCGCAGCGTCCCGCCTTCATGCACCTGTTCGTGCTGAACTGGTTCGCCGATCTGCGAATGCTCAAAGAGATATCCGATCAACTGGGACCGGAATATGTGGTGGTGCGCCCGGATCATCAGGCGTCGCTCTACCGAAAATATCTCGCCACGCAGAAAGCGCTGGTGCGCGCTCCCGCCGCGCTGGTGTCGGTGGAGGGACAGTCGGCGCTGTTCACGGCGACCCTGCAGAACGTCACCTCCCGCCCGATGATGACGCGCCTGCGGGTTTCGCAGGGATTGAAAGGCGCAAGGGTTCGCCCGGAGCGAATTCGCCTCGCGCCCGGACAGGCGATCCCGGTCACGCTCCAGGGCATTCCGACAGGTACAGAGATCACGCTGCTTCCGGAGGGGATTGCCGGAGCGGGGCTAACTCGCATTCGCCTGCAGACCATCGCGGAGCGGGAGATTCTCAGCCCCGCGCCGCTTCAGGAGAGACTGGAGTTTGTGCGGCAGTTTCCAGCGGTGGGACTGCCGCATCGCTCCGGCATTGCGCAGAAAGATCCGCAGGCGTTGACAGGCGCTGTCTGGACGGCGCAGGCAGGCAGAACGGAGACCGGCTTTATCCTCTTTGGTCCCTATACGCCGATGCCTGCGGGACGCTATCTCGCCCTGTTCCGGCTCAAGCGCATCGGAGCGGGGAGCGGACGCCTGCTGACGCTGGACTCCTGTGTCGGGGGCGGCAATCCGGTCACCGCGCAGCGAGAGGTGCGCGCCGAGTCTCTGCCGGATGGCGAGTTCAGAGCAATCCCGCTGCGGTTCACGCACCCCGGCGGCGCGCTGGAGATGCGCGTTCAGTGGTGGGGCGGCGTTTCGGTGGCGGTGGACAGCATTATGCTCTGGCGAATCACGCCGGAACGCCGTGAAAAGAGAGGTTCCTGAAGGAGACGAGTACGTCGTCAAGGTAGTTTGAATAGCGGCCATTCTGAGCGCAGCACAAATGTCATTCTAGCGAAGCCCAACCCGGTTGTCATTGTGAGCGAAGCGAAGAATCTTAAGATGTCTCGCTACGCTCGACAGGACAGCCAGGCCATGCAACCACTCTACCTGGAAGGAGGCAATCAAGATGACCACAACATCGGGATGGTTTACCGGATTGGAGTTCGCGCTGCCCGATCAGGCGATACACTCCGACCTTCTGCCCTGGGTTCCGCAGGGCGAGCGCGTCTGGTTTAAACCGCTGCGATTCGATCTGGTCAATGGACGCTGGGTGAACCTGCTGAAAATAACCGGCAAAGGCAAGGTGAATCGGCACCGGCACAGCAGTCAGGTTCTCGGCTACTGTATTCAGGGCGAGTGGCACTACCCGGAGCGCGACTGGCAGGCGCGTCCAGGAACCTTTATCTACGAGCCGCCCGGAGATATTCATACGCTGGTGGTGGACAGCGAAGAGGAGATGATTACGCTCTTTCTGCTGGAGGGCGTTATCCAGTATCTGGACGATCAGGATAACCTGATCTATCAGGACGATGTCTTCTCCAAGATGGAACGCTATCTCTCCTACTGTCAACGCGAGGGGATTGAACCGCTCGATCTGCGCTACTAAGACATGATTCTGGACTCTTTTCGACTTCATGGGCGGGTTGCGCTGGTCACCGGCGCGGCGCGAGGCATGGGACAGGCGATAGCGGTCGGGCTGGCGGAGGCGGGCGCAGATGTATGCGTGCTGGATATCCTGCCTGCAGAGGAGACCCTGCAACAGATCGCCGCCTGTGGAAGGCGCGGCTCGCATCTCCTCTATGACCTGTCCCAAACCGACGCGGTGGAGGCGGAAGCCATCGCGCGCGCGTGTATCGCCGCACATGGCCGGCTGGATATTCTGGTCAACAATGCCGGAATTATACGCCGCTCCCCCGCCGTCGCCTTTCCCGAAGAGGACTGGCGCGCCGTGCTACAGGTGAATTTGAGCAGCGCCTTCTTTCTGGCACAGGCGGCAGCGCAGACGTTTCTTGCCTCCGGGCGCGGCGGAAAAATTATACAGGTCGCCTCGATGCTCTCGTTTCAGGGCGGCGTGAAGGTGCCCTCCTATGCGGCGGCAAAGAGCGGTCTGGCGGGATTGACCCGCGCCCTCGCCAACGAATGGGCAGGACAGGGCATCAACGTCAACGCCATCGCGCCAGGATATATGACGACCGAGGTGACGGCGGAACTGCGCGCCGATCCCGCGCGTCGAGACTTCATTCTGGCACGCATTCCTGCCGGACGCTGGGGCGAACCGTCCGATGTGCAGGGAGCCGTCGTCTTCCTCGCCTCGGACGCATCCGCCTACCTGCACGGCGTGATTCTGCCGGTAGACGGGGGCTGGCTCGCCTGGTAACCGTCTTCGCCGAAACAATCCAACGAAGGAGAATTATCTATGGCTCTGCCCGATCAACCTGCCGGGGATGTCCCGCGCAAACTCAACATCACCGACCTGGAGCGTATTGCGCGATTCCGCCATGCCGGGTATGGCGGCTCTGTCTCCGACGCTCTCGCCAGTCTGGGAATTCGCGATACGGTCTTCTCTTCGCAGTTCAAGCCGCTGCGTCAGGGAATGCAGCTTGTCGGACGCGCCCTGCCCATCAAACTGCATTCGCTGGTGGAAAAACGCACGCCCGAAGAACAGAAGCGGCTGGAAGAGAGATGGGAGGCGGAAGGCGGTCACCCGCAGAAGCGCATGATGCGCGCCGTAGATACGGCGGAGAACGGCTCCATCCTCTGCTTCGACTGCGGCGGCGATATGCAGCCCGCGCACTTTGGCGAGATGAGCTGCCAGTTAGCCTATTCGCATGGCTGCCGGGGGATGCTGCTGGCGGGCAACTGCCGCGATACGCAGTATGTCCTCAAGATGCCCGACTTCCCCATCTACAGCTTCGGGACGCGCCCCAACGCCTTTGGAGGCTGGATCATCACGGAGGTGAACGTTCCCATCTACCTGCCTGGACATCTGACGCACTATGTCTGCGTGCGTCCAGGCGACTTCATCTTCGGCGATAACGACGGCGTGCAGTTGATCCCGGAATCAGTTGTGGATGAGGTGCTGCTGCGGGTCGAAGCCATCTTCGAGAAAGAGAACGAAGAGCGCGAAAAGATTGCAGCGGGTATGCCGATTGACGAAGTCTATCGCGTATACGGAGTGCTGTAGGCGGTGAGCAAAGAGCCAGGTTCCCTGCGCGAGATCGCCGGAGCATTTCTCAAGCTGGGCTGCGTCGCCTTTGGCGGACCGCTGGCGCATATCAGCATGATGGAAGAGGAGATGGTGCGGCGGCGCGGCTGGGTGAATGCGGCGCGATTCGCCGAGGGCGTGGCGGTCTGTCAGGCGCTGCCCGGACCGGCTTCCACTCAATTAGCGATCTGGCTGGGATATGCCCGCGCCGGCTGGCTCGGCGGTCTTGTCGCGGGGATCGGCTTCATCCTGCCGGCGTTCTGCCTGCTGCTGATTCTCAGCGCGCTCTATGTCCGCTACGGCAGGCTGCCATCGGCGCAGGCGATCTCCTACGGCGTCAACGCGGCTGTCATCTCCATTGTGCTGGCAGCCGGCTGGCGCATGGCGCGCAGCGCGGTGCAGGACTGGTTTACCGGGGCGATCCTGGCGGTGGTCTTTGTTCTGTCGCTTCTTCGCGTGGAGCTGGTCTGGCTGCTGCTGGCAGGCGGATTTGCCGGATTGATTCGCTATCACTGGAAGCCGTTTGCGTCGAGAGCCGCTGTATTTACGTTCCCCCTGCTGCTGGCGATAGATACGGCACGGCAATGGGAGATCGCCTGGTTCTTCCTGAAGGCAGGAGCCTTCATGTACGGCGGCGGCTTTGTGATCCTGGCGTTCATCGAGCAGCAGGTCGTAGTCGGGGAGAGATGGCTGACCCGTCAGGAGTTTCTGGACGGCACGGCTATTGCGCAAATTACGCCCGGACCGGTGCTGATTGCCGCCACCTTCATCGGGTTCAAAGCAGGCGGTTTGACGGGGGCCTGTATCGCCACGGCAGCTGTCTTCTTGCCCTCTTTTGTGTTCATCTTCCTTGCTGCGCCGAATCTGGCGCGCTGGCGCGACGCCGCCGGATTTCAGGCGTTTCTGAACGGCGTCAATCCGGCGGTGGCGGCGGTAATTCTTGCCGCCGCCATCCTGCTGGCTTACGGACACCCACCCGAAGAGCCAGGAGCGATCCGCGACCTGCCCGCCGTTTTGATCGGTCTTGCCGCCCTCGTCGCGCTGGCGCGTTATCGGGTCAGCATTCCGCTTTTGCTGCTCTGCGCCGCTCTCGCGGGGGTCGCCGCGCAGCTTCTGGCGCGATGGATGATGCTGCCGATCTAAACGGCGACATTCATGCCGATCTGCGCGCCTGCGGCGCGGTTGATGATCTTCTCGCCGCCGCGCAGACGGTTACCCATCAGAATCGCCGCCTTCACCTCCGCGCCTATCTCCACCTGCGTCTTTCCGGCATCCATGAAGTCACAGGCGCTGATTGTCAATCCCTCACAGCGCGCCCGGATGCAGGGCACATTCGCCCGTTTCCGATCCCATCCGGCAAAATGACACCCGTTAAAGGTGACATGCCCGCGCCCGGCGAGATCCGCCTGCGTGGTGGTCGTCTCAATGGGCCAGAAACCGCAGTTATGGAACTTCACCGGGCCGGTATTGCTCTCGCGCACCACGACGTTCGCCATAAACTGCCCGTTGGTAAACGCCACGCCCGCATGGGGCTGCAGGTCTTCCACCAGCACCGCTACCGGTCCGATATCGTGACCGCACTGAGTTAAAACGGTGTTGCCGGGACCGTGTTTGAAGCGGGTGAACCGGAAACCGACCGCGTAGAAGATGCCGAAGCAGTTAACCATATACTCCCAGTCGGTTTTGCCCAGAATGAACGCCTCGCCCTCCTCCTTGATCAGCTTCAGTACCGGCTCGGACATAGACCACCAGGGATTCCAGTGGACGTTCTCTATGCGCCCGATGTCGTATATCTGATCCACCAGAATGCCCCGGCGCAGCGGCTGACCGTGCACGTTGCGGATCAGGTGACGCTCGTTCTGCGTGGCGTCAATGCCGTTGTAGGGATTCAGCAGCTCGACATCCAGCACGGCGGGGTTCTTCCCGCGCATGGCAATCGCCCAGGGATAGGGCTTCGGGCGCGCCTGCGGGTCCTGCTCCGAGTAGTAGATCGTTACGCCTTTGAGCGTACTGTTGGTATCCAGCGTCAGGAACGGCTCTCCGTCCTCCGATCCCGCGCCGCCGGTCACCATCAGCGTCGTGCCGTCCTCTCCCGGCTTGGGCAATCCGGCATCCCGAATGCCGTTATGGGCAGGCGGAGCATGAAACGATCCTGCCAGCGTGACGGAGATGGGCACTTTCAGGCTGCCCTTGAACAGATACCTGCCCGGCGGCAGGTAGACGGTTCCGCCGCCGCCTTTTCGCGCCGTATCCATCGCGTGCTGGACAGCGGCGGTGTTGTCGGTTTTGCCGTCGCCTTTTGCGCCATACCCGCGCGCATCCAGCCAGCCCGACGGAACCGCCTCCTGCGATATGAACGGGTCTTTTTCCATCATCCTTTTGTTCCTTTCAAAATGATCCGGGAGACCGCCCCGGATATCTACGGTTGTGTGCGCCAGGGTTCGTCAGGATTGTGAACAGGCAGCGCCAGAATATTGCGCCCGGAGCGTTCCGGCTCTTCATAGCGCGTGAAGTGCGCCTCCAGTCGCGCGCGCAGTTCACGAACCGTCCCCGCCTGCTCCGGGTCTGAAATCTGGTTCGTCGTTTCGCGGGGGTCTTCGCGTAAATCATAGAGTTCGTCCGGAAAGGTTTCGGCATGGGGCCTATAGCGAACGATCAGCTTATAGCGGTCTGTGCGGATCATGCGGGCGTTTCCGTATTCGCAGAACTGCTCTCGGCGCCAGTTCCCGGCTTCCGCCTGCCCGGTCAGCAGTGAGAGATAGCTGCGTCCGGGCGCGTTGCGCCGACGCGCCTGCTCCGGCGTCTCCCGACACTGCGCTGCCTCCAGAATCGTCTGAAACAGATCACAATGATCTACCGGCGCGTCCAGAATCGTTCCCGGAGCAATGCGTCCGGGCAGCCGCATCAGGCAGGGGACGCGAATCGACTCGTCCAGGAAGTTCTGCGGGATCGTCGCGTTGCCTTTGGTATAGAGACCGTGATGCCCGTTCATATGCCCGTGATCTGAAGTGTAGATGACCAGCGTGTTCTCCAGATCGCCCGCGCCTTCCAGTTCATCCAGCAGAACGCCGATCTGCTCATCAATCAGGGTCACGGCGGCGTAGTACTGGGCAAGCTGCTCCTGACGCTCCCGCTCCTCCTTCGGCGGCGTAAATCGCGCCTTGCCGGGTCCGCGATAACGCTCTTTCGGAATGTCCCGGAAACTGGCGGCGCGGTATCGCTGAACCAGACGCTCCGGGTGATCGGAAAACGGGGAGTGGGTATCCACATAGCCGACCACGAGAAAGAAGGGGCGTGAACGGTTTCGGGTGCGGAGAAACTGCTGCGCCCGCGAGGTCACAAGCGCGCTCTGCTGCCCCCGGAATGCGACCGGCTTGCCGTTCTCCAGAAAGCGCGGCTCACCGCGATGGGGGTACTGGTGAGTGGCATGACTCAGCCAGTAGTCGAACCCGGCGGCGTTCAGTTCCCCCTGTCCGCAGTGCCATTTGCCGGAAAGCCCGGTCTGGTATCCGCTCTCTTGCAGAAGCGCGGGAAGCGGGCGTTCCCTCTCCATCCAGCGGCGGGTATCCCTCTCCTCCCGTATCCAGTCATGAATGCCGTGCTGCGAAGGGAGGCGCCCGGTAAAGAAGCAGGCGCGCGCGGGGGAACAGACCGGACAGGGTGTTGAGGCAGCGGTCATACGCGCCCCGGTCGCCGCCAGAAAATCCATGTTGGGCGTCTGCAGTTCGCGGTTGCCGTAACAGCGCGCCGCCCACTGCCCGTGATCGTCCGTCAGAAAGACGAGGATGTTGGGTCGGGTCGGCGTATCCGGAAGAGGTTCGGGGACAGGCATGGTCAGCGTCTCCGTGACCAGCGGGGTTAACGCGGCGATCTGGAGAAACTCTCGACGTGAAAAGCGCATCGCCATTGCTTCGGCGCAGAAAAGACGCATCTTCCAATCCAGCCCTTCGTATCGCCCGCTGTAAGGATAGAGAGGGTATTCACTCCCGCTCTCTTCCTGTCAGCATTCGGCAAGAGTGGAGCGCTCTCCTTTCAGGAAAGCGGTTCGGTGAGGGGATTCGGCGAGGGGGTCGAAGAGTTGTCGGCGCGGGAGGCGCGCCCTTCCCTGTCACACAGCAGGCGGATCGCCTGTCGCACCGACTCGAAGCCGATCTCTTCCGGGGAGACCGTTTCCGGCGCAAGAAAGAGCGTCTCCAGCACCTCATCGCGCGCGGCCAGCGGCGAGAAATCGGAGACATCGCAGAGAAAGACCAGATCGAGGGAGTAGTAGGTGACGCCGCGATAGTCGTAGCGATTGGTGAAGGAGGCGAGAAAGTCGGCGCGTTCGATATTCAGCCCGACCTCCTCCCGCGCCTCGCGTCGAAGCGACTCCTCCGCCGTCTCCAGCGGATCCACAAAACCGCCGGGCAGATCGAGTTTGCCGCGCGCAGGCTCCTTCTCGCGCCGGGTAAACAGCACCCTGCCATTCGGGTCGCGAATGATGGCAATGGTCGCGGCGGCGGCATTCTGGTAATAACGAAAATTGCAGGCGCGGCAGACAAAGAGCTTGATGGTCGGATATTCGCCGTTCTCCGCGCCGCAGCGCGGACAGAAGCGAAAGACGGTCAGAGGATAGAAGGGCGTCTCCATCGCGAGGAATCGCTAGAGGGGCGACTGGCAGACGCCGCCATCCACCAGCAGCGAGATTCCGGTGATGTAGGAAGCGCGTTCAGACGCCAGAAAGACGGCGGAATCGGCGATCTCTCGCGGCTCCGCCAGGCGTCCCAGAGGAACCTTCTGCGCGGTCTGCGCGAGGGCTTCCTGCGGGGTGATCCCCTGCGCCTGCGCCCGAACGTTCGCCAGATGATAGGCGCGGTCGGTGAGGGTGTTGCCGGGCAGCAGAGCGTTGACCAGAATGTTGTCCGGAGCGAACTGATTTGCCTGTGTGCGGGTCAGCGCGGAGATGCCGGCGCGCAGCGTGGTGGAGATGGTCAGGTCATCCGAGGGCTGTTTGGCGACCAGCGAGGTGACATGGATAATACGCCCCCAACGATTCGCCTGCATCACCGGAACCACGAGCCGGGTGAGACGCACGACATTCAACAGCGTGGACTGTACGCCCGCCTCCCACTGCGCGTCGCTCAACGCCATAAAACGCGCCGCCGGAGGACCTCCGGTATTGGTCACCAGAATATCCACCGTGCCGAACGCCTCCATCGTGCGCCGGAACCAGTTCTCCAGGTCTCCCGCGCTCGATACATCCGCCGTCACCGAGAGTACGTTCTCCTCGCCGACCAGCGCGGCGATCTCGGAGGCGGTCGCAGCCAGAGTCTCCGGCGTGCGCGCGCAGAGCGAGAGTCTGCAGCCGGACTCCGCCAGCCCGACCGCAATCGCTTTTCCGATCCCTTTACTGGCGGCGGCGACCATCGCCACGCGCCCTGCGATTCCCATGTCCATGATGATTACTTTAGATTCTCCGGGTTATCCATGAAGTCTACCAGCGCGCGAATGTGCTCGAACTTGGTGATCTTCCCATCGGGCTTGATAATGAAGAAGGTCGGCGTGCCGCGCACATCCACCTTCAGCGCCACGCGCATCTGATCATCCACCCGGTCTTTCATCGGCTTGCTGTTGAGATCGGAGCGGAAGCGCATGATATCCAGCTTCAGATCCGCAGCAATCTTCATGATCTCCTCTACCGCCTTCGAGTCGGAGGCGGTTTCGAAGAGTTTTTGCTTTTCATAGAGCCGATCCAGCATCTCCCAATATTTGCCCTGCAGTCCGGCAGCTTCCGCTGCGCGTGCCATCACATCGGAGTTAAGATGATTGGGCGACGCCTGGAAGTGATAGTAGACATAGTTCATCTTATCGGCGTTTTTCCGGATCATGCTCTCGATTTCCGGCTTCACCTGCTTGCACTGGGGGCACAGAAAATCGGCGAACTCCACCAGCGTATAGGGCGCGTTCTCTTTGCCGCGCAGATGACTGCCGGAAGGAACCAGATCGGCGCGGGTTAAGGAGACCGCCACCGGCGTCATAATCTGAGGCTTGTCGCGCGGCCCCATCAGGGTCGGATAGAGAGCTACCCCGACCAGTACAATCGCTACCACAAGAATAACGGCGAATAACTTCACTTCGCCAGACTTCACGAACTCTCTCCTTATCAGCGTCGTCTTATTCAAGACGGCGAGTTTTCCTGGCGCAGGGCACGCTGATCTCAGGCGCTCTCTGTGTACGTTGAGCGCCGGGCAGAGGACAGCCGTTCATAGCTGCTGACCAGAAATGCGAGTATGGTGATGATTCCGGAGCCGACGCACCAGACGCACCATGCCTGGATGACATACTTTTCCAGATAGGTCAGGTAGAGGGTCGCCGCCACGCCTGTCAAAAGCATCAGCCACTGAACGAAGGCGGCATTGCGTTCCAGCGTTTCCGAGCCGACAGCAGCGCGTACAAACGACAACGCCACCAGCGCGATAAACATCATCAGCCCGAAGGCGGCGGTGGGAATCGCCCGCAGCGCCGGGATACCGAAGCCCCGCGCGCTCTCGTGCTGCGCGACCTTATCACAGCCGCCGCGCGTCAAGCCGCAGGGCATCTCAAAATTCATTTGATGCGCCAGTGTCAGGTAACCGGCGACAAAAACCCCGACGATGGCAAGCAGAAATATGATACGATTGCTAAGAACGCGACTCACAGGCACTCTCTCCGGGATATTATACCTGATGGAGACAGGCGCAGAGTTCCCGCCATGATACGGTTTCACGCGCAAAGGCGCAGAAGGGAGAAGATATGGCAGTCATTCGATTGGAGACCCCGCGCCTGATTCTGCGGGAACTGGAGAGAGACGATCTCGACCCGGTGGCGGAGATGCTGGCGCATCCGGAGGTTATGCGCTACTGGCCCCGTCCCTGTTCACGGGAGGAGGCGAGAGAGTGGATTCTGCGTCAACAGGAGCGTTATCAGCGCGACGGTTACGGCTACTGGCTGGCGATACTGCGCGAGAGCGGTCTTCCGGTCGGGCAGATCGGAGTGTTACGACAGGAGTTTGCGGAGACGGTTGAGGTGGGACTGGGCTATATCCTGCATCGCCCGTTCTGGGGATTCGGCTACGCCTTCGAGGGGGCTGCCGCCTGCCGCGACTATGTGTTTGAGACTCTGGGGATGCCGCGCGCCATCGCGCTGATTCGCCCGGAGAATTTGCGCTCGCAGGCGGTGGCGCGTCGCCTGGGAATGACGGCGGAGCGCATGGTACGCTACTACGGCTTTGATCACCTGGTCTTCGTGAGTTACCTGCCCGATACAGAGAAAAAGGAGAGGCGGTAATCGCGCCCTCCCCTCTCCTTTTCAAACCGCGATGCGTCTCTGACGGCTACTGCTTTTTCTGAACCGCGATTCCGATGGCGGTTCCATCCTCCTCTTTAGCAGCCGTGATCGTCACGGTGTCTCCCGCCGAATTGGTTCCGAAGAGCGCGCCCCCCTCCGGCGTGGAGGTGCTGGTCTGCACAGTGATCTTCTGCTTATACCACTCCAGCACCTTGTCCGGCGCATCCTTCGTCTTCAGCCCCATTGCATAGGTGGTGGAGCCGCCGCCTTCCACTTTGCCCTGGCTGTTGTCGTCAGACAACGATGCGCCCGGATAGGCGGGAACGCCCATCGCCGACATATCCACTTTTTCGCCGACCTCCACTCTGGTCGTGTGTCCCTCTTTGTCGGTATGGGTGATCGTGGATTTACCTTCCTGCTGTTCCGACTTCGTCTCGCCTTCCGGTCCCTTCATCTCCGTCTTTTGACCATCTTGACTGACCGTCACTCTTCCGTCCGGCGTGGAGATGGTCTGTTCCTTCTTGCCGCACCCGGTCAGGGCAAGTATAAACGCCAGGGGCAGCCACCATCGTTTTTGCATCGTTATCCTCCTCTCGATTCTCTGTCGCCCGTAGAATTCTCCCTGTTCAATCCCGTTTCTCCTGCTGCGCCCTATTTCATTACGAGGTATCGGGCAGAATAGATACATCCTTCAGCGCAGATCGCTGCCCTGCAGTCCGTCGGGAGTCAGATGAAAGTCCGGGCAGTCGTCGGCGGAAGGGCGCAGGCGGGTCGCCATCAGGAACTTCACGTGCCCGTCCGCGAACGCATAGGCGCGTCCGCCCGTCCACCGATCCGGTCCCGGCGTGCGCGGTCCCTGCAGCGTTCCCCAGTAACCCACAGGCCCGCGCTCATGCTGGTGGCTGTTATACCACTCTCCCGCCAGTATCTTCTGCGAGGGATAGAGCACGTTCGCCTCCGTCTGCGTCACGCAGACAGCGCCCGGTCCCGGATCGTTCAGCGCGATACGCAGGTTTCCCAGACGCATGGCGTTGATCTGCTCAGAGGTATGGTAGAAACAGGCGGAGTAGCCGTAGGAGGTGGCGTCGAAGCCCGTACCGGAGAGTGTGTCCGATGGGCAGAGCAGAATGGCGGGAGAGCCGGTTTGACTGTCATAGCTGCCGGCTCTCTGCTGCTGCCCGATCGCCAGATAGGGCATCAAAGACCATCGCCAGCGACGCCCCACCCATAGATAAGGATCGCCCGTGTTCATACAGGCTTCGCTGTAGTCCTGCGTGTAGAGTCGATGCGCCAGCGCGATCTGACGCAGATTGGAGAGACAGGTTATCTTGCGAGCCTGCTCCCGCGCTCGAGCGAAGACCGGAAAGAGAATCGCTGCCAGAATCGCGATCACCGCAATCACCACGAGCAGTTCGATGAGCGTAAAGCCGCGACGCATCAATGCGCCCGTCTTGCCGATGACAGCTTTCCGGCGGCGAGGATCGCCAGGATCGCCTTGACCGCGTCCCAGAAGAGGAACCAGCCGGCTCCCATCAGGATCGTCTGCCAGACGCTGAGCCGCAGCCATACACCCAGCCACAGGCTGCCCATTCCGTAGACAGCCGCCAGACCGGACAGACACGCCAGCAACGGCGCGCTGCGCCGCTCGCCTCCGCGCTCCATAACATACCCCGTCAGCCATGCTGCCAGCGGATAGCTGAGCAGATAGCCGCCCGTCCCCATCGGGTTAAACAGATAGGCGGGTCCGCCGTTGCCGAAGGCAAAGATCGGCGCGCCCGCCAGCCCAAGCGTGAGATAGAGCGCCTGCGAGGCGAAACCGCCGCGCGCGCCCAGCCACAGCCCGGCAAACAGCACCGCCGCCACCTGCCAGGTCATTGGAACCGGCGTATACGGCAGCTTCAGCGCCCACTGCGCGCCAACCGCCGTCAGCGCCGTACAAAAAACTATGCGAAGGATGCTGCGCGCATCCCACTGCGCGATGGCTCCGGAACTACTGTGCGACATGAAAACAGTTACCTCCCTTGTTTTTTGCGTCTTGCGTCTGCGCTTCCGATGCCGACAGCGCAAACACAGCCCTGTTCACCAGTCTGAACCGGACTTCCTCCTGTTGGATCGTACCGCCGAACTATCCGATCATCTGCGGCTCCGCAATGGAATACGGCTCCCCGGAGAGAGATTCCCCGTCGAAGAAGCGAACGAGGTCCTCTATCGCCGCCGGACAGAGAAGCAGATCGTTATGCGCCGCGCCGACAATCTGCCGGTGAACGGCGTTCGGGAGAGTCTTCAGGCTCTCCAGCGCGTTCTCGGCAGGCGTAAAGCCGTCCAGCGAACCGGTAAGGATAAAGAGCGGATGCGGCGCGGAGAGCGCCGCGCGGAATGAATCGCCGAGATCGCGCTGCCGCCACGCTTCCCGAATCGCCGGAAAGGGGAAGTTCACCACATCCCCCAGCAGACAGCCTTCTCTCTCCTCCTGTATCCGCTGAAGACGCGCCGCCGTCGCCCCGCTCGCAGCATCTTTCAGATAAAAGACGGCGGTTCGCTGCGCCAGCATCTTCGCAAAACCCTGCGCCGCGCGCTCCAACCGGGAGAGATCGCCCTCTTCCAGCGACCGGTAGAGTGCGGGAATCTGTACAAAACGGTTGGAGACCCCGGCCCAACTGCTTACGATCCATTGCAGTCCGAATCGCCCTACCGGAGTCGGCGCGCCGTCCGCCAGGCGCACCGTGATAGGTCGCTCATCCAGCTGTTCATGTGTTTGCGCCATCCGTTCGCTGAGGTTCGGGCAGACTCCCTGCCGCGCCGCAAGCGCGTGCAGCCGCTCCATCTGCGCCTGTATCCGAGAGGGCAGCTTCAGGGTCTGATCCGGTCCCTCAAATCCGCACAGCGCGACTCGCGCCACCCGATCCGGGATCGCCTTCAGCGCGGCTTGCGCCAGATGCGTGCCGTAACTGTACCCCCATAGATGTATCTGCGGCGCGTTCAGCGCATCCGCCAGATACGCCAGATCAAGCGCGCTCTGCCAGGGCGTGTACTGCGCCGGGATCAGTGCAGGATGAATGGACAGCGCGCGCTCCGCCTGATCGGCCAGCATGGCAAACGCTGCTGCCTTCTCCTGCAGCCAGCCCTCCCGAAAATCCGGCGGCGGGCAATGCGTATCTCTCTCTGAATCGCCGCATCCGCGCTGATCCAGCAGAATCACATCCCGTGACAGAGCGACACGTTCAAAAACCTCTCGAAAAGGCGCATGACGCAGCCAGCCGATCCCCGAATCGCCGGGACCTCCCGCCAGAAAGACGATCGGGGTCCGATCGGGGAAGCGCGAGCGCAGACGCACGAAGCGCAGAGCCAGCGTTCCCTCTCCGGGAGAGTCGTGATCGGCGGGGACGCGAATCGTCTCCCGTTCAAAACGCCGGATGGTTCCGTCCGCCAGCGCTATCTCCAGTGTTTCCGACACGTTCAGGAGCTCCCCTCAATCGTCTCCAGCAGTTTTTCGGCGGCGCGGCGGGAGGTCAGCGAACCGGCGCGCACCCATCCCTCCAGGTCTTCGCGCCTTGCCTGCACTTCGGGTCGCTCCAGCAGACGCTCCAGCAGCGTCCTCTGCACCAGATCCTCCATCCACGCCACCGACTGCTCTGCCCTGCGCCGCGCAAACTCTCCCGTCTGCCTGCCATGCGCGATAAATGCCTGCACATCGTTCCACAACGCCTCGATACCGCTGCCGTCCAGTGCAGAGCAGAGCCGCACATCCGGGCGTCGCCCGCTGACCGGCGGCGCAAGCAGATGCAAGGCATTCAGCGCCTGTTGCCGAGCCACTTTCGCCCGGACCAGATTCTCGCCGTCGGCTTTGGTGATCGCCAGAACATCCGCCATCTCCATCACGCCGCGCTTTATCCCCTGAAGTTCATCCCCCGCGCCTGCCAGCATCAGCAGCAGGAAACAGTCCACCATCCCGTGAACCGCCACTTCCGACTGCCCGACCCCTACCGTCTCCACGAAGATAACATCGAATCCCGCTGCCTCGCACAGTTGAATTGTCTCGCGGGTCTGGTGCGCCACGCCTCCCAGTGAGCCGCCGGTCGGCGAGGGGCGAATGAAAGCGCGGGGATGCGCGGAGAGGAAAGCCATCCGGCTCTTGTCGCCGAGAATGCTGCCGTGTGTCGCCGCGCTGGTCGGATCAATGGCGAGGACGGCGAGGCGATGATCGCGCTTCTCCACCAGCAGCCTGCCCAGAGCCTCGATCAGCGTGCTCTTGCCGACTCCCGGAACGCCGGTAATCCCGATTCGGATCGAATGACCGCTCATCGGCAGAGAGAGGTCCAGAAGTTCTCCAGCGAGTTTGCGATGCGACGGGAGCGCGCTCTCTATCACCGTGATAGCGCGGCTTAACGCGGCGCGGTCTCCCTGCTGCATCAGCGCCAGCAGTTCCTCAGCGGAAGGAAGCGGGCGTTTCCGCGCCGCCGCCAGACGGGGATTGATGGAGGGCGGCGGCGCCACTCCCTCCATGACAAACAGCGCGGTTTCCTGATCGTTGCGAGTCATCGAGTTCATCCAGACATAACGTTTGCAGCCGTTCCCGAAACACTCATCGCAGCGGAGCCGTCGGCAAGATCAGCGCGAATCGGCAACTTTCAGCTTCGACTTCTGCTGCTCTTTTATCAGCGAGATCATAACCGTCAGAACAAGGGTGGAGACGATGACCATCAGCGCCACCGAGTCCGGGATTTTCACGACGTTTTCCAGCATCATTTTGATGCCGGAAAAACAGAGCACCAGCGCCAGCCCCACGTGCCCGGCAAGGGCCAGCCCCAGGGGCAGGATGCGGCCCCAGAAAACGGGTGATGGGGAAGGCCTTTCGAGCGCGATGGATGCCACAATGGATGCGTATGCAAATGAGAATGCGTCGCATCATATCCATTTACGCTTCTACTGCAACCATGTCCGGAGCAGGTGATGGTTC
>CAYSDM010000060.1:0-16942 GCA_964429855.1 uncultured Chthonomonadaceae bacterium
CTCGACCTGGAGGGCATCGAGCGACTTTCAAGGATAAGATGACGCAGGAGTTTCCCGCCCTGCCGCGAATAGTGTCGGAGAAGGGGAGAGGAGACATCAAACGTTCCGATTTCTGAATGTCTGTCGGCAAACCCGTTCCGATACTGCACCCAAAGGAGAGAGCAAAGAGGATGAAACTCGGAGCCAATTCGGTTCTTTTTGGCGGTTACAATATGGAGACCGCCTTCAAATACCTGGCGGTGTCCGGCTACGACGGTATCGAGCTATCCGCCATTGACGGCATGAGCGAGCATCTGGTTCTGGATCGCTGGCAGGAGGTCGCCCCGGAGATCAAGCGGCTGGCGAAGGAGTACGGGCTGCAGCTTCTGGCGATGGAGCAGCCCTCACAGGACCCGGCGAAGATGGAGAAGGCGTTTCAGGCGGCGGTGGAGATCGGGATTCCGATTGTCAACTGCGGACCGGGCGGCAAATCCGACGATGAGGAGACCCTGCAGCAGTCCATCAATTCGCTGGGCAGTCTGGCGGAGACGGCAGGCAAGTATGGCGTAACGCTCTGCGTGAAGGCGCATGTCGGGGCGAGCATCTACAACACGCCGACGACTCTGCGCGCGATGGCGGCGATCACCTCTCCGGCTTTCGGGATTGATATGGATCCGTCGCATATCTGGCGCGCCGGAGAGAATCCGGTCGAGGCGATTGCTGCCGTGATCTCCCGCGTTAAGCATGTGCATATCCGCGACTGCAAGGGACGCCAGCAAAGTCCCGGCAAGCCGGAAGATCAGGCGAACGGGCGCGGCGACATTGATCTGGTCGGCTATATCCGCGTTCTGCACGAGAACGGATACACCGGTCCGCTGAATCTGGAGATCATCGGGGCAAAGGACTACCCGCTGGAGCAGTGCTGCGTGATTGCCGCCGAATCGCGCGGACATATGCAAGCCTGTCTGCAGGCATGCGGCGCGCGTTAGATCGAACCATCTGGGAGGGGGGAGCCGCTATGGATTCGCTGGATAAAATCTTCTACGATGAGCTGACCTGGCCCGAGATCAACGAGGCGGTTCTTGCCGGGAAGGTCGTGCTGCTCCCCATCGGCAGCACCGAACAGCACGGGCATCACCTGCCGCTCGATGTGGACAACTTCCTGGCGCGAAGCGTCTGCATCGCCGCCGCAAAGATCGCCCCGCGCGAAACCCTCGTCATGCCGACCATTCCCTACGGCTACAACGAACATGCCCTCGACTTTCCCGGAACCATCCACGTTCACTATGACCACTTTATCGAGTACTGTCTGGATGTCGTCAAGAGCGTGGCTTACGCGGGCTTTTCGCGAGTTATCATCATAGACGGGCATGGCTCCAACGAGCACCTGTGCGAGTTTATTGCGCGGCGCGCCACGCTGGAGACCGACGCAATGGTCGCCTCCACCATCTGGACGAACCTGGCGATCGAGGCGTTTGAGGCGGTGCGCGAATCGGGATATGGCGGCGCGGCGCACGCCTGCGAACTGGAGACCTCCACCTACCTCTATCTGGAGCCATCCCGTGTGCAGATGGAGAAGGCGCAGGATCACTACGGCGGAGCGGCGGGAAAAGAAGGCTCGAAGTTCCTGCGGGTAGACCTGACCAAAGGCTGGGGACCGATGAAGCTGGTGCGCTGGACGAGTTGCGCCACTCCCAACGGCGTCTCCGGCGCGCCGACTCTCGCCACCCCGGAGAAGGGGCGCGCCATACTGGAGGGGGCAGCGGAGAATCTGGTCGCTTTCCTCCGGGAGTTCAAAGCCATGACGAAAGGCGAGCGGGTGGATCATCGCGCCGTCAAACCCGATCTGCCCGTCCTGCCCAGTCTGGATTGAAGGAGCTTCGCGCCTGCCTGACGAATCTCACCCCATGTCTGCTCCCTGCCTTTTGAAGACGCTTATGTTTATGTCGGTCGGTAGGTCGTGATGGCTGATTCGCGCTCTGCATCGCGGCGTAAGTGGCGACTCGCCTGCTGCTCCGGCTGCGCGCTCTTCGGGATATTCAGCCTGATCCTGCTCTGGCTGCTGCTCTCTTCCCCGCCTGCGCCGCCGCCTCTTTCGCCTGCCGAACAACAGCGTATCGAGGCGCGCATTCAGTCGCTGCGCGATGAGGTGAAGGCGATTGAGAAAGACGCCCGCGAAGGACGCTCCCGCGCCTTCCAACTCATCCTGACCGAAGAGGAGATCAACTCTTTTCTGACCTCTGATCACGAAGCCCGACGCGCGCTGGGGCGGCATCGGATCGAACGCGCCTTTGTGCGAATCGAATCGGGGCGCATCTACGCCACCGCCAGCCGACGTGTCAACGGCATCCTCCTCTCGGTTACTGCCTCCATCGTGCCCTTTTTGAAAGATGAACAGTCGCTGGATGCGCGGGTGGAGCATGTGGATGTGGGTCGTCTGAGCGTGCCGGATACCGCGGTGCGCGGGCTTGCCAACGAGATCATCGCCGCATTTCGCGCTCAGAATCTGGAGTCCGGCGCGCGATTTCAGTCGCTGGAGATCGCCGATAAGAAGATCACCGTGACGGGAGTGACCCGATAGAAGGCGGAGGGGAGGCGATGCAGATTCGCGAACGACTCTGTCGCCCGGTCGCGTCGGGCTTATTTCCATGATCCTGACTCTGCTTTCCGTTCGATGGCTGGCTCTGAAAAACACGATCCTGCGCGCCAGCACGCAGGAGAAGCGCCGCTCGCGTACCAATCTGCTGCTGTCAGCGCTGATTGTCGGGGTAGTCGGGGTGATGTCCTACCAGTTCATCACCCCGTTCGTCGCAATGGCGGAGGACAATCCGACCATCGAGACGATCCTGACGGGCATTCCGGCGTTCGCGCTCTTTACCGCTTTCTGGCTGCTGTTGATGTCGGCGGTGACCGTCGGGATTCAGACCTTCTACTTGAATCAGGAGCTTCCCCTGCTTCTCTCTGCGCCGGTCTCTGCGCGCGCGGTCTTCGGCGCAAAGTTTCTGGAGGCGACCGCCGCCAATACCGCCCTGTTTCTGACCATCGGCATCCCTCTGACGATCTCCTACGGTATGGCGCGCGAGTTCGCCCTGACGACCTATCTGCCTCTGGTGGCGCTGGCGCTGGTTCCTTTCTGCGCGGTTCCGACCGGGATTGGACTGCTGCTCTCCTTCCTGCTGATGCGCGTTCTTCCTGCCAATCGAACCCGCGATGTTCTGGGCGCGCTGGGTATCGCCGCCTTTGCGGGAATCTACTTTACGCTCAGCGTCAGCGTCCGGCAGATGGGCGATACACAGGCGATTCATGAGAACGTTTCGCGATTTGCGGGGATATTGAGCACGCCTGTCCTCGATATGGGACCCTGGGCGTGGGCGGGAAACGCGGTCAGCGGAGCGCATGGCAGGGACGAAGTCACCAGCCTGATTCTGCTGTGGGCGCTGGCGGTCGCAACAATCGGAATTACGACGCTGGCGGCGCAGTGGATGCACTGGCGCGGATGGGTGGCGGCGCAGGAGGCGGCGCGTCCCGTTGCCTATTCCGCAAAGGAGAGCGAGAGCGGGCGATGGGATCGCCTGTTCGCCATACTTCCCGGTCCGCTGCGTTCGGTTCTGTTGAAAGACCTGCGTACCCTTCGACGCGATATGCGCCAGCTTTCCCTGCTCTTCATTCCCATCGCGGTGGTGGCGGTGTTTCTGGTCAATGTCTGGCAAACCCCGCAGGTGCATGAGATTCCTTCCGCGTTGCTGGGGCTTTCCATGCACCCGGTTCTGGCGATGATCTCGCTTCGTCTGGCGATGTCGGGGTTTGTGGGCGAGGGACGGGCGATGTGGGTGATGCTGGCGGCTCCCAACGATCCCCGAAGCATCATGATCAGCAAGTTTCTTTATGCCTTCGGACTTTCGTTTCCGCTTGCCTGCGTGGTAACGGTGATCTACTGTCTGCTGCGGACGACTTCCGGAGTCGGGTGGGCTGCCAATCTATTTCTGTCGCTGATGGCGGTGGCGGGTTTCTGTGGAATAGGGGTCGGAGCGAGCGTGCTGGTCTCCGATTTCCGGGCAGAGAACGCGCGTTTTACGATCTCTGCCGGGGCGCGTATCATGACCTTCTTTATACAGATGGCTTATCTGGGGCTTCTATCTATTGTCTCGGTTGCCGCCTGGGCGCTGACAACCTTGCAGGGATTGCCGCTGCTTCCGGTGCTCCTGGTGTCGGGGCTGGCGCTGATCCTGGTTTGCGCTGCGTGTATCTATGGTCCGCTGCTGCTGGGGGCGAAACGCCTTCGTCAGATGGAGTGGTAGAAACAACGGCTCCCCGGTCACTGCCGGGGAGCCGATCTGTCGGTGAGGAGAAGGTTTTAGCGGGTTGCCGTCGTCCGGGCGGAGGTTGGCGGCTCCGCCAGAACGCGGCCGGCAATCGAGGGCCAGAAGGCGCGAATGAAGTTGCGAAGCTCCTCGCGGCGTACCTCATCCGCTCCCTCCGCGTTCTGCATGAAACGCAGGAAGTAGAAGGGGCGCGTTCCGCCGCCGAACAGCGTCTGACGCACAATCTCCGTATGAACGCGCGCCATGCTGTGCACCAGTTTACCGTCCACCACAAACGCAAACATCAGCAGCCGTTTCGTGTTCTTGCGCGGGTCTACCGCCGTGAATTCCTGCACCATCACGGGACCGACCTCGGTCTGAATGGTCTCTCTGCCTCCAGCTTCGATCAGAAAGCCGCTGCCGGTGAAACACTCTGCCGGGTCATGGAAAGTGCGTCGGCTGCTGCCTCCGGTAATCAACAGGTTGATAAACCCGGTCTTCGGGGACTTCGCCATATAGTCCCGATCCAGAAATATCTCTGGCTGGAGCGTCTCCTGCACGATTTTCGAGATGGGACGATCCTTATCCCAGCGACCCCATTCGCCGTTGGCGACCTGTGTGGGAACCTCCTCGATCCGCATAATCGGCGTGCTGGCTTTCGGCGGGCTGACCAGTCCGGCATGAACGACCGCCGCCGTCATGCCTACGAGGGCGATCACCGGAAAGACGCCGATGGAGAGCAGAGGCAGAGTCTGCGGGCGAGGCGCGCCGTACCGGACATTCAGCTTCTCGATCTGCTCCGCCTTCTCTCTTGCCTCCTGCGCCTTCCACTCCTCATCGGTGAGTTTCGGACGGTTGGGATCGTCCGGCGGATCGAGCAGCGGGATGCCGAAGAACTTCTCGCACCGCAGCACCTTGGCGAAGCTGAACAGGAACATAAAGCCCAGGATCAGCACGATGAAGCCGCTGTAGTCATGGAACGTATTGGCAGCCTGCGTGCTGAATATCTCCCCGACAATACCGATCAGGGTGATGCGGACGCCGTTGACCAGAATCGCCAGCGGAATGGAGATAAAGAAGAGAACCCATCGCTTCCACTTCGCCGCCTCGACCAGATAGGCGAACGCGCCGGAGAACGCCATCAGTCCGATGAGCGTCTTGAATCCGCTGCAGGGAACCTCGACGTTCATCAGATAGGTGTCCATCTGAATCTGCGTGCCGATGCGGGTGTTGTGGAAGCCGATCAGGTTCAGAGCGCCGGAAGCGAACTTCGCCGAGGTCATCTGAATGGGAAAGCCGGCGACATTGATGACCTGATTGGGAACGATGGGGATCATCGTCAACAGAAACAGGATCGGGAAGAGCAGCGCCCGGGTCATCGCCTTCCCCGCGATAGTCAGCACGGCTCCGATCAGGAACAGAATAAAGGAGATGGAGAGGGTGACCGTCACATCGGCGCGATAGGCGTAGAGGACAACCGCCATCGCCAGAGCGATCAGAGACAGTCCCCACCAGCTATGGGCAATCGGCAGACGGCGCAGTTTCTCGCGGTCGCGCCATATCATCGCCGCCACAAAGAACGGGATGAAGACGCCATGCGCGTAGTAGCTGCCGTCCGCAGTCCACTCCATATACCACCAGCTTATTGCGCGTGTATAGAGCAGGGCTGCCAGACCGGTCAGCGCGATCAGGAGAATGATCGGCAGCATTGCCGGACGCGCCGGGGCTTGCTGCGCCTCACGCGGCAGTTCCTTGGAGATAGCCATCTTTTTGTAAGCCTCGCTATACGGGCGAAGGGGAGCGCCGATTGCGTTCCCCTCCAATATAGATTGCCGCCACGGCGGAAATCGGTTGAGGACGGCGGGTCAGTCCGAACTACTGGGCGCTGCGCGCCTCTTCCAGCGCCGAGATGTCGTTGAAGATCATCGCCTTCATCGTATACTTCAGCGTGGGCGGATCGGTGACGATCCTGTCCTGATTCTCATCCCAGAGTTTGCGCAGCACTTCCTGCATCGGCGTGGCGCGGGTCAGCTTGAAGTCACGCGCGACCTTCGCCTTCGCCTCTTCCAGACTCACCGCTTTGCCGGGTTCGATCTTCACCATCTTCACGACCAGAAACCGCGACTGCCCCGGAAAGACGCGCACCTCGTTAGGTTTCATCTCCGCCATCTGATTGATCATCTCGCTCTGCGCCGGTTTACCCGTCGGCTTGGCGACAACCATCGTGCCGTCCACGCCGGCGATCCGGGCGACCTGTCCTTTCGGGTCGAGCTGCTGCTGAATCAGGGTCATGTCGCTGATCTGCTGCTGCATCAGGGTAACCGCTTTGTCAGCAGTTGCCCGA
This sequence comes from uncultured Chthonomonadaceae bacterium, assembly GCA_964429855.1. GTDB lineage: Bacteria > Armatimonadota > Chthonomonadetes > Chthonomonadales > CAJBBX01 > CALLMM01. The sequence continues at coordinate 6,625 of CAYSDM010000060.1, forward strand.
TCCGTACATTCGATCACCCGCAGATGGATCTTATCCGGCAAGTCCCATCGTCCCGGATTACGCTGGAAGAAATCCTGAATATCGGCGTCGGTCATCTGAACGTCTTTCGTCATCAGGTTGGCGAGGGCGATCTTATACTCCTGTTCCCTGCGGGCGGTCGCCTTTTTCCAGGGCTGGCTGGCGAACTCCGCCGCTTTGGAGGGAACCTGCTCCGCCAGATCCTTGAGGTACTCATCCACCTCTTTGGGATCGGGGGACAGGTTGGCTCTCTTCGCCGCCTGCATCACCAGTTCATACTTGGCGACCTCGATCTGCGTCTCGATGCCGTGTCGCTCCCAGAGCCAGTCTTGGAGCAGCTTTTGGGTCACCACATAGTCGCCGATCTGCATCTGTGTGCGATTCCGCTGGGCTTTGTTGTACAGCAGGAAGTTGCCGATGAGGGACACCACCAGGCAGACGACCACCAGACCCATAATGAACTTCTTCATTTTCACTCCTTTGGGCTTTGCCTTCGGGGGCAGCCTACCTCCTCGTTGAGGCTGCCGGCATCGCCGATGCCCGTATTACGCGGGTGAGGCGCGTCACCCAGTGTTCCAGCGACATACTCTCTTCAATGGCGCGCCGGGCATTTTGACCCAGTCGGCGGGCTTCCGCCGGATCATCTAACAGACGGGTGATACAGGCGCGCAGCGCCGCCGGGTCGCCGGGAGGCGCATATAGTCCGGTTACGCCCTCCTCGACCACGTCGCATTGACCCGTTGTGCGCGAGACGATGACCGCTTTTCCCATTGCCATCGCCTCCAGCAGAGTCGTCACGCCTGCTTGAAAATCGTTCTCATACAGCGGCACCACCACAAACCGAGACTGCGCGTACAACAGCCGCAACTCATTATACGGATAACGACGCGCAGAAATGTTCTGTGGAAGTTCCCTGTTTTTTGTCTCATTTTTGTGCTTGGACCAGGGACTGGCGGCGGCAAGACAGACCTCCACCTCCAGATCGCGTACCGCCTCGATCATCGTCGGATAGTCGCGCCACTCCAGCCCCGCGCTGCAGATCATGTTGCGTTCCGGCAGATCCATCGGGCGGTAGAACCGGTGATCGGCATGAAACGGGATCAGATGCAGCTTCTCCGGAGGGATGCCGAGTGTCTGGACGGCGTACTCTTTCTGGGGAGTGGCGTAGAGAAAGATTGCGTCCATCTGCCCATGCAGGGACTTCATGAGTATTTTTTTCTTTTTTGGCGACAGATGGTGTCCGATCAGCACATGTCCTGGACGACGGCGCGTTGTCTTCAGAAGCGCCGCCAGCGGAATGCTGACATTCTCGCCATTGGAGAAGATCACGTCGTACCGATGGCGGTTAACAAATCCGTACATCGCCAGCGCCGCGCTCTTCCCGGCACGGGCTGCGGCGCGGATGAGCGGATGCCTCTCGGCGCAGATCAGGGAGAAGTCGGCCATGTCGGCGGTATCGCCCTGCTCCTGCAGCGCATTCTGCAGCGCGTAGTAGTCCATCAGCGGATGCTCGTCAGCCGCTACCTGCTCCTCAACCCCTTTTTTCGCCTCGCTGGGTATCAGCAGCAGGACGCGCAGGGAGGAGTCCGGAGCATGAGAGCCGTTGGAATGCGCCCCGTTTCTCTCCGCGCCTGCCCGCTCCTGCTCCCTAATGCGCTGGTTTGCCATCCACACACCTCTTGTAGAGCGCGATAACCGCCTGATAGTTTCGAGCGCCGTCAAACTTCTGTTCCGCCTGCTGTCTTCCGGCGCGCCCCATGTGCCAGCGTAGATCGGCGTCTTCCACCAGTCGCAGCGTGCGCTCCGCCAGCGATTCGGCGTCGCCGGGGGCGATCAGGTAGCCGGTCACGCCGTCGTCCACCTCTTCGCACAGCGCGCCGACGCCTGCCGCCACAACCGGAAGCTCCGCCGCCATCGCCTCCATCACCGCAATCGGCAGGCAGTCGCCCTGTGTCGGAAAGACGAAGATATCCGCGTTTTCGTAGAGCGCCATCAACTCAGGCGAATTTGCGGTCAGCCCATGATGCACGCGCACGCCCTGCAGACCCCCGGTATTTACCTGTTCCCGCGTCGCGATATCCAGTTCGCACTTCCCGGAGAGATGCTCCCGATACGCTTGCAGCAGCAGCTCTCCGCCTTTTCGCCGGAAGTCGCCGCCTACAAAAAGCAGGCGCGCCGGTCCCGGCTTCGCGTGCGGCGGGCGGTCAAAATGCCACCGTCCCATGTCTACCCCCGGCGGTATGACCGTGACTTTCGCGGCGGGAATGCCGTAGTCGTCCACCAGCGACTGCTTCGCCCAGTCGCACCAGGTGATAAGGTGTCGCGCGCGGGCGAACGTTTTGCGGTTCAGCCGGTTCTTAAACCGCTCCAGCGCGCCGAGGCGGCTCGGTTGGTGTTCGTAGGCGGCTCCCACCGTATCCACGTTCAGAGGCGTGGCGTCCAGAGAAACAATGGTCGGAATCCGCCGCATCAAGCTGGTTGCCAGCAGCGCGGTCACCTGCGTATGGAAGAACAGACCGTCCAGTTTTTTCCGTTGCAGCACGCTTTTCGCCATTCGGAGAGCGCGGATACTGGCGCGCAGCGTCCAGTTGCTTCGGAAGGGGGGAATTCGCTGCCAGATATCGGGTCGAGTGAACTCGACCGGCATCCACTCCCCGGCAAGATCGCTGTCGCAGGCAGCCCAGTGACGCAGGTTCCGGTCATGTGTCACATGCCCCAGCGTCTGCTCCATCACAAAGCCCAGCCGATAGATAGCCATCAGGACAGCATCCGCTCTACCGCATGACGCAGAGTCTTGCGGGCGTCAAATTTCTGCTGTACAACCTCGCGGGCGCGTTTGCCCATGCGCTCCCTTCCGGGAGCATCGGCGATCATCTCCTCCAGCGTATGCGCCAGGACATCGTAATCGCCGACCGGAACCAGACGACCGGTCTCGTTCTCCGACACAATATCGGGAATGCCGCCGACCGCCGTAATCAGGACGGGCAGACCGCAAGCCATCGCCTCCATCGCCGCCAGATTGAAGCAGTCCGCCAGTGTCGGCAGCGCAAACAGATCGCATCGGCGCGTCAGTTCGATCAGAGCGGGCGCGTTTCGGCTCATCTGGTTATAGACGAAAACATGTGGCGTTTCAGGAACCGGGTCGCGAGTAACCAGATGCAGTTCCCATCCGCGCAGGGGGGTCTCTCTCGCCCAGCGCAGCAGAAGATCGCCGCCCTTTCGGGAAAGGTCGCCGCCCGTGAAGAGAATGCGAACCACGCCGTCTGAGACCTTCTCCGGGTCCGGCTGCCAGAGCGCGGTATCAATTCCCGGCGGGATGACATGCACCCGATCCGGCGAAACCCCGTACTCCTCAATCGCGGATTTTGCCGCCCAGTTCGACCAGGGAAACAGCCCTGCCGCGCGCTGATAGGCTTCATGCACCCGCGATGCCTTGAAGCGATCCAGCAGCGGATTGTGACCCCCAACATTGTTATTGGGGTAGTAGGTCTCCAGTTCATCCAGGAGCGTGGGAGTGACATCAAACTGAAGAAAGGTTTTGTACCGCGAAACGGAGCGCAGATGAATCACCGCCGGGTTATGGGTGTTGAACAGCAGGGCGTCATACGGCCCCTGTTTGAGCGCCTCGTCCACCTGTTTATAACATCGCAGCGCCGAACGCAGCGCCCCCGGCACAAAGCGCATCCGCTCCAGCAAGCCATGCGGGTCGTAGTAGGTGATCGGAACCCAGGTCGGCGACACCAGATCGGCGATGGAGTCTTCCGCCGCCAGCCAGTTCAGATAGTGCGTTCCGAGGCCGACCTGTTGTTCCATAATGAACGCAAGCCGGGGAAGGCTTAAGGGAGCCTCCGCGCGTCTCTCTGTTCTCTCCAACTTCTCCGGGTCGCTGACAGTCATGTTTTTACTATTCCAGACTTCAGTGTGTATGCGGCGTTTCGGGAGCATGCACGGCGATATGCGCCAGCGCCTCCCACATCGTCTTCGCTCCGCCCATCTCTTTTGCCATTCCCTGAAGGTAGCGCAGATTAAATGTCAGGCTGCACAGCGCCAACGACAATTTCCGCAAGCCGATCCTGTCGGTCAGGGGAATGGCGGGTTTGAGCACGCCAAAGGTCAGCGGTTCCAGTCCCGGTCTGCCGATGCACAGTTTTGCCAGCAGGCGCGTCAAACGGTTTCGCTCGCGATAGTGCTTGCGCGCCAGAATGAGCGCCTGCTCCTGTCCCTTCTCTTTCGCCATCTGCACATCCCGAACGCCGTAGAGATAGGGAGTCGTGTACCAGGATTCGTAGGTGCGCACCGGGCGATGATAGCCGTCGGCCTCTCCCTCAAACCGGAAATGCAGCCCCAGTTTCTCCAACCGGTAACCTAACTCCACATCCTCCTGCCGTTTGAACTTCTCGTCGAAGCCGCCGCACGCGATCAGATGCTTGCGGCGCACCGAGAAGTTGCCGCTGTAGAGATTGTTCGGTCCAGCCTGCCACTCGCCGGAGCGGAATCGCGTATACTGCCGTTCCAGCATCTGATGTTCCCAGGCGATCCACACCGGGAACCGCTCCTCGGGCGGCATGGACTGCGGGCCGATCAACACCAGCGCCTCATCCGCTTCATGGGCGCGGGCATGCACCTCCAGAAACGTATCAATCGGTTCGATGTCGTCGTCTACATAGACGATCACTTCGCCGCAGGCGGCGCGCGCCCCGTGATTGCGCGCCACAGACGGACCGCTGTTCGCCTGCTCCAGAAAGCGCAGCCGATAGGGATAGGAGCCTGCGCGAATCGCGTCGCCGGTTCCATCGGTGGAGCCGTCCGAGACGATGATGATCTCGAAACGCTCTGCTGGATAGGTCTGCCGGGACAGAGCCGCCAGCGTACGCTGTAGACTCTCTTTTCGGTTGTAAGTGGGTATGATTACGCTGATATAAGGCATGGTTTTTTTGTTCAGGAGATGCGATTATGCCTGCTGCGTCTCCTTCGCCTCTCTCTCCGACTCCTGCGCCTGAAGTTTTGGAAGCACGCCCAGCACGCCGACAAAGACCGCCACCATCACCATCGTGCGCGGATTACATAGCTGAAGGTCGTATTTGGCAAAGGCAAACATCATGATCGTGGAGGATACCGCCAGAACGCCAACCGTCATCAGGGACGGAGAGCGTATCTCCTTCAGGATATGAATGCCTTTTACCAGCACCACGCCGATTAACAGCAAGAAACAGAAGAAGCCGATATGTCCGACGCGCATCCATATCCAGAGGACGCTGTTATGCGGCATATACTGCAGGAAGTCGGTCGTCAGGCGCGGCAGCGCGAGAAACTGACCGAAAGGTATGCCGAAGCCGACACCGAGCAGCGGTCGAATATCGCGAGTCAGCTTCAGGTTGGTGTCTTCCATCAGGCGATAGTAGTCGGAACTGGCGTCGCGCTCACTGGGGTTATTGATGGACTTTATGGAGCGGGCAGGCAGCGCCCAGGCTCCCTCGCCGTTCCAGGCGACCGGCAGATAGACCGCGTTAAAGATCGCCATCCCGACCAGGAATCGGAGCACCTGCCTGCGGCGATGAGGAAGCACCGTATACAGGATCATGATGGTCGGAATAATGGCGACGAAGAAGGCCGCCATGCCGGCGCGCCGCTGATTCATCAGGGTGGAGAAGATCGCCACCGGGATCAGGAGCAGCGTCACCCACTTCATTCGTTTATCGCCGTTAGAGAGCGACAGGATAAACGCCATAAAGAAGAGCAGCGTGAAGAAGAGGCTGTCGGTGTGCTCTAGCAGCTTGTACCGCCTCTCTACCGTCTCTGTGCCCAGCACACTCCAGACATGCACGCCCAGAAAGCCGCGAATCCCGACCATAATGATGGTGATCCAGAGCAGGAAATCCACTTGTTTGCGCTCGGTGATCAGGTTCGCCGCCATGATATAGACGAAGAAAAAGTAGAAGAGCGATCGCACCTCCCACAGCGCCATCGTCGAGTTTCCGCCGGTCATGATTCCATAGACCAGTCCGTTGATGATGGTCGCCATAAATGCCGCGATATACCAGAAGAAGACCCCTTTTTCAAACTTCAGGTCGCGCTTAACGATGGAGCGAATCAGCCAGGACAGCAGAGCCAGCAGCATAATCACTTCGGCGGCGCTGACTTTGATGGGATCGAGAACCGTCGTGCCGAACTGTCTTCCCATGCTGTTGATGCTGGGCCAGATCATGATGTATTTTGTCAGCCCGGGATAGGTCTGCATATCCATCGGGAAGGCTTCCAGTACCATCGTGCAGGCAAGCAGGATATACAGTCCGAGACGAGGGTTATTCCAGATGGCGACCGGAACCGCCAGCGCGACAAATATGCCCAGCCCCGCCGTCACGATCAGATGTGCGGGCATCCGCTCCGACATAATCGCCATCAGCATCATCGCGCCAAAGACGGAGAGCACGACGGCAGCCAGCAGAGAGGCCAGCAGCAGACGGCGTGTGCGCTGCGCTGCCATCAGTTCATTGACGGACGGATAGTACGATTTCTCGATCATCAATCTGTTCCTGAGTTATCCTCGCAGGGCAGCGTCTTGATCCATTTCGCGGGTACGCCGCCAACCAGGGTATTCGGCGCAACGCTTTTCGTCACGACGGCTCCCGCCGCAACCACGGCGCCGCGCCCGACCGTAACGCCGGGCAGGATCGTCGCCCCGGCTCCGATCCAGCATCCGTCCTCCAGAACGATGGGACCGGGAACGATCCAGCCGCATCGGCGAAACTCATGCTGCATATCGTGCGAAGAGGTGATCAGCACGACATGATGCCCGATGGCGACTCGGTGCCCGATGGTGATTGTATCGTTCAGGTCGGCATAGAGCGGAGCGGTAATCAGGCATTTCTTGCCGATTTTGAGCTTCTTCCAGACCGGACCGCTGCCGGACAGTTCGATAGAGCCGCAGATCATGGTTCCGGCTCCGATCTCCACGCCGCAGCAGCGGTAGACGGCAGTCCGCAGGCGGTTAAAGGCGAAATGCGGGCAGAAAAAAAGTATGGCGTTCGCCAGCCGCAGTCGCGGACGCAGAAACTGCACTTCCGACGCGACTATCTTCCACAGGCGGGCAGGCAGGGAACCTCGCGGCGGAGCCTTTGCCGCGACAGGCTTCTCGCCTGCGCCCGGATCAACCGTCTCCCGGGCCGCCGACGAAGGCAGATTTTCGGCGGTCATGCGATCAGTACCTCATGTAGTTCCACATCATCCAGATCAGTATAACCGCGCTGACGCCCACCCATCCTCTAAGGGTGAGTTTCCGCGTCAGCACACCGATGATGCATAACAGAAAGAGCAGATGGAACTCAAAACGCACAGCCTCTTACTCCTTACCGCCCGGTAGGCGCTTCTGTCGGCATAACTTCCGGCGATCTCAGGTTGCTGCCGGGCGCGTCCGCCTGCTGAAATAGCGCCGCGATGCCCTCCCGCTCCAGCATACGCCCTGTCACTTCGCCGGGAATCAGGCGAAGCTGCCTGCCGTCCGCTCTCATCCTGGCGGCATGCCGGAACAGCCGGGCAAGGATGGCGCACTCCAGATAGCTGATCTCGCGCATATCTACGTCCAGCCTCTGCGAAGTGTTCGGAATCTTCTGAAGAGAACTCTCCAGTACAGGCAGACTTGCGACATCCGCGCGTCCCTGCAGAATCAGAATTGGTCGCGTCTTCTGCATCTCCACGCAGGCGCGCAGCCCCTTCGTCTCCGCCTTCTGCGCCTCTTCCAAGGTGTCGTACAGGGGCAGGGAATCATGCGCCTGCGCATATCGCAGGCGCTTCTGAATCCTGCCTTCCGGGACGACCAGACGCACTTCCTGCCCGGCTCCCGCGGCGCGTTTCGGCAGCAGAAGAAGCGTGCCAAGAACCGCGCTGTCTACTCCCGTCGCGGCGCTCAGGTCGAGGATCAGGCGCGAGGGGCGGGACAGCGCGCGCTCCGTCATCTTCTCCAGAGCGGAAAGCGCGCCTGCATGCAGTGAACCGGTCACGGAGATAATCGTATCGCCCTCTCGACAGATCTCCTTCAGATCGGACGGCCCCTGCCGGAAACCGCGCATGCCCCATAGCTGAAGGGTCATATAACGCGCAAAAAAGAGGATATCATCACGGTAGCGCCGCCAGAGACGGCGCGGCTCCTGTCGAAAGCGATAGAGCCACTCCAAACCGCTGCGCTGCATCCAGACGGGAGCGCGCGCGACCGATCCTGCCAGAAAATCGAACGTGCCGCCGACCCCGATGCAGACGGGAACCTGCAGGCGGTTGCGATGCATGTGAATCCACTTCTCCTGCTTGGGATTGCCGAAAGCCACCAGCAGGATATCCGGACGGGCGGTTTCGATCTGCCGCAGGATGGTCTCATTATCCATCGTCACAACGTGACCGACGGGAGGCGAGAGGCAGCCGACGATCTGAATGCCGGGATAGTTGGACTCCAGCCGCGCCTTTGCGCTTGCCGCGACCTCCGGCTTTGCGCCGAGCATAAAGAGACGATAACCCTTCTGCGCCGCCATCCCCGCCAGACGCGGAACCAGATCCGCGCCGGTAACGCGCTCCGGCAGGGGGACGCGCAGCCAGCGGGATGCCATCACCAGAGGCATTCCATCCGCAACGACCATATCCGCGACCTGCAGGATATGCTTCAGTTCCGGGTCGTGCATCGCCTTCGCCAGAAAGTCGGTGTTGGCGGTGGCGATCTGGTGGAATCGGCGAGACAGAATGAACTGCTCCAGCCGTTGAAGCGTCTGTGAGGTGTCCAGAATATCTACCGGTATTCCCAGTATCGCAACAGTTTGCCGCATCTCTTATCCAGTCAACTTCGCTCTCAGTAGACAGAGAGCCTGACCGCCGGGATTGTTCCATGCAGGCGCGAAAACTCAAAACAGAAGTTCAGTCGCGCTTATTGCCGCCGACTTCCAGCGTATGCCGCTCGGTGCGCTGCCATCCTCCCGCCCCTCGCCGCACAAGCATCGCGCCATACAGTCCAAACTTCCAGAGAATATAAAACGGCGCGAACAGCAGGGAGGAGGCGACCGACAGCGGAACGCGCGCCAGCGCCAGTCCGATCACCAGATACGCCGCCTGCGCCGTCAGAATTCCGCCCCATCCCCATAGCATCCAGCGCGCGCCTGCCGATTCCGGGGCGATCCAGAGCCAGAGTCCGCCGATCAGCAGACCCAGCGCGGGCAGCGTGAAAAACTCCACAAACGGCGGGATAATCAACTCCACTGCGCGGTCTATCACCATGATCCGGCGCATGCGCATCCCGCGCAGCAACAGGGCAAAGGCGCGTTTTATCAGCCCGTAACGACCGCCTTCCCAGCGTTGGCGCTGTGTGGCAGCCTGCTTTCCCCCCGTCGGCATCTGCGCGCGAACAACCGCTTCTGGCGCAAACTCGATTCGTATACCCTCCAGAACCAGCCGGAGGGTATACTCGATATCCTCCGTAATGCTCTCGCCTGACCAGGGAACGCGCTCCATCACGGCGCGGGAGAAGCACATCCCGTTGCCCTTCAGTCCGTCGGACAACCCAAAAGTGTTGCGCCCCAGCGGCTTGACGTAGTGCGCCAGCGCCAGGGCGCAGGTCATAAGGCGAGTGCGCCAGCCTTCCTGCACATTCAGAACGTCATAACGACCCTGGACAACGCCGTGTCCCTGCTCCATCGCTGCATTCATTACCGACAGAAAGTTGGATGAGAGCACCGAATCGGCGTCCAGGATCAGAAAAGCGTCAAAACGGCGAGGATCGGGAAGCAGCCGGTTCAGCGCCCAGTCCAGCGCGTAGCCTTTGCCGCGTTGCGTCGCGTCGGTGCGCTCCAGAACTTCCGCCCCATGCGTCCGCCCTATCTCCGCCGTTCGATCCGTACAGTTGTCCGCAATAACGATGATCTGGTAACGCTGTGCCGGGTAGTTTAGCGCGTGTAAGCCGTCCACGACAGCCCCCAGATTCATCTCCTCATTGTGCGCCGGAATGAGAATGCATATCCGTCGCTGCGATGCCGGCTCCGGGCGTGAGCGCCGCCGATTCAGCGCCGCTCCCAGTGTCAGCAGCAGCAGGTAGAGGACACCCACCGCCCAGAAGAGCCACAGCGGAGCGTTCAGCGCGATCCCAGCGATGTCGGCGGCGGAGGCTACGAGAAGTATTTCTGCAGCCATTTCGGCATCGCCGATTCTACGCCGTTAAGAACCACGCCCAGAACCTTATCGTTGCCCACCGATTCGATGGCGCGGGCGACGATCTCGCGCGGCGTCACTCCTGCGCGCACCACCAGCACCACGCCATCCAGCAGCTTGG
>CAYSDM010000060.1:16952-30166 GCA_964429855.1 uncultured Chthonomonadaceae bacterium
CCGTTTTTGTGTCGGCGACCGGCAGCACCGGAGCCATGTCCAGCACCACAAAGTCGTTGGACATTCGCAGGGTGTTCATCACCTCGACCAGTCGAGGCGAACGCACCAGACGGGCAGGGTTGGCGGCGGCGCGCCCCGACGGAATGACCGTAAGGTTCTCCAGTTCGGTCTTCTGGATGATGATCGAGAGGTCGTCTTCCGCCCCCTCCAGCACATCCACCAGTCCGGTCGCCTGCGAAAGGTTCAGGCGGGTCTGCATATCCCAGTTACGCATATTGAAGTCCACCAGCGTAACACGCGCCTGGGAGTTCTGCGCGATGGTTCCGGCGAGATTAAGCGCCACCGTCGTCTTTCCCTCGCCGTAGACGGCGGAGGTGATGCCGACGACGAAGCAGCGCGCCGGGCTGGCGGCGCGTTCGATATCGGCGTGCAGACGCGCATACTCTTCCGTGACCAGAGCTTTGCCGTTGGTATACCGCCCGTTTCCATTCCGCTCGGAGTGGAAGTCAAAATTATTCAGCGGTACCAGGTTGCCGCTCGACTGATTATACTGGTCTGTATCTGCCATAGTATTCCTTTGCACACAGGGCGCGTGAAGCGCCTCATCCCTGAAGCGCGCCCGAACGCCGTCAGTACTCCTGACCTTTCCCGAAAGGTCAGGAGGTGATGCTGGGCCTGCTGCCTCCTCCGGGAAGCTCTTTGCGACTCTCGCGAGGAGTTTTGACTTTCGGCAGCACTGCCAGCACCGGCTTGCCCAGATGTTTTTCCACCTCAACCGGCGTGCGGAGCGTGTGATCCAGCGACTCCGCAATCAGGGAGAAGCAGAAAGCGATGATAATCCCCAGGATCGGTCCCAGCGCATAGAGCATGACGGCACGGCGATTGTTGTCCAGTCGCTCGGATCGGGGAGGAACGGTCTGCTCCATCAGCGTCGCTTTAGTCTGGCGATCACGCTCTTCTTCAATCTGAGCCGCCTTCAGTTGCGCGCGCATATTGTTACGGATATTATCGGCAATCACGTACTCCTGGTCTATCTTTTTCCAGGTAACCTCTTCCTCCGGCATCTGGCGCAGGAAGGTCTCGGTACGCTGGAACTGGGTCTCCAGTTCGCCCAGACGTCGTCGGCTGGCTCCGATGGTCAACTCCAGCGCGGTCTGCTGCTGTCGCAGGGACTGCCATTCGCTGTTGAGCATCCGCGCGCTGCGGGTCTGGCTGGTCTGGCGCTCGCGCGGCTTATTACGCTCCGTCTCGATCTGCGCCGTGATCGCCTCGATCTGCTTTGTCATATCCCGGATGGTGGGATGCGAATCGGCGTAGCGCAGCTTCAACTGCTGAAGCTGGGTCTCCATCTCCTGACGCTTCTGCACCAGCGCCAGAGTCGGATCCTGTACGCTGATAACCTCTTCCGTAGAGCCGGTGATGTACTGCGGGGTCACCTTCAGGCGGGCGTTGATCTGTTCCAGACGCACCTGCGCGTCCGCGATATCCAGCTTCACATCCACGATCCGGCTGCGAATCTGCTCCGACTGCCCCATGCGTTGTCCAAGCATGGCGGGGTTCTGCCAGTACTTGTCGCGCAGATAGGCGGTTCGCAGCTTCGCCTTCTCGTTGGCTTCATTGTCGTAGCGCTGGAACTGATCTTCCAGGGTTTTCACCTTCTGCGCCTGGGTAATGGTTTCCTGATCCACGGTGCGGGAGGAGTAGCGCGCATAGATCGCGTTGAGAATCTTCTCTGCCTCGTCCGGGGTGGGCCAGTTGAGGGAGACCTCCATATACTGCCCGTTGATCAGTTCATTGCCGATGCGCAGCTTCTTGCGAACATCATCCACAAACTTGGGATACTCTGCGCCGTACCGGCGGTCTGCGGGGACGTTGTTAATCACCACATCCTTGAGAGCCGTCTCCAGAAAATCGGGCTGCTTGTCCACCCAGAGCCGAAGATTACGGGCTTTGCGCTGCGCATCCATGATGACGGCGCTGCGCGCCTCTTTACCGCCCAGTTCGGCGGCAAGCAGCGGATCTCCGCTCAGACCGATAATCATCGTCGCTTCATACTGCGCGCGGCGTGTGTAGACCATCAGGGAGGTTACGAGCGTTCCCAGTATGATGGAGATGATGAACAGCCGTTTGCACCGGAAAAGCAGCTCTACATAGTTGTAGAGGGGTGAGGCTCCGTAAATACGCATAACGAGAACTACCTCCAGGGAGTCGAGACGCGATACAACCCGAATCGCGCACGGAGTCGGCAGACCGTGCCGAGGACAGAGCGGTTATGAGAGGAGTAACGCAACCCGAAATAGACCATAATTCTTTACAGACCGACAGGCGAAAAAAGACCTCTTCCCCCAGAAGGGAAAGGATCATAAACAGTTAATGCATAAAACGTGCCAACTCGTGAGTCGATCTCCGAGTACTCTCTTCTGTGATTTTCGGGTTGTGTAACGTTTTCCTTCAGAGAGGCGTCTAAAACCCGACTCAAAAACGTCTCCGCCCGGTTCCCCCCCCCTGTGCAGCGCGGCGTTACTGGCCATACAGACAGCCCGTAACGTTGAACTTCCCGACATTATCGTTTTATGACAACGCGACGATTAATTATTCGTATCATTTATATACCTCAACCGGACGCCGGTATGTTACCGTTTGCTATGCTGGATTTCAGAACAGATCGTTTTTTACGGGAGATAAGCCATGTGTTCGATACGCTGCCTGTGTGCGATTGTGGCGTTCGCGCCTTTTCTTCTGCTGTCGCCTGCCCGCGCCCAGGTGCAGATTGACGGCGATCTGCTGACGCTGACAACCGAAAACATGGTGGCGCAGTTTCGCGGCGGAACCATGATTCGCCTCACCAATCTCCTGACGGGTGAAACGCCTCTGCGGCAGGTTCCCGTCGCGCCTTCGCTGGTGGAGATGAAGACGCTGGAGCCTTCCGGTAAGCCGTTTCGCTGGACGGACTGGCGTATGGGGAAGGCGACCGCCGGAAATCCCAACGCGGTGCAGATCTCTTTCAACGATCTTACCTGTTCCGCATGGATGAACGCCATTGTGGATCCGGATACTCAGGACATCGCTCTGACCCTGTGGGGAGAATCGAACCGCGAAGGGGTGACGGGATTAACCTGGGGCATGCGCGGACTGGACCTGACTTCGGGTCGGCTGATTCTGCCCGCTTTTGGCGGGATTGCGCTGGATAGCAAAAGCGCGCCCGCTTCGCTGACTCTGGAGTATCCGGGGCAGTGGGAGGCGCAGATGTTGATCTGGGAGATGAAGGAGGGCGGATTCGTCCTCTATTCGCGGGATAATCAGGCGCATTTCAAGAGACTGCACCTGACTCGCCGGGGGGATCGCCTCGATCTGATCTTCGAGACTCAGGCGGTCGGTCCCTGGAAGAGCGCGGGCGGGGTTCCGCAACTGGAGTGGCGCATCAACGCCTTTAAAGGAGACTGGCGGGTTCCGGCGGAAGGGTATCGGCGTCTGATGAAGTTTTTCCGTCCGCCTCTTCCGGCGCGCGGGGATCGCGCCTGGGTCCAGGAGATTCGATCAGTCCGAACGATGGCGGAGAATCGCTTCGATCCCGCGACACTGGAGAAGATCGCGGCATTGTCCCCGCCGAAAGAGACCCTGCTCTATCTTCCGAACTGGCAGTCTCCCAATGCGCGCCCGGATGATCCGGCGTATCGGGTAGCCGATAACCTGCGCGTCTATGTGCAGCAGGCGCAGGCGATGGGCTTTCGGGTGATGCTGGGCGTGGACTGCGCCGCGCTGCCCCGGGAGCATCCCGACCTGATTCAGATGCGTCGCTTTCAGGTGAAAGACCCCCGAACTGGCGCGCCGGTAGAGATTCCGGCAGAGGGCGGCGGAGCATCTGGCTCCTTCGCGCTGGCGGTCATCAATCCGGCGGCTCCTGCCTATCGCAGCCTGCTGATTCGTCGCCTGAACGACGTAATAGACTATATTCATCCCGATGCGCTTCACCTGCGCTACTCCGGGCGCATGTGGAACGACGGCAACGGACTCATCGAGAAGCAAAACTTTGCACAGGGCGCGGCAGCGCTGCATCGCGCGCTGCTGACCTCCTTCCCGAATCTGGTCTTGAGCGGAGAGGGGGTGAACGAGGTGATCACCCCGTTTCAGTTTTTCGCGCAGATTCCCGCTGCCGTCAATCTGCCGCCGCACCCGATATCCGGTTATCTGTTCGGAGACAGGATGCTCTTCTTCCAGCCTCCTTCTTCGCGCTCGACGGCCTCCTCCTCAGAGGGATAGAAGCCGTCCCTGAAACGCTGTTCCTCCTGCGGACGACTCTATCTTCGGGAAGAGAGACACATCTGCCCGACCAGTGAGGCGAGACCGCCCCGGCGACGCCGGGAGCGCTGGCGCGAACCGACGGAAGATTCAGTGTGGAAACTCGGCTGCTGCATCCTGGAAGCCTGCTGGTGGTGGCCCGTTCTTGCGCTTATTCTGGCGGGAGTGATCTACGGACTGAAGTGACCCTGTGTGAAAGAAGAGGGCTTTCCGGCGTTTCGGAAAGCCCTCTGTTGACGTTATTCTACAGCGCGGTTCGCCAGCCAGGTTCCGGGAGGAGGAAGCGCCGGACCGGGATAGAAGACAACGCGCATGATCTTTGCCGGATTGAGCAGGATCATGCCACCTTCTAGCCGCCGCGCATGCAGACTGGCCGCGGATAAAAGCTGATGGATGAAAACGCCGCGATCCATCGGGGTAAGCTGGGAATCGGAGACGCTGATATGGGTGTCCACTTGCACAATCAACCGCTTTCCGGAGGAGGATTCGATCTCGACAAACAGCGTGAACTTCTCGCCGGGAATCGGCGGCGCGCCGGAACGCAGGAAGTGGTAGTTTTCGGGGACAAAGCGCCGGGAAAACTCTTCCGGCGTGATCTCCACAATGTCACTCACATCATGATAATAGGGCCAGTTTAACGGAATATCGGTAATCAGGTCTATACGCTCGACCTCTTCGCTGCGGTAGACCGTCGTCGCGTACTCTTCCGCGATCACCAGAAGCGGCTGAGAGAACAGCTTATTCGGCTGGATATGATCCAGGATATGCTGCGCCTCCTGCAGATTATCCTGGAGAAACTTCTCGACGCGGCCATCGGAGAGATGCACTTCGATGGCGAGAGCATTCCCTGAGCGGTTCATCCTCAAGCCCTCCTTTCAGGGCTGACCGACAATAACAATGGCTGCAAGTATACTCATTTTGCATTACGTCCGGGGCGGCGGCAAAGTTGCGACCGGGTATGCCACAATAGACACAGGCAGCGGACGTTTCGCCTCAGGATTGGCAGAGAAGAAGAGAGATGAATATACAGAACCATCCGCCCTATGGCGATAATGCCAGGCGGTATTGATTTCGAGGCTCTCATAGGTTAAACTCCTTACGACACTGTCGCGGGATTCGCGTGATCCTGCAAACCCCTTATGAAAGGCTGCTCGCTTTGGGAAAACTGAGACAGCAGATTCTCATCCTGAATCTATCGCATTCCGATCTGGAGGCGTCGGTGGTGGCATGGGCGCTCTACGACGGAGCGAAACCGGCGGACGCGCTGCAGATGCAGAGCGGCGACCAGCAGGAACCTCCCTATAAATCGGTGCTGGACGCCATGCGCGACGGATGGTTCGTGATACAGATTCCAACGCTGCCCTACTTCGTGCGCGGGCAGGAGCACGAGATCGGACACCTGCCCTACGAATATGTACTGGAGAGGAGAGTAGAGATAGATGGCTAGAGTCCCGCGGGAGTATCTGCTGACGGCGAAACAGATGGCGCAGTTTGTAACGGACGGTTTTCTGGTGTTCGAAGGGCTGGTTCCGAAGGAGTTGAACGAGGCGGTTCATGCGGATCAGGAGGCGGGAAAAGGACACTGGCACGCCTCCGAAGCGATCCGGCAGGTGTTTGAGTATCTGCCGGTGAAGGGCGTGATTCAGAGTCTGGTCGGGGAGCATCCGGTCTACGATCACTCGGCGTTGCATGTGGTCGGACCCAACCAGAGGCATGCGCAGATATGGCACGCCGACTCGATCATTGACGCCCGTCCGCTTGCCTTCGATATTCAGGCGATGTACTTCTCCGCCGATTCGACAAAAGAGAACGGCGCGACGCTCATTCTGCCCGGATCGCACCTGCGCCGCGTCAGTAACGCCAGCATCTCCCGCTATAAAAACATTGTCGGACAGCGGCAGTTAACCGGACCGGCAGGAACCATCGCCTTTCTGCATCAGGCGCTCTGGCACTGCGCCCAGCCCAACCAGACAGACCGAACCCGCTATATGTTCAAACTTCGCCTGCGCGCCGGGGAGGAGCAGCGGGGGCTGTTCAACACCGAGGGCTACAACGACCCGGAGGTGCGGAAGATCGTCGGCGGGTTCCCCCATGCCTGGCAGGGCGAGATGGCCCGGGCAGAGAACGTCGAGCGCGCCAAATTGTGGCGCTATCTCTGCGGCGACGACAGCGTAGATACCGCCTTTGAGGGCGTATTGACGCGCATGCATCTGTAGGATCTAAGGAAAGGATTCGCATGAAAACAGCCTGGCAGGGGGTTTTTCCCGCCGTGACGACTCAGTTCCACCGGGATGAGAGCCTTGATCTGGAGGCGACGGCGCGCCATCTGGAAGTATTGATCGACTCCGGAGTCAGCGGGTTGATTATGCTCGGTTCGCTTGGCGAGAATACTGCGCTGGAGCCGGAAGAGAAGCGGCGCGTGGTGCAGATGGCGCTGGAGGTGAGCCGGGGGCGCGTTCCGGTTCTGAGCGGCGTCGCCGAGTGCAGCACCGCGATGGCGGCGCATTATGCGCGAGACATGGAGAGCATGGGCGCGGACGGGATCATGCTGCTGCCCGCGATGGTCTACAAAGCCTGCCCGGAGGAGACAATCCACCACTACCGCGCGGTCGCTGCCGCCACCGGTCTGCCGATCATGGTCTACAACAATCCCATCGCCTACCATGTGGACATCACCCCGACGATGTTCGCGCAGCTTGCAGACGTGAAGAATCTGGTCGCCATCAAGGAGTCGTCCGGAAACACCTGCCGCCTGACCGATATCCGCAATCAGGTTGGGGATCGCTATCGGCTCTTTGTCGGGCTGGACGATCTGGCGCTGGAGGGCTTCCTGCTAGGTGCGGACGGATGGGTGACCGGATTGGGGCTGGCGTTTCCGACGGAGAACCAGTATCTCTGGGACCTGGCGCAAGCCGGGCAGTGGGAGACGGCGCGAGAGGTCTACCGCTGGTATATGCCGTTGCTGCATCTGGATTCGCAGATTAAGTTCGTGCAGAACATCAAGCTGGCTCTGCAGGAGGTTGGGCTGGGAGCGGAGTGGGTGCGCGCCCCGCGCCTGATCTTGCAGGGAACGGAGCGCGAGGAGATTCTAGCGATCATTCGCGCCGGTATCGCCGCGCGTCCCGATGTGCCTGCGCGGATCGCCGGGTAACCGATGGGAAGCCTGACCCGAATCGAGGTGATCGATTCGCATACGGGCGGAGAGCCGACCCGCGTGGTGATCGCTGGCGGGCCCGATCTGGGCAGTGGCAGCGTGGCGGAGCGACGGGAGGCTTTTCGCGCCCGATTCGATACATTTCGTTCGGCGGTGGTCAATGAGCCGCGCGGTTCGGATGTGCTGGTTGGCGCGCTTCTGCTGCCTCCGAACGATCCCGCGTGCGCCTGCGGGGTCATCTTCTTCAATAACGTCGGCTATCTGGGAATGTGCGGTCATGGAACCATCGGACTGATCGCGACGCTGGCTTTTCTGGAGCGTATTTCGCCGGGAGAGCATCTGGTCGAGACTCCGGTCGGGACCGTGCGCGCCTGTCTGCATGAAGACGGCTCCGTATCGGTGCGAAATGTGCCGTCGTATCGCCATGCGAAGGCGGTCTCGGTGGCGGTGGAGGGATACGGGACAATCACCGGCGATGTCGCCTGGGGAGGGAACTGGTTCTATCTGGTCGAGGCACACGGACAGGCGATCATGCCGGAGAGTGTCGAGGCGTTGACTGAATTCACCGGGAAGATTCGCCGGGCATTGCAGCGAAACGGCGTCACCGGAAGGGACGGGGAGGAGATAGATCATATCGAGTTGTTCGGTCGCCCGATGCTGCCGGGATCGCACAGCCGCAGCTTTGTGCTCTGTCCCGGCAACGCCTACGACCGCTCTCCCTGCGGAACCGGCACCAGCGCAAAACTGGCCTGTCTCTACGCTGATGGAAAGCTGCGTTCCGGCGAGATATGGCGGCAGGAGAGCGTCATCGGGAGCGTCTTTGAGGGGAGCATCGAGGAGGAGAACGGCGCGTTGATCCCGACAATCCGGGGACGCGCCTATATCCAGTCCTGCGCGACTCTGCTTCTGGATTCAGACGACCCTTTCTGCTGGGGCATTCGGAGCGGGTGAAGGGGGAAGCGTGTCCGGCGCAAGGACGGTTCTGATTGTCGGGGGCGGGGTCATCGGGTTGTGCGCCGCCTGGTATGCCCTGCAAAAAGGGCATCGCGTGATTCTGCTGGAGCGGGGCGGTCCCGGTCACGACTCCTGTTCCCTGGGCAACGGCGGAATGATCGTTCCGAGCCACTTTGTGCCGCTGGCGGCTCCGGGGATGGTCAGTATGGGGTTGCGGATGATGTTCAATCCGGAAAGCCCGTTCTGGATACGTCCGCGTCTGGATCGTGACCTGCTCTCCTGGGGATGGAAGTTCCTGCGCGCCGCCAATGCCCGGCATGTGGAGCGCGCCGCGCCGATTCTGCGCGACCTGAATCTGGAAAGCCGACGCTGTTATGCGGAACTGGCGGAGCAGCCCGGTCTGAGCTTCGGTCTGGTTCAAAAAGGGCTGCTGATGCTCTGCAAGACGGAGCCGGTTTTACAGGAAGAGGCGGCGCTGGCGGAGCGCGCCCGTCAGCTTGGTCTGGAGGCGGAGGTTCTCACCGCAGCGCAGACGGCGCGGCTGGACCCGAATATACGCATGGATATCGCCGGGGCAGTCCACTTTCCGCAGGACTGTCATCTGGTTCCGCAGCAGTTCATGGCGGAGATGACCCAACGGCTGGAGAAGGAAGGGGCGTCACTGGTCTGGTCGGCGGAGGTGACCGGTTGGCGAACGACAGGGCGGCGGGTGGAGGCGGCGTTGGTCGGAGCCAGAGAGTTTACCGCTGATGAGTACGTGATTGCGGGCGGAGCCTGGTCTCCGGCAATAGCAAGGGGATTGCAGATAGATATGCCGATGCAGGCGGGCAAGGGATACAGTCTGACCCTGCCCGATCCCCCGC
The DNA here is from genome assembly GCA_964429855.1 of uncultured Chthonomonadaceae bacterium. Taxonomy (GTDB): domain Bacteria; phylum Armatimonadota; class Chthonomonadetes; order Chthonomonadales; family CAJBBX01; genus CALLMM01. Next base: position 26,223 of record CAYSDM010000060.1, read on the forward strand.
AGCTTCCTTCGATCTGCTCGATTCTGACGGAAGCCCGCGTCGCCGTGACACCGATGGACGGCGCGCTGCGCTTTGCCGGGACGATGGAGATCACGGGGCTGGATCAGAGCGTCAATCCGGCGCGTGTAAACGGCATCCTCAAGTCCATTCCCCGCTACTTTCCCGCGTTCTCACCCGATCACTTTCGAGGCATTGCCGTCTGGAGCGGACTGCGTCCCTGCTCTCCGGACGGCTTGCCCTATATCGGTCGGTTCGGTCGTTATGACAACCTGCTGGCGGCGGCGGGACATGCCATGATGGGGCTGAGCCTGGGACCGATTACCGGCAGACTGATCGCGGAAATCCTCGCCTCCGAACCTCCCTCGATACCCCTGAACCTGCTGAGTCCGGATCGTTATGCGTAAGTCACCTTCCGGTCAGGCGAATTGACAGGACTGCTTCGCGGTATCTATAATGGTTCATCCGGTCGGCGCGCATCTGCTGACCGGGCTGCAAGGGTGAGTAAACTTAATGCCACTCGACTCCATCACCGATACGGTCACGCAGGGCGCGCGCTCTCTTACCGCGCAGGTCTACCATCCCGAAGAGGGGATCCATCAGGAGATCCTTCCGGAGGCGATCAGCGAGGCGCTCGTCAATCCCAGTATGCTGGTCTGGCTCGACATCACCGCCCCGACGGCCGCAGACATGAGCCTGCTTGAGGAGGAGTTCAGGCTGCATCCGCTGGCGCTGGAGGAGATCATCACGCCCCATCCCCGCGCCAAATGCGAGGAGTATCCCGGCTTCTACGTGCTCGTCATGTATGCCGCCGATCACTCCTCCGATCCGCAGGCGGAGGAGCGGCTTCGCCTGCGCGAAGTGGTCATCTACATCAGCCAGCAGTTTCTGATTACCACCCACAGAGAACCTTTTCCGGAGATTAATGAGTGCGTGCGCCGCTGGCAGTCGAACGCATCCCTGCATGGCGCGACGATCTCCGTCCCGGTCTACTCCCTCCTGGACACCATTGTAGATGGATACTTCCCGATCCTGGATCACATTGCGGAGGATGTGGACGAGATCCAAGATAACCTCTTCGCCGGAAACGGCGTTACGCACAGCCAGACCCTCTTCTCGCTGAAAAAGGAGATGCTGACCCTGCGCCGCGTCCTTGTCGGTCAGCGGGATGCCCTGAACCTGATCCTTCGGCAGGATGTTCGGGTCTTCCCGGAGGCGTCCATCCTCTATTTTCAGAGCGTCTATGACCATCTGGTGCGGCTGGTGGAGAGCGTGGACACCTACCGCGATCTGATCTCCAGCGCGATGGATATGCACCTTTCCATTATCTCCAACCGTATGAATCAGGTGATGAAGACGCTGACGGTCATCTCCACCATCTTGATGAGCGCCACCCTGATCGCGGGAATCTACGGCATGAATTTCAAGAACATGCCGGAACTAAACTGGCATAACGGCTACTACATGGCTCTGGGAGCCATGCTGGCGATTGCCGTGGGGCTGGCGGTATTCTTCCGAAAGATCAAATGGTTCTAGATACGCAGACCGATCTGGCGATCGTGATCGTAAGCTACAATACCCGCGAGATGCTGCGCGACTGCCTGAAGGCGATTCCCGCCGCCGTGAACGGCTTGTCATTTCAGGTCTATGTGGTGGACAACAACTCGACCGATGGCAGCGCTGAGATGGTCGCGCAGGAGTTCCCGGAGGTAGACCTGACCGCCAGCCGGGAGAACCTGGGCTTTACGCGGGGGAATAATGTGGCGCTGGCGCGCGCGCAGGCGCGTCATCTGCTGCTGCTGAATCCCGACACCGAAGCCGAACCCGAGTCGCTGTCCCGCCTGGTCGCCTTCATGGATTCGCATCCGGAGGCAGGCGCGTGCGGTCCGAAACTGCTCAACACGGATGGATCGCTTCAGCGCAACGGCGCGAAGTTCCCGACCCTGTTGCGCGAATTTCTCAGCGTCACCGGGCTGCGTCGGCTGGCGATGCGCCGCTACGAAACGTCACTCGGTTACGGACGCGAAGACTTCGATCAACTCTGTGAGGTGGATCAGGTCTCTGGAGCCTGTCTGCTGGTGCGCGAGGAGGTGATGCGGCAGGTCGGTATGCTGGATGAGCGGTTCTTTATGTTCTATGAAGAGGTCGAATGGTGCTGGCGTATAAAAAAAGCGGGATGGAAGGTCTACTATGTGCCGGATTCGCGGGTAACGCATCACTGGATGGGCAGCGTGAAACAGCAGAGCAAGAAGATGACAGCGTTGATGTTTAAAAGCCAGCTTCTCTACTACCAGAAAACGAGCGGTCCTCTGACGACGCTCGGAATTCGGGCGGTGATGAGCATGGGAATCGCCAGGAACAGCCTGATTCATGCCGGTGTGGCGGTCAAGCGGATGCTGCGGCGGGCGGGCGTTCTGCGGGAGGCTCAGCCGTGAAGGTCGCCATGCTGACCACCGTCGGAGACCGCTGCGGAATCGCCGCCTATTCTCGCGCGCTGGTTGCCGCGATGCAGGAGTTCGTCGAGGTCGAAGTCGAGCCGATACAGGTCGGGAAGCAGCCGATAGAGCACTATCAGCAGCAGGCGGAGCGGTTGAACCGGGCGGATGTCGTGCATGTGCAGCACGAACACAGCTTCTGGGGCGGCATCCTGCCCAATCAGTCCGCCTTCTGGAACCTGCGCTATCTGATCCGTAAGCCGTTCGTCATTACCGCGCACACCACCTATTCGCTGGCGGAGCTTCTGAAGGTGAAGCAGGAGCGGCGTCCCCTGCAACGGCTGGCGAAGGAGATTCTGCTGCGTCGGCGCGGATACCGCGACAGCGTGGATATTGCGCCTTTTGCCACGAAAGGGGAGTGCATCGTCCATACCGAAGGCGGACGCGCCGCGCTGTTGTCGCGGGGCGCGTCCGCCTCGCATGTCCATGTCGTTCCGGCAGGCGTTCCGGAGCCGTTGAACGGCTTACTCTCCTCCGCCGAAACCATCGCGAGCTTCCGGGAGAAGTTCGGGCTGGGAGCGCGCCGGATCATCTCGCTTTTCGGCTATATCGCTCCCAACAAAGGCTATGAGCTGACTCTGGAGATTCTCCCGCGGCTTCCGCAAGAGGCGGTCTTTGTGATCGCCGGGGGTGTGCGGGTGGCGCACGAGGAGTCTTATGCCGACAGCCTGCGGGCGCGAATCGCCGAGCGCGGGCTGACGGATCGCGTCGTTGTCACCGGCTTTCTCTCCGAGGAGGAGGTGGCGACAGCGATGGCGGCTTCAGAGGTGGTTGTCGTGCCGCACACTTTTGCGACTGGCTCCTACTCCGTGACCATTCCGCTCTCCTATGGCAAGCCCATCGTCGCCTCCGATCTGGACTGCTTTACCGAGATAGAGGCGCGAGTCTCCTGCCTCAAGCTCTTTACGTCCGGCGATGCGGCGCGTTATGCGGAGGCGCTGAAGGGGCTGCTGGCGGACCCCTCCGAACAGCGGCGTCTGAGTCAGGGCGCGAAGGAGTACGCGGCGCGGCACTCCTGGCGAGAGATAGCGCGCCGAACCCTCGATCTCTACCGTCAGGCGATCTGCGAGACGCAGCGCTGACGCCCGTTTTCTATCATGCCCTCGAACGCCTCTCCCGCACACTCCTCCCTCGCCATAACCATGATCGCGCCGGAGCCGGGGCGATGCGGTGTCGCCGACTATGCCGGGTATCTGCTGGCGGAGCTTGAGGCGCTGGTGGAGGTGCGTTATCGCGCCTCCGCCGAACAGTTTCACCCGGAGATGAATCGCGTGGATGTGTCGCATATTCAGCACCAGTATTTTCTTTTCGGGGGCGTTGCGCCCTGGAAAAACCGCTTTTCCCGCTTCGCCGACCTGCTGAGCGTTCCGGCTGTGTTGACCGTGCATGAGTTTGTCCCGCCGACCGGAAACCCTCTGCGCCGCTTCGCCATCGCCCTGACCAATCGCCGCC
>CAYSDM010000061.1:0-29891 GCA_964429855.1 uncultured Chthonomonadaceae bacterium
CTCCTGCAGCGCCGATGGGCATGGAACCTTCGCGCCGGGCATTGACAGCCAGTAGACTGTCCGCCTTCAAACCGAGCGTTATCCAACTGAATACGAACTGCGCCTGCCGGGAGCCGCTCGCTTCCGGCAGGCGTTTTCTGTCTGCCGGTCTTACTCCGGTTCTGAACGATACAGATGGTTTTGCCGGATGTACGCCACAACCGGATCAGGCGTCAGGTAGCGAATGGACAGTCCCCGGCGAACGCTGTCGCGTATGTCGGTAGAGGAGATGGCAAGGTGATGACCCGCCAGCAGGCGCACGCGCTGCAGCGCATAGGCGGGAAGGCGCTCCTGGATGGTCTGCGGCGAGAGACCGGGACGCGGGGCGGTGATGAAGGTGCATAACTGCAGAACCTCCTCGTGTCGCCGCCATGTGGCGATCTCAATAATGGCGTCCAGCCCTGTGATGAAGAACATCTCCGCGTCGGGGTAGGCTTGCTGAAGCAGGCGGAGCGTATCCACCGCATAGGAGGGACCGGGGCGGTCGAGTTCGACGCTGGAGGGTTGAAAGCAGGGATTGGTCTCCGTTGCCATCCGCGTCATGGCGAAGCGATGCTCTGCCGAAGAGACCGCGTAGGCTTTCTTATGTGCCGGAATATGGTTCGGCACAAACAGCGTCAGATCGAGTTGATACTGAAGACGGGCATTCTCCGCCACATATAGATGCCCATAGTGAATGGGGTCGAACGTACCGCCCATGATCCCCAGCCGCATCGCCTACCCCCTGATCTGCCCGTTCCCCCGGATGATATATTTACAGGTGGTCAGATCCCGCAGACCCATCGGTCCCCGCGCATGGAGCTTCTGATTGCTGATGCCCACCTCTGCGCCGAAACCGAACTCATAGCCGTCGGTGAATCGCGTGGAGGCGTTGACGTAGACGCAGGCGGCGTCCACCTCCTGAAGAAAGCGCTGCGCGGCGGAGTAGTCCTCTGTCAGGATCGCCTCGCTGTGGCGCGTTCCGTAGGCGTTGATGTGCGTGATCGCCTCGTCCAGATCGTCCACTACCCGCACCGCCAGGATGAGCGCCAGATACTCTGTCTTCCAGTCCTCCTCCGTCGCTGGAATCGCGGAGGAGAGGTATTCGCAGGCGCGAGGACAGCCGCGCAGTTCGACTCCCTGCGCGGCCAGCCGCTCCTCGACCAGAGGAAGAAACTCGTCGGCGATCACCTCATGCACCAGCAGGGTCTCCATCGCGTTGCAGACCGAGGGGCGGGAGCATTTGGCATTGACGATGATCTCCAGCGCGGAATCCAGATCGGCGGTCGGGTCTACATATATGTGACAGTTGCCGGTTCCCGTCTCGATGACCGGAACGGTCGCGTTCTCGATAACGCTCTGAATCAGTCCGGCTCCTCCCCGGGGGATCAACAGGTCTACCAGACCGTTCAGACGCATCAGGGCGCGCGCTGCGTCACGATCCGCCGACGCAATCAACTGAAGGGAGTTTTCGGGCAGTCCGGCTTTTTCGCCCGCTTCCGCCAGCCGCCGCGCAATGGCGATATTGGAGTGAAGCGCCTCCGATCCGCCGCGCAGCAGGCAGGCATTCCCCGCCTTCAGGCAGAGTCCGGCGGCGTCTGCCGTCACGTTGGGGCGGGACTCGTAGATAACGCCGATGACTCCTATCGGCACGCGCACCCGCTCGATCTGCAGCCCGTTGGGTCTGCGCCAGCCCTCCAGAATCTCTCCGACCGGATCGGGCAGCGATGCGACCTGCCGCAGACCGTCCGCCATTCCCGCGATTCGGGCAGGCGTCAGGGTAAGACGATCTATCATCGCCCCGGCGGTTCCACGCTCGCGCGCGGCAGATACATCCTCCGCATTCGCCGTCAGTATCTCCGATTCATGGGCGCACAACGTCTCCGCCATCGTCTCCAGCGCGGCATTCTTGACCGCTGTCGAGACGCCTGCCAGCCGCTGCGACGCCTCTCTTGCGCGCATCGCCATCGCATAGACCTGTTCCCTCATCTCTCTCTCCCTTCTCGACTTTGCCCGACGCAGAGAACGCGATCATCGCCAGTCCGCATCCAGAACCCAGACCGTCCCTTTTGAGATGACGCGCAGTTTGCCGGTTTTCGTGCTTCCGACCTGCAGCGGCGCGACCCAGACCGCGCGCTCCGTGCCGTCCGGACGCTTTCCGTAGGGTCCGAGATCGCGTCCCGGCGCGGTACAGAATTGCGATCCGTCCGGCGACCAGCATAAAAACTGCCCTTCTGCCAGTTCCTTCATTTCGCCCGTCTTCAGATCGCAGCGATAGAATTTATAGAGGATGCCGACCGTGCTGTTGTGGTTGTTCACCACGCAGATCACGGCATCGGGATCGCCGGGCACAGGCATCAATCCCAGAATGCCGCGCGCGAACGGCTCCTCTTCCGGGTCCGGTGGAGCGGCGAGTTTCAGAGATACGACGCGCTGAGCTTCCCTGTCCACGCCGATAATCTGCAGTCTGGGAGCCTCTCCCTCCTTTTCGGACGGCAGGCGTCCCGCCAGACTCCGGTTATTCAGCCAGATCGGGCTGATGGCGCGGGCGGAAACGGGCGTCTCTTTTCCGTCTCGTGTGGCGATGATTCGGTCGCCTCCCCTCTGGAAGGCGATATAGAGTCGGCTGCCATCGGGTGACCAGACAGCGGACAATGCTCCTTCCAGACGACGAACCTTCCGGCTGGCGACCTCCAGCAGCAGGACAGACGGTTTCTCGCTGAAGGAGAACGGCGGGATGGCGATGGTCTTTCCATCGGGTGACCAGCGATAGTTCAGACTGGCGTTCTCCGGCAGAGCCATCAGGGTGGTAATCCGCTGGCTCCGCACATCCAGAAGAGACAGAGTCATCTTCTTGCTGTAGGGATATTCGCTTTCGTTATCTGGCGTAACGCGCACAAAAACGATTTTTTTGCCGTCGGGCGACCAGACCGGAGCCAGGTGATGATAGGCTCCGCGCGTTAACTGCTCTCTGCCCGATCCATCCGGGGTGATCCGATAGAGATGCCAGTAGCTGACGGCGCGGCTAGAGGGCGGCGTATAGTAGCGCGCCGAATAGACGATATCCCGCTCCGCGCGGCTGACAGCGGGAATAAGCATTATAAATAGAGCGAGATAAAACCCGAATTTACGATACAGCATCCTGTAACTCTCTTTCCGAAGGCGGGCGGTCATGGTTCCCCGACAGGGAGACGCAGACGAGAATCCAGAGCGAAACCAGTCCGACAAACGCCGTCACCGTGCCGGTCTGCGTTCCGAACCAGCCTGCTACCGGGCTTCCGGACAGGTCCGGAACCTGCAAAATGAGCAGATAGCAGAGCGCCATTCCCATCGGCAGGACGTAGCGGCGGCGGGATATCTCCTGCACCGTCACCAGAAAGATCGGCAGCAGGGCGTGCAGCACGTGATGGCTCCAGGTGATCGGAGAGACCAGCAGCAGCGTCATATTGATGAGCGCATACTCCCCGCTCAGACGCTCCCGCGCCACTCCCCGCCGCGTTCGCCACAAAGCCCACCCGGAGACCCCCAGCACCAGCCCGTAGAAACCGAGCTTTACCAGCGTCATACGCAGATCATGCGGGAGAAATTCGGGACGGCGCGGACTGCCCAGATCAAAAATCCATCCGGCGATGGCGACAATAGAGATATTATAGTCGAAAGTGGTTCCCTGCGAGAGGATCGGCAGAATATGCCCGAAAAACCTCTCGAAAGGAGGTGTCCCGACTACCGCCAGAGTCAGCAGGCTGAGCAGCGTCATGGTGATGAGCGAGGCGGCAAACGCGCGATACTCTCGCCGAACCAGCAGCCACAATACAAACAGGATCGGGGAGAGCTTCAGAACGGTTCCGAACGCCAGCGCAATGCCCGCCGCAACGGGACGGCGCGTATGCAGGAAGTACAACCCGCCTATCACCGACAGCAGCAGAAGCGGCGAAATCTGCGCCAGTTGCAGCACACGAAACAGCATCGGAGTCGCCAGCGAAAGCAGCGTCAGCCAGCGCGCCATGCGCGGCGAGAGGCGGTCTCGCGTTAAATAGAGCAGAATCGCCAGACAGAGCAGATAAGCCGCCAGATTCAGAAGCCGCCACAGTCCCAGAGCAGCCGTGTAGGGCAGCAGGGTCAGCGGCAGGAGCAGTGCGGCGCAGTGCGGCGGATAGATATAAGCCCAGGGAACGAGCGCGCGGGGAAGATGCTGCGCGGAGAGCGCCGCCCACTCCGGGCTGTTGGGATAGATCGAGTAAAGCCCCTGCGGACCGGGTGAATCGAGCACCGCGTACATCCGCAGGGGATCTCCCTCGCGAATCGCCCAGCTTCCCAGCCAGTAGCAGTCGAAATCGTTGAGCGGTCCCTTCTGAAGGCAGTAGAGAATCAATGTGATCAGGGTGAGCGCAATCGCCGCCAGCGGGTACCAGGGGAGCCGCTCTTCCTCCGGCACGCCGTTTAACAGTCTCCAGAGCCAGAGTCCGGGGAATCGCCTGTGGTTATGAGAAGTGTCGGTACGAGTTGGAAAGGACATAAAGGACATAGCCGCATTCGGGGCAAAGGCGCGCCTTTCGCCTGTAGAATAGGGTTACGGCGTCTGACATCCCGACGCCGGGGGAGTTACGCCGACAGACGAATCTCCGCCGCGACCTCTCCGGTCGAGGCGAAGAGCCGGGGATGACGCAGTTGGGCCAGCAGCGGGTGCGCCGCCTCTTCCGGGGTGATCCATCCCGCGCGCTCCAGCGCCGCCAGCGTCGCCAGACCGAGCGCGCGCGTGCTGCCGTCCAGAATTTTGACCGCCATACCGCGCCCTTCCCGCGCCATGTCCAGACAGAGCAGTCCCTCCGCGCCCGTTTTGGCAATCACGCGCCCCCGCGTAACCTGCATCAGACGCACGTCTATCCAGTCTTCCGCGCCGATCAGTTCCGGATAGTCTCCCATGACCTTCGGAATAGCCTCCCAGGGCGCGCCGGGGCGGATGAGCGCGGCGAACGCGCGCGCCATCGCCGTCAGGCTCATTCCGAAAGTGGGGATTCCGCAGCCATCGGTCGCAGTCAGCAGGGACTCCTCTCCCGCCATCTGCGCGATCTGCCGCATGACCTCTCGCTGAACCGGGTGATTCGGGTCGGCGTAACCCTCCAGCGGCGCGCCCATCAGATGCGCGGTCAACAGCAGGGCGGTATGGTTGCCGGAACAGCCGTGCGCCAGAGGCGAAAGCGCTCCCGGCGGCGTTCCGCAGACCAGATGATCGGGCGAGAAGCCGCAGAGCGACAGCGCGGATGCGACCAGCGCTGTATGCCGGGGCTGCCCCGGATGGGAAGCGCAGCAGACGGCAAGCTCTTCGGCGCGAATATCCAGCGTCGAAAACTTCGGATGCGTGACCAGCGAAACCGCCTGCAGCGGTTTTGCCGCAGAGCGCAGAGGGGCGATCAAATCCGGGTCGCCCCAGGCGCGTTTCAACTCGCCAGAGGCGTTCACCTCCACCGCAAAGGCTTCATGCAGACTTTCGCAAATAGTGCCGCGCCAGACTTCCGCCCTCAGTGGATCGGAATGGGTCATAGATACCTGCCAGCCGTCCGTAAATGGATGCGGAGCGCGATCATCGCTACATCTCCCGGCGCCACTGAAGCGCGGAGACCAGCGTCGCCTGATCGGCATAGTCCAGATCGCCCCCGGCGGGAAGCCCGTGCGCGATGCGGGTCACCTTCAGACCCAATGGTTTGAGCAGGCGGGCAAGATAGAAGGCGGTGGCATCCCCTTCAATGGTGGGGTTGGTGGCGAGAATCACCTCCTGAATCTCGTTTTCGTAGAGGCGCGCCTGCAGTTCGCGAATCTTGAGAATGTCGGGACCGATCCCCTCCTGCGGGGAGATGACTCCCTGCAGCACATGATAGACCCCCCGGAACTCATTGGTGCGCTCCATCGCCATCAGGTCGCGCGGCTCCGCCACCACGCATAGCAGCGAACGGTCGCGGCGCGTATCGCGGCAGATGTCGCACAACTCCTGGTCGGTGAAGTTAAAACACTCCCGGCAGAAGACGATCTTCTCCTTAACTTCCGCGATGGCGCGTGAAAGCTGCAGCGCCTCCTCTGTGGGGACGCGCAGCAGATAGAAAGCCATGCGTTGAGCGGACTTGGGTCCGATTCCGGGCAGTTTCTCCAGTTCCGCCACCAGGCGGGCCAGAGGTTTTGCATAGTGTAACATAGTTCGTTCTCGCTCAGGGACCGACTACCGCGTAGGGGACGGGCACCGTCTTGGGAATGTCTTTGTCGCCTTTCAGATAGCGCGCAATCGTTTCAATGGCAGCCCGACCGATCTCACCCGGTCGCGGAATGGTCTTCACCGTCAGCAGATGCGCGGCGGCTGTCGGCGGCAGGGGCGTTTCGGGCGCGCCGGAGTACCCCACGATCAACAGATCGTCTCGCTTCGCCTGCAGGGCGGCGTCCAGCGCGCCTAGGGCGGCATTGTCGTCGCTGCCGAAGACCGCATTGAGTGACCGTCCATGATGCGCCAGCAGCGCGCCGGTCAATCGCTGCGCCTCCGCGCGCCCTCCGCGCGCGCTCTGCGCCTCCATAATCTTGATACCGGGAGCGCGTCGCGCCATCTCCTCCCGGAAACCGATCCGCCGTTCCCGCGGGTACCCTCCCCCGGCATCCGACAGAATTGCCACGCCGCCACGACCGTGAAGCCGCTGCGCCAGCTTCTGCGCCATCAGCAGCCCCGCCTGACGATGATCCGACGCGATATGCGCGACGACTTCGACGCCGGGAACCGCCGTATTCACGGTGAAGACCGGCACAGCGGCGGCATGGGCGCGCTGAAGAAGAGAGGTTGTCTGCGCCGGATTCACCGGACAGAGCAGGACTGCATCATACCGCTGCGATAGAAAATGCTCCACCTGCGATTTCTGCTTCTGCGGGTCGTTGTCCGCCGACCAGATGTCCAGTTCCAGATTGTTCGCTGCCGCCTCCTCCAGCATCGCCTGCTTCAGGGTCTGATGGAAGGCGTCATCCTCTCTCACCATAGATACTCCCACCAGAAACCGTTTTCCGGAAGGGGCTTTGCTCTCGGAGGTAGTCGCTTTCAGCGCATCCGGCGTATCCGTGCGGCTCGCGCGCTCCTTTTCCGGCTCGCGCGCGCACCCGCCGCCGATCAACATCAGCGCCAGCAGCGGAACCAGACACAGGCGTCTTTTCATGGCGCACCCTCATCCTCCCAGGCGTTTCAACGCTTCTACCGCCGTTGCGTTCTTCGGATCCGCCTGTCGAACCGCGCGATACTGCGCGATCGCCTCCGCCTTCTGACCGTTCTTTTCATACAGAGACGCCAGTTTCAGGCGATGCGTGATTAACTGATCGAGGGGCATAGTACGGATGCGGGTAATCTCTTCATAGACCTGGATGGTTTCGGGCAGGCGATTGGCGGCTTCCAACTGCGTGGCGATCACCAGGCGCGTGCCGTAGTCGTCCGGAGAGATTCGCGCCGCCAGACGATAGGCTGCCAGCGACTCGCCGGGTTTTCCATGACGCTGAAGCAGGGCGGCATAGGGCAGGAGAAAGTCGCGGTTGGCGTTATTGCGGTCGGCGACGCCCTTGAGGAAGGCGAACATCTCTTCCTGTTTACCGGAGCGCGCGCTTGCCGCCTCCAGTTTTGACATCGCCAGAAGGTTCGCCGGTTGTTTCGAGATACGCTCCTGCAGAAGTTGACGCCACTGCGCCTGCGCCTCCTCGCCCTCATAGAGCGGCTCCAGTCGGTTCAGGGCAAGCGCGCTGTCAGTCGGCGAGTCGAGAGCGCGCAGCAGCGTCTCTTTCGCCTTTTCGGGACGTTTTGCCTTCAAATGCGCGTCGGCAATCTGCAGCAGGATATTCGGCACGGCAGGATTCGTCTTGAGAATCGCCTCGTATTGGACGATTGCTTCGTCATATCTCTCCCGCTTCTCCAGCGCGGCAGCCAGCATCGGTCGAAAGAAGGGAGCCTGTTTTGGATCGCGCTCGGTCAGGCGGCGATACTCCGCCAGCGCCTCCTCCGATCTTCCCTGCGCCTCCAGTAGTCGCGGGATATTCGCCACATAGACGGTATCCTGCGGGGCGATCTTCTCGATCTCTCGATATTCGGCAATCGCCTCGGCGTACTTCTGCTGTTTTTCCAGCGCCTGCGCCAGATACCAGCGCGACGAGACATCCTTCGGGTTGAGCGCAACCATCTGGCGGTATTCGCGCGCCGCCTCCTCGAACTTCTTCTCGCGTTCAAACGCCATTCCGAGCGCAATATAGGGGGTGATGTCCTGCGGCGCAAGCTTTTTAAGGGCGTTGAAAATCTCGGCCGCCTCCGCCGGTCTGCTCTGGCGCAGGTACAACTGCCCCAGTTGACGATGAGCGGGCAGATTTCCAGGGTCGGCGGCGAGAACGCGCCGGTACTGCGCGATGGCCTGATCTATCTGCTGCCGGTTTTCGTAGAGGCGCGCCAGTCCCAGAAGCGGCTGCGTATCCTTCGGGGCGTTCTGCGCGGCGCGCTGATAGAGGGCGACCGCCTCCTCAAAACGCTGTTGATTCTCTCGCGCCAGAGCCAGCCCCATGATGGCGTTATTATCTTTCGGATGTCTGGCAACCCACTGCGCGTAGATGTCGGCGGCTCTGTCCGGCTGTCCCTGCTGTTCGTAGAGAAACGCCAGCCCGGAGAAGGCGGCGGGCGTCGGCTCTTTTGCCAGCGCCTGCCGATAGCGAGTCTCCGCCGCCTTCAGCCACTCCGTTTTTTCGTTCTGATGGGGCGTATTCTGCGCCGCCCAGACCTCCGCCAGCGCGGTATCAACGGTCAGGCGCAGGTCGTTGGGCTTCAGCGCGCCGGCGGCGCGGAAGTGACGCATCGCCTGATAGTAGTTGCGAATCTGAAAGTAGAGCCGGGCGATATTCACATGCGCGGGAATGCTGCGCGGGTCGCGCTCCAGCGCCTGCGCGTAAGCAGTGATGGCGAGACCGGTCTGACGCGCTTCTTTGGTGCGCTCCGCCTCCTGCTGGTAGAGAACTCCCAGATTAAAGAGGGGCGTCGGGTCGCGGGAATCGAGGTCGGCGGCGCGTCGGTAGGCGTTGATGGCGGCGGGCGTATTCTTCAGCTCCTGGTGCAGCAGCCCCAGATAGAGATGCGCCTCGCGCATCTTCGGATCGAGCGCGACGGCGCGCTCCAGCGCGGCGACCGCCTCTTTCAGCTTCTTCTGTCCGGCAAGGATAAAGCCCAGATTGAAGTGGGCGCGCGGATTGTTGGGAGCCAGACGGACAGACTCGCGGAAGGAGCGTTCGGCGGCAGAGAGGTTGCCTCCGGCGGCATGGGCGGCTCCCAGCACGAAGTGCGCCTGTCCATTTTGCGGATCAAGCTGCACGGCGCGAGTCGCCTGCGCCAGCGCCTCTTGCGGGCGTCGCTGGCTCAGGTAGAGGGTCGCCAGTTGGATCGGGGCGAGCGGGTTTTTCGGCTCGACCTCCGCCGCCTTCCGATAGCTGGCTTCTGCCGCCTTCAGGTCGCCGCGCGCCTGCTGGAGCAGCGCCAGATTGATGTAGGCGGGAAAGGCTCTCGGCGCGATCTGAATAAGCTGCTGGTAGGCGGCAATCGCCTGCGCGTTGCGTCCGGCGCGCTGATGCGCGAGAGCCTGCTCAAACAGTCGGGCGGCGCGCTGCGCTTCGGGCGAGATATTCGGGGGCAGCGTGTTCTGAGGGGGCGGGACGCTGGGCGCTCCGGGGGGGGGCGTCTGTCTGACGGGGGGCGCGGCAGGCGGTCTTTGCGCCGTCGCCACCGATACGCAAACCATAAAAAAAGCGGCAAGCCAGGGCAGCCGCAGGCGATTCGAGGTCATTCCCGGAGTCTCCGCGCAAAAGGGGGCTACACTCCCATTCTAGCGTAACCACTCCCGGAAAGTCAAGGACGATTGCCGGGAGCAGGTCTGCATGACAGTGGTTGTTAAAATGCCCTGCTCATTCCTCCTCAAGCGTCTTGTTTCGGAATGCCTGAAAGCTCTCCCAGCCCTCCTGAGAAGGATTGTCGGCATCAATGGTATTCGCCATCCGAAACATCTATCGGCAGCCAGCGATTGGGAACGCTGAACTGGAGCAGCGCCGAAATGGCGTCGCCTTCGCCCCGTACCGCCACGATATAAAGAATCGATCTTTTCCCGGCGCCCCAGATCGAACTCAAAGGTAAACCCGTCTCCCTCATAGATTCCCCAGGCGGGGTCGGACCAGTCGGTTCCCGGCAGAGGTCTGGATATGCTTGCACGCACCTCGTCCGCGGTTCCCATCGGCTGACAGTCGTCGTCCGTCAACTCTTCCGCGGGAGGAGGCGGCAGCGTCTTCGGGGATACCACCGAGATGTCCCAACTGATGTTTTGTCTCCATTTCGATGTCTCTGTAGGGAACCGGTATCACAGCGGAATGTCGAACCTCTGTCTATCATAGCCTGTCAACAAACAGAGGGCAAGTCTTTACTCTGAATGGATACCGACGATATACTGATTTTACGGCGATCGAAACGGAACGCTGACAGGCTCATTTTTGTGGGGCTGTTTCCGCGTCGGAGACGTTCGGGAGAGTAGAGGTCGAAATGCGTGAAGGGGAGGGCTGAGGATGAAAACCGAAACAGAGTCGGCGGCAAATGTCCAACAGGCGGTGCCGTTCTTCGGCGTAATGGACATAGAGCGGTCTGCGCGCTTCTATGTGGAGGGGCTTGGCTACCGGATGACAAAGCAGTGGACGCCGGAAGGTAAATTGCGCTGGTGCTGGCTGGAGCGCGGGAAGGCGGCGCTGATGCTGCAGGAGTTCTGGAAAGAGGGCGTTCATGCCAACGTTCCCGCCGAAAAGCTCGGAGCAGGGGTCGCCACCGTTTTTCTCTGTGAGGATGCCCTGGCGCTCTATCGCGAATTTCGGTCTTGCGGCTTGGAGGTCTCCCGCCCCTTTGTCGGCAATGGCATGTGGGTGATCTCCCTGACCGACCCGGACGGATACCGCCTTGAGTTCGAGAGCGTCACCGATACGCCGGAGGGAACTGAGTTCACAGAGGAGGAATCCCCCGAATAGAGCCGCGGGACGGCGCGCCCGGAGAGACATATCCTTGTATTCGGGCGCGTTTCCGTCCGTTGAGCGCTATCCGCGAAAAGCAAGGGTGTGCTGCAGTGTATCTATGCGGTGCCGGAATCGCGCGACCCTGCCCTGCTCATCGAAATGCCAGATGTGCGCCTCATCCTCTTCCACGACGCGCTTGCCCGTCGCCTTCACGGTATATTCGATGTCAATCAGCGCCACCACAACCGCTCCCCCATCGAGAACTGCTTTCAGGGCGAAGTGGTGAATCTGTATCGCGTCGAGGCTGGCAAAGAAAGCCGCCGCGCCTTCGCGTCCCCGCCGTCGCTGGATCAATGGTATCTCGCTGGCACCGGCTCCATACTCCCAGTCCACATCTTCGGAAAGTTTTGACAGGATGGCGGGTACATCTCCTCGCCCGAACGCCTCGTAAATCTCCTGAATCGTCTGTAAATGGCTCATGCTGACTTTTCTCCTTTCTCGCCTGTGTCGCGCCGGTTTCCTGCACGGGATGCCGGGAGCCTTGTAACGGGTTCAGTCTATCCGACGGAGGTTACAAGGAGGTTACGCGAGGCTGAACAGTCGGTTAATTGCTACTCGTGAGAACAGAGATTGCTTCGCGGTCGCTCGCAATACAGAACGTCGCTGGCGCAGCGTAAGGTGAGCTTGAATAATCAGTTATCCACCACGACGAGGGTGCGGGTGAAGGTGAGAACGGTGCCGTTGGTGTCGAGGGCGCGCACTTCCAGCAGGTGTTCGCCGTTGGGCCAGTCGCGGGTATTCCAGCGCAGGGTGAACGGGGAGCGATTGAGCATGGCGATCATATTGCCGTCCAGATGGAAAGTGACCATCGCGGGCTTTTCGGTGGGATGGAGGCGGGCGACGACGGTCAGCGTGCCGGTCGTCGGCGACTTGCCCTGCGCGCGCATCCGCGCGAGCGCCGCCTGCCGATAGCTCTCCGCCGCCTCACGAAAGAGAACGGCAAGCCGGTCCATCGGCGTTTCGGAGCGCGCCGCCAGTATTTGCAGCGCGTCGTTTTCGCGAGGCGAGTAGCCGCTGATGAGCGGAAGGGGGCGGCGGTTCACCTCCTGCTGTACCGCCGCCCCGACCGGCGGCAGCAGGCTTTTGAAGAGCGGATCATCCGACTTCACATTGACCAGAATAGCGGCCAGGTCGCGGCGCGCCGCCTCGTTGTCCGGCAGAAGCCGCAGGAGCCGCTTCCCCCCGATCCCGAATGCCATCCCCTGGGGGGAAGACCGCTCCACCGAGGGCAGGCTGATCGTTGCGCCGGGAGCCGATTCGGTCGCCGGACGCAGCACCCGCGCCACCAGCAGCCAGTTCTTTCCCCGGTCTGCGCTCACCTCCACCGGACCGAGCGGCGCATTGACAATCCGCAGCCGAAACGCCTCCGCAGGCTGCGTCTCCGGGGAGTTCGAGCCGCCCTCCTGCTGCGCTCTAGCCGCCGCCGGGCTGATAAGGCACAGCAGGCAGGCGAGCGCCTGAGCCGCGCGCATCACGCGGGGCGCGAACGGCGTCCTGCGCGGCGCGAAGCTGAGACACCAGTCCGGGATAACGGTGCGGGGGCGTCGCAGGCCTCGCAAAGACTCGATCCAGAATGTGCCACCAGCCAAAGTCATAGATGTACGACAGATCAAAGATCATCACTCCCTGTGAATTGTTCGCTGCAGCCTCCAGTGCGCGTTCAAAGACCTCCGGACGGCGCGCATACTGCAGCGCATACAGTCCGGCATAGACAGGCACGCTGTTGGCAACGACCGTGCTGGAGAGCCGGGCGGACGCCTCGACCGTTCCTCCAGGGCTGCGCCCCTGGGCGCGCGCCTCGGCGCGGGTCGGCAGAGGGTAGTAGCAGCCGGTGCTGATCCAGTCCAGAAACTCCGCATACCCCGCTTCGTTATAGTTGGGACTGGCCCAGCTTGTCTCCACCGGAAACTTCTCGCTGCCCCAGTTGACCCCCACGCCGTAATACTCCTGAAACCAGGAGCCGACATAGACGCCGAACTGCATCTTTGGCTTCACCTGCCGGATCGCCTCTGTCGTCTCGCGAACAAATTCGCGAATCACCCGTGCGCGAAACTCCAGCCAGGGCTTGAAGTACGGACCGCGAATGACGGGACGCCCCGGAACTGGATTGGGGCGCACCACATCGTCGGGCCAGCGGCGCACAGGCTTTCCGAGCCACGTTTCGAACGCGGCGCGGGTGATGTCGCTGTAGTCGTTGAAGATGTTTGCGTAGCGCATCCGGTCGAAGACGATGGCATCCACATCGTAGTTTTCGGCGACCTCCCGCATCAGCGCGATCTGGTAGCGGCGCGCCTCCGGGTGCAGCGGATTGACAAAGGCGGCGACCCGCTCCCCCGGCGCTTCCGTGACCGGGACGCGCTTTCCCTGCACATCGAACCGCACGCGCTCGCTCAGGCGAAGATGCTGCGTCCCCCAGTCCTGCGCCCGATCACGCAGAATCAGCAGGCGTCCGTTGTCCGGCGCGGAGAGAGGTTCATCTCCCAGAATCGCCGGGTCTATCATTCCGGTGATACGCTGATTATCGTCCAGGGTGACGGCAAGCTGCGCTCCGGGCGTCTTCGTCGGCTCCAGCAGGAACTCCTCGCCATAGACCGGACTGACGCCCGGCTGCTCCGGGTCGTCTGATCCGCGAATCGGCAGGCGCGCGCCGCCGGGAGTGATCATCGAGCGTTCCAGACTGTAGGTGATGGACTGCCATTCCGGTTTGCGGTACGCCAGCCCGACATTGAACATCTTGTGCCCCTCGCCGAACACATTGAACGAAGCCGCGATCTCCAGCCCCGCCTCGCGCGCCTCCTCCACAAAGACCGCCAGAACATCCATCTCCGGATAGGTCTTGCCGCGCCATGTCCGCAGCCGATCCGCCAGCTTGCTGTTGTAGATCACCTGACCGCTGACCGGCTTTACATCCAGCACCAGCGTGGTGATGTTGGCTTTCCTGCACCGGGCAACGATGTCCTGAATGCCCTCGCGGGTGGTGATGCGCTCCAGATTGGCGGTGGCATCAATCCACATCAGCCTGCCCTGCAGACCCAGATAGGCGCTCTGCAGGCGCGCAAAATCGGCTCCCGACAGATCCAGAGCCTGCACGGTCATCGTCTGGATCCACAGAAACAGCGTGATCAGCAGGATTCGTAAGGTATTCATGATCGGCGTGAAGGTCTCTCCTGCGGCGTTATGACTGACATTATAACCTACAAATGCGCCAGGTGGCGCGGTTACGGATACTTTCTTGCCGCTCTGCATTCGCCGCGATATAATAGTCGCAGAGCCATGAACGAAGAGACAACCCCTCCCTCCCGAAATGAGAACCCGTGTCGGCAGTGCGGAAAGAGCGTTGCCAACAACGACGAGTACTGCCCGCACTGCGGCTTATACCGTCCGCTGGAAGAGACGATGGCTTCCCGCCGCATGGACCTCTATCTTGTGGCGCTCTGGGCGGCGCTGCTCCTCTCCCTCTGGATCGCCCGGCAGGGATGGGAGCAGGGGCGTCTCTTCGGGATGATGAACGGCGGCAAAGCCGGCGCATGGATCGGCGGGATTTTCGGTTTCCTCTGCGTGCTGATACTGAGCGTTTTTACGCTTTTCAATCTGGTGACAGGCGTTCGCGAAGCCTTTCGTTATTTTCGGCGGCGCAGGCGGTCTTCGTGAGATCGGCGGTCATCGGTCTGCGGCGGGGGATTCGTATTGCAGGCGGGCGCGCGCCTGCAGGTAGTCCGCCAGCGCCTCCTCCCAGGGGCGCAGGATCGGCGCGCCCTGAAGCTCCAGGGCATAGGCGCGCAGGGCGGAGTTGCGCGGACGCCGTGCCGGCGAAGACCAGTCCTGCGCCCGGATCGGCTCGATCCGCGCCTGCGTGACGCCTGCCATCTCCAGCGTTTTCCTTGCGAACTCGTACCAGGTCGTCACGCCCGTATTGGCAAGATGGTAGGTTCCGTAGAGCGGGGAGCGAATCAAACGGATCAGCGCGGCGGCGAGGTCAGCGGTGTAGGTCGGCGTCCCGTACTGGTCGGCGACCACCCGCAGTTCCGGTTGCGTCTGCGCGGCGCGCAGCATAGTATCCGGGAAGCATTTCCCGTGCGCTCCGAACAGCCACGCGGTGCGGACAATCCAGTGCTTCGGGCAGAGGGCGCGGACGCAGTTCTCCCCCGCCAGCTTGGATTTACCGTACTGATTGAGAGGCGCGGGAGGATCAAACTCGGTATAGGGCGCGCTCTGCGCTCCGTCAAAGACAAAATCGGTGCTGATGGCGCACAGCGGCGTATCGAGGGCAGCGCAGGCTGCCGCCATATTCCAGGTTCCGAGCGCGTTCACCCGAAAGGCGGCGTCTGGTTCGCGCTCCGCGCCGTCCACATTGGTATAGGCGGCGCAGTGAAAAACGACAGTCGGAGCGGTTCGCTCCATCATCTCCCGAACCGCCCGCGTATCGGTGATATCGAGCGGATAGTCTGGACTGGCGAGCGTGGTTGGAATGCACTCGATCTGCGCCTGCATGAGAGCGCGGCAGAGATCGGTTCCGAGCATTCCGTTAGCGCCGGTCACCAGCGCTCGTCGCGTCATCCTGCTTCACCCCGCAATTTTGAACGCTGCAATGACGATAATCACCCACAACGCCATATTGATCTGCATCGGGCGGTCTTCCAGCAGAATCGTCTCCGGGCTTCCCCCCTTGTGCTCGATATGAATCAGGTAGAGGTAACGGAAACAGCCGTACATCACGCAGGGCAGCGAGATCACCAGGCCGGGATGCAGCACGGCGGTCGGCGACATGATGGAGTAGATCGCATAGGAGACGATCAAGCCGCCCAGAACGATGGCGATCAACTGGTCAATGAAGGTCTCGCTGTACTGGGAGAGAATCTGCCGGTGTTTTCGCGCATCCTCCGCCAGTGAGACGATCTCATGACGGCGCTTGCCGAACCCCAGGAAGAGCGCTAACTGGAACATGCAGACCAGCAGCCAGGCGGAGATCGGCACTTCGATCACGAACGATCCGCCCACTGCCCGCAGCAGAAAGCCCGCCGCAATCGCGAAGACATCAATCAGCACCATATGCTTCAGAACGTAGGTATAGGCGATCTGCAGCAGATAGTAGCCGAGGATGACCGCGCCGAACTTCCAGGGCAGCAGAAACGAAACGGCGATGCCGCCCCAGCCGAAAACGATGCTCGCCGCCGCCGCGATCTGCCAGGGCAGCCGCCCGCTGGCGATAGGGCGCAGGCGTTTGGCGGGATGCAGCCGATCCTTCTCCCGGTCGGCGATATCGTTCATCAGGTAGATGCTGCCGGAGACCAGACAGAAGAGCAGGAACGACAGCGCGGTGATGCCGACCCGCTGCCAGCGCGCGCCGTCGGCGAACGAGAGGGGAATATTGTTGGTGAAGACCAGCGCCGCAAAGACGAAGAGGTTCTTCGTCCACTGTTTCGGGCGCATCGCCAGCAGCAGGGCGACCGGAATATCCGCCGGTCCGCGCCACGCGGAGGGCGTCATCTCCTCATCCGGCTGTTTTTCCAGCGTCATATCGGTCTCGTTCATCGGAGTTGGCTAAAGACTCTTCAGATCGCGGAAGCCGCGAAAGTTTTGAACGATCAGCGAGGTAATCATAGCATTTTCTACCAGTCCGCGATAATTTCGTCGGGGGAGACGGTGGCGACGCCGACCTTGCGGACGACGCAGGCGGCGGCATGGTTGGCGACGACCGCCGCCTCTTCGACCGCCGCGCCCATCGCCAGCCCCAGCGTAAACGCGCTGATGACGGTGTCGCCCGCGCCCGCCGCATCGTAGACCTCCACCGGATGCGGCGGCACATGGCAGACCCCTTCCGCAGATCGGCAGAGCATCAGCCCTTTCGCCCCGCGAGTCACCACCAGCGTCTGCACCTCCAGCGCATTCGCCATCGCCGCGCCTGTCTGTTCGAGTATCGTCTCGTTCTGAAAACCGTCGCGGCTGCCCATTCCCATCAGCGCAGCGGTCATCTCCGCCTCGCTCTGGTTCAACTGAATCAGACTCGCGCCGCGCAGAGAGCCTACATTGGTCGGCTTGGGGTTGGCGGTCAGAACGCGCCCGGCTTTCCGGGTCACCGCGACAACGGTTTCGGCAACCTGCGGGGTCAACACGCCCTTATTATAATCGGAGATCGCCACCGCCTCGGCCGACTCGACTTCCCGACGCAGGGAACGCATCAACTGCTCCGCAATCATCTCGGAGATCGGGTGAATCTGCTCTCGATCCACGCGAAGCACCTGCTGGCTGTGGGCGACAATGCGCGTTTTTCGGGTCGTAGGGCGCGAGGGGTCTGTCACCAGCCCCGATACATCCGCGCCATGCTCCGCCAGCGTCTCTTTCAGCAGGTTCCCCGCAGCGTCGTCGCCGATCACGCCGATCACCGCCACCTGCGCCCCCAGCGCCAGCAGATTGTTCACCACATTCGCCGCGCCTCCCGGCACGCTGCTGTCACGTTCCACCTCGACCACCATCACCGGCGACTCCGGAGAGATGCGCGTGGCGCGTCCCCATACGTACTCGTCCATCATCAGGTCGCCCAGCACGATCACCCGGCGTCCCGAAAATCCCCGCACAATCTCGCGATAGCGTTTCCGATCCATTATTGCCCCGTCTCCTCTGAATGGCAGCACTCTATTATAGCCTGCGCCAGCAGGGGAATCATGATCTCATGGTGTCCGGTCAGGGCGATGCCCCGCCCGCCGATGGAGCGCACCCGCGTCACAACCTGCTGATTGGAGCGGTAGTGCTGGATGAAGTCGAAGTTGACGCCGAGAAAATCGGTAAAGCCCTGCGGATTGCGGTTGCGAAGCAGGGCAATCGCCTTGAGCAGCACCTCCGGCAGCACAACGGCAGACCCCAGATTCATCAGCACGCCTCCGCCCGCCAGTCCCTGCATCTGATGGGTCAGAATACGAAAGTCCCGGAGCGATCCCGCGCCATACGCCGCGCCCTCCGCGCTGGGATGCATATGGATAATGTCGGTTCCGACAGCGATATGGACGGTGATCGGGATATTCAGGCGATAGGCGGCGGCGAGCAGGCTTTTGTCGGCATAAGGCGCGTCGGCGTCCAGCAGCGCTTTTCCCAGGCACTCCCCGACGCCCTGTCCCTCCGCCACCCCTCGCGTAAGCGTCTCATTGTAGAAGGCGGCGGTCTCCCGCGCCATGCCGAAGGTTCCCGACTGAAGTCCCGCCACCACATCTTCGGAGGTTGCGCCGAACAGGGCGATTTCGGCGTCGTGGATCGCCAGCGCGCCGTTGACCGCCAGACAGGTGATCATGCCTCGCTCCATCAGAGCGATCAGCGCAGGCGCGAGACCGGTCTTAACGACATGACCGCCAAGAGAGGCGATCACCGCCCTCCCGCGGCGGCGCGCGATCACGACGCAACGGGCGATCTCCGCCATCTCCGGACCCGCCAGAATGTTGGGAAGAGAGGCGAGAAACTCCGTAAAGGAGCGTCCTGGCGCGGGCGGCTTCGCAAAATCCTCCACGCGCACCTTGCTCATGCGCTCGATAAACGGCTGGGTCTGGATGGCGGAGAGGTCGAATTCGGGATAACGAGACATGCTTTTCCTTTGTCGGATCGGGCGTTACGAGCCGTAGACTTCGCGGATACGCGCAATGAGGTTAGTGGTGGAGCGTCCTTCCACCAGCGGCATAATCACGACCTCGCCGCCATGTTTGTGGACAACCGCCGCTTCCGGCAGGTCTTCTACGCGATAGTCGCCGCCTTTGACATGCAGATTCGGGCGCACATACTCGATCAGCGCATCGGGACGATCCTCGTCAAAGATCGAGACATAGTCCACACTGGCAAGATGCGCCAGCATCTCCGCCCGCTCCTCCTGCGGAACGAGCGGGCGCGTCGGACCCTTGAGCGCGCGGACAGAGCGATCGCTGTTGACGCCGACGACCAGCAGATCGCCCAGCGCGCGCGCCTGCGCCAGATAGCGCGCATGACCGACGTGAAGAATATCAAAACAGCCGTTGGTGAAGACGATCCGCTCCCCGCCCTGACGGCGCGGCTCCAGCGCGGCGGCAAGCGCTTCGCGTGACAGAATTTTCATGGTTTCAGAGGTCTTCGCCCAGATAGGGACCGTAGTAGCGCGTCACAAAGAAGCGGTAGCCGTCCGATTCGACAAGGGGACGCCACCAGGATTCGTGCTCCACATACCAGCGAACCGTCCGTTCCAGGGCAGCGTCGAAGTCGCGCGCGGGCTTCCATCCGAGCGCTTGGAGTTTTGCGCTGTCGAGGGCATACCGTTTATCGTGCGCCTCGCCGCGAGGATCTCCAATCGGCTTGATGAGCGTCTCCGGCTTATCGAGAATCGCCAGCAGCTTCCGCGTTACCTCGAGGTTCGTTCGCTCGTTGCTGCCCCCGACGTTATAGGCTTCGCCCGGCGCGCCCCTCTCCAGCGCCATCGCGATTCCGGCACAGTGATCGCGGACAAATATCCAGTCGCGCACCTGCAGTCCGGAGCCGTAGAGGGGCAGCTTTTTGTTCTGCAGCGCGCGGGTGATGAAGAAGGGCAGCAGTTTCTCCGGGTACTGGTAGGGACCGAAGGTGTTAGAACCGCGAGTCACGACGACCGGCGTCTGATAGGCGATGCGGTGCGCGCGAACCATCATCTCCCCTCCCGCTTTTCCGGCGGAGTAGGGGGTGCGCGGCTCCAGCGGGTCGCTTTCGCGGAAGGCTCCCGCGCCGATCTCTCCATAGACTTCGTCGGTGGAGACATGCAGGAAGCGTTCCACGCCATACTGACGCGCCGCCTCCAGCAGAACCGCTACCCCCGTCACATTGGTGTTGATCAGGCTGACCGGGTCGAGCATGGAGCGGTCGTTATGGCTTTCGGCGGCGAAGTTGAGCAGATGGGTGATCTTTTCGACGCGGAAGATGC
This sequence comes from uncultured Chthonomonadaceae bacterium, assembly GCA_964429855.1. Taxonomy (GTDB): domain Bacteria; phylum Armatimonadota; class Chthonomonadetes; order Chthonomonadales; family CAJBBX01; genus CALLMM01. Next base: position 20,006 of record CAYSDM010000061.1, read on the forward strand.
CGTTGACAACGGTCAGGTCTTCGATTCTGCCGGGATAGAAGCGAAAGCGCGGATCGTTCCAGACCGGCTGAAGGTTTGCCGGATTGCCCGCGTAGGTTAACGCATCGAGCGCGAGGACGCGGTCTTCCGGGTGGTTCTCCAGCCAGTAGTGAACGAAATTCGCGCCGATGAACCCCGCGCCTCCCGCGACCAGCAGCGTCCTGCTCATAGCTGAAACTCCGAGTCTATCTCTTCATGCCGTATCTCGTCTACCGGCTCGCCGCGCCCCCATCCCGCATACAGCTTATCGGGGAAGTTGAGGACGAAGGCGTCGGTTGCGCCGATATTCTGGTAGGCGTGCACCACCCCGGCGGGGATCACCACGAAAACGGGATTCGCCTCGCCGACCTCAAACGCCTCCCGGCGAGACGGCTTGCCGGAACGGTTCTCCCAGAGAGTCAGCCGGTAGGAGCCGGAGAGGAACGCAAAGCCGTCGGTCTGGAAGCGGTGTTCATGCGGTCCGCGCGCGATGCCAGGATGAGTCACAGATAGATATGCCATCGCTGGACGAAAGCCGGGCGGCAGTTCATCTTCGCGCACCAGTTCCGTCAGCCAGCCGCGCGAGTCGGTAAAACGCCGGAGCGGTTTGATAAGAACGCCCTCGATCTCAGACTGCATGCGCTCTCCATTCACAGGGGATAGATGTCGGAGAGATCCGACTCGCGCGATGGATACTACAGCACCCTCACCTGACTGTTGTCGCCCAGCATCAGACGATAGACGCGCGGGCGGCGTTCATCGCGACGAACCTCGACATTGCGACCGAGCAGGCTGTCGGAGATTCTCGCCTCGATATTTTCGATGGAACACTGCTCCAGAACGATGCTGTGTTCGATCTCGCTGTGGATGACTCGCGTCTGGTCATGCACAGAGGTGAAGGGACCGATATAGGCGTCCTCGATATGGCAGTTCTCCCCGATGATGACTGGACCGCGCACCTCGCTGCGAATAATCTGCGTTCCTGCCCCGATAACCACTCTACCATGTACCTGCGAAGCGGCGTCAATCGTTCCCTGTATGTCCCGCTCCAGCGTGTCCAGCACGAACCGATTCGCCTCCAGCATATCCTCCAGTTTACCGGTATCCTTCCACCAGCCCCGGATGATATGGGAGCGCACGTCGTATCCGTTTTCTATCAGGTATTGAATGGCGTCGGTGATCTCGTATTCGCCGCGCGCGGAGGGCTGCAGGGTGTCAATGGCGGTGAAGATGTGGGGATCGAACATATAGACGCCGACCAGCGCCAGATCGGTGCGTGGCTGCCGGGGCTTCTCCTGAAGACGCACAACCCTTTCGCCCTCCAGTTCCGCGACGCCGAAATCCTGCGGGTTTTTCACGTGCGCCAGCAGTATCTCGGCGTTGGGCTTTTCGGTGACGAACTCCTGTACCAGCGGCGTGATGCCGTCCTTGACCAGATTATCGCCCAGATACATGACGAACGGCTCTTCGCCCAGGAAGGGCTGCGCGGTCTTGACGGCGTGCGCCAGTCCGAGCGGAGCCGCCTGCGGGATATAGGATATCTTCACGCCCCAGCGGCTGCCGTCGCCGACGGCGGCTCGGATCTCTTCCGCCGTATGCCCGACCACGATGCCGATGTCGGTGATCCCGGCGTCCCGGATGCACTCAATGCCGTAGTAGAGCAGCGGCTTGTTGGCGACCGGAACAAGCTGTTTGGCGCTGGTGTGGGTAATGGGACGCAGGCGCGTGCCGCGTCCTCCGCTGAGTATCAGACCCTTCATGGATTCTTTCGGGGCAGGTGGATATGATCGCGTCTGCCGGAAGGCTCCCCCTGCTCATTATAGACCATTGGACCGGCGCTGTACAGTTCGTAGTTTCTCTCATCCAGCCGTTTGTAGACCAGTGGCTGCCCGGTGAAAGGGTCTATCGCCAGTTTGCCGGGCTTGAGTTCCTCCAGATTGACGGGCAGGCGGTTATGCTCCCAGCGAAAGCGGCGGATCGCGGCATGCATTCCGAGAAGCTGCACGTTTACCTGCCCGCGCGTCAGAGATTCGGTCGTCCGGGTAGAGCCGGTTAACTCCATCAACGTGCCGATCAGTTTTCCTGCCGGCGTGTCGGGCATCTCCTGTTGAGTCTCTTTGCGCTCCCAGAGAGGCTTTTTCAGTTCGGCGAACAGGAGATCAAATCGCGCTGTCATCAGGTTCATCGCCTCCGTCTGATAGGCTTCCATCGCCGCCGGGTTCTGGCGAATCTGCCGGATCATCTCTTTGACCTCCGGGTCCTGCTCCGCCTCTTCCTCCGGAGTGAGAGAAGACGCCTTTCCCGCCTCTTTTTGCATCTCCTGAAACATCTCCCGGAGCATCCTCCGTTGAAAGTCCCGCTCCCCTTGCATCACCCGCAGCAGGGGGTCGGGCGCGTTGAGACGCTCCAGAACCAGCGCGATCACCTGCTCGCAGTCTCGCGCGGAAAGTTGCTGCATATTCCGCGCGATCTGATGGATGGCGATCGACTCGACTGCCACGCCGACCAGCCCGCTGACCAGCGTGTCGTCCATCAGCAGATAGCCCATGCGCAAGCCGTCCCGCAGGCTGTTCACTGCCGCGCTGACCTTTCCATCTGCCAGCAGCACATACTGCTCCACCGTCAGCAGACGGGCAAGGCTGCGAAACTTCGCCAACTGCGGGAAGTTGACCTGCGTGGAATCCGACCGGGGCAGATTAACCGGTTTCGCCAGCCCCTGACGCAGAAGGGAGAGGGCGTGGCGCACGGGCGGGTCCTGTAGAGCGCGGCGTTTCAGGGTCAGCGTGGCGTCCGCTTCCAGCGTCTTGGGGAACTGTTTGCTCTTCTGCAGCGATTCTGCAGCCGCCATCAGATCGAACAGTCCATTGCCGGCATCCTGCGGCGCAGTCTGCGCTGGAGATTTCGCCCCGGTTAGCATGAGCGGCATCATCGCGAAAAGAAGACCCGGAAGGCGAATTGACCTCATCTTGATCCTCCGCTCTTTTACGAAAAACCGATGCTCCTGTCCATTATACGACCGGCTTCTCTGAGCGTCAAGCGATCCTTGCCTGAGCGGTTTGACGGTGCGGTGCAGGTGCGGTATAATCGCGGACGTAAACAGAATTCAGGGGAAAAACCATGATTGACCGCTATACGACGCGCGAGATGCGCGCCATCTGGGACCCGCAGAATAAGACCCAGCGCTGGCTGGACGTGGAGATTGCCGTCTGTGAGGGGCTGGAACACTACGGCTGCATTCCCGCCGGAACGACGGAATCCATCCGCGCGAAAGCGGCTTTCGATCTCGATCGGATCGCTGAACTGGAGCGCGAGACGCGCCACGACGTGATGGCTTTCGTCAAAAATGTGCAGGAGCATCTGGGGGAGGAGGGGCGTTTTCTGCACTACGGAATCACCTCCTATGACGTGGTAGATACCGCGCTGTCGTTGCTGCTGCGCGAGTCGGCCGACCTGATCCTTCAGCGCGTGGATGCGCTGCGCGAGGTAATCCGCCGCCGCGCCCGCGAGCATAGGGAGACCCTTCAGATCGGACGCACGCACGGCATTCATGCCGAGCCGATCACGTTCGGTTTCAAACTCGCCGGGTGGCTGGACGAGATGAACCATAACGCCGTGCGGCTGCAGCAGGCGCGGGAGATGATCGCCGTCGGAAAGGTATCAGGCGCAGTCGGAACGCACGCCAACATTGACCCGCGTGTGGAGGAGTACGTGTGCCAGAAACTGGGACTCGGTGTCGCTCCGGTCTCCACGCAGATTATCTCGCGCGACCGTCACGCGCAGCTGCTGATGACGCTGGCGATTCTGGCGGCATCGCTGGAGCGGTTCGCCACCGAGATTCGCAACCTGCAGCGCACGGAGATTCTGGAGGTGCAGGAGTACTTTGCCGAGGGACAGAAAGGCTCCTCCGCCATGCCTCACAAGCGCAATCCCTGGAACTGCGAGACGGTCTCCGGGCTGGCGCGGGTGGTGCGCGGAAACGTCATCCCGATGCTGGAGAGCGTGACGACCTGGCACGAGCGCGATCTGGCGAACTCCTCCGTAGAGCGGATTATTCTGCCCGACACCTGCACGCTGACGGACTGGATGCTGGTCAAGTTTACCGATATTCTGGACCGGCTGATCGTCTACCCGGAGAATATGCGGCGCAACCTGGAGAAGATGGGCGGGCTGGTCTGCTCCGAGCAGGTGATGCTGGCGCTGATCGCCACCGGTCTCTCCCGAGAAGAGGCTTACACCACCGTCCAGCGCAATGCGGCGAAAGCCTGGGGCGGAGAGAACTTTCAGCGCGCCATTGAACACGACCCGACCGTTCGCGAGCGTCTCACCCCGGAAGTGATCGCCCACTGCTTCGACATTCAGTACCACCTCAAACACCTGTCGCACACCTTCGAGAAGCTGGGGATTTAAGGAGAAGACCGATGGCTGTCATCAAACCCCGTCCCATGACGATAGAGGAGTTCCAGGCGCTGCCGTAAAACGACGTTCGCCCCTCCGAATCAGAGTAGATAGTGAAAGAGTACGCACGATGACAAGAATACCGCTGCTTCTCTGTGTCGCTCTCCTGCTCTCCCTGACGGGAGGGAACTTTTCCTCGCAAAACGACGAAACGCCCGGACGAAAGACCGACCGAAGCCGTCTGTGGGAACGAGACGGGCACAATATCCTGTACGGGTTTCAAAATCTCTACAACTTCCATGTCCTTGAAGAGCCGGGACAGGTCTATCGGTACAAAGCCTGGTTCTTCGGCTGGGCGGTCGAGGACTGCAACCGCAATGTGCAGGAGAATACCGGCTGCGACGCCATTTTCCATGCCCGCGCAAAGTCGCTGGAGGGTCCATGGGAGGTCTACGCCGGAGGCGACCGCTGGGATTCGACCACGACTCCCGCGCTCTGGCAGCCGGTGATCACGGCGCAGAAGCAGTTCTACGATGAGTGGCATAACGGCGACCCCTCGGTGGTGAAGGTGAAAGACCGCTACTACATGGCGTACAGTTCGACCGGAAACAATCGCGACGGCAAGCCCTACGGCGATCCGGCCGACACGGACGGCAGCCTGCTGTGCATTATGGGAGCCGTCTCGAAAGACGGGATTCGCTGGGAGCGCTCGAAAGCGCCGATTCTGCTGTATGCGGCGGATGTGGGCGCAAAAACGGTACCTGAAGGAGACTCCCATCTCTACGGCTCGTATCACCGCCCGTCTCTGCTGCATGAGAACGGCCGATTCCGGCTGTGGTTCGACTACTGGACCGAAAAGGGCGTGGCGATGGGATATGCCGAGAATCGCGGCGAGTTCCTCGATTCGAAGGAGTGGAAGGTCGTTCGTGCCGGGAAAGAGCCGTGTCTGCAGGAGTTTCCCAATCCGGAGGTGGTGCGCGTCGGCAATCTGCTCTACGCCTATGCCGATCCGGGCGGCTATGGGACGCATCCCTGGACAAGCCGGAAGATCGGCGAGGCGGTGTCGAAAGACGGTTTGAACTGGGTCTTCCTGGGCTATATCGAGACCGATCCCGACGCGCCGGCGATCCATGTGCCGGAGACGCTGGCGCAGAAAGTGGGTCAGAACTACCGGCTCTCCCTCTTCTACGCCTGTCAGATCGGGGGCGAACCCTACGACTATCGTTATAATCGCATCCGGATCATGCATCGGACTCTTACCCGTGAGACGCTTCAACGGGATCGAGAGCTGTGCAAACCGTGAACCCTCGCTGTCCGTTTCGGAACCAACAGACGGGGGGGCGACCGACGCCCTTGGTGAACAGGAGAGTACTGACGATGCGAATTCGAGGAATCTGGACGCTCTGCGCTCTGCTGCTGGCGGTTTTAGGGGGGTGGCAGACGCCCCGTGCAGAGGCGAGGTTCGCTTTCTTTGGCGAGCCGGTTCCGGTGGGGCGACTGATCAAAAACGTCGGCGCGTTCGTGGAGAAGAACCCGAAAGACGCGCGCGGCTACTATACGCTGGGGCGCATCCACAGCTACGCCTTTGCGCTGGGACGCGAAGAGATGCGGGTGCTGACACAGGATACCCTGAAGAACAAGCCTCTCGATCTGCCGTCGTTTCACGGCATTCTGGACAACATTCGCTATCCGCGCTTGCGCCCGGAGGCGCCTCTCTCGCCAGCGGAGAGAGAGCATTTCCTGAAGTCCGTACAGCTGTACCGGAGAGCAACGGAACTGGACCCGCAGTCGGGTCTCTACTGGCTGGGGCTGGGCTGGATGTGCGAGCAGGGCGTCCGCTATGCCAAAGAGATCGCCGCCGCTGTCGGCGCGCCTTCCCGCAGCCATTCGCCCGCCTACTGGCGCGCAGAGTCGCTCAAAGCCTATCGGAAGGCCTACCGTCTAACCCGCGATAAGGATCGAAAAACCGAATCATTCTATCACGGTGCGCCCGACTCAATCTCCAAAGAGGCGGGGGAGGGGATCAAGCGGCTGCTTTCGTCGGCGAATCTCACTCCCGAACAGAAGAGGGAGATCGCGGATATTGACGAGACCCTGAAGATCATTCAGAATAAACCGCAGTGGATCACGCCGATCATCTTCCCGCTGAACGGCGCGGACTCGCTGGCGAAGCTGCTTGACCCGGAGAAGACCGTCTCCTTCGACCTGGCAGGCAATGGCGGCGGCGCAAAATGGCGCTGGGTCGGCGCGCAGACAGGGATTCTGGTCTGGGATCCCGAACAGAGCGGCAGGATCGTCTCCGGGCGGCAGTTGTTCGGGTCGGTGACGTGGGGCATGTTCTGGCGCAACGGTTACGAGCCGCTGGCGGCGCTGGATAACGACCGCGACGGCTGGCTCTCTGGCGCCGAGCTGGCAGGAATCGCCGTCTGGAACGATCGGAACGGCAACGCCGTCTCCGACCCCGGCGAGGTGACGATCGTCACCGAATGCGGCATTGCGCGGATCGCGGCGCGCCCGTCAGCCGCTGTGGACGGCGTACCCTGGAATCCGCTGGGGCTGGAGCGGACGGACGGCGCGTTTCTGCCCACCTATGACTGGACTCCCCGCTCCCTGCCCGTTCATCCGGAGAGGCAAAAAGGGCCGCTCCTCCCGATTCGTGGACTGAACTGAGGAAACGTGCAGACAGAACCGACTTCGCCCTCCTCTGAAGCCGCTTCCGACGCGCCGCGCCGGCATCGGGAGCGGCGCATAGCGCTTCTAATCGCTGTCGGCGCGATGGCGCTGACGATGCTACCCTATCTGTTTGGCTGGTCGCTGCAGGGACTTCAGCCCGCGCGAGGCTGGTTCTCCTGGCTGGGATACAATCTGGACGATAGCTGCGTCTACCTCTCCTGGATGCGGCAGGCGGCGGATGGCCGCTTCTTTCAGCGCAACCTCTTCACCACCGATCCGCAGACAGGGCATCAATTCAACCTCTTTTTCCTCGCGCTGGGCAGTCTGGCGCGCTGGACGGGGCTTCCGCTGCTGCTGATCTATCATGCTTCCCGAATTCTGCTGGGCGTGGCGTTTCTGCGGGCGGTCTGGTGGCTGCTGGAGATGCTGCTGAGCGACTCGCGGGCGCGACACGCCGCTTTCCTGCTGGTCTGCTTTTCGGCGGGACTGGGGTGGCTGCCGGGGCTGTGGCAGCCGCTGGGCAACGCCGGTCCGACGGACATCTGGCAGCCGGAGGCGGTCACCTTCCTCAGCCTCTACCTCAATCCGCTCTTCGTCGTCTCGCTGCTGCTGATGGTCGGGGTGATCGGGTGGATGCTTGTTGCGGAGCGAACCCGGCAGGCGCGCTACGCTCTGCTGGCGGGGCTGTGCGGACTGCTGCTGGGCAACATCCATACCTATGACATCGTGACGCTGATGGCGGTGTGGGGCGGGTATCTGACGGCGAAGAGCGTGGCAGAGAGACGGCTGGATACAGGGGCATGGGGACGCGCCCTGATAGCGGGCGGTCTCTCCGCGCTCTCCAGCGGATATATGTTCTATCTGGTTCGCACAGAGGAGGTCTTCGCGAAACGAGTCGCCGTCGAGACGCTCTCTCCCGCGCCGACCATGTATCTGCTCGGATACGGACTGCTGGTTCCGCTGGCGATCTACGGGGCGATTCGCAGAGAGCCGACCGCAGATGGCGAGTCCCCGGCATTTTTCGAGTCCTCTGCGCGCCTCTTTCTGGTCGTCTGGGCTGTGATGAATCTGGCGGTCGCCTACCTGCCGGTTCCCTTTCAGCGCAAGATGATCATGGGTCTTCATCTGCCGCTGGCGATCCTTGCAGGCGCGGGGGTGACGCTGCTTCTGAGTCGGCTGCGGGAGCGGCGCAACCAGACGCTGGTGTTGGCGGGAGCAGTTCTGCTATGTTCGCTCACGAACCTGCGGGCGCTGCTGCGGGATGTGGAGAGCTTTCAGAATAACCGCGCACAGAGCCAGATTCAGCGTCCCTATCTCTATGCGGGAGAGGCGAAGGCGCTGGACTGGCTGCGGCGCAACGCTCCCCCCGGCGCGCCGATCCAGCCGCTTCCCTGGATTGTTCTGACCCCGAACCGGCAGGTCGGGCTGCTGGATACAACGGTCGCCGCCCTCGCGCCCGGATGGACGGGTCATCCGGTGCACGCCGGACACTGGGGAGAGACCCCCTCTTTCGGCGAGACGATGGGACAGTGGCGGAATTTCCTGCTGCCCAACGCCACCGACGAGTCGCGCCTGCAACTGCTGCGCCGTTCAGGGGTGCGCTACCTGATCTTCTCGCAGAAACGCCCGGAAACCGCCGACGAGACGACGACCCGCCTGCTCCTCCAACCCTTCCGGGAGAGGCTGCCTGCCTACCTGCGTCCGGTTCCCGAAGCCTCCAGCGAGGACGCCGAGGTGCTGGAGGTGGCGCTGCCCTCTGGCAGCGGTTCGACCGGGTAGACGCCGACCGGAAATTTGATGACCCGCGCCGCTTTGATCCTTCGCTCCGGGGCAACCTTCTCCGGGTAGTTCTCCAGCCAGAACCGCTCCCTGGCTTTTAACTCATCATCCAGAATCACGATGAAACGGGGCTTTCCGGCGAACTTCTCGACCGGTTGCTGATCGTTGCACAGTTTCGGCATGACATTGATCGGCAGGTGACGGTTGTCCATGCTGACGCCCGGCGCAACGTCTCCCAGAAGCACGCTTCCCGGCGGCAGACTCTCCTCCATCCAGCGCGAGAGGTTGTACTGGGTATAGCGCATTGTGCCCAGCCAGTGCCCCAGCCAGCAGGCGTTGAAGAGGAGCCAGAAGGCGAACAGCGCGGAGAAGGCGGCAAGGGGAGACCGGCTCGCCGCCGTCGGCATATCGCTTCGGGATACGAGTATCCTGTCTGCAAGAGCCGCGAGCGCGGGAAGGCCGTAGAGCAGCAGCGACTGCGTCAGGGGCGGCAGACGAATGCCGGACAGGACGAATCCGTTCTTGAGGAGATGGTAGCCGATAAACCAGATCAGAGCGCCGCGCAGGATCACCGCGCGCAGGCGTCTCTGTCGGAGAGCATCCCATAGCTCCGGCAGCCTCCACAGGAGAATCGCCCCCAGCGCCGCCATCGGCGGATAGAATGAGACATAGTAGCGGCTGGGCGAGTAGTTGCTCAACAGCATCAGACCCCACCCGCACGCCAGCCATGCCGCCAGATACTGAACGGGTTCCGGGCGCAGCATATCCTCCTTTTCAGAGTCGCGCTCCCCCGCCACCCGTCGAATATTCAGCGTCCAGAGGCAGACCCCGGTCAGCGATAACAGAAAGAGAACCGGCGTATGACGGAACAGGTAGGGAAACACGCCATAGGTATGCCCCAGAAAGCCGTGATACAGATTCAGACGCAGCCGCTCCGGGGAACCGGGCTGAACCTGTTCGGCGCGATAGTATCGGCTCATGTGGCTCAGTTCGGCGCGATGGGGCATATACCACACCAACA
>CAYSDM010000062.1:0-28354 GCA_964429855.1 uncultured Chthonomonadaceae bacterium
TCGATCCTCTCGGGTAGACCGAGCTTTTCATAGTGGAGACTTGCCCGCGCAAACACCGCCTGTGATCACTCGAAATCAACGGAGCTGTCCATCTGTCCCGCTTCAACGGCAAAAGCCCGCGGCGCGATCAGGGAGACGATATCTGAGTCGGAGAAGAGCGGGATAACATGGGTAAAAAACTTATCCTCCTCCGTCGAGTCGAGGTAGGTCAGGGCGCGGTGCGGACCGATCAGCTTGGAGGTGCGAGAGTTGAAATAGGCGCTGGAGACAGACGCCTGAATGCGCGTATCCAGCGCGGGCAAATACAGCGCGCTCTGCCCTCCCTGCGAAAGTCCGTACATCCCGATTCGTTTTTGATCTACTCCCGGAGCCTGCATCAGAAAATCAATCCCGCGAGAGGAAGCCATCATATCCAGCCCGAAAAGCGTTCCTCCCGCCATCACCGCCAGACGGTGTAATCGGTTCTTGCCGTAGGTGGAGGGATAGTTCGGAAAGCCGGGCAGCGACCAGTTGACGGTGTCCCCTTTAGCGCCATATCCGGTCGGATGGTGAATCGCTGCGACGCGGTAGCCGCGCAGGACGGCGCGAATCCCCAGCGAACGGTAGGCGTAGTCCGCTGCATTGGCGGTCGGCGTAAAGCCGCAAACCAGTTCAGGCGATCCGCCGTAGCCATGCTGAACCAGCAAGCCCGGATGCGGAGGCGCAGACTTCGGCTGCAGTTCCAGACCATAAGTCTCTAGCCCAGGCAGAACCTCCAGCGAGAACCTGATCGCCAGAAAATCGTCCGTTTCGAGAAGCGGCTCCCGGCTCTGGATATTCAGCGCGGGACGCGCCTCCGGCTCCGCCCAGAACCCGAGCATCTCCTTCAGTTTGCGGCGCATCGGTTCGATAGACTGCCGATAGGCATCCGGACTGCTGTAGTCGCGTGACCACTGCTGAGGACGCGCAGCATCCATCTCCTTAAGCCGCTGCCGAAGGAAACCTTCATAAGAATGATAGACGGCGCGCCGCCGCGCGTCCACCGCGCTCCCATCCACTGTCGGTACAAGCGGCTCTCCAGCGGGCTGCTCGTTCTCCTGCCAGTTAAAATTCATGGCGATTTCCCATTCCATGATCTATCCCTTCGGCGACTCTCTATCCTCTATGGCAAAGGCTATCGCCTCTTCGCTGGACATCGAATGCCCCTCCTGCCAGAGCACAATATAACACTTATCTCCAAGCAGTTCACAGGACTCCGATTCCCACTCATCATAGTGTCCCATCCAGTAATCGGGACGGGGCGTCTGAATCGAATCACGAAACCCGCTTCTTGCTCCCAGCAGTCGGGCCACGCGCTCCGGCTGCCCGGTGCCCGGCGCCACCGCTGACAGATGCTCCATCTCGAGCGCCTGCCCGTTCTTCAGAACTCGCTTCGACAGCGTTCGCCGGGAGTATTTGATCACGATGGAAGGAATGGTCTGGCGCACGGGGCAGTCTCAAGGACCGTCCCGGCACAGGCAAAGGCGACCCCGTAGCATTCGAGGGCAGACGGCATACGCGATAAATCGCCGGACGGAAGCATTCTCCGTCCAGTGTTCATTCGTCTACACTGTGTGGAAGTAGGCGGCGCTGCGGCGGACCAGATCCCACTCCGCCGCGCTGACGGCGGAGGAGTGCTCTCCGCGCTCCCAGGCGCTGGAGTAGGGTTCCCCGGCAGGACGCCCCTTTTCCCAGAGAACGCGCAGCGCCTCCGCAAACGGTTTTGCCGGACGCGGCGGGTACTCATCCCACCAGTCCGGCTCCAGTAGAGGAATAGTCCGGGTCGCCTGCGCGGCGATCTCGATACCCGGCAGCAGGTCATGACCGTTGCCCCGGACTACCTCCAGGATCGCCGGAAAGTCTATCACGCCGTCCCCTGCCGCGCAGCGAACCAGCCGGTACCCCTCCGGAGCAAAGTGGATGGTGTAGTCCTTCAGGTGCAGATGACGGATAATCGGGGCGAGACGGCGCGCCGCCTCCACCGGCTCCTCGCCGACCGCCAGCGGGTTGCCGGTATCGAGCGTGATCCCGAAAGCCGGATGATTCCCCGTCATCTGCGCCAGACGCAGCAGATCATCGGTCGTGGCGTCCTGATGGTTCTCCACGGCGATACAGATTCCCAGATCGGCAGCGACCGGGAGCATCTCTTGCAAACGTCCGGCGACCGCCTGCAGATGCGCCTCCCATCCGCCAGACATCGGGCGGCGATCCCCGCACAGCAGATGGCTCAGCGTGGCGCGCATCACCGTCGCGCCGACCTGCGCAACGGTCTTCAGATAGTCGCGTAGATGCCCCGGCTCATGATCCAGCAGCGCGCCGTAGTCCGCGACGATCCGCAAACCGCGCGCCTCAAGCGCGTCCCGCAGGTCTGCCGTGAGGGGCGCAGTCTCCACATACTGCCCGTCGAAGGAAGGCACGCGGGTTGAGAGCGGAATCTCCACGCCGCTCAGCCCCAGTTCGACGGCGGTATCCATCAGACCGACCGGACCGAGCGGATCAGGATGCGATTCACCGGCTTTTGTCTTCAGGTATCCCATGACGTGCGGCAGACCATAGGCAGTCAGAACAAAGGGAATGGGAGGTTTTTGACTGGACACCGGGATACTCTCCTCGAAATATTCAGACTACTGTGCGGTCCATCCGCCATCCAGAACCAGCGTTGTCCCCGTCATAAAGGCGGAAGCGTTCGAGCAGAGATAGACGATAGCCGGTCCCAACTCCTCCGGCTGTCCCCAGCGTCCGAGTGGAATCTTCGCCAGAAACGCCTGATAGGCAGCGGGATCGTTCATCAGAACACGGTTCATGGGCGTCTCGAAGGGACCGGGACAGAGACAGTTGACGGTCACCCCGTGTGGCGCGCCTTCCAGCGCCAGCGTGCGGGTCAGACCGAGCAGGGCGGCTTTGGCGGAGGCGTAGGCGGCGCGTCCTGGAATCGAGATATAGGAGAGGATCGAGCCGAGCATCACGATGCGCCCCCATTTTCGCTCCAACATGCCGGGCATAAACGCCTGCGAGCAGAGAAACGATCCTTTCAGGCTGATGTCCACCACCGCGCTCCAGTCCTCGTCGGCGAGTTCCGGCGTGGGTTTGCGGATGTTGATTCCGGCGTTATTGAGCAGAATGTCCACCTGACCGAAAACCGATTCACAGTCCGCTTTCAACCGGGCAACAGAGGCGCGATCAATCACATCCGCCTCAAAACCGCGTGCCGGACGTCCGGTCTGCGCCGCAATCTCTTCTGCGGCAGCCTGCGCCTCCTCCCCATGACGGCTGCAGAGGGCAATCGAAGCCCCCGCTTCCGCCAGAGCCTGCGCCATGGCGCGTCCCAATCCTTTACTTCCGCCTGTAACGAGGGCGACTCTTCCTTCCAGCCGAAATGCGTCCAATACGCTCATGGCTTCCTCTTTCCTGCTCCATGGATGGAGATGGCAAATAATGAATTAGCGGCGGGCAATATGCGGATCGCGCTCGCGCGGCAGGTTGTACCAGGGCGCGTCACAAGCCGTTAACTCCTCTTCGTCAAGCGTCAATCCGACTCCCTGAAGGCTGTCCTGAAGCTGCTCCGGGCGACTCGCTCCCACAATGGCGCAGGTGATGCCCGGCTGCGCGAGGGTCCAGGCTAACGCCGCATGAGTCAGGCTTTTGCCCCGTAGATCAAAAAACTGCGCCAGCCGCTCCACCTCTTCAAAAACCGCCTCTTTCCAGTAGCGCCGCCGATAGAGTTCCCCGGCGTGCTCCAGCGCAAAACGGGTTCCCGTCTCGACCTCCTGCCCTCGCTGATACCGCGCCGTGAGCATCCCGCCCGCCAGGGGGTTGTAGACGATGACGCCGACGCCGTGCGCCTGACAGAGCGGGATCAACTCCTCTTCGATCATGCGGAAGAGGAGATTGTAACGCGGCTGCACGCAGTCATAGCGGGCGTAGTGGCGTTTATCGCTGACCCAGAGCGATTCGGCAAGCTGCCATGCCGGATAGTTGGAGCAGCCGACATAGCGCACCTTCCCGGCGCGCACCAGATCGTCAAACGCTGCCATCGTCTCCTCGATGGGCGTGGTCGGATCGGGGGCGTGCGACTGATAGAGGTCAATATAGTCGGTGCGGAGGCGGCGCAGGCTCTCCTCGCAGGCGCGCAGGATATGCTTGCGGCTGAGACCCTGCTCGTTGGGTCCCTCCCCCATCGCTCCCCGGCATTTGGTTGCCAGCACGATCTTCTCTCTGGCTCCGCGTTTACGAAGCCAGTGCCCCACGATCTCCTCCGTCAAGCCGACCCGCTCCGGTCCGCCTCCGAGCGGATAGACATCTGCCGTATCGAAGAAGTTGATGCCCGCCTGCAATGCGGCGTCCATAATGGCGAAGGCGGTCTCCTCCCTGGCTTGATTGCCGAAGGTCATGGTTCCCAGACAGACTTCGCTGACTTTCAGCCCGGTGCGTCCCAGATTCTTTATCTTCATGATAGACTGTCCTTTTGCTTCGTCATAATGCCCGACAGATCGGCGCGCCTATCCGGTCATGGGCTTCGGCGTCTCGGACGCCGGGTCTCCCTGTCCGTCTGTATGGCTGTCCTGTCGAACGCAGCGAGACATCTTAAGATTCTTCGCTTCGCTCAGAACGACAGCACAGTATGTGCTCAGAATGACAGCCGGGCTGCGCTGACAGGGACAGCCGTGATATGCGCAGAATGACATCTATCCAAACTACCTTGACGACGGATTAGGACGGCGACAGCACCATGCCGCCGCAGACCGGGATGCACTGCCCGGTCACATAGTCGGACAGATCGGTCGCCAGAAACTCGACGACCTTCGCGCAGTCCTCCGGCAGACCGACCCGTCGAAGCGGGATTCGGGCAGAGGCGGCGGCGACGTTCTCCGGGCTGTTGCGGTTGAACTGCCTGTTGGCGCGCGAGGTGAGGATCAAGCCGGGAGCGATGCAGTTCACGTTGATGTTGTAGGGACCGAGTTCTCCCGCCAGAAGGCGCGTATACTCGACGATCCCCGCCTTGGCGACGCAGTAGTGCGCGATGGAGCCGTCGGGATTGCCGCGAAGCCCCGCCTGACTGGAGACGTTGATGATCTTCCCGCTGCGCTGCTCCTTCATCGGGACTGCCGCCGCCTGGCAGCAGAAGACCGTTGCGGTCAGATTCACGTCCATAATGAAGCGCCAGTCGTCCTCCGGGCAGGTCGAGGCGGCTCCGCGCTCCGCCGGGCGCAGCACGCCCCCCGCATTATTGACCAGAATATCCAGACGCCCGAAGGTCTGTACGGTCTGCTCCACCATGCGAAACACCGCTTCCCGCGCGGTTACGTCCGCCTCGATGCCCAGAGAGCGCACTCCCATCGCCTCGCACTCCGCCATCACCGTTTCGGCGGTCAACTCCTCGTCGAACTCGGCGGCCGAATCGAGATGCAGGTCATTGATGACGATGTCGGCTCCCAGGGACGCCAGCCGCAGCGCGTAGGCTCTTCCCAGACCGCGCCCCGCGCCGGTAATCAGCGCGACTTTGCCGGTCAGCTTGCCCATCTTTTCCCCCTGTCCGGTAAACCACCCTTTCTGAATGTAAGCGTCAGTTTCTCGCTTCAGGGGGCAAGTTCCTGCCCGATTCGTCCCGATGCACAGAGGCGTGAGGTATAGTGAGGAAACAGGGAGAGGAACTGCATGCACGAGATTGACCGTTGTTACATTATTCTGGGGCTGGAGCCGGGCGCGTCGCTGCAGGAGATCAAACGCGCCTACCGCGACCTGGTGCGCGAGTGGCATCCGGATCGCATGGAGGAGGGATCGCGCGCTCAGCGGCTTGCGGAGGAGCGGCTTAAGGAGCTTAACCGCGCCTACGAAAGGCTGCAGGCGTACGGTCCGCTAAACCCGACGGAAGCGGAACGGATGCAGGCGAACGGCTCGGTCTATACCCCGGACGGATGGGCGAAAGAGACCGCCAGCCGATACAGTCAGGGCGTGGTGACCGACGAGGAGGTGAACTCTGCGCGCGCGATCTCGCTCTACTTTGAGGGGCGCGCCTGTTTTCGGGAGCGGCAGTACCGGGAGGCGGTCAGCCTGCTGCTGCAGTCGGTCTACCTGTCGCAGAAGACTCCGGAAGCCTACCTGCTGCTCGGGCAGGCGTATCAGAAGCTGCGGCTCTATGCCAAAGCCGAGTCGGCGTTTATGCAGGCGGCGCGTCTTGCGCCGGAGAATCCGGAGACCCACTTTCAACTGGGGATGACCTGTCTGGCGATGGGCGATCAGGCAGGCGCGCGCCGCCACTACGAGACGCTGCGAACGCTCAACGAGGTCTACGCTATAGATCTGCTGTCTGCGATCGAGAGCAAGGAGTGAGCTTGACCAGCAGGCGCCTGTTAGGGATTTGCCGGGCGGATGAGGTTCTCCAACTCCTCTAGGGACCAGTGGTTTTTCGCGAGAGAGTCGGTATCCTCTGCCATCGAGTCGACATACTGTCCAAACAACCCCTTTTTATCGGTCAATACCTCATGAATACGCTCCTCAATCGTTCCTAACTGGATGTAGGAATATACGAACACATTGCGCTTTTGCCCCAGTCTCCAACAGCGATCCTCCGCTTGAAGCGCGTCAATGGGATTCCAGGTTCGGTCAAAGTGAAACACGTAACTGGCTTCCTGCAGATTTAACCCGCGACTTCCAGCTTTTGTGGACATTAGCAACAGATTATGTTTTGTGCCACTCTTAAAACTTTTGATAGTCTCCTCCCTGTCTCTATCAGACAGGCTGCCATGAAACAGAAGCGGTTGGAATCTGGTTTCCCATTTTTCCTGCAGATACCGTAGCGTTTCAACGAAACGTGAGAAGACGATCACTTTACTATCACCCGCATCACCCAGTAGTATCTCTAGCTGCTCTTCAACCGCTTCCGCTTTCGCGCTCTCCCGGGAACGCTCATCATAGTTGCAGATCTTTAAAAGCTGATTGATGATCGAAAAGATATGAACCCTTCTATCGGCTTCGCTGGATGTAAGATAAGCCTGCCACTGCTGTTCTTCCACTTCACGATAAGCGCGAAGCTGTTTCTCATCCATGTCAATCCGGATAGGTCCGACATAGGTTTTCTCAGGAAGATCCGACAGGCAGTCGGCTTTGCGGCGTCGCAGGAAGAATGGCCTGACACGTGATTGCACTTCCTGTCGCCAAGGCGCTTTTTTTCTTTCTTCATAGGAAAATAGCCCCGGTTTCACAAACTCCATAGTATTCGCGAGATCTTCCGGCTTATTCTCCATTGGAGTGCCGCTCAGACACCAGGAACGCATGCGAGGAGTGTTGCGTATCGCGGTTGTAATCTTGCCGGAGTTTTTCAGCATTGTGATGTCATCGCAGACTACAAGATCGAAACGACACTTCTGAATGTCAGAGATGTCTCTTTGTATAATATGTGGCGTTGCCAGCATCACAAAACCAGAACTATTCGCCCACTGTTTCTGACGTACAAGCTGCTCTCCTTCCACTACACGCGGGTAGAACCCGCCCCATCTTCGTGCTTCCTCTTCCCATTGTCTGACGATAGAACGCGGGCAGATGATGAGAACGTTCTGTATTCGCTCCCAGCGTCGCAAAATCGCAATGGCGATACTGCACTGCGCGGTCTTGCCAAGCCCCATATCGTCTGCCAGTAGGGCGTGATCGCGCTCTATTAAAAACTTAACTCCCGCTATTTGATAAGGTCTCAGGTCACCAAACCGCCGGATATGGATGGATGCAAAGTCGTCAGGAGGAGGATAGAGCAGATCATAGATATCCTGGAATGGATTGCATTCTTTTTCAGCCGCTGATCGCGGACTTCGAGACGCCTTTTGTTCTCCTTCCCGGGGCTGAAAAGGAACATGTGTTTCCTCTTCCGATTCTTTTCTACGGAAGCGAATCCCGTCGACACTGCAATGAAACGACAGCGGGAAATCTTTGCAGGCTGGCTTTTCGAGTATGCGGAAGATGACAGGCAACACGACAGATCGCAGACCCAGATCAAAACTAACAACCTCAGGAGATTGGAATCGAGGGATGGAAATATCATAAGTCGTTGTGGCGATACGGAGCACCCATCCGTGAGTTGTCACGGGGGGTAGCTTAGGTGCTGGCAACAGTTGTGCCACCAACGATCGGAATCGCAGTCGTCTCCGAGGCCTTTGCGATGCCGCTGACATTAACTGGCTGCAGACTGCCGAATTTTGCCGATCTGAACGTTGTTTCAGTGCGTGAAAAAGCCTGAGCATTTTTCTATCTATCCTAATCCAGCTCCTTTTTTATCAATTAAATGCAGTACATCGTGAATGCGTTGAAACGGAGAGTACAGGTTCATAGTGTTCTGAGCTTTATTGAGACAGTTGTGACCATTCTCATCATCGTCATCGTGAAGGTAGGCAAATAGATGTTCCGAACTGGATCCCGGGTGTTTCAAGGATAAGGCAGTGAGAAGGTTACCGCCATCATAAAGGGAGTATGGCAAGGCTTTTTCTGGATCATCCAGAAGTTCAATCAGTGCTGCGGGAGGATATTCCGAAACAAACCTGCCAAACAGTTTACGTCCTTGCGTATTGATCAGCAGAATATCGGGCTTCTGTTGCAATGCTCCAATAAGCGCTGGTGCGATGGCGTCCGATCCTATGCTTATTTCTAAGCTATCGCCATAGAGGATAGATTGCACCGGTAGAGGAGAGATGCCACTCGTATGCCGAAACTCTCTGGGCACCCCTTTGTCATTGGTGACAAGGATCCCTCCATAGTAGGCAGACTGAGCAGACTTATACCAGGCAAGATAGCCTAAAAGATACTCTTGAACATTTTTGACCATAGTGTTGCCTTCTATCCCGTCTATTGCTGTATCTATTCGCCTCTCAGCAAGTAGTAGTCCTGCCTTGAGAAGAAGAGATAAGGTAGATGTACTCTCCTAAACTATTCGTTTATCGCTTGCAGGACGCGACGCTGTCAGAGAGAGAACTTTATTTCGGCGGTAAGACTTGCGCCGCGCGAGTTGAACAAAATAACTGTGAGGAACACAGATGGCATATAGAGCACTGATTGTCGGGGCGGGGGGCATGGGCCGCGCCTGGGGTAAAAATCTGAAAGACTGTGAGCAGACGGAGGTGGTCGGCTGGGTGGACATCCGCCCGGAGGTCGCGCAGGAGGCGGCGGATCAACTGGAGTTTGCGGGTATCTACGCCGGGGACGACCTGGGCAAGGCGATCGCGGAGACCCATCCCGATTTTGTGGTGGATGTGACGGTCCCGGAGGCGCATCGGAACGTGACGGTGCAGGCGCTTGCAGCGGGGCTGCCGGTGCTGGGCGAGAAGCCGATGGCGCACTCGATGGAGGCGGCGCGGGAGATGGTCGCCGCGTCCGAGAAGGCGGGCAAGCTCTACATGGTTAGCCAGAGCCGCCGTTACGATCCCCGGATTCACGCCTATCGCCAGTTGATTGTGAAGGAGATTGGAAACCCCGGAATTCTTAACTCCGACTTCTACATCGGGGCGCACTTCGGCGGATTCCGGGACGAGATGCCCAGCCCGCTGGTGCTCGACATGGCGATTCACACCTTCGATGCAGCGCGTTACATCAGCGGCTCGGATGCGGTCGCCGTCTACTGCGAGGAGTTCAACCCGTTGTGGTCCTGGTATCAGGGAGACGCCAGCGCGACGGCGATCTTTGAGATGACCGGGGGATTGCGTTATACCTATCGCGGCTCATGGTGCAGCGAGGGACGGCACACGTCGTGGGAATCGGAGTGGCGCGCCGTCGGTCCGAAGGGAACGGCAACCTGGGACGGGCACAGCCAGATTGTGGCGGAAGTGGTGACGCAGCCCGGCGGTTTTCACTCGAAATGCGAGACACGCACCGCCGAAATCGCACAGAACGACCATCATGGCATCGCCGGCTCGCTGCGCGACTTTCTGAACGCCCTGGAGACTGGCGCCACGCCGATGGGCGAGTGTCACGACAATATCAAGAGCCTGGCAATGGTCTTTTCGGCGATTGAGTCGTCAGCGACGGGGCAGCGCGTCAAGGTGGTCGTCTGAGGCTAACGGGGATGAGGAACGGAGGCGGAGGCAAGCGAGGAGTTCGTTTCGGAGATCGGAGCGGACTCGCGCTCCGGGATCGGGAGACCGAAACGCTCCCGCAGGCGCTCCTTCATGGCGGCAAGGAGCGCGGCAGGCGCGGGGCGGTCTCCGTCCACACAACCCAGCCGAACATGCGGCTTCGTCACTCCGTGAAAATCGGAGCCGCCGGAAGCCAGTAATCCGGCTTCTCTGGCCAACTGGAGAAACTGGCTGGTGCGCGCGGGATCATACTGGCTGTAGTAGCACTCCACGCCGTCTACTCCCATCTCGCGCAGCCGCAGCAGTTCCGCAGGCAGCGTGTCGGCCGCGAGCTTAAGCGTGTGTGGATGTGCGAGGAACGCCAGCCCGCCCGCGCTCTGGATCAGGGCAATCCCCTCCTCCAGCGCGATCTTGTCCTTCGGAACATGCGCGAGCGCGCCATCCGCCAGATAGCGGTCGAACGCCTCCTGCACACTGCCGACGATCCCCTTCTTCGCCAGCGCCAGCGCCATATGCGGTCGGCCGATCGTCTCGCTGCCCGCCTCTGCCGCAACCTCCTCCAGCGTAATGGGAAGTCCAAGCGCCTGCATCTTCGCGATCATCCGCTCATTGCGCCGCGCGCGATTCTCTTTGAGAACGCGCAGACGTTCGCATAGACCGGGATGGGCGGGGTCAATAAAGTAGCCCAGCAGGTGGAGTTTACCGGGACGGTAGGCGATGGAGAGTTCGATGCCGGGCACGCACTCAAGGGAGCGGGAGCGGGCGGCTTCCAGCGCCTCCGTCAATCCGTCCACCGTGTCGTGGTCGGTCACCGCGACGGCGCTCAGACCGATCTCTGCCGCCAGCGCGATCAGTTCGGTCGGCGTCAGGGAGCCGTCGGAAGCGGTAGTATGAGCGTGCAGGTCAATGGATTGCATGAGGGGCGCATGTCATCTACAGTGCGAATTGTTATTATAATACCTCTTCCGCCGCCAGAGTTACGATAGAATCCCTGAAAAACCTGCTCCCCGATCTTCAAGACGCGGAGGAAGGCTTTCTGGGGTATCTCCACCTTTTACTGTCTCTGTACAGATCGTTCACGTTGCCAGGGGAAGATAGATTACCTGCCCCTCATATTCGTTTTCCATACTGGCAAACGCGAACAGCGCGATCTCTTCTATTGCCTGCCCTGTCGGAAGCCAGCGCGGGACTTCCACCACTCCCGGCATAGGCAACCCTCTCGCACCCGATCGTAAGCAAAACGTGTGATGGTGCGAACATCGTGCGTTAATAGAATGCGCGTTTCCTGTGCAGCCCAGGCAAGAATGGCTGGGTCCTCTCTACCGGAAAGTCCCACATCCTGAACACGCTCGATATCCATATCCGGCATACCTCCGGCGCAGCCCTCGCACAATGTCGCCATGAAAGTTTTCGTCCGCCAGCAGTTTCAACATTAGAGAGACAGCTTTGCCTGGTTCAGCCGCGCCAGGAGACGTTCACGAAGTCTGGCAGTGGGAAAGCGAGTTTGATTTTCTCGCCTTATCTCGGCGGCTTCCTGCCGTCCCTGCTGCAGATAGGCTTCCACCTCCTCACGATGGCGCAGATAGTAGCTTATGACAGCATGAACATCCGCAAGTTCCAGCGTGTCATAGGCGCGGACAATCTGATCCGCGTCCGCGCCATCCAGATAAGCGCCAATCACGGTATCTATTGGCACGCGAGTCTGACCGACGTAGACCACCGCGTTCACTTCTCTCAAGGGCGTCGGCTCCGCCGTATGGATTTTTAAGACAGCCATCTTCTCACTCCCCGATCTTCAGGACGCTGAGGAAGGCTTCCTGGGGTATCTCCACGCTGCCGATCTGCTTCATCCGCTTCTTGCCCTCCTTCTGCTTCTCCAGCAGCTTGCGCTTGCGGGTGATGTCGCCGCCATAACACTTGGCAATAACGTTCTTACGGAAGGGCGCGACCCGATCCGCCGCGATGATCTTCCCGCCGATCGCCGCCTGAATCCGCACTTCAAACTGCTGACGCTCAATCACCTCTTTGAGCTTTTCAACCAGCGCGCGCCCGCGTTGATAGGACTTGTCGCGGTGCGTGATAAAGGAGAGCGCATCCACCACCTCGCCGTTGATGAGGATGTCCAGCTTGATCAGCTTCGATTCGCGGTAGCCCGCCGGTTCATAGTCGAAGGAGGCGTATCCGCGAGTGCGACTCTTTAACTGATCGAAGAAGTCCAGCAGAATCTCCGCCAGAGGCAGCTTATAGTGCAGCATCACCCGATCCGGCGCCGGATGCTCCATACTGGCGAACTCGCCCCGCCGATCACGCGCCAGATCCATCACTGTGCCGACATAGGTGGAAGGAATGAAGATCGTCGCGTCTACATACGGCTCCTCGATGGAGGCGATATAGGTCGGATTGGGCAGGTGCGCCGGGTTGTCTATCCATTCCGTTGCGCCGTCGGTGCGGTTGACCCGATAGATCACGGAGGGAGAGGTGGCGATCAGGTCCAGCCCGAATTCGCGCTCCAGCCGCTCCTGAATGATCTCCATGTGCAGCAGTCCCAGGAATCCGCAGCGATACCCGAAACCGAGCGCGGCGGAGGTCTCTGGCTCGAAGGAGAGCGCGGCGTCGTTCAATTGAAGCTTGGCGAGGGCTTCCCGCAGGTCGGGATAGTCGCTGCTGTCCACCGGATAGAGACCGCAGAAGACCATCGGCTTGGCTTTGCGGTAGCCAGGAAGCGGCTCGGCGGCGGGATTTTCGGCGTCGGTGAGAGTGTCGCCGACGGTCGCCTCTCCGATGGTCTTGATGGAGGCGGTCAGGAAGCCGACCTCGCCGGTCTTCAACTGCTCCGTTGTCTCCATCTTGGGGCGAAAGATGCCAACCGTATGGACCTCAAACTCTTTCCCGGTCGCCATGAAACGGATACGCTGTCCGGGCTTGAGCGCGCCATCCACCACCCGCACATAGCAGACCACCCCCTGATAGACATCGAAGTGGCTGTCGAAGACCAGCGCGCGCAGCGGCGCGGCGGGGTCGCCGGAGGGAGACGGGATTCGGTGGATGATATGTTCCAGGATTTCGTGAATGCCGATCCCCTGCTTGGCGCTCGCCAGCACCGCGTCGTGCGCCTCGACCGCCAGCACATTCTCGATCTCCTCCCGCACGCGCTCCGGTTCGGCGGCGGGCAGGTCAATCTTGTTGATGACCGGCACGAGCGTCAGGCCGCTGTTGTATGCCAGATTGACGTTCGCCAGGGTCTGCGCCTCCACCCCCTGCGCGGCGTCCACCACCAGGATCGCCCCCTCGCAGGCTGCCAGCGAGCGGGAGACCTCGTAAGTGAAGTCCACATGACCGGGCGTGTCAATCAGGTTCAGCTCGTAGCGGTCGCCGTCTTCGGAGACGTAGTTCAACCGCACGGCAGTCATCTTGATGGTGATGCCGCGCTCCCGCTCGATGTCCATCGTATCGAGCAGTTGATCCTGCATATCGCGCTCGGAGATCGCCCCGGTCAGTTCCAGTATGCGATCTGCCAGCGTAGACTTGCCATGATCCACATGGGCAATGATGCAGAAGTTGCGAATATGATCCTGAGTATAGTTGTCCATGCGTCTCCCTGCGTCCCGCATCTGTACGGGGGTCAACGATATTATAGCATAGGCCTGACGGAGACGCAGGAGAGGAGAGGCAGAGCGGCTATCCGCCTGCGCTGAAGCGCACATCGCGCAGGATACGCAGTTGATAGAGGGTGAAGCCGATCAGCATCGCGCCCATGATCCAGGCGGCGGCGGTCGCATAGCCGAACTTCAGGTACATGAAGGCGTTGTACCATATCTCCAGTCCGATGGTGTGCGTGCGGTAGAGCGGACCGCCCCCCGTCATCACAAAGATATTCTCCATCGCCTTGAACGCGCCGATGAACGCCCCGACCAGATTGATGATGATCAACGGCTTCAGCGAGGGCAGCGTGATCATGCGCACCTTCGTCCAGATGCTCGCGCCGTCCAGATCCGCCGCCTCATACAGTTCATCGGAGATGGTCTTGAGCGCCGCCAGATAGATAATGCTGCCCGGACCGGCTCCCGCCCAGACCCCCGGCAGCACCACCGCCAGCATCGCCACGTTCGGATTGCCCAGCCAGTCTATCTTGACCGTTTCGGGCAGCTTCCAGGGCAGCCCGAACAGCCCCGTCAGGCTGTTCAACAGTCCTGCGCTCTGACCGAGAAGCTGATTCAGCAAGCCGTTCTCGGAAGGATCGTAGAACTGCTTCCACAGGAAGAGAATCACCAGCCCGGAGGTGACGGCGGGAAGGTAGTAGAGCGTGCGGAAGAGCATCTTGCCGCGAGGAACCTCGGAGAGCAGCAGCGCGAGAATGATCGGCAGGAAGAAGCCCAGACCGAGGCTCAACCCGACATAGAGGAAGCTGTTGAGGATTCCGTACCAGAAGGTCTCCTGCGTGGCGGCTTCGATGAAGTTATCCAGTCCGATCCACTGAGGCGGCTGAGCGATCTTGTAGTCCTGAAAAGCCATCAGCAAACCGCGCGCCAGCGGAAAGTAAGCCCAGACGGCGATCGAGATCACCGCCGGAGCCATAAAAAACCAGGGAACAACATGGTAACGCCAGCTTCGCATTCCCGCCGGGCGCGAACCGGGGTCTCCCGCCGCGCCCAGAGACAGGCGGCGCAGCATATAGAAGACCCCCAGCAGAATCAGGATAAACCCGCCCGTCACCGCGCCGAAGGCGATCTGCCGACGCTTACGCATCACATCTTCCGGGACGAAATCGAGCAGCTTGGTGTTGATCTTTTCGGCGGCGCGATCCAGAATCAGCTTCGGGTCGCGGTCCGGATAGAGGACGGCTTCCGTGAGAGGCTGATCCAGTTCCGTGTAGATCATCTGGCCGGGAGGCTCCGGCTTGCCGGTCTGGAAAAGCTGCTCCATCGAACGGACCCACTCATCGCTCATCCGGGTCACGAACTCTTCGTAGCCGTGCTTTTTCAGGCTGATCGGGCTGACCGCCTGCGCCAGCCCCGCCTCGACATAGGCTTTTGTTCGCACGGCGTCCGCCTCGTCCGATCCCATGAAGCGAATGAACTCCCAGGCGGCGGCGCGCACCTTCGGGTCTTTCTGGAGCGCGCTGATCCCGAACATCGAGGCATTGATCTCGTTGCCCGTAATGCCGGTCGGTCCTTTGGGCATCGGCGCGATCCCGATGAGGGCGGGGCTGATGTTGGCGGTGGCGCGATTGGCGATCACGTCCGACTGATACTGAAACCACATCCCCTGCTTGCCCTTCTCCACAAAGTCGCGGAAAAGGCTGGCGGTGCGGATCGCCACGCCGCGCTGTCTGCGTCCGTCGGGCAGAGTCCACTCCTCCACCAGCAGCTTGCGGAAGAACTGCAGGGCGGTCGCGCCTTCCGGCGTATTGAACGCGGCGACAAATCGGTCGTCCGGGGTCTTCTTCACCACCTCTCCCCCCGCCTGCCACAGAAAATTGACCCACCAGTAGGAGGTGCTCTGCGGCGCGGAGTCGAAGCCAAACCCCCACTGCCCTTTTTCCGGTTTCGTCAGCTTCTGCGCGTACCGGTAGAACTCATCCCAGGTCTTCGGAGGGCGGTTGGGGTCCAGCCCGGCGTCCCGGAACAGGTCTTTGCGGTAGTACAGCGCCTGAACAAACTGCTGGTAGGGGTAGGAGAAGATGCGCCCCTTGACGGTGATCGCCTGCCGGATGCCGGGATGTATCTTGTTCATAACGGCGGGGTCGCGCTCGATGAACTCGTTGAGGGGGTAGAGAAAGCCCTGCTGAACGTAGCTCTCCAACTGGCGGAAGTTGACATACATCACGTCCGGCGCAAGCCCTCCCGCCACCGCCATCAGCAGCCCCGATTCGTTGGCGGGTCCCTGCACCTCCAGACCGGTCGCCACCACCAGCCGTATCTCCGGGTGCTTGCGCTGAAATGCCTCGATGACGGCGCGGTTGGCGCGGCTCCAGGGGTCGGTAGAGTCCTTGCGCGGAACCGCAAACCCGCCGCTTCCCCACAGGCGCACCGTCACCGGCTCCTGCGCCTGCGTGCGCGAGAGAGGCAGGAGAAGGCAGCAGATGACAAGAAGAACAGCGATTCGCGGAGGCAGCCGTTTCATACCCGCATTTTAGCAGGCTGCCTCCTGTGCGTCAAGCGGCGTCGGAGCCTGATTACCGTCTCTCCTGCGTGAAGACGACGGCTTCGCGGGTCGTATGTCTCCATTCGACCCGCCAGCCCAACGCCTCGGAGACCCGGCGCAGCGGAACCCACCAGCCCAGACCCCGACGCTCCGCCCCCGCCGCCGACCCGCAAAGACGACGCTCGCCGACAACGATCTCCACGCCCCTGTCATCCGCCTGCACCACCACCCCCAGACCCCGCAGCGCCTCCACACGCACCCACAATACACCCGACTGTAACACAGGACGAACGCTCGGACGAATGGCCCTTCCGCTCGAAATGCGAATGGTCGGCGCAATATCAAAGAGGGGCTTGATTCCTGTATTAACGACTGGAGTCTTCATCCTGTTGCCTGTTGAAAAGCCGATGGGGACGGACTTGCCCTGATACTCGCCCGTCATCGCGTCAACTGTATAGTGGGGGCCATACAGGGGATCGCGCGGATCGGTGTTCTGGATGACGGTCCAGCGCAGCGTATGGATGCCGTAGATATCCTCCCAGACCTTACACTCCCATATCCTGAGAGGCGCACTTCGGACATCCACGATGGCATGCTGCGCGGCAATCTGTCTGGCCTGTTCAGCGCTGATCCTGGGAACTGTCGGACTGTTGATCGGGCGGTCTGCAGGTCGGAAGTAGGTCACCACTCTGCCGTCTACCCCGTCTATCTCCACCCAGACGTCCCTCGGCGCGAGCG
Source organism: uncultured Chthonomonadaceae bacterium (assembly GCA_964429855.1). Lineage (GTDB taxonomy): Bacteria > Armatimonadota > Chthonomonadetes > Chthonomonadales > CAJBBX01 > CALLMM01. Next base: position 16,953 of record CAYSDM010000062.1, read on the forward strand.
TTCCGAAGTCATTGAGTTTCCGTGTCCAGGAGAAGCCGTAGTGCGCTACGTTGGGCATCTGATAGTCGGGAACCGCCCGCCACCGGCTTCGAGTGAACAACGGGTAGACGCGCCGGAGAAACTGAACAGCAATCGCTTCCGCCTGTCGGCGCGTCAGTTTCGGAGTGGCAAAGTCGTCATGCAGCCTTGGAGCGAGAAAGGCGATGACGACGGCATCGGACGCTCTCACGTCATACAGCCCCTCATACGCAGAGCCAGTCACTCTGATAGTATAGAAAGGATCGTCGCAGGGGTTGTGCTCGTCATACTTGAGTTCTCCGATCTCTCCTATGAGCTGAGCGTCGCCGGTGAACCGACGCACAGCGTTGAGGGCGTCGTCTTTGGTGATCCATATCTGCGCCTGCATCCGGCAGCCGATCAGCAGGAAGCAAGTTGTGAGTATGAACTGGACTTTCATCGCTGTACCTCCTACCCTCCGTTGCCATTTCCATAGCGGGCAGGGATAATCCGTAGTCCTGTGTTTCCTCTGGTGCGGGGTTGTCGCAACCCATTGGTTGTGTTAGTAATAAGACTGGTTGCACGCCGTTTGGCCTCTTCAACAGTCATTCCGTCTTTACACAGATAGCTCCAGAAAGCGTTTGCCCAGTACTGAGCGCCTCGATCATTCGAGTTGTTGATCGGATCGGGACCATCGGATTCTATCCTGGAAAAAAAGCCCAGAGTACATTCCGCGCCTTTCTCATAAGCGCCTCGCATCGGACAGCCCCACGACTGATTGTCGTAGCCTGTCGCACATCCCAGAAAGACCGCCAGAAGGACGCGTTCGAACGCTCCGGCAGGCTGCTCCTCCAGCACCACAATGTCCCCGGCAGGAATGTTGTGTTGACGCATCAGGTCGGTCTTCGCCCCCGGCAGATGCACCATGTAGGTCATCTTCGTCCCCGTCCAGAAGGTCTGCATGGACTGCATGATCGCTCCGCCATGTCCGAATACAAAGAAGACCGCCGTCTTCTTCAACTGGTCCAGAGCATGATGCGCCGACTGGTTGGTGTAGAAGCGCCCCTCCGTGTAGTAGCCGGTGGTGCCGTCCAGCTTGTTCTGATAGTTTGCTGCCGTCGTGGCATACGGCGTGGTTCCGGCGGGGTCGGATCCGGGCGGATAGTTAAAGTCGTAGTTGTCGGCAGGAGCAACCGTCCTGGCGCCGTAGTTGATCCGCGCCTGCAGTTCTCCGCCGGTATTGGATGGCTCCTCAAGGCTTGCCTGCACGTTCACATTGCAGGCAACATATATCTCTCCTGTGCTGCCATTCATCCTGGTCAGTCTGAAACCCTGTGATCTTCCGCCGACATCGAATGTGACGTAGGAATGCCCCAGACCGTTACTCGCGCTTCCGAGGGGTTTGGGATCGGGTTCTTCGCCGATATCTATCCACTCCGCGCTCGAATCCTGCTGGACAAAGACCTCCGCAGGGGGATTGGGAGCCGGGCTGTTGTTGGAGGGGTAGACCCACTTAACAATGAAGGTGATGGTGCCGCTGGAAGAGACACTGGCTTTCTGATGGACGCCATAAGCGACCATAGGAACCAGCAGAGGTCCAGTAAGAGGCCAATCCTGTGACTGAGTGCTGAGAATATTGTTATTGCTGTCATACCGAGTCTAGGTGCTGGTTCCGATGTACTCCTTCGACACGATTACCCATCGAGGTTTTTCCTGCGCCTGAAGCGAGGAGGCAAGGGCAAGCAGACAAACGATCAACAAGGGGGGAAGTAAGTAATAGATTTCCGAATCATCGTGGCAGAACCTCCTTTGCTTATGCGAACGATGATAGAGGGTCAGCATTTCGTGAAATTTTTCACAGTATATCTTATCACACTCTCAGGCGACTGTCAAGGGAATTTTCCCAAATATAGTTACAATTTTCGTGAAACAGGAGAGAATGCGTTCAGACGACCGCAAGAAGACGCAGGGCGCGCGGGCAGGATATTCCCATCGGCTTACATCCAACTCCCCCGCGTGATGAAACTATACGGACTGTCGGCAGGGAACCGGAGGGCAGGCGTCGAAACACAAGGGTGCAGACGTTGAGAGACGAAAGGGGGAGCGGAAAGATGTCTTCCGACGACCAGACGACGACACGCGAGGGACGCGCTGTTTCCCGTCGTGAACTGCTGGGCGGCGCGGCGGCGACCGTCGCCATTCCTTATATCTTGCCGAGCGGCGTCCTCGCCATGCAGGGGCGTCCGGGAGCCAACGATCGGATCGTCACCGCCAATATCGGCGTGGGCGGTATGGGGCAGCACCATGTCTACTCCGATGCGGCGGCGCTGTGCGATGTGGACGCCAATCACCTTGCCAACGCCGCACGCAGGGTGACCAAAGGCACGCCGTTTCTGACCAGAGACTACCGCCACATTCTCGACCGCAAGGATATTGACGCCGTCTTCATCGGGACGCCGGATCACTGGCATGCGATGATGACGGTTCACGCCTGTCAGGCGGGAAAACATGTCTACAGCGAGAAGCCGACGGCGCGCACCATCGCCGAAGCGCGCGCGATGGTCAATGCGGCCCGCCGTTATAATCGCGTGGTGCAGATCGGGGCGCAGGGGCGCTCCAACCCGGAGGCGCGCCTTGCCTGCCAGTACGTCCGCAACGGCATGCTGGGCAAGGTCAGCCGCGTGGAGATATGGCATCCGAACAACTTCACCACCAACGACTGGGGGGCGTCCACGAATCCGCCGTCCAATCTCGACTGGGATCTATGGCTGGGACCGGCGCGATGGATGGACTATCATCCGGTTCGCTGTCACTTCAATTTCCGCTGGTTTATGGACTTCGGCGGAGGCTTCATCCGTGACCGGGGCAACCATGCGCTCAGTATCGTAAGCTGGCTGATGAACGCCGACACCTATAAGGGCGTCGTCACCTGCGAGGCGACCGGCACGCCGCACCTGTCGGGCTGCTTCGATGTGCCGGTGACGATGGAGGCGCGCTGGGAGTTCAAGAACCCGGACTGGACCCTCACATGGAGCCAGCCCGGCAAGCCCAATCCCCGTATGCCGGGAGAGTGGGGAGCCACCTACTACGGCGACAGAGACAGCCTGATCGTGATCGGGGGCGACGGCGGCTGCGCGACGGAAGAGAAGGCGCGCAATTTCAAGGTTCCTCCCGGCGGCGTGGATATCTATCTGCACCCGACCCAGACCGGCGACCCGACCGAACGCCATCGGCAGAACTTCCTGGACTGCATCCGCACCGGAGCGCGTCCGGCGATGGATGTGGACATCGGGCGTCAGGTCATCACCTACTGCAACCTGGCGAATATCGCGTATCGTCTCGGTCGCAAGGTAAGGTTTGATATGGCGAAAGAGCGATTTATCGGGGACGAGGGAGCCAATCAACTGCTCTCCGAACCGTATCGCGCGCCCTGGAAGCTGTAGGAGGAAGAGAGAATGCAGCCACTACCCGTAGACCTACTGACCCTTCTTGCCGACGTTCTCTATGGCGACAGCCGCGCGCGCGCCGAGGCGATCCGGCGCGCGCCGCTGGCGGGAACGCTCTCCATAGCCTTTCTGGGACGCATCTGTCGGGACGGTTCGCCGGGCGCGGCGCGCGCCGCCTGGGAGGCGATTCAACGGATCGCCTTCAACGCCACCCGTCCCGGTGCCCCTGCCGTAGAATCGGAATCCGCGCAGGCGGCTCTGTGCCGCATCGCTGGCGACGCGCAGAATCCGCGCGCGCTGCGCGCTATGGCGCTGCGCCTGGTGGGCTGTATCGGACGATCCGGGAGTGTGAAGCCGGTGGCAGCGATGCTGACCGCTGCCGATATGCGTGAGGAGGCGCGCGCCGCGCTGGAGCAGATCCCCGGAACCGAAGCGGAGACGGCGCTGCGCAGCGCGTTGCGCTCCGCGCCGGCGGATTTTCGTCCTGCGCTGGAGCAGTCGCTGCAGAATCGGCGCGTGAGGTGGAATGAGATGGGCATCGGGCGTTAATCCTCTCTGCCTGTTCCCGGTACCGAATAGATGCCGATAGACGCCAAACCCCTCCGATCTGTTTGCACTGCCGGGGCGATTGTGCTATACTAGCGGGCATGTGTGCGGCAGTGAGATGGATGTAGAGACTCCTGTAATCGCCATCGTGGGACCGACAGCGACCGGCAAGACGGATACCGCCATCCATCTGGCAATGGCGCTAAACGGCGAGATTATCAGCGCGGACTCGATGGCGGTCTACCGCGGGATGGATATAGGAACCGCCAAGCCGAATGCAAAAGATCGGGAAGCGGTTCCTTTTTATCTATTGGACGCGGCGGATCCGGATGAGCCGTTCAGTGCCGCCCGGTTTAAAACGCTTGCGGAAGAGGCGCTCGCCGTCATACGCGAACGTGGACATCAGCCTCTGGTCGTGGGAGGCACGGGACTGTATGTGCGAGTCCTTCTGGATGACTTTGGTCTGACACAGACACCGGCGAACCCGGCGTTGCGCGCCCGGCTGAATGCCGAAGCGCAGGAGCAGGGCACGCCGGTTCTTCACGCGAGACTGGCAGAAGCCGATCCGCAGGCGGCGGAGCGGATTCATCCGAATGACCGGGTGCGAATTGTGCGCGCGCTGGAAGTTCTGGAACTAACGGGTATTCCGATCTCCGTACAACAGGCAGAGGATGCGGCGCGCCGAAGACCGCGCCTTTCCCGGAAATTCGGCTTGACCCTGCCGCGAGATGCGCTGTATTGGAGGATTGACCGTCGCGTGGATGCGATGATCGCCGCCGGACTCGAAGAGGAGGTGCGTCGTCTGCTGGCGCGCGGTTTCAGCCCCACGCTCACTTCCCTTCAAAGCCTGGGGTATAAAGAGATGGTCGCCTATCTGCAGGGGGAGTGTGACTTTCAGACCGCAGTGGAAGCCATCAAGCAGAATACCCGCCGCTTTGCCAAACGTCAGATGACCTGGTTTCGGGCAGACCCGGAGATCGTATGGGTGGATGTCGAGAATCTGACTCCGACGCAGGCGGCGGAAATCATACGAACGCGGTTGCAGTGAGACGTCAATCAATTTCATGTGAACGCTCTGGATGGTGGAGGATGCATACAAAATGAGCAAGCCGCAACTGAATCTGCAGGACCTTTTTTTGAATCAGGTCCGCAAAGAGAATATCACGGTGACCATCTTTCTGCTGGGCGGTTTAAAACTACGCGGCAATGTACGCGGATTTGATGCCTTCACCATTCTGCTCGATTCGCCCGGACGGGCGACTCAACTGGTCTACAAACACGCCGTCACCTCGATCGTGCCGATGCGTCCCGTCAGCATGTATGGAGAGGCGCATCGCGATCATCAGGCGCAGTCTCAGGAGCGGGAGACGGCAGGAGTGGCTGCAGAACTGGACGAGGACTGAGCAGCATGGAACGCGCCGGGCTGCGACGCCCGCGCAGTTGTATCAGACAGGCAGCGCAGCCTGAACGGTAGGAGGTCTTGTCGTGAAATTTACCAAGATGCACGGGATTGGCAACGATTTCGTGGTCATCAACTGCCTGACGCAGCCGATCCCGGAGGAGCAGCTTTCAGAGATCAGTCGGAAGCTGAATGACCGCAAGTTCGGGATCGGCGGCGATGGGCTGATTCTGGTGCTGCCCTCCAAAGTGGCGGACTTTCGGATGCGTATGTTCAACCCGGACGGAAGCGAGGCAGAGATGTGCGGCAATGGAATCCGCTGCTTTGCCAAATATCTGTTTGACCGGAAACTGTTGGGCGATCCGCAGATTCGGGTGGAGACCAAAGCGGGCGTCAAGACGATCAAGATGCTGACTCGCGGCGGAAAGGTCGAGTCGGTGCGGGTGGACATGGGGCAGCCGCGCCTGCGCCGTTCAGAGATACCGATGCGCGGCGACGACTCGGAGCGGGTTGTGGGAGAGCCGCTCAAGGTGGATGGCAGCCGCTTCCAGATCACCGCTGTCTCGATGGGCAATCCGCATGTTGTTATCTTTGACGACAATGTGAAGAACATGGATCTAGAGCGGCTGGGACCGCAGATCGAGAACCATAAGTCGTTCCCGGAACGCACCAACGTACAGTTCGTTCAGGTCTGCAGCAGTTCGGAGATCATTCTGCGAACCTGGGAACGCGGCGCCGGAATCACGCTCGCCTGCGGAACCGGAGCCTGCGCTGCAGTGGTCGCCAGCGCGCTCAACAATAAGACGGGCAAACATGTGCGCGTCCATCTCCCCGGCGGCGATCTGGTGATCGAGTGGACGGGAGATAACCGGGTGATGATGAACGGTCCCGCGGAAGAGGTTTTCGAGGGCGAAATCCCCCTGTAGGAGCCAACTGCAGGCAGACGCAGGGAAGCGCGCCTGCAACACCCAAAACCATGAAATTCGCCATCTGTAATGAGACGTTTCAGGACTGGAGTTGGGAGAAGACGTGCCGTTTTGTGGCGGAATTGGGCTACGACGGCATCGAGATCGCGCCGTTCACGCTGGCGGAAGATATCCGCTCCCTGGACGCTGCGGCGCGCCGGGAGATTCGCCTGACGGCGGAGCGCGTGAATCTGGAGGTCGTCGGTCTGCACTGGCTGCTGGTCTCGCCGAAAGGTCTGTCCGTCACCGATGCCGATCCCGCCGTCCGGCAGGCGACGGCCGACTATCTGGTCGCGCTGACGGATTTCTGCGCGGACTTAGGCGGCAGGGTGATGGTCTTCGGCTCTCCGAAGCAGCGTCAGGTTCCCGACGGGGAGACGGCGGAGACGGCGGCGGTACGCTTTATGGAGTCGGTGCGTCCGGCTCTGGATCGCGCCGGGGCGGGCGGCATCACGATCTGCCTGGAGCCGCTCCCTCCCCCGGAAGCCAATTTCCTCCTCACGCTGGAGGAGGCGGTTACGCTGATGCGCCGCCTGAACCATCCAGCGGCAAAGACGATTTTTGATGTCAAGAGCGCCTCATCCGAGGGGCGTCCTCTCCCCGCTCTCATCGCCGACTACGCCCCGTATGTCGCCCATGTCCACGCCAATGACGCCAACCGGCGCGGACCGGGCTTTGGAGAGACCGACTTTCAGCCGATCCTCTCCACGCTGCACGCCAGAGGCTACGCGGGTTATGTCTCCGTCGAGGTCTTCGACTACTCCCCCGATCCCGAGACAATCGCTTCGCAGAGCCTGCGTTACCTGCAGCAGTGCCTCCCAGAGGCGTGACCTGTCAAAAAAAAGAGCCTCTCCTGTTCCGGATCAGGAGAGGCTGAGCATGCAGGGGCTGCATGTTCCCGACTGGGCGTCCCGATAACGATATGACGGCTGAGTGTTCTACTCGATACGCAGGGCGTTGAGTGTCTGACGGAATGAGATGAAGCGCACGCTGCCGTCACCCATCAGCGCCGTCTCCACGCCACGCTTCTCCGCATGCAGAGAGAGCGGCAGGATCGGTTTGCCATCCTTCTGCACCGCCGGGAGCAGGAGCACGCTGAACATGTTGCCTTTCACCATCCGCCTCCACATGCGTCCCGTTTTTCGCTCCACTGCCACCAGCGTGTAGTATCCTCGCGCATTGGAAGGTAGTTCAACAAAGATGTCGAAGAACGAAGAGGTTCGCACGCTGCCATCACCCATCTGCACCGGAAGCTCCAGCGCCAGTGTTCCATCGCCCGTGACGATCTGTATTCGCGCCGCCGCCTCCCGCACCTTCTGCACCGCCGGCAGCAACAGACCGATCTGAACTCGGTCTTCCGGCTTACTGGTTATCAGGTTCGCAGGCTCCAGTTCAAAGGGTCCGAAAGAGTGCGTGCCTTTCGTTACGACCTCCTGCGCGTTCGCTGTCGGCATGAACGCGGGAAGGGTCAGGGCAGCACAGGCGAGCGCACAGGTGAAGAACGAAACGCTTTTACGTCGAGATGAGATAGCTGAGAGAAACATGGTTATCCTCCTGTGGAACCATAGCATCTGGTATGCAGACCGGGAGACTTGCTGCTCCGCCAGTCTATCTATTTGGACGACATGACCTACTATTATGTTCGCTCTTCGGCTGTGAAGTGTGTCATAGATATGATATGAGCCGTACAACAACGCAGGGCGGATCGTACAATCCGCCCTGCGTGCGCGTCTATCTTCGCACTCTTTTCTACCTGGAAAGCCCCTTTGTTCCCGGCTGATAGAGCGGAACGCCCTGCGCGCAGAGCGGGCAGGATTCCGGCGGGAACGATTCGATGGAGACCGTCAGAACCGCCTCAAAATGAGTCCCGAAGTTCACCGTTCCTCCGCTGCGGTCGCCCAGGACGCCGACTCCCGCCAGCACGGCATCGTGTTTGCGAACCACCTCCACGCACTCGCGCACCGCACCGCCCGTAGTCAGGATGTCATCCACTACCAGCACACGTGCTCCGGAGGCAAGTGTCTGTCCGCGTCGGAGCGTCATCGCTCCCTCTTCGCGCTCGGCGTAACGCGCCTCGACCCCCAGATGCCGCGCCACATTATACGCCAGAATGATCCCCGCCGTCGTCGGGCCCAGCACCACCTCGATATTCTCATTGGAAAATCGCCGCGCAAGCTCCGCGCACATCGGCTCCGCCAGACGCGGATCCTGCATCAGGCGAAACTTCTCCAGATACTGTCCGCTGTGCAGACCGGACGAGAGCTTGAAGTGTCCTTTCAGCAGCGCCCCCGCCCTCTCAAACAGCGCCAGCGCCTCTTCATTGGTCATTTTCAGGTTCCTCTTGCGGGATTTTGGATGCGAATGTTCTGGGAAGCCTAACGGTGGCTCTCGTCCAGCAGGGTTTTGATCGCGGCGAGCCCCAGCAGGTAGCCGTTCATCCCGAAACCGATGATCTGCCCGGTGGTGATCGGCGCAATAACCGAGTGGCGCCGCCACTCCTCGCGGGCGTGAACGTTGGTCAGATGCACCTCGACAATCGGCAGGCGGGAAGCCACCAGCGCGTCGCGGATCGCATAGGCGTAGTGGGTATAGGCTCCGGGGTTGATGAGGATGGCGTCTGCCCACTTCATGGCTTCCTGAATCAGGTCAATGATCTCTCCTTCGCTGTTGGACTGAAAGATGCGCGCCTCCATATCGAGCGCTTTGGCGCGCTCCTTGATGCGGCGGTTCATCTCATCGAAGGTCACCTGACCATAGACATCCGGCTCACGAACGCCCAGAAGATTGAGATTCGGACCGTGTAACACGCAGATATGCTGCATAGACGAACCTCCAGAGAGGATGAAGAGGCTATTTCTCTTCCGCAGGCGCGGACGATTCGGGCAGGGTCGCTTCGCTGACCACCACATGCGGAATGCCATCGCGTACCGGATAGATGCGATGGCACTGATCGCAGACCAGTCCCTCGCCTTCCAGGCGAAGCGGCGGGCGGTCCTCACAGGCGGGACAGGCAAGCAGTTTGAGAAGCAGTTCATCAATCATGGCGTTTGATCTTCAATTTCTGTTTCAGTGCGTTTTACGGGGCATCCCTTCGCCCTGCCGACGCGCCACATGATCGTAGATGGCGAGGGTGCGAGCGGCGGTGCGCTCCCAACTGAAGGCGGAAGCGCGCCGAATCCCGCGTTCGCTCCACTTTTCGCGAAGCGGCGCATCGGTCAGAAGGCGCGCCAGCGCGCTCCCCCAGGCGACAGCGTCCATAATCGGCAGCACCCAGGCGCCGTCTCCCGCCACCTCCGGCATCGCGGGCGCTTCGCTGACCAGCGTGGGCGCGCCGCAAGCCATCGCCTCCAATGGCGGCAGCCCAAAACCCTCGTAGAGGGAGGTCCAGGCCATCGCATCGGTCGCCGAGTAGAGCGCGGGCAGGTCGGCATCCTCCACGTAGTCCGTATAGACGATGACATCGTTCAGACGCAGCCGCGCTGCATGGCGATTCAGCCCCTCCACGCCCCAGCCCCGTTTGCCGGTCAGAACCAGCCGGTGCGGAAGGTCGGTCTGCTTGCGCGCGCGCGCAAACGCCTCCATCAGCAACGGAAGATTCTTGCGCGGCTGCAGTACGCTGACCGACAGCACATAGGGACAATCCAGTTGGAATCGCTCTTTCACCCTCCGGCGCGCAATCTCCTTTTGAATCGGCACAAACTCCGGTCCCGCTGCCAGCGGGATACCGATCACGCGCTCCGATGGCAGCCGATACAGGCGCAGGATGTCACGGCGCGACGATTCCGAATCGGTGATGACCATCGCGGCGCGCCGCATCGAGCCGGGAACAGTCAGATTCATCAGCAGGCGATGCTTGCGCGGAAACCACTCCGGGTAGAGACGGAAAGAGATGTCATGCACGGTGGTGATAATCGGGCAGGAGGCGTGCAGGGGCGTCGTGTATTGCGTATGCGCCAGGTCTACGCCGTCCTGTTTCAGGGCGCGCGGAAACGTGAGCAGCGTCCACAGACGGTCGTTGGAGGCGGGGATCGTTCGCAGGGTCAGGTTTGGAAGCGAGGGCAGGGCATCCTGCGGAACCGGCAGGCGGCTGTAGACGATAAACTCGTGAGGACAGTCTCCGGACGCCTGCTGCCAACGCTGAAGGTAGGCTCGCAGCAGATTCAGCCAGTAGGTTCGGTCGCCGGTATACCGCCCGGTCAGCGCGCGCCCGTCAATTCCGATTCGCATCTTCTTCGCTCCCGCGCAGACGGAAAGCGCGGAGGGAATCGGAGAGAACCGGATGCTCCCCCGAACAGCCCTCTTCTTTCTCAGGAACCCAGCACTGCACGATAGACCTCCACCGTCTCCACAGCCATGCGCGCATAGGAGTGCGTCCGCGCATATCGCTGTGCGCCCGCCGCCATCGCCGCCAGAGCGTCGGGATCAGACTGCGCCTCCAGAACCGCCGCCGCAAAGGCCGCCGAATCGCCGCCGTCAAAGAGCGATAACGCGCCGGGCGTCTCCTCCGCCATCTCCCGATGAGGCGGAATGTTGGACGCCAGAATCGGCTTCCCGCAAGCAAACGCCATCGCCAGCGAGCCGGATCCGCTCGATTCGACAAACGGCGCCGCCACCAGATCGGTCGCGCTCATCACCTGCGCGACCTGTTCCGGGGAGAGATACCCCGTGACCCGAACGCGTTCCGACAGTCCCTCTCGCGCAATCAACGCCTCCAGATCAGCAACATAGGAGGTGAAATCGTCCGGGTGTCGTCCACCCGCCAATAGAAGTATGGCATTTTCCGGCAGAGACTTCAATGCCTGTATCGCAAGGAAGTGTCCTTTACGACGTGAAAGAAAGCCGAAGAGGGTCAGGACAAATCGGTTTTCGACCGCCAGCGCGCGGCGCGCCTCCTCGCGCAGGGGCAGCGCAGGCGCAGGCGGAACCCCGTGGCGCACCGTCACAATGCGCCGACCGTCCAGCCCGGAGGCGATCATCCGGCGGCGGTCTTCCTCCGTATGCACGATCAGACGGCGGACGGCGGGATGCTGAAACTGGCGGCGATTGGTC
>CAYSDM010000063.1:0-26292 GCA_964429855.1 uncultured Chthonomonadaceae bacterium
TTTCTTAGGCACGCCGCAAGCGTTCGTCCTGAGCCAGGATCAAACTCTCCAAAAAAAGCGTATCGAACAGGCATAAAGCCTGATCTAATCGTTGGAGATGGTACATCATTACCTGGCGTCCAGTAAGTACAACGCAAAGCTCTCAATCAAACCGTATTTCACTGTCAGGGTGCAGATACACGCTCCGAAAAGCGCGAACGCGCCTGTCTTCCAGACGCAACGCATACTATATCACAACGAGTTTTCGAAAGTCAACCCTGAGCGTTCGATTTTTACAGGTTTTTTCACGACAGTGGCGAACTGCCCTCATCAGTTACGGCTTGAGCAGCACTTTAATGGAACCGCTGCCGCTCATCACCATGTGAAAACCGTCCAGATACTTATCCAGAGGCAGTTCGTGCGTGACGATCCCGTCCACATTGAGCAGACCCCGATGAAGATAATCTATCACTTTCGGATAGCAGCCCGGACCCAGATGCGCGCCGTAGATGTTAAGCTCCTTGCTGTCCCCGATGATCGTCCAGTCGGAGGTGGTCGGCTCCTTCATCACGGAGAACTCCACGAAGTTGCCCGCTTTGCGGATCATACGCAGCCCCTGATTCACCGCCTCCGGGTGTCCGGTCGCCTCGATATAGACATCGCAGCCGTAACCGTCCGTTAGCTCCATGACTCGCGCCTGCGCATCCTCTTTTGAGGGATTGATGACCACATCCGCCCCCAGATTGCGGGCGACCTCCAGACGATTATCAAAGTGATCCAGAACCACGAGCGTACCGGGATTCTTCAGCCGCGCACATGAGACCATTCCCAGCCCCAGCGTCCCCGCTCCTGCGATCACCGCCACATCTCCGAACTCGATCAGGGCGCGCTCGACGGCGTGCATCGAGCAGGCAAGCGGCTCGATCAGCGCGGCTTTCTCAACGGAGAGATCATGCGGAACCTTATAGTTTAACGCGCGCGCCGGGAAGAGCATATAGTCCGCCATGCCTCCCTGCGTGAACTGATGAAAGCCATAGATATCGTTGACGCTGCAGAGCCAGTACTTGCCCATCTTGCAATAGCGGCACTCCCAGCAGGGCACTATCTGCTCGGAGATGGCGCGATCTCCCAGGGCCAGCCCATACTTCTCGGCTGCGCCTTCGCCAAGCGCGACAACCGTCCCGATCAGTTCATGTCCGGGCGTAACCGGGGCCTGCACATAGGGTTTTCGAAACGGATCGCCCCAGAAGAGAGGCGCGCCGATAAAACACTTCACATCCGAGGCGCAGATTCCGCAGGCATCCAGCCTGATTAAAACCTCGCTGGGACCGGGAAGAGGAACCGGCATCTCTTGAAAGCGATAGTCTTCGGGACCGACGCAGCGCACGGCGCGCATCGTGGAAGGGAGCGTCTCCAGGGTTTGAACCGTCATCATCTTTTCCTCCTTATGAGAGGCTTTTCGGTATGAAGCGCAGGCGTTCCTGCCCTTTCCTCAGGGACGTTCATCGGCAGGGGGATAGGGGCGAACAAGCCTCTCCGGAGCGTGTTCAGGATCGTAGACAGCGGGGCGGGGAAGCATCTCTGTCGGCTGGGAAGCGGGGCGTAGCAGTACGTTTCCAACGCGCTCCCGCTCCAGCCGCTCCTGCAGCGCGGGAAGACACTTTTGCGCGGCATCATGGATAAACTGCTGTCGGGGAGTGCGCGGGGAACGCTCCGCCAGTTGACGAACGGTCAGCAGGGCGCGCTCATCGCCGATCACGCGAAACGCGCTGATGACGCCGACCACCAGATCGGTATACCGGCTGTGGAGTGCGCGGAAAAGGCAGAGATACTGCTCTTCATTCAGCAGAGAGGCGTCGGCGGCGGTCAGGCGGGGAAGCAGGCGCGCCAGCGCCAACTCCGACAACACCCGAACATCCGGCTCCGGGCAGTTGAGCGCCTCCAGCAGCGGACCGATGGCGCGCAGGTCGTCAAACTGCGCCAGAACTCCGGCGGTCTCACCGGCTGTGATATTCTTGAAACGATCCGACGACCAGAGAAGATAGAAGAGTCCGAACCCGATCCAGACACCCAGAACCATGCCGTAGGTGAGGTTATGCAGGCCGAGGAGAAAGCCCAAAAAGACCAGCAGACCTGCGCTCAGGGAGAGGGTGATCGTGATGGCGCGTCTTCTTCTTCGTCGGCGCGGCTCATCCTCCAGAACCCGCAGAATCACCTCGACGATCTTCGGACCGAAGTGCCTGAGAGACTGCTCGGCGGCGGCGCGAACCCGATAGTCGTGGCTTCGCAGCCGTTGAAGCAGCTCCTCCGCTTCCTGCAGGCGGTTGTTCTCGAATTCCGAATCGGTCATGACGCTGCGCCTCCGTCGAGAGCGCGACAAAAACTCTATTTAAGAGTATATCAGCTTTTGGAGGTTCTTCGCGAGAGCCAGTCGTATCCGATAAGTAGTGCCAGTATCAGGTAGAACGCCGGAACCAGATAGAAGGCGACGCCCAGCCCTCCAAAGTGGTTGCCGATATAGCCCATCAGCCAGGCGGCGAAGCCGCAGCCTGGCACTCCCGCGCAAGAGAGCAGGATAAAGAGCATCGTCGTATCAGTCTGGGGCAGGCGATCCGCGCAGTGGCTCTGTACGCTGGGCCAGAACGGCGCGGTCGCGATTCCCGCAAGAAATAACGCGCCCATAAAGAGCCACAGATGGGTAAGAGCCGGTAAGAACAGCGTAACCAGCGTGCCGGCCAGCGCGGAGCCGATAATTAACCCTCGCAGATGGTGCTGATGCAGCAGGTATCCCCATCCGGTGCGTCCCAGCACCATTCCCGCCGCAAAGAGAGCGGTTCCGACGCCGCCTGCCCAGGCAGTGGAAGCGAAATTCAACTGGATATAGCTGGCAGACCAGAAGGTAAGGGCAAACTCGCCTCCGCCCGCGACAAACATTGCCGCAAAGAAGAGCCAGAATCGAGGGATGCGGATGATGGTCAGGGCATGGTTCCAGACCACGATGCGATGGAGCGGTTCGGCGTGATCCGGGTAGGCGTGTTCCGGGCGAGCAGGCAGCAGGATGATGGCGGCGGGAATCAGGGAAAAGAGAGCTACCCCGACGATAATCTGCCGCCAGGAGACTTCATACGAAAGGAGAGCGCCGGTCAGAAGCACCGTGATGACGACTCCAACAGACCAGAAGGCATGGGAGAAGTTGATATAACGTCCCGGTTCTTCTGGATGGAGATCCTGTACGAAAGGCGTCGCCAGCCCTTCAATGACTCCCTCTCCAATTCCGGCGACCACCAGCGCCAGAAACAGGATGCTGTAGGCGGGAGCCAGCGCGCAGAGACTCATCCCGATCCCCATGATGAGGATGGCAAAGCCATAGGTGCGTCGTTTTCCCCAGAAACCCGCCAGGAAACCGCATAGCAGCATCGCCGCCACCATCATGATGGTGCGTCCCAGATGCAGCGCGCCGCCCGCCGTCAATCCGCCGGACTCCAGCCGGAAGTTCAGGTCGCGCGCCAGCGACACCAGCGAGACGGGAATGACCACCGAACAGGAGGAGTAGGCGATAAAGCTCAGGAACGAAGCGTAATCATACCGCCCGAAAACCATCTTACGCGAAGTGCTGATCACAGCGAATTCTCTTTCGTTCCCGAACTCTGAAGCAGATTATCCTGTCTCCGGTAATTCAGGTAGTTTTCGTTTCAAGGGGGGATTAACACAGCATTCGCCGTACTATTACGCCGTAAGATCGTTGGAAACCTCTCTGTCGCTCAGAGAGTTCCGATCGATATTTGCCGAAAGAGGAGGATCATGAGCAACTATTCACCGGAATCCTGTCACGATCACCTGCTGAATACCATTCACAGCGCTCTCGCCTATCCTTCACCGGAAGGCTTTGAGACCTGGAGGCATCGAGTCGAGACGAAGCTGCGAGAACTGATCGGCGCCATGCCGCAGCGCGTTCCGCTCAATGTTCAACGCGAATACGTGAAGGAGTGGGAGGAGTATTATGAGACGCGCTTTGTCTTTACCGCCGAAGAGAAGGCGGAGGTGCCCTGCCATCTACTTGTTCCGAAGCGCGGAACTCCACCGTTCCCGGTCGTGATATGCCTGCAGGGGCACTCTACCGGAATGCATATTTCGCTGGGAAGACCGAAATATCAGGGGGACGAGCAGCTTATTTCCGGAGGAGATCGAGACTTCGCCCTTCAGGCGGTGCGCGAAGGATATGCCGCGCTGGCGTTGGAGCAGCGATGCTTCGGAGAGCGCAGCGATTCGCGCCCCGGTTCCGCGCGGTATATAGAGCATGGATGCCATCATGCCAGTATGACGGCGCTGCTGCTGGGACGAACAATGATCGGGGAGCGCGTCTGGGATGTGAGCCGCGCCATTGATGCGCTCGCTGAATTCTCGGAGATAGACGCCGGAAAGATCGGCTGTATGGGCAACTCCGGGGGCGGAACGATCACCTGGTTTGCCGCCTGTCTGGAGCCGCGCGTTCGTATCGCCATGCCCTCCTGCTATGTCTGCACCTTCCGAGAATCCATCGCCAGGATTGACCACTGCATGGATAACTACATTCCCGGCTTTCTGCGCTGGTTCGACCTGGACGATCTGGCATGCCTGATCGCGCCGCGTCCGCTGGTGGTGGTCGCCGGACGACAGGACCCTATCTTTCCGATCGCAGGCGTTGAATCGGCGTATGCAAAGATATCGGCGATCTATGCGGCTGCCGGTGCGCCGGATCGTTGCCGACTGGTGGTGGGCGAGGAAGGGCATCGTTTCTATGCGCAGTCGTCATGGACGGTTTTTCACGCTCTCTGCGGCTGGCGCGAAAATAAGCGGTGACGCGGTGTCAGGCTTCTTTCTGCCATGATCGTATGTATCTGCCCGCGTCCGTGCAGACCTTTTTCGCGTCTTTCTTTATGGACGGCATCGCCTGCGGTATATCGCAGGGAGGAGGCAGATCGCGTGACCGCTAATCTAAAGGAGAACGCGGTGAAATACAGGCGGAAAGGAAGGGGCGCGTGCGGATTATGGGTTGGTGGCGGAGAGGGGCGATTGCGTTCAGGATCAAATGGGCGCTTCCTGTCCTCCTCTTTGGAACGCTCCTCTGGACGACGGGCGCGACTCCGGCTTATGCCCGGACACAGAAGCAGCAGGCGAAGCCTCTGCCGGTACTGACCAATGTGACGATCGATCTATTTCGGATGCTGGAGTGGGAGCCGACCGATAACTTTTTTCGCTCCGCCAGTCCCATTCGCATCCTGTTCGAGTTTACCGATCCGGTCACCGGTGAGAAGAGCGTGACGACGCTGGAAGCGGATGATGTAGAGGGCAGCCCTAACAGCATAATCAAAGTGCGAGGGAAGATCAAGCTGACCCGTTCGGAGGGCGTATTGACGGGGGAACAGTTTCAGTTCTCACCCGATGAACGTACCGGGACGGTGATGAACGCGGAGACGAAGGTCGCCAATCTATCGTTAAAGGGTCATAAAATAGACCTTCTGTCCGGTCAGACCCTGAAAGCGACGGGGGCGTCGTTCACCACCTGTATACACGGAAGACCGGACTACCGAATTACGGCGCGGGAGGTCGAGGTGCAGGGAGAGCGGCAAAAGGTCAAAGCTCGCGATGTGACGATCTGGCTGGGTGGAACCCGGTTGATCTCTCTGCCGTTTCTTGAAAAGAGTTTTCGCCGCACTGTCCAGAACCCGATCCCGCTGCCCGGTTACTCCAAACAGGAGGGGATACAGTTTCGTTTTCGCAATGAACTGCTAAACACCTCCCGCGTTCTCTGGGACTACGATATTCAACTCTCCCTGAAACGCACTCCCCAGGGCAGCATCACTTATGAGAGCGACCTGGGATCGCCGAAGCTGGATGATCCCCCTCCCTCCTCCCGCCGCCTCTTTACCGATAATCCGCAGCGCACGGCGCTTGAATCGAACCCGGCGCTTCTCGCCAGCGCTGCCGATCTTCCTGAAAATCGCCCGCGTACTTCGCTCTATGCGCTGGCTACCTCCAACGGGTTTGTCTATAACCGCAAGCGCAGCGATCTGCGGGTCAGCCGTCTGCCGGAGATCGGTGTCAGCTTTCGTAATCTGCTGAATCGTCCCGCCTCCCCGGAGACGCCTCCCGGAACGCGACCGGAAGCGCAGTCCGCCTTCGGTCAGGGATTTCTCAGCCCTTCGCTCTGGCTGGTCAACGCGGAGATCGGGCTTGCGTATATCCAGGAGAGACCTTCCCGCGCGGAGTCGGCACGACTGGGAGCGCGAATGGATGCGACCAGTCCTCTCTTCAAGATAACCGGCCCGGTCTATATTCGCTACGGTGGCACTACCTGGGTGAATCTCTACGAGGGAGGCAGGCGCTATACATTGTTTGCGCCGGAGGTTGAAACCGATGTGTTGTTGCGCCCGAATACGCTGGTCGGAGCGGCGTATCGGTATCAACAGTCGTTCGGCACGACGCCTTTCCTGTTTGACCGGCAGGATGTGCGCCATGAACTGAGCCTGCGTTATGGCTTTATCGGGGCGCACTGGGGGTACGAACTGCGCGTGAAGTACGATCTGGAGCGAAAACGCGCCTACGATACGTTCTTCAGCATTCGCAGACGCTTCGACTGTATGGAGATAGGCA
Organism: uncultured Chthonomonadaceae bacterium; assembly: GCA_964429855.1. Classification (GTDB taxonomy): domain Bacteria; phylum Armatimonadota; class Chthonomonadetes; order Chthonomonadales; family CAJBBX01; genus CALLMM01. The sequence continues at coordinate 6,613 of CAYSDM010000063.1, forward strand.
TCTCCTATCAGGCGCGGGCGCAGGGACTCGGAGTCATTTTTAATCTGCTCCCCGGCGCGCTGGAGAATCTGGTGGAGGGGAGATAGGGAGAATTTTCGGCAGGCAAGGTCAAAGAAGACAATATCGATCCTGCCTGCCGTCAGTCTTCTATCGAGCCTGTTCGCTCAGGTTTTCTAACCTTCGAACGCTGTCGCTTAATCCGCCGGGACGGTTGCGCGCCAGCCAGAGCCGCCGGTGCGCCCCGATAAGGGCGCGCAGATGCGCCTCTTGTTCCGCCGGGCAGATGGAGCCGGGAGAGAGGGCGTTGCGACCAAAGTAGCAGGCGTGCAGAAGCATCTCCGCCGCGTTGCGAAACTCCTCCGCAATCAGCGCGGCATCCGGTCTGGCCATACGCGCCCGATCCAGTTTCCCGATGATCTCGCGGACGGCGGCTTCGGTCGTATTCAGATGCTCCAGCGTGATGCCCTGCTGCGCGAAATCGTAACCCTTTCCGTGCAGCAGGATATGAAACAGCGCGGAAGCATTCCCCGGCAGTTTGCCCGCCTTTTGATAGACATTCCCCAGGTCATACGCAAGCTGCCCCATCACATTCGCGGAATCTCGGAACGCATACAGGGAGAGGGCGTCGGCGATAGGCAGGGAGCGGTTCGCCTCCATGCCCCACGAATAGGCGGCTCCGACGGCAAAGCCCAGATAACTGATTGGAAGATACTGCAGGTGCCCGTTGTCACCCCAGTCCGTATTCAGATAGCCGATTGCGCCGTATCTGATTCCGTTCTCCGCCGCGTTCTTCAGATTGCTGATGGCGTTGTCGGTGCGTCCGGCGATGGTGTTCCAGGACGAGGTTCCCGGGCAGACATAGAAGGGAATTCCCGCCTGCTGAAACTGACTGCCATCCTTATCGAAGGGATGATCCGCCTCGTATCCCCACTCCAGCGCGATGGCGTCGGAGGGCAGTTCCGAGATCAGTTCTGGACGGTGAAGGATGATGTCGCCCCAGAACATCATCGTGCGACCGCGCTCCTTCGCCAGATGGTATATCTTCAGCAGAAAATCGAGATAGACCCGTTCGGCTCCCCGCGCCTCGCACTTCGCTCTACTGCGTCCCTGCCCTAAGTCCCAGGTCTCGTCGCAGCCGACATTAAACAGGGGACTGGAGAAGTGAGGCAGCAGTTCATCGAAGAGGTCGGCGATGAGAAGCAGGCTGCCGGGATCGCCGGGACAGAGGGTGAAGGGAACTTCGGAGCGTCCTCCCCAGGGATACTCATATCCGTCAGGCGCTTCTGCCAGCGGTCTATAACGGGGGAGCTTCAGCCAGCGATCCATGTGTCCAAAGGAGTTCTGGTTGGGAACCAGTTCCACAAATCGCTCACGGCAGTAGGCGTCCAGAGACAGAACATCTTCGCCGGTGATGGGGCTGGCTTCCGCCCAGACCTCCGGGTGGGAGCGGTAGGCGAAGGTGTGTTCCGTGTAGAGTTGAAGCTGGTTTATCTTCCAGGAAGCGAGCAGGTCTACCAGTTCAAAGAGCGTCGTCAGCGTGGGAACCTTATCCCGGCTGATATCCAGCATGACGCCTCGCGCAGGGAAGTCGGGATAGTCCTCTATCTTCACGCATGGCAGAGCATTCGGAAACTGATGGATAAGCTGCGCGAGAGTCTGCGCTCCATAGAACGCGCCTGCGGCGTCACTTCCGCGAATCACCGCTCCCTGCGGTGAAACGATCAGGGAATAGCCTTGTTGGGGGGAGCCGTCTGCCTCCGAGACCTCAACGGTTACGCACACGCCTTCTGAAGGTCCGCTCTTTCCGGCAATCAGGCTCCACTGCCAGCCGGTTGCTTCGTGAACCGCCTTCTGAACCACCGCTCCCGCCATTTTCACGGCGGCGGGCGTCTGCGCGACCAATCGAATAGACTGACCGGTTCGCAAAGGCAGAAGTCCCTCCCGGCTCTCCAATTTGCGCGGCTGCGGAAGCAGTATGATATTCTCAGGCATGAAAAACCTCCCTCTCGTGCTTTTCTTTCGTCATACGCCATCATATTCCATACGATCACCCTGTCTCCCTGCGTCCCGGTATCCAGGGTGAGAGGATGGAGTATAATGGAGATAACCTGCCTGCTCAGGAGAAGTGAATGCTCCCGATCATCTGCATTGCGCTGCTATTATGGATGTCGCTTCCGGGGCGTGAGATCCAGAGACCCGGCTCTTCCATCTCCTTCAAGAAAATCGTGATAGATACGGAGTTTCGTTCCGAGGGCGTTACTGTCGCGGACATGAATCGCGATGGGAAAAAGGACATACTCGCCGGAAACCTCTGGTACGAAGGTCCGAAGTGGAACCCGCATGAGATCGCCCCGCTGCAGAAGTTCGATCCGGCGACCGGATACAGCAACTGCTTCCTGAATTTCGCCAAAGATGTCAATAACGACGGCTGGCTCGATCAGGTGGTGTTCGGTTTTCCCGGCGCGAACGCGTTCTGGCGCGAGAATCCAAAAGGTCAGCCTGGCTCCTGGAAGGAGCGTCCCGTCTATCCCAGCGCTGCCAATGAGAACCCCGCGTATACTGATCTGCTGGGAACCGGCAAGCCAGTGCTGGTTTTTCAGCATAATGACCGCAGCATGGCCTGGTACGAGCCGGGACCGGATCTGCAGAAGGACTTCAAAGCATATCTGATCAGCGATCCGCAGAACGGTCCGCAGATTCCGGGACATGGATTGGGGATCGGCGACATCAATAAGGATGGTCGCAAGGATGTTGTCATTTCACGGGGGTACTGGCTGGCTCCGCCAGATCGCCGCAATGGGAAATGGGAGTTTGTGCCCGCCAATCTGGGACCCGACTGCGCCTCCATGTATGTCTACGATGTCAACAATGACGGCTTGATGGATGTCATCTCCAGCAGCGCGCATAATATCGGCGTCTGGTGGTTCGAACAGAAAAAAGGAGAGAAGGGACCGGAGTTCGTTCAGCATGTGATAGACGACACCTGGTCGCAGTCGCACGCGCTGGAACTTGCCGACATTAACGGCGACGGGATGAAGGACATCATCACGGGAAAACGGTTCTGGGCGCACGGCCCGAACGGCGATGTGCAGCCCAATGCGCCTTGCGTGCTCTACTGGTATGAACTGCAGCGGAAAGAGGGCAGAATCCTCTGGGTGCGTCATCAGATAGACACCGATTCGGGAGTGGGGCTGCATTTTACGGTGACCGATGTGAACGGGGACGGCAGGCTGGATGTCGTGACCTCGAATAAGAAGGGAGTCTTCTACTTCGAACAGCAGAAGTAGAGGCAAGATAAACGCTTTGAGTGAGGAGGAGCCGGATGGCGGAGGAGAGGAGACTGAGGATCGGAGTTCTGGCGCTTCAGGGGGATTTTGAGGCGCATCAGAAAATGCTGACGCTTCTGGGCGTCGAAGCGCTGCCGGTTCGCAGTCCGAAAGAGATTCTCGCGGCGGATGCGCTGATTATTCCCGGCGGCGAGAGCACGACCATCGGCAAGCTGATACAGCGTTTCGGGGTAGATGAGGCGATTCTTCAGCGTGTCACGGAGGACAGAATGCCTCTCTACGGTACATGCGCTGGATTGATCCTTATGGCGAAGGAGATCGAGGAGAGCGATCAACTGCGGCTGGGCGTGATGGATGTTGCTGTTGCGCGCAACGCCTTCGGGCGGCAGGTGGACAGCTTTGAGGCGAATATTGCGCTGCCGGAGATCGGGGAGCCGCCTGTTCGAGGCGTCTTTATTCGCGCGCCCTATGTGACGAAAGCTGCCGATTCAGTGCGGATTCTTGGCAGGTTCGAAGAGAAGATTGTAGCGGTTCGGCAGGGGCATCTTCTCGGTACGGCGTTCCATCCGGAGCTTACCGACGATACCCGGGTTCACGCCTATTTTGTGGCGATGGCGCGAGAGCGTGCGGGCAGATCGTAGTAGGGGCGATTTGTGGTTCGGAAAAGCCTGTAAAACTGAGCCGCCCGTGCCGATAATTTGGGCACGGGCGGCTCAGTTTGGATAAGCGCTCGGAACGCCGTCAAGCATCCCCGGACAACGGGTCAAAGGGGATCAGTCCCAGGCGAGCCGCCCGGCGAAACGCCTGAACTCGGTTGGTAACCTGCAGCTTATCATATATATTCGCTAAATGGAAGTCTACGGTGCGCTTGCTGACATAGAGCATATCCGCCACTTCCTTACTTGATTTTCCTTCTATTACCAGTGTAAGAACTTCGATCTCGCGCTTAGTGAGCTTGATCGCCTCCTCTTCTGGTCGTCTTTCATTCATAGCCATACTGCTCACTCTATCGCTCCCTTCTGAATGGGATACACTTTGTGGCTCGTACATCCCATCGGCACTGGTATTTTTCCATAAGCAGAAGGAGAATCACATATAATTACGGCTCGTCAAATTACCGGATATCTTCGAGCGCGTTCCCATACCTCCGATCTTATCCCAGATTCGGCAGCTTCCAGGGAGCGCGGTACTGCGGTGTGCAGAGACGAGTCGCCTCCCGGTCTCCGATCACCTCAAACTTCTCCGCATCCCAGCGCAGCTTGCGCCCGGTCTTCAGGGCAATATGCGCCAGGTTCAGCGCGACGTGCAGCGGCAGGTGCGCCTCAAAGCTGCAGGAGGGCTGCTGGCGTGTCTTGATCCCGTCCAGAAACTCGCGTTCATGTCCGGGCGAGGGCTTCGTCACGTCCGGATAGGACTGACCGGTAACCAGCTTCCCGTCCTCGCCGAGAACATCGCACATACCGTAGTTTGCCAGCAGAGTCGCGTTCTTCCCGTGGAAGGTGATGCCCAGACGCCGTCCCGGTCCGGGCGCACCGACGCCAAAATGGAAGCTGTTGGTCTGCATCAGCGACCAGGTCATCGTCAGATTGGGAAACTCCCACAGCACATCCAGCGTATCGGGAACGTCGGCGATGCTCTTCGTATTGAACCGCCCGCCGGAAGCGGAGACCGCCATCGGCTGACCGAGCTGCATCGCCCAGAACGGCAGGTCTACGATATGCGGACCCAGTTCGTGCAGCCAGCTGTCCACATAGTCTTTGAAGTAGCGGTGCATTCCGTCCCGGAAGCGACCGATGTTAAACGGAACGCGGGGAGCGGGACCCAGCCAGAAGTCCCAGTCCAACCCGTTCGGAGGATTGGAGTCGGGGGGATTGCCCAGCCCTTCCGAGTTGTCGTTCATGGTGCAGAAATTGCGGATGGCGGTGATCTGTCCGAGCGCGCCGGACCTCACCACATCCACGCAGCGATGATAGTTCTCCGTTGCGTGAATCTGCGTGCCCACCTGGGTGATGCAGCGGTTGTCGCGCGCCGCTTTCGCCATCAGCCGACCTTCTGTCGGGTAGCGGCACATCGGCTTTTCGCAATAGACATCTTTCCCTGCCATACAGGCGGTAATCGCGATCAGCGCATGCCAGTGCGGAGGAGTGGCAATCACCACCGCATGAATATCTTTCTGCTCCAGCAGTTTCCGAAAATCCTTATAGGGCTTTGCTTTGCCTCCAGTGCGCTGTACCGCGCGGTCTAGATGCGGCTGATGGACATCGCAGACCGCCCCGACCTCGACATCGGGATGCTGCATGAACCAGTCCATCAGATGACTCCCGCGACCGGCTACGCCGATAAAGCCCAGAACAATTTTGTCGGCGGCGCTGACGCGGCGCGGGGCGGCTTCTGTGGAACCGACAGGCATGGTCGCGCCCAATCCGGCGGCAAGCGCGGCGCCTCCGGTCGCTCTGAGAAAGTCACGACGCGAATAGTTCTCTGACATCGCCATCTCCCTTGAGGGTGTTCATAGAGCGCGCCTGAAAAATGGCAGGCGCGAACCTCTGTCATTATAGCAAACCCGTAAAGCGATGCATATATATCTGAAACGGTATATGCGCGAATGTTATGTTGTCGGGGAAGGGACAGGGAATGGGGAGTCAGGGAACCGGACGGTAGCGGAGCGCAAACGCAATACGCTCCCGTATCGGCGGATGCGAGTAGAACCAGTAGACGAAGAGGCGAGGCGGATCGGGGTCGGAGTAGTTCTGCTTATGTAAGGAAACGAAGGCGCGCGCGGTCGCCTCGTTCATGCGGGAGAGTTCGATGCCGTATCGGTCCGCCTGATGCTCCATATAGCGGGATATCGCGCTCTCAACCGGCGTCTGAAGAAAGAGAATGACGGAGAGGATCAGCATAAAGACAGGCAAGCCCGCCATGTCGTGGATATCGCGTATTCCTGCGCGCGCTCCGAAGCGCGCCACCGCCATCGGATAGAGCCGGGAGAGCAGCCACAGGATCACGAATCCGCCCAGTATGCTAAGTAGCAGTCCCCACCAGATATGCTTGAGGGTATAGTGACCGATCTCATGCGCCATGATGGCCAGGATCTCCTCTTCCGGCATGGTTCGCAGGGTCGTATCCCATAGCACGATTCGCTTTGTCGGTCCGATCCCGGTAACATAGGCGTTGAGCTTGGTGGTCCGCTCGGACATATTCACTTCAAAGACCTGCGCCTCCCCGATCCCGGCTCGCTGCGCCAGCGACAGAAGATCGCGACGTATCGGCGTGTCTGGCAGCGGTTGAAAGCGATTAAAGAGGGGATCCACTACGATGGGGTAGATAATCGTGGTGAAGCAGGAGACGGGGATCAGACCTGCCCAGAGCCAGAGCCACCATCTTTGGGGAGAACGGCGCAGCAGGAGATATCCGAGCCAGATGACGGGAATGTAGACCAGTCCCAGCAGGTAGTTTCGCCCGCGATCCAGCAGCCAGGTTATCGGGGTCAGCGTGGCAAAGCCGTAGCTGCGTTCAATCAGATACCCGATCAGACTCAAAGGAAGCATCCAGAGGAGCAGGAGCAGACTGTAGACCGAAAAATAGAGTGCGATTCGCAGGAAACCATGGGCGGTTTTCCGCTCTGCAAAGGCGCGAATACGCGCGCTGATTCCCATCCGGAGGAGCAGAAGCAGACCCAGAAATGACCAGCCGGCACGCGCGAAATAGTGCGTGTACCAGGTGTTGTTATAGGCGGTGACCTCAGGACGCGCTGGCGGCAGCAGGTCTTCGACCGTGAGTTCTCTGCCGGAGGGAGACTTCTCCGGCGGGCGATTGGTCGGCGTCTGCGCGCATGTGGAGGAGGCGGCGAGAATGCCGAGGGCGATCCATGCTAGAATTCGCGCCGGAGAAAGAAGGTTACTGATTCGTGTCTGGCGCGTTCGGATCGTTTTCTCCTGGCATGGGTGGCAGGGTGGAGCGCGGAGCCAGTCCCTGCGCCCATTGCGGATTGGTGAACAGGTTCGCCAGTTGATCGGTGTCCATATTTCCCTGCACATTCTGCGCGGCAGCGCGATCCAGATCGCCGCTGAAGAGAGGGATCGGGCGGTTGGAGTCGATGCTCATGCGGTAGCTGATGCGAACGCGTTGAAACTGTGATCCCGCGTAGAAGAGAGCCTGCGACGACTGGATCGAGTCGCGAATGATCGTATCTCGCAGAATCGCCATCGAGGATACCGTTCCGTGCTGGACTCGCGTCAGGGTCAACGAGACGCTCTGCTGATTGGGATCCACGGTTACCTGACTGACGCTGGTTTCCGGCGAAAGCACCCCCTGTCTGTGGATATGGTCGCGAATGCTGATCTCCTGATCGGTCATCGTCCCTTCCGATGCTCCGGGCAGAGGGATAGAGGGGGATGTAAGGGAGCGATTCATTCCGGGCGACGGGATATTTCCCGGCGGGAGCGTGGAGGATGGGGGAGACTGACCCGGCATCGGGATGGTTCCCTGTGGGCCGGGGCTTCCGCCGGGGCGCGAGGCGATGGTTCCCGTTGGAAGCGAAGGCTTTTTCGCGGGATTGCGCCAGAGGTAAGCGATCAATGCAAAAGCGGCAAGCGCAAACACCACCGAGACGATGGTTAAGCCGCGCACCCAGGCGACCGGGGACACTCCGAGCAGTTTCTGCGTTCCCACCTGTGGGGAGAGCGGGGGAGTTGGCGGGGAGGATGGCGCGTTCTGATTGGACAGGCGCGCCTCCACCCGCTCGATTTCAGTCAGCTTGGCGCGGTCCGCAGCGCTTTCCGGGTTCAGATCGAGCGCCATCTGATACCACTGCTTTGCATCATGCAGACGATTCTGATCGCGGTAGATATCGCCCAGCAGCGAGTGCGCATGAATATTGTTGGGATCCTGGCGCATCACCTCGACGCACAGCGATTCTGCCTCCTGCCATCTTCGGCGCATACGCGCCAGATTTGCGGCGGCGAGCAGGGCTTCGGCATCCTTGCCGCCGAATTGGGCTGGAGCAGAGGATGAAGAATCCATCATTTTCCGTTCTCTTCGCTGCAGGGGCTGCGGCGCGCATTATCCGGAGAAGCAGTCCGGCTTATCTGTTATACGACTTTCCTGACCGAAATGTTCTCTGGCGGGAGATCAGGTCCCGGTATGACCAAAACCGCCGCTGCCGCGAACCGTCTCCTCCAGCATCTCAGTCTCCTGTAGTTTTGCGCGTGTTACCGGGGCGATAACCATCTGCGCGATACGCTCTCCTCGCCGGATGGTCTGCGGTTCATCGCTCCAGTTGATGAGTATGACGCCGATCTCGCCCCGATAGTCGCTGTCAATGGTTCCCGGGGCATTGACCATTCCGAGTCCCTTTTTCAACGCCAGACCGCTGCGTGCGCGAACCTGTCCCTCGAAGCCTGACGGGATAGCCATGCGTAGCCCGGTGGGAATCAGCCGCCGCTGCATCGGCTGAATCGTGATGGCGTCGGGAATGGCGGCATAGAGATCAAAACCCGCCGCGCCTTCGGTCGCATAGGAGGGCAGGGGGATATCCTGCGCTTCTGGAAGGCGCTGGATGGAGAGGGAGATTACCTTCGGTTCCATCATTCACATATCCGATTAACGGAGCGAGAGAGGTATGAAGGCGATACGGGCATTTGCGTGGAAAGCGCTACTTTTTCACGTCGCCTTCGCCGTTCTCTATCGGGGCTTTCGGGATTCGGAACCAGAAGGTGGTTCCCTTGCCCATCTGGCTCTCTACCCAGATGTTTCCGTGATGCGCCTCGACCAGATTTTTCACCAGGAACAGCCCGATGCCGGTTCCTTTCACGCTGGCGGTCTTCGGGTTGTGGATGCGCCGATAGGGCTTGAACAGCTTGCTCTGCGCTGACTCGGGAATGCCGGTTCCCTGATCTTTGACCCCGCACAGGACGGTCTGCGTTTCCGGTTCGTCCCGGATGATGATCCGCACTTCGCCCCCTTCGGGGGAGTATTTGATGGCGTTGCTGACCAGGTTTTGAAGTATCTGCTCTAACTGATCGCGCCCGACCGTGGCGATGACGGCTTCCGGCTTACTGTCCAGAACCAGCGTATGACGCTCGGTGTTGGTCATTCCGCGCTGAACCTCGAAGACAGAGGCGGCAAGCTCCGACAGGTTCACGGTCTCCCAGAAAAGCTGCATGGCGATGCCGCGTTCAATGCGGGTGACGTTCAGCAGATCATTGATAAGGCGTCCGAGACGGTCCACATTGGTCTCAATGATCTCATAATACTCCCGTCGCTCGTCGAAGGAGAAGGAGTCGAACTCGTCCTGCGCGAGCATGCTGATAAAGCCTTTGATCGGTGTCATGGGAGTGCGCAGTTCATGGGCGGCGATGGCGACAAACTCGGTCTTCATCCGCTCCAGATTGCGAATGTCGGTGATGTCGTTGAGAATGACCGCCGTTCCGATCAGGCGATGATCCTCCCCGCGCACCTGCGCCGCATGAAGCTGAAAGATGCGCTCTTCCTCGGTTTCCGGGTCTGCGACCGCGATCTCTTCGGCGGCGCGCCCGTCCTCTTCCTCTTCCGAAATGCTGGTATTGACCTCCGCCACATCGAGCATCTTCTTCAGGCTCTCTAACGCTTTCTCGTGCCGGATAACCTCAGCATAGGGTTTGGCGATAGGATCGTGCTTGATATTGAAAATCTGGCGGGCGCGCGCATTCATCTGCATCACTTTGCCGTTGCCGCCGATCAGGATCAGGCCAGCGTAGAGGCTCTCGATGGTATGCGCCAGCTTCTCGCGCTCTTCCGATAACTCCTGGAACATCTGCGCGTTGGCGATGACCGAAGCCGCGTTGCGCGCCAGCCGCTCCAGCAGCCGCACATCCTCCTCGTTGAACTCGCCGCCATAGCGCTTGTTGTAGACGGAGAGCACACCGATGGTGACGCGATCCAGCACACGGTTATCGTCGTCCCGCTTTTCGATGATCAGGGGAACGATCACGCCGTTGCGAATGTTTAACTGCTCGATAATGCCTTTGATGGTGCGGGGATCGGAGATAGCGTCATGGAAGACGGCGGGGTTGCCTGTGCGGAAGACTTCGCCGGAGACTCCTTCATTCATATTCACCCGGAACTGCGCCAGATCGCCGTCGTGAATGCCGTAGGCGGGAGAGCGGGCGACCAGTTCTCCCTCTTCTTTATTGAGTATCAGGATGACACACTTCTCCGCCTGAAGGATCATCGCGACGCGCTGAACCAGACGGCGGAGCGTATCCTCAAATTCGCTCAATCCAATGGGTTCGGTCGCTACCTCGGAGGCTTTGATGCCTCGTTGGAGCCTTGCGATCTCCTGCTGAAGGCGCGAAATCTCCTGATTGCGAGATGTCAGATCGCGCTCTAGCTGCTGAATTCGAGTGCGAAGCGGCTCCGTCTCGTCAAAAGCCATTCTGTGTGTCTCTCCCACAATAATCAAATAGATAGGAAACTGACCCGAATTATAGCCTTTACGGGCTGTTTTGTCAATTTCTGGCGAAGCGCAGACGCGCCCTGTTTGATTGTCGGCAGGCGGCATCACTGTATAATAGACAGAAAGCCGTCTCTGGTTACGGTATTGTAAAGGACCCCTGACCGACGGACTGATCGTTGACGCGAATCTGGTATCTATACTCGCCGTCTGGAAGCGTGCCGTTCTTGGTCATATAGAAGCGCCCGGAGTAGATATACCGCTCTTCCGTAGACTGGATGCGTCGTCTGTTTTTTGCGGTGGCGCTCTGTCCGTTGGGCCAGGTGACCGTAATGGCGAAGTCTATGTTCTGATCACGCGCGCCGTAGTAGTTGTTCTTCACCACCACATAGACATAACACTGTTTCAGACCGCTTCCTAATTCCTGAAGATTGCGGGTACTGCCGAGGGAGGGCTGTTCGTTGTCCGCGCCGTATGAGGCGACCTCAAAGGGAGACAGTCTTCGCTTCGTCTCCAATAGCTCTTCTGCCAGCTGGCGTCTCTCCTGCTCCGACTTCTCGAGCGCCTGCTCTGCTGTTGTCCGTTTCAACCGCTCCTCTCCAATCCGTCTGTATGCCGACTCTGCTTCATGTCTGGCGTCCCTCAAGCGAGAATAGAGGGTCATGGAGAGCAGCCCGCTGATAACCGTAACGAGCAGGAGCGCTGTCGTCAAGCAGCCGATCACAGGCGTGTTCAACGCGGGGCGAGACGGCTGCGAGTCTCTCTCTGACAACTGGCTTCCGACGCCTGCGGGAACCAGTTCCCGATCAGATGGCCTCGAAGCAGACGAATCGGAGGGCGCTCCGGATGCGGCATGCGCATGGGAGTAGACCGGCGGGAGAACGGTGGGAGTTTCGTCCTCGTCATGCCGCTCATCTATGGCGGAAGATTCCCGTGGAAGTATCGTCGGCGTTTCGTTCAGATTCTCCGCGTCAGCCGGTTCTGATGTGATCTCCACCTCGACCGTCATCTCTCCCGTCTCGCCTCCGTATTGACCCGGTTCACCTTTGCCCGGCAGATGTAACTGATCGCCATCCCGGGTTCCGGCAGGGATATCTACCACGACCTCCTTCCCGGCGACATCCACCGTCCTCTGCGCCCCGCGAAGCGCCTCTTCGGGGGAGAGGGGCAGATAGACATGGATATCCGCTCCGCGCTGCGGCAGGACAGGAAAGGTCTCTCGCGGAGTGACGGGCGTCACTCCCTTCAGAAGCGGGGGAAGCGGCTGCGTTCCGACGGGGCGGGAACGCGATTCCAGCGCGGCTGGCTGCAGCGACAGTCCCTCGACCACCGCACGTTCGGGGGAGGCGCCGACGATCAGGGTCGCTGCCGTAAACTGACTGCGAATCGTATTCTGAACGAAGTACCAGTGCGCCCCGCCTCCGGTAACAATCACCGCGCCGATCTCGGGGGAGGAGACTCCGAAATGCTGAATCGCATGATCCAGTGTAAGATCAAACTGACGGATCAGGCTTCCGCAGAGGCTTTCACTCTCAAATGCGCTGCGATCCAGCGAGACCGGAATCGCGCTGACATAGTTGCCCTCCACCGGCTGGGTGATGGAGAGCGTGCAGGAACTATTACCGCCTGCTACCGCGCGGCTGAACTGCTCCTTGAGGCGGCTGCCGCTCTGAATGAGGTAGGGAGTCAGCCCCCGATCCAGTGAGAGACCCAGCTTTGCAATCAGGTAGGCTGCTATCGCAACATCGAAGTCGCCTCCGCCGAGATGTTCCGAGTAGCATCTGACGGAGGCGAGCAAATCCCCGCTCTCCTGTAGCGTACAGAGGGATATATCCGTCGAATACGCCCCGATATCCACGATCAGCGCCGGCTTGCCGGGAGAGACCGAATTCAGCGCGCCGGACGAGAGATGAGAACGAAGGATTGCCTCCTGTTCGGTGATGATCCGGGTCGGAACTCCCTGAAAACAGCCTGAAAGCAGGTCGCGATAGCGTGTTCGCGTAGATTCACTCCAGTAGGCGGGGACGCCAGCGATCAGCCGGTCAGGCGCTTGAGCGTTCCGACTCGACCGGTCCTGCGCGATCTGCGTGAACAGGCACTCCGCCCAGATAAAAGCCTCCTCCATCGAGTAGCGAAAGAAGCTGCGGGCAGACGGCGCGGGAAGATCGGATAGTCTTGATCCGCACTGAGCGCAGAAGGGGGAGTAGGGCTGCCGGGCGACCTTGCAGATCGGGCAGAGCCTCGCGCTGAGCAGTACCGGGGAGCCTAAAGAAGCCATATCTTCTGCCGACTGCGCCAGACAGGGCTTCAGTTCCGTCACGAAACGGCGGTTATCCACGCCCTGTTGAAGCGCATCCAGCGCAGGCTGTCCAAACGCCTCCACCTCGTGCAGGCGTTCATCCAGCATCATGATCGTCGGAATCGCTTCCGTCGTGACAGGAGGCAGATCGCCTTCAGTCTTTGCAGGTTGCAGCCGAAGATGGGTGTTTCCCATATCCAGGCATAACGCCAGGTTCTCAGACATAGTTTATTTCCTGTGTGTCCCTTCTGGAGGACATCAGCGCGGTTCCTGTGTTCCGGGACTCTCAATGTCCAGCCCCACGCCGCGCGCTTTCGGCAATGGTGGAGGCGCAGCCTCATGCATCGTCCAGAGCGTGTTGTTCCGGGCATAGGCGATCTGAGACGGATAGGTATCTTTTCCGCCTGTGTCCAGAAAGACGCCAAGAGTCAGATTGCGCTCGCGCACACCACGCGCATTCTGGTTTGGTGCGGCGCGTCCTAGCGTGGTGGAGGGAGAAACGATATAGGTATCGTCGCCCTGTCTGTCCCAGAAGAAGCCGAAGCCGTTCGCGTTGCCTCCGCCCAGCGATAGATTCGGCGCCTCATATCTGTCATTACCGGCGTTATCTACCAGAAATCCGGGACCGAAGTCGTGCCCGGCACCCTGCGCCATATTCAGGGTGGCGCGGTAGCTGTCGTTTCCGCCCTCATCATAGAGCGCGCCGACCGCATAGTGTGCGGACGCTCCCTGAACGTACCATATTCCGCTGTAGGTGTCATCGCCTGCGCCTGCGCAGAGAAGCCCCGCGCCGTACCAGTAGCCGGTTCCCTGTCCGAAGACGCCGCAGGAGAAGCTGTTTTTTCCGCCTTCATCCACCAGTCCGCCGACTCCTCCCGCCATCGAGTGACCGTCGAGGTAGTCGGCGCGCCTGCCGTTTCCGGCTCCCTGAGAGAGACTCACATTGCCGTCTTTCGTCTGCGGGCTTGGGAAGTCCAGCACGGTGTTATTGGCTTCATAGAGATCGTTGTCGTTCCCGGTATCTACCAGCAGACCGGAGCCTTTCGTTCCGCCGTAACCCTGCGACATCTGAAAGCAGCGATACTCGTCTGCGCCGCCCAGGTCTGCCAGCGCGCCGACTCCGTTATCCGCCGATCCCTGTCCCAGCGTATAGCAGTCGTAGCGGTCATTGCCGGCTCGATCCTGAAGGACGCCTACTCCAAATAAGCCGCGTCCCTGTGTATTGTTCAGAGAGCGATAGAGATCGTTGCCCGCAACATCCACCAGATAGCCGTACCCCAGAATGCCGGCTCCGAAAGTCGGTCGAAGACTGTGCGCCTTTCGATCCGAAAACTGCGCGACGGAGGTACTGCCCAGTTCCGTTCTCTCCAGATACCGATCATCTCCCGCCAGATCTATCAGAACGGACATCGGATGAGACGCGCTGTAGGTCGCCCCACCGCCGGCATAGGTGTCATTTCCTCCAGCGTCTATGATCAGCAGGTAGGGACGATCTCCAGCGTAGGCGTCGCTGCCAGAACCGCGCAGCGAGACTCGACCGAGCGGGGTATCCCAGTCGAAGACAAAGCGCTCCTGTCCGGTTCGTTTTCCCAGCGCGGTGACGACGGTATCCACCGCGATCGCCAGATCGCCCGCTCCTACAAGAAGATACTTCAAATCCAGATGGCTTCGCAGTTTCTCGACCTCTTCATCCAGTGTCGTGTCGTCGTCCTGATGGCGGGCAGCGAGCTTATTGAAAAGCTGCCCCAAATTATGCCCCGCCATGCCTGCCAGCGCGCGATTACGCCATCGAATCGCCCTCAGTTCGACAAAGAGCAGAAACGCCGCGTTCTGCGCCACATCGGGGGGCACGCTTTTCGCGGCGGCCATCAGCCGGTTGACCTGCGCGGGATTGAGCGGGAGTCCGCCTGCGACATGCACCGCGCGAATCGCCGAGACCAGCGAATCGGGCCCGGCAGCGCGCTGCGCCTCCTCGCGGTTGGGATCACCGAGCAGCTTCCGATAGGTTCCCTCTTTGATCCGAATACCGCCGCGCATCACCAGTTCTCCCACCGAACCGGCTATTCCAAGAGCCTCCTGCCGATAAGCGCGAAGATAAGCCGGTATCCGAAGGGGATCCTGATGCATGGCATCAAAGTAGGGAAGCGCGAACTCCCCTCCGCCAAGCTGAGCCATATCCAGCATATCGAACCGGCAGGTTTCGCGGGAGAGACCAACCGCGGACAATGCCTGATCCCAGGCATCTGCTGACTGTTCCGCGCTGCGCGCTGGAAGCAGCATGGTCCATAGAAAAAAGAGAAGAAGAACGGTTCTCATAGTATACTCATTGTTCTGAAGGATAAACGGATCAGACGCGCTTGAACTTACGCTCCAGTTCCAGGTAGGGAATCGTGACGACGATGGGGCGACCGTGCGGACAGACATAGGGATTGCGAGTCTCAGCAAGCTGTTCCAGTAGTCCGACCATCTCCTCCATCGTGAGCAGGTCTCCCGCTTTGACCGCCATCTTACAGGCGTTGGTGATGGTGACATGATCGCGCTGAACGATCAGACGGCGGGAGACGGAGAGGTTCGCCAGTTCATCAATCATATCCCGAAGCAGCGGTTCGCAGGTCTGTTTGCGAACCAGCGCCGGGACGGCGCGCACCAGAAAAGTCTCTCTGCCAAACGGCTCGATCTCCCATCCGGCGGCGGCGAAATCGTCCAGTTTCTGCAGGAGCAGAGACGCTTCCGCCACGCCCAGAGACAGCGTCAACGGCATCACGAGCCTCTGCGAGGGAATTCCCATTTCGAGGCGTTTCACCGTCAGCCTCTCATAGAGTACCCGTTCGTGAGCGACATGCTGATCTATGAAGGCGATTCCCTGATCGGTGATGGCGATGATATAGGTGTTTTGCGCCTGCCCCAGCACCCGGAATCCGCGAAGTTTTTCGGCAAACGGGCGGTAGTCAGGCGCTGCCGACTCCTGAAAGGGATCATTCGATTCTGAGGCGAGATCCCGAACTTCCGCCGGAGCCATCTCCACACTCCCGTCGGAGGCAGGGAAGGCATTCGGATTGGCAGCGGATTCAACCGGTTTGAATGCATCCGAGGCGATTCGGGCCAGCCTCTCGAAGTCGCGTCCGGGCAGCGTCGGCTGTACATCGGAGGAGCCGGAAGAGAGGCTGCGCGAGGCGGGAGGCGCGCTGTAGGGCGAGCCGGATTCGCCGATGACCGGAAGCACGCCGTATGCCATGAGCGCGGTTTTGACCGCCTGACTGACGGCGTGATGCACATCGCCGTCACGGGTGAACTTCACCTCCGACTTGGTAGGGTGCACATTCACGTCCACGCGATCCGGCGATATCTCGACAAAGACCGCCGCGATGGGATAGCGCGAATCGGGGGTGAGCGAGCGGAAGGCGTCTTCCAGCGCGTGACTGAGAAGACGGCTCTTGATCGGTCTGCCATTTACGCAGAAGAGTTCATGCGAGCGTCCGGGACGGGAGACTTCCGGGGTGCAGATGTAGCCGGAGACGCAGAGACCGGGACTCTCCAGCCGGATCGGGCGAAGGTAGCGGGCAACATCGCGCCCCCAGACCGCTGTCAACGCGCCGAGAGGATCGCCGCTGCCAGGAGTGGAGAGCCGCTCATAGCCGCCCTCTCTCACGCGGAAGGATATCTGCGGGTGGGCGATTGCCAGATGCCCGACAACCTCCAGAACGCGGGCGATCTCGGTGGGGGTAGATTTCAGGAACTTCAGGCGAGCAGGCGTGTTGTAGAAAAGCTCCTCCACGACGATCATGGTTCCGTTCCTGCCGCCGATCTCCTCCAGGCTTTCGATGTCGCCGCCGCGCACCATGATCTTTACGCCAGACGTTTCGCCCTCCGCGCGCGTGGTCAGGCTAAAGTGCGAAACGGAGGCGATGCTGGGGAGGGCTTCGCCCCGAAACCCAAGCGTGCGGATCGCGAACAGGTCATCGGAGGTGCGTATCTTCGAGGTGGCGTGCCGCTGCAGGGAGAGAACTGCGTCCTCCTGACTCATGCCGCAGCCGTTATCCACCACCTCGATGCGCTGTTTACCGCCCTCCATCAGCGAGATGACGATCTGCGTTGCGCCCGCGTCAATGGAGTTCTCGACCAGTTCCTTTACGGCGGAGGCAGGGCGTTCCACCACCTCCCCGGCGGCGATGCGGTTGGCGGTATTCTCATCCAGAAGAACGATTTTGTTCGCCAAGCGAGTCTCCTGACTCTACAGACGGCGCAGGATGGCGCGGGCGGGAGCCGCTTCGGAGTTACCGATCTTGAGAGGCAGCGCGATCAGTTCATAGTCGCCCGCCTCCGCTTCCGAAAGGTTGATGCACTCCAGAATCGGGATTCCCGCAGGCAGCAGAATATGATGCGCAGGCTCTTTCGTGCCGTATCGGTCTACAGAGAAGCCGTCAATCCCGACCAGAAGCGTCTGCAGCGCGACCAGCCTCTCCGCCGTCTCCGGCGTTAAGTAGGCAAACTGCGTCGGATCATCCTTCCCGGCGGCCAGCAGAGCCGATCCGCAGGTTTTAAACAGGATTCGCTCGTTTGCAGGAGCGCTCTCCAGGTCTGCGGGGAGAATCTCCTGTCGATTCTTGATCTCGATGACGCGGCAGGGACCGCAGAGTCGCGTCAGATCCACCCGGTCAATTGTCTTGCCGTCTTGCGTGAAGTGACGCGGCGAATCGATATGCGTGCCTACATGACAGTCCATATAGATGGTGCTGCAGTTGGCAATATGCCCCTTCTCCATATCCATAATGATCTCCCGCTGTGGAGAGACCTTTCCGGGATAGTGGGGCACATCCTCCGTGATCGTCAGCGATATGTCCAGAATGTGCATCGTGGATCGTTGTCCTGTCGGTATAGATTACGGATGCTGGCGCGCCATCTTCTGCAGTTCGTCCAGCTTCATCATCGCCTCGATGGGGGTCAGAGCCGTAATATCCAGCCCTTCCAGCGCCTCCAGCGCGGGATGTTTCTCCGCCTCAAAGAGCGTCAACTGCACCTTCTGCCGACTGGTAGCGATGGCAGCCTCTTTGCCGAGTACGTCCCCGGAGGCGCGCGCGCCGCTGCGCTCCAAGCCGACCAGAATCTGTTTCGCGCGCTCTATCACCTCCGGCGGCACGCCTGCCATCCGCGCCACCTGAATCCCGTAGGAGCGGTCCGTTCCGCCGGGGATCAGTTTATGCAGCCAGACGATATGATCTCCCTGCTCCTTGACTGCAATGCGATAGTTTTTCACCTTCGGACACTGCCGCGCCAGTTCGTTTAGATGGTGATAGTGGGTGGCGAACAGCGTCTTGCAGCCGATCTGTGTCAGGTACTCCGCCACCGCCCAGGCGATGGAGAGGCCGTCGTAGGTGCTGGTTCCGCGCCCGATCTCGTCCAGAACCACCAGACTGCGGCGGGTGGCATTGTTGAGAATGCTGGCAGTCTCGTTCATCTCCACCATAAAGGTGGACTGTCCGGTCGCCAGTTCGTCATGCGCGCCGACCCGCGTGAAGATTCGATCCACCACGCCGATGACCGCCTCTTCTGCCGGAACGAAGCAGCCGATCTGCGCCAGCAGCGTTATCAACGCCGCCTGTCGCAGCACGGTGGACTTGCCGCTCATATTGGGTCCGGTGATGATATGAAGCTGGTTTTCTCCGCAGTCCAGAAAGCAGTCATTAGGCACAAAAGCGATCCCGGTGTGCAGCTTTTCCACCACCGGATGCCTGCCGCCGCGAATCTGAATCACCTCGCCATCGTTAACGACGGGACGGCAGTAGAAGTTTCGGACAGCGTCCTCCGCAAAGCAGGCGAGGACATCCAGTTCCGCCACTGCCCGGGCGACGCTCAATAGCTCGGACGCCGCCTCCGCGACCCTTTCGCGCACCTCCACGAACAGGTTATACTCCAGTTCCACCGCCTTCTCGTCCGCGCCCAGCACCTTCGCCTCATACTCCTTGAGGTCGGGGGTGATGTAACGCTCGCTGTTGGCGGTGGTCTGCTTGCGAATATAGTCCTCCGGGACACGAGAGAGATTGGACTTCGTCACCTCGATGAAGTAGCCGAAGACGTTGGTATAGCCTACCTTCAGCGAGGCGATGCCGGTTCGAGCGCGCTCCTTCGCCTCCAGAGTGGCAATCCATGAGCGTCCCTCCGTTGCCGCTTCCCGCAGGGTGTCCAGTTCTGGGGAGTATCCGGGACGGATCAAGCCGCCTTCGCGCAGACCGGCGGGAGGATCGTCCTGTATGGCGCGTTCGATGAGCGCCATGATCTGATGCAGGGAGCGTTCATGCGCGGGCCGCTCTCGAACGAGAAGCGGATCGCCGTTTGCGGTTTCAATCCTGCCCAGCCGACGCAGGATCTCCGACAGTGTATCGGCGCGGCAGCGTTCCAAAAGATCGCAGAGCGGGCTGAGGCGATGCAGCGAGTCGCGCAGACCAACCAGGTCCCGCGCATTCGCCAGCCCTGCTGCCGAACGGGATACCAGACGCTCGATATCGTTGATGCCGCGCAGGAGATCGCGCAGGTTGGGGTCGAGTTGAAGGCGGTCGGCCGCGATGTCGAACTGCCGCTGGGCGATGTCGAACGCGCTCTCCGGCGCCACGGGTGCCATTCGCTCGGTCGTCATCGACTGCTCTCCTCGTGCGCTTCGCTCTTCT
>CAYSDM010000064.1:0-25324 GCA_964429855.1 uncultured Chthonomonadaceae bacterium
ATGCTGCCGAACTTGATCTGTTCGCCGGGGAGATAGACATGCAGTTTGACGCGATCCAGCATCTTATGTTCGTCCAGCTTCTCGCGCACGAGACCGATGGTCAACGGAGTGCCCCATACAGGTACATTCAAATCTTTGAGAAGATAGGGCAGCGCGCCGATATGGTCTTCGTGGGCATGTGTCAGGACGATTCCGCGCACCTGCGTGGCGTTGAGGGAGAGGAAGCTGAAATCCGGAATGATAAGGTCAACGCCGGGGTGCTCTTCTGTAGGAAACTGCACGCCGGCATCAATCACGATCATATCGTCGCCGTAACGCGCGGCGATCATGTTTTTACCCACCTCTGCCGCGCCGCCGAGGGGTATGATCTCCAGCCGGGGACTGTTCTCTTCTGGCAAAGGGTTAACGCTCCTTAACGAATGCTCTGGACATAGATTATACTATAGCGCACAGGGGATTGGAACGACCTTCATCGTAATCCGGGAGGAGAAGCAAAGACAGACAACATCTGGGAGAGCATGGAAGGACAAACAAAGAGAAGCGCGGGGGACGAACTCTGGTGTCATTCCCCGCGCCCTCGATATGTCAGACGGTTTCCGCCGTTCAGTGCCATTTAAACCTATCCTGAGACTGTGCAAGCCGCTGCTGCCCGGTGGTGGTTCGCGGCCAGGGGAAGACCTTCGTTAAAGCCGAAACGGCGGACTTTAGCGAAATTTTGGTCTCCATTTCCACCACGGGCGCTTGAAAGGAGTGTCCCGGCTGACCTAGAATGGCCGCCATGATCGCTGGCGCGTGATCCTTGACCGGTTCGGCAAAGGGCAAGGTCTCCACCAGTTTGATGGTCAGTAACATCTCATCGTATTCGCGCGCACAGATATAGCAGACCGTGATGTGTGCGCGGACGGCTTCCGCCGTCATGGCGTCGAGGTAGCCTTCGTGCATGTCAGGCAGGCGCTCCTGCACCCACTGACAGAGCGAAAACTGCCCCTGGTTCTCAAAGGTTCTTTGCTCTTCCATCCGTTTCCATGTCCAGTACCGGGCGTAAGCGTTCTCTGAGCATCTCTCTTGCCCGGAAGAGATGAGTTTTCACGGTTCCAGAGGGCAGACTGGTGGTCTCCGCGATCTCCTCGATGCTCATTCCATGCAGGTGCCGCATCACGACGACCGTACGATAACGTTCTGGCAAATTCATGACCGCTTTCTGAACGATATCACTGACTGCGCCGCGTACCACCGTCTCCTCGGGAGAGGCATGACGGTCAGCAGCCGGTTCGCGACCTTCTTCTAACTCGACATCGAGCGATAAAGCTCCCTTAGATTTACGTGCCCGCATCTGGTCAATGCTCAGATTCGAGGCGATCTTATAGAGCCATGTCAGAAACGATGCATCCTGCCGAAACGTGGCAAGCGCCCCGTATGCGCGCAGAAATGTCTCCTGAACAAGATCCCCTGCATCTTCCGCATTGCCGATCATTCGATAGATCAGGCTGTAGACGGGTCTTTGATAGCGTAGTACAAGCACATTATACGCCGCAGTCTCCCCCCGCAGCGTGCGCTGTACTAACTCGGCATCTGTCGGTTCCATGGGGTTGGCGAACGTCCTCTCATCCCCCTGATACCAGCGCTTTCAGCCTTATTACGGGGGGAGCAGAAACTAAGTTTCGCAAAATAGGCGATCGCGTCCTCTGGTGTTGCGGCTCCGGGCAGAAGGGGAGCGATTCCGTCAGATTGATCCTTGATCCATCCCCCCGTCAAACGGCAGTCCGTTCCCACAGCAGCGCGACGCTGACGAGGTATTCCGCATCGGCGCTCCAGTATCCTTCTATATACTGCGCATGCAGCGAAGCGCATCTCGCTCTGGCTTCCTCTCCGAGAAGAAACTTAACGGTAGGCGAGAGAGCGCTGATATTGAGGGACTGCTTGGGCAGGGAAGCGGGCTTTCCCATGCCTGCCCCGATCTTCAGCCCGGTTCCCAGGGCTTTGGAAGCCGATTCCATCAGCGAAAAGTGCGCTGCGACACGTCGGAGCAGCGACGGAAGATCGTCCTGTGCGGATGCCTTTTCAAAGAGATGATACTCCTCCTTCGACATGAAGTGTCGGGCGAAACGACGAAGGTATCCTTCATCCTTTCCCGGCTGCTGAAGACGCGGCAGATGCACCATATCCACGCCAATGCCTGCCAGTCCGGGGGCGCAGGCTGCGATGGCAAGATGACTGTCACCGTCATGTGTGAATGAGATTTGCAGATTCCGGGAGTTCAGTCCGCGCGATAGTCCCTGCCGTCTTATCTCGCCGCGCCAGCCGACGCGAGGCTGTCCGAGATTCGTATGCCAGAGGTAGAGATGCTGAAAGGGAGCGTCGTAAAGGGAACCGGACGGCGCATTATACTCCATCGGGAAGCAGATGCCTTCCTGACGAAGCGATTCTGTTATCAGGACGTGAAACGCGAAACGCTCGCTGATGGCGCGTGTGATGCGACGCGCGCGAACCGTGCCTGACAGCGATTGCGCCCAACGCCTCCAGCGAGGACCGCGACGGGGAAGCAGCGTCCTCCAGAGATCCTCCTGTTCCGGCTGAAGTGACCAGTCGTCGTCTGGTAACCAGAGAACGGAGACTGGCATGGAGGTCTCCGTCTGCCATAAAAGCGCGTCCCGGTGTCGAATCAGGCGCGCTGCTCCCGCCTGCCAGACCCGGTCAATCGCGCGGGAATAGCCATGATCCATCGCCATCATCTACTCCTGCGCGGAGGCGCGCAGGAGCCGATCCCGCACCGCCAGCCAGCGATCTTCATCCGGCGGCAGCGCCACCACGATACGATCCACCTCCGCTGCATCCAGCGCATGTAGATGCGCATAGAGATGAGCGGCATAGACATCGGGGTCAAACGGCATCACAATGGTGATATCGGAGTTCGTCTCGCGTCCGGGACGCTCCAGAGTCAACAAGCCGACCTTCACTCCCTGTCTCTTCAGAGCGCTCACCCTCTCATGAAAGCCGTATTCCAGGCACTCCATTACCGCTCTGGGAGCGTAGTGCCGATCCATCATGCCAGGCGAGGGAAGCGGTCCGGTGGTGGAAGAGGCTCGATGTCTGCGCAGGGAGCCGATGACTTGTTCTATGGCAGTGGGAGGAATCGGGCCAGGACGCAGAAGTCCGGGAGGATCGGTCGTGAGGTCTATCACCGTCGATTCCAGACCGCGAGGTGTCTGTCCGCCGTCCAGAATCATCTCGATTCGCCCCTCCAGGCTCTTCAGAACATGCTGCGCGCTGGTGGGTGAAATCTGTGCGGACAGGTTTGCGCTGGGAGCGGCAATCGGGTGTCCTGCCGCCAGTATCAGTTGCCGCGCCACTGGATGCGCCGGCACGCGCACCGCGACCGTCGGTTGTCCCGCCGTCACGATGTTCGGAATAACCTCTTTTTTGGGCAGCACCATCGAAAGAGGCCCGGGCCAGAACGCCTGTGCCAACCGAGCCGCATTTTCGTTCCACACTGCAACATACTGCTGCGCCTCTTCGCTGTCCGCCACATGAACGATCATGGGGTTGCGCGCAGGTCTGCCTTTCGCAGAGAAGATACGCGACACCGCATCCGCGTTAAGCGCATCGGCTCCCAGACCATAGACAGTCTCTGTAGGAAATGCGACCAGTCCGCCGGAACGCAACGTCTCTGCCGCCTGCGCGATCACTTCCGGCTCTGGCTGATGCGGATTGACTTTCAATATCTGAGTCATATCTCAAAAAAAGAGAGCCTCACCCGGAGGCTAATCGGGATTGCATCAGGATTCCAGGTATCCGCAGCGACGACAGTGCGGTTTCCTCCCGATCTGCTCTGACGGAATCAGATGGTGACAGACCGGACAGTGAACCCCGCCCCAGGCGTCTTGAGTCTGCGCGGTTGGAATGGAGAGGCTGCAAGTAGTCTCCTGAATCGTCTCCCTGTTCGGGGGTGTCAGCATACTTCTCTCCCTGTGTTCATTGCGATGTAACGGGTCCTTCAGATTAAACAGCTATTTCGAGATAGTTTACCTCTCCCATCATTGATTAGTTACGGTTAGAAGGGAGAAGATATACGACTGTCGAAACAGATGAAAGCGTTTTCTCACCAAATTGCACTGCGTCTATCCTGTAAACGCGCGGATATCACGGTTTCTTACTCTCACCGAGAACCTTTTTCTGGAAAGGGTCAATGATATGTACGTTTCCATACGCGATGACACTCTGCTTGCTGCCGGATTTACCAGCATTGCGGAAGGGTTGCAGTATTTCGGGCTGGAAGGTGTAGAGTTGGCGGTCAATCGCGAGTATCGGGTTCATGCGATTCTGCCGACGGAGGAGCGTACCCACCTGTTCCTCAATCGGGACGAGGATGTAGAGCTTCTGGGAGAGCAGGCGAAGAGTGCAGGCTGCCGTATCTCCGCCTTCCTGATGCCCAATAACTTCAATGCAAAGGACATTGATGTAGAGTTAGCCTGGGCGGTTCGAGTCGTGGAAGTGGCGGCGAAGCTGGGGGTTCCGGCGGTTCGCATTGACGCGATTATGCACGGGGAGCGCGATCTGCCGATTGAGGAGCGCGAGGAGATCTTTGCGCGAGGCGTGCTGCATGTGTTGAATGCAACGGAGGGGCTGCCGGTAGAACTGGGTATCGAGAATCATGGCTTTCAGGGCAACGATCCCGCCTTCCTGGATGGCTTAATGGCGAAGGTCGGCTCACCCCGCCTGGGCATGACGATGGATACGGGGAACTTCTACTGGGCGGGTCATCCGCTAGAAAAGGTCTATCAGATTCTGGAGCATCTGGCTCCCGTAACCAAACACACGCATCTGAAGAATATCCGTTATCCGTCGGAGATTCGCAATACGCAGCGCGCGCTGGGCTATGAATACGGAACCTATGTCTGCCCGATCACGGAGGGAGATATAGATCATGCCCGCGTGGTCGGCTATCTGAAAGCAGCCGGATACAACCGGGACCTGTGTATTGAGGATGAGTCGCTCGGCAAGTATGACGAGGCGGGACGCCGCGCCAATTTGAAGGCGGCGGCAGACTATCTGAAAGGGCTGACGGCTGCCTGAAACGGAGGAAGGGAGAGGGAGGAATGCATCCGGAAGATGTGCAGCGCCGAATTGACGCCTATATTGACGCAATCAATGCACTGGATGTGGAAGCCTATGTTGCCTGCTTTGCGGAGGATGCCATGCTCTTTGATCCGGCGGATAGTCCGCCGATGGAGGGACATGAAGGGGTTCGGATGTTCTTCATGACGGTAGGAGGGCTGTTCGAGTCTATACAGTTCCAAAAGGAGCAGGTCTTCATCTGCGCCAATGAGGCAGCGATGAAGTTCCGCGCGGAGGGCGTTGGAAAGAACGGGCGTCAGGTCACGTTCGAGGGGATTGACATATTCTCTCTGAACGAAGAGGGTACAATACAGGACCTGAGAGGATACTGGAACCCTCTCCCCGTAATCACCCAACTGCAGATGTAAATGAGACATGGCGCGACAGCGGAACCGCATTCTCCGATTCGCGCCGACAAAGGTTTGTACGATGAGAACCGTCGAGCAACTCGGCGAGATTGTTCAGGAACTCGCAAAAGTCGTAGAGAGAGATGTCCCCTGGATTGACCAGATTCGCCCTTATATCCGTCAACTGAACGCGCTTATTGTCCTGGGGCAGGGCAAGTTGACGCCATCGCTGCTGGATACGCTGACGCGCCGGGTGGTGGATACGTGCCAGTCCTGGGGCAGCGCGGTGCTTGGGTCGGTGGAGCGGCGCGTCATGCCGGGAATGGGCGTGAAGATACAGGAGATGCGCACGCTTGCGCTCGAACTGACGAAGATGGACGCCTCCGCCTTCGCCTCGCTCTTTCCGGAAACCGCTGCTTCCGTCGTCCCGGAAGCGACCGCGACTCCTGCAGAGGCGGTGAGGACTCCTGACAGCCTCTATGTTGCAGGAGCTTCCGGCGTGATACGGGAGCGTCTGAACGCCTACCTGATGGAGGAGCTTGCATTGCAGACCTTCTCTTATGAGGAGGAGACGCCTTCAGAGGAAGAACTGGGCGAGTATCTGCAGGCGATTCTGGAAAGAGCCTCTTTTGCGACGCTGGTATTGACGGAAGAGACGATAAAAGAGGGCTGTATCTGGAGCTTCCCGGCGCGTCTGATCTACACGCTGGGACTTCTGCAAGGAAAGCTGGGTTTCGGAAAGGTTGTCCTGTTGAAACAGGAGGGGCTGGAGGAGCCTGCGGGAGTTGTCGGGCTGCGCGTCATCGGATTTAGCGGAGAGCAGATAGAGCAGAGCTTCTATGCGCTGCAGCAGGCGCTCAAGCAAGAAGGAGTGATAAAGTAGATGAAAGCGCTTGTATACAGCGCGGTGCGCGAAGTGACGATCCGACAGGTTCCAGAGCCGTCTCCTCGCGCTGATCAGGTCGTCATGAAGGTGATCGGGACAGGAATCTGCGGATCGGATATGACCGGGTTTCTGGGACACAGCCCCCGAAGGCAGCCCCCGCTCATACTGGGGCATGAGGTGGTCGGTCATGTGGTACAGGCTCCGGAAGGAGACTGGGGCTTCAAAGTTGGAGATCGCGTGGTCGCCAATCCGCTTCAGTCCTGCGGATCCTGTGAGAACTGCCGGGATGGACGGGGCAATATCTGCGTCGCCTGGAAGCTGATCGGCATGGATCGAGAGGAGGGCGCATTTGCGGAGTATGTGGCAGTAACCGCCCGAAACGTCTTCCCGCTCCCGGCAGAGGTCTCCGATGCGCAGGCGGTCATGGTGGAACCGCTTGCCAACGGCGTGCATCTGTTTAACCTGATAAACCGCCACTGCTTCGGAACGCTGGCGATCTACGGCGCGGGGACGCAGGGAATCCTGATGCTGCAACTGGCGCGCCTGTTGGGTTATCGCGAGATCGTCCTGGTGGATACCAACGAGGCGCGTCTGGAGGTGGCGCGAAAAGTCGGCGCGACTCTCTGTCTCAATCCGAAGGAGGGCAGCGCCTCCGCCGCGATACGCGAGTGGACGAACGGGCGGGGAGTAGATATCGGGATTGACGCCGTAGGGATCACCGCCACGCGCGCCGATCTTGTTCTGGCGACGCGCAAGGGCGGCGAAATTATGCTGCTGGGGCTGCATGATGTCTCCAGCGCGGTAGATTTTTCGCTCATTGTTCGGAATGAGCAGCGTCTGCAAGGGTCTTTTGCCTATACCGCGGCCGATTTTGCCGTCAGCAAGCGATTGATAGAGAAGGGCGCGATCTCGCTGCTGGACTACACGCGGGTACGTCCGCTGGAGGAAGGGCAGGCTGCGTTCGATCTGCTCTGTTCCGATCCGGGCGACACTCTGAAGATTGTTCTAACCCCATAATGCGAATACCATAGGAAGCGGATAACCTATGAGCGATCCTGTTCGTATTGGCATCATCGGATGCGGGAGCGTCAGCCGGGAGTATTTCGCGCTTCTGCAGCGTCTGTCCGGGAAGGCGGTGCTCACGGCAGCCTGCGACGCCGATGAAACCCGGGAGGCGTATGTCCGCGATCACTGGGGCGTCTCCGCATTTTCAACCGATTATCGTGAACTGGCGCAGTCCGAAAACGTTGACCTCGCGCTGGTGCTGACTCCCATGCCGACGCATGGAGAGATTGCGCGCGCGTTTCTGGAAGCTGGAAAGCATGTGCTGGTTGAGAAGCCGTTGGCGACCACGCTGGAAGAGGCGTCGCGTCTTGTGGAAATGGCGAAGCAAAGCCCCGGCTATCTGGTCTGCGCCCCGCACGTGATTCTCAGCCCGACCTATCAACAGATCGCGCAACGGCTGAAGTCCGGCGACATCGGGAAGGTTCTGACGGCGAGGGCGCGTTACGGCTGGTCAGGACCCGACTGGGGGCAGTGGTTCTATCGGTCCGGCGGCGGCGTCCTGTTCGATCTGGGAGTCTACAATCTGACCACGCTGACCGGACTGCTCGGACCGGCGCAGCGCGTTCTGGCAGCCACCGGAACCGCCATCCCGGAACGCTTGGTGGATGGCGACTGGATTCAGGTGGAGGTGGAGGACAACGCGCAGTTGATCCTCGATTTTGGCGACGCGGTGTTTGCTTCGGTTCTGACCGGCTTTACCATGCAGGCGTATCGCAGCCCGGCAGTGGAACTGTACGGGCGCGAAGGCGTGATCCAGATGCTTGGAGATGATTGGTCTCCGCAGGGATACGAGATATTTCGGAACGCGGTCGGTCACTGGGAGACGATTACACAGGAGCCTGCCGAATGGTTCTGGACGGATGGACTGCGACATCTGGTGGACTGCATTCAGCATGGAAAACGCCCGCAGATTACCCCGGAACACGCCTATCATGTCCTTGAGATAATGATTCGAGCGCAGGAGTCCGGGCGTGATGGAGAGGCGAAACCGCTGGTTAGCCGATTTTAGCGAGGGCGTTATCATCCTGTAGCGCCTCCATACCATCAGGGGGAAGAGGAACCGTGAAAGAGTATCATGTCGCGATCACAGGGGCAACCGGCGCGGTCGGGACGGAGTTTTTGAAGCTGCTGGAGCAGCGAGAGTTTCCGCTGGCGTCTCTGCGACTGCTGGCGTCCAGCCGATCCGCAGGGCGCACCCTGCAGTTTCGCGGGCGCGATGTGCGCGTGCAGGAGTTGAAACCCGACTCTTTTGAAGGGTGCGACATCGCCTTCTTTTCGGCGGGAGCGTCGCGCAGCCGCGAGTTTGCCCCTGCCGCCGTGCAAGCGGGCGCGGTGGTGATTGACAACTCCTCGGCATTTCGCATGGATCCTGCCGTTCCGCTGGTAGTTCCGGAAGTGAACCCGGAAGATATCGCGTGGAATAAGGGCATTATCGCCAACCCGAACTGCTCCACCATCATCATGCTGATGGCGGTCGCCCCGCTTCGGAAGCTGGGAAAGATACGGCGCGTGGTTGTCTCAACCTATCAGGCTGCCAGCGGAGCGGGCGCGCAGGCGATGCAGGAGCTTCTGGAACAGACCGCGCAGATGCTGAAGAATCAGCCTATTCTTCCACAGGTCTTCCCGCACCCGATTGCCTTTAACCTCTTTTCCCATAACACGAAGATTGATGCCGACGGTTACAACGAAGAAGAGCGTAAGATGATCCTGGAATCGCGCAAAATTCTGCACGATAACTCGCTGCGTATTACCGCAACCTGTATCCGCGTTCCGGTTCTGCGCGCCCACTCGGAAAGCATCAATGTGGAGTTTGAGGGAGCCTGTCCGTCGCCGGACGCGGTTCGTCGGACGCTGGCGGATTTTCCGGGAGTCGCGCTGGTGGATGATGTAGAGCATAACCGCTTCCCCATGCCGATCGAAGCGAGCGGGCAGGATGAGGTGCTGGTCGGGCGTATCCGGTCGGACCTCTCCAATGAGAATGCGATAGATATGTTCGTCTGCGGCGACCAGATACTGAAAGGAGCCGCGCTCAACGGCTTCCAGATCGCGCAGAAATGGATTGAGATGAGGAATCAGGGAGCGAATGCGAATGGCTGATTGGGGGCAGGTCATCACGGCGATGGTGACGCCGTTTGATGCAGCAGGGCAGATAAATGAGGAGGCAGTCGCGCAGCTTGTGGACTATCTGTTCGAGAACGGCAGCGATGGACTGGTTGTCTGCGGCACAACGGGAGAAGCGCCAACGCTCTCGCATGATGAGAAGGTGCGCATGTTCCGCCTGACGAAGGAGTGCGCGAGAGGGCGAGGTCCGATCATTGCAGGCAGCGGAGACAATGAGACGAAAACCTCCATTGAACTCTCCATAGATGCGGAGAGAGCCGGAGCCGATGGCTTGCTTCTCGTGACACCATACTATAATAAGCCTTCGCAGGAGGGGTTGTACCGCCACTTCCGAAGCGTCGCGGAGGCGGTCTCTCTGCCGATCATGCTCTATAACGTGCCTCCGCGCACGAGCGTCAATCTGGAGGCGGCGACGGCGGTGCGGCTGGCGCGAGATGTGAAGAACATCGTCGCGCTCAAGGAGGCAAGCGGCAATCTGATGCAGGTCTCGGATGCTGCCGCGAATGCGCCGGAGGGATTCCGGGTCTACAGCGGCGAGGACGGGCTGGTATTGCCAACTCTGGCGGTGGGCGGGTACGGCGTGGTCAGCGTCACCTCACATCTGGTCGGGCGCGACATGAAGGCGATGCATACCGCCTTCTTCGCGGGAGACTATCGCGAGGCGGCGCGCATTCATGCGAAGATGCTGCCTATCGTTCGCGCCTGTTTCCAGCCGACGACCCCCAGCCCCGCGCCGGTAAAAGCCGGAGTCAATCTTCTTGGGATTCCGGCGGGCGGTCTGCGCCTGCCGCTGGTGGAAGCCAACCAGCGTGAAACCGACATCGTTCGGGGAGCGATGGAGAACTACGGACTGTTGTAGCCCTTCGTCGTTTACTGGAAGCCATAACTCAATCATGGCGTGCAGGGAGAGACCATTCCTGCGCGCCTATTTTTCGTCATAGAATCGTGAAACATCAAAACCGATCCATTGCGAAAAGCGTATAGTTAAACACACAGACAGGATACATCCCTGGGGGGGAAACGATGGCAGAGGAAGCGGCGTCGGGGCAGGGACCATCTGTTGAGGAACTGGATTCGATAATCACTCAGGTGGGCCGCCTGAGTCCGGGCAGCATCGCGCGTCAGATCGCCCTGCAGATCATCCGGGGAGAGAGAAGTGGCAGCATGGGCGCTGGGAAGAGCCAATCTGGGACGCGCTCTGAACCGCAGTGATACGCAACTCGTCTTTAAAGTGTTATCGGCTCTGGAAAAGGTGAGAACCAGTCACGCCATCCCTTTTGTTGAGAAGCTGCGGCGGGACGGGCGCGCCACCCGACTGCGCGATGCAGCGGAGAACACGCTGGCGACGCTGTATGCGCGCCAGAAACAGGAGCAGATACGCGATACGCTGCTGCGGGTGGCATCCACGCCTGATAATCCGCAGGAGACCCCGCTGCGTCCAGCCCGCTTTACAATGGCGGATGATCCGGAGCAGTTGCTGCGCCCTTCGAGCAGCCCGGAAGAGAGATAGCCGGAAACGGTATCCCCTCTGTTCTACCGGTTTTTCGGGAGCAGTGTGGGAAATCAAGACTCTCTTCCCGGAAATTACCGGGATTTACGGAAGAAGTAGGAGAGATACCGGTGTAAAACCGGTTCTCTCGAACGTAATGATTGATGATAGAGAGGCGCATTATCGGCGCTGAAAACCCTTCCTGTCGTCAGTTTCACCGGCGTTGCTGTCCGTCGGACCGCGCGATACCGCGCGACGATTTCGTTGACACTCTGAAATAGGCGGTGGTATAATGTCCCATTCCCGGTGGAACTCTCTCGGTTTCACAACCGTCCGGTTTTTCGGGCGGGATGGACGGAGGATTTCGATTTGGCGCGACCGTTTAAGTTTCTGCTTGTGATCTCCGCGCTGGTGCTGGTGGTGGCGGCGTCGTTTGCCGGCGGACGCCATCTGCGCCGTGTGGCGGCCACTCCCCTGAACACCTCTCCGCTTACGACTTCGCTGCCGGAGGCGAATATCGGCAGCGCGGAGGGGGTGTCCGCTCCCGAGGCGTTCCAGCAGGGAGGCGGAGACCCGGCTGACACGTTCGATGAGGTGCTTCGCTACATGAAGAGCGAGTATGTGGAGCGTCTCGACGATGACAAAAAGCTGGGCTTTGGCGCGGTACGTACCATGCTGATGTCGTTGGATGATCCGAAGACTCGCTTCCTGGAACCGGAGCATCGTCAACTGGTGGAGAAGCAGATAGGCGGACAGTTCAACGGGATCGGCGCGGTGGTGACAGTCGTAAAGCAGAAGAAGGGGCAGATTGACGCCCGTCGGCTGGCGGTGGTTGCGCCGATTCCGGGCGGTCCTGCCGACAAAGCGGGCATTCGCCCCGGCGATATCATCACGGAGATTGACAGCCGATGGGTGATCGCCTACGATCCTCGCCTCGATCTGGATCGTCTGCGCCTGGACGACAAACAGTATCGCGCCGGATGGCGGGAAGCGACCAAGAAGCTGACGGAAGGCATGTCGCTGCCGAAGGCGCTGGAGATGCTCTATGAGGCGGTGGATAAGCCTCTGAACCTGACGGTTGAGAGACCTGGAGCGCCTGCGCCTCTCAAAGTAACCGTGCAGTCTGGCACGTACAAAATGACCCCGGTAGAGTTCAAGGAGATCAACGCGCAGGTCGCCTATCTGCGCGTAACCCAGTTCAATCGGCAGGCGACCGAAGCATTCTCCTCCGCGCTGCGTTCCGCGAAACAGCGGTCTATCATTGTGGATCTGCGAGATAACGCAGGCGGTCCCATCACCACGGAAGTGTTCGATTCCGCCAAAGCCCTGCTCGGTCTGCTGACGAAGGGTGGGCAGATGGGGACGGTCGTGCGAAGCGGTAACCGGCAAGAGCCGGTACAGGTCTCCGGCGGAACCGGCAATCATAAGATCGTGGTGCTTGTGAACGGGGGAACCGCCAACCTGGGAGAGTTTGTGGCGGCAGCGCTTCGCGATAAGGCGGGCGCGTCCCTGATCGGTTCCCGGACTTTTGGCGATGGCGTGATGCAGAAGTTCATCGGTCTGAGCAATGGAGCCGCGATGACGGTAACGGCTGGCAAGTTTCTGACCGCCAAAGGCGTTGATATTTCGCTTCGCGGCGTGCAGCCCGATGTCACCCTGACTACCGGGGGACCGCATTCTACCAACGATCCCGCTGTGGAACAGGCTGTCAAGCGGTTGACCAGCGCCTGAAGAAGGAGAGGTTCAGACGGTGATGAAAAAACGTTTTGCGATCTCGACAGCCGTTTTCGGACTGGTCGCTCTGCCGATGTTCGTGGGATTTGCCGGTCAGGATGCCGCATCGGGACGATGGGACAGAGTCTCTCAGTCAGGTTTCAGGCTGGTCAGAAACGCCTTCTCCGTCTCCCCGGCGATGGCGCAGTCGGAAGAGCCTGCGCGCGACGCCTATCAGGAGGCGTTGAGCGTGTTGAAGCGGGAGTACTACGGCGCGCCAATTGACGCCAAAAAGACCCGTGATCTCACCTATGCCGCCATCAAAGGAATGCTGTTCAGCCTCAACGATCCGTTCACCAGTTTCCTGGAGCCGGAGGAGTGGCTTCAGATGCAGCAGACCACGCGGGGCGATTTTGAGGGGATCGGCGCGGTGCTGGAGCCATATGGTCAGGACGTGCGCGTGGTGCGACCCATCCCGGAGAGTCCCGCTTTTCGCGCCGGTGTTAAGTCGGGGGATGTCATCATGAGCGTTGGAACGCATGATACCCGTACCGGCGCACTGATAAAGACCGAAAGTATGCTCGGTAAGAACATCAACGACGTGGTGAAAAAGATCAAGGGGCCGCGAGGCACAAAGGTCTCCGTGACCGTCATTCGTAAAGGAGCCGCCAAACCCATCACCTTCGTGATAACCCGCGCCCATATCGAGCCTCCCATTGTCTACTACTGGATGGAGGACGATAAGAACAAGATCGGTCGGATCATCCTCAATGAGTTCAATGAGAAGAGCGATGAGCAGTTTGAGAAGGCGCTGAAAACGCTGGAGAAGCAGGGGATGCGCGCGCTCATCTTCGATCTACGCTTCAATCCCGGTGGACTGCTGAATGTGGCGGTGGACATCGGCAGCCGGTTCGCCACTCGTGGAAAGCCGGTGGTGGTGATCCAGGAGAAGAGCGGTCAGCAGAACGAACTGCGCGCTCGCTCCGGCGCGCGCCGTATAAACTATCCGATGGTGGTGCTGATCAATGAGAACAGCGCCAGCGCGTCGGAGATCGTGGCGGGAATGATTCAGGACTATAATGTTGCGCCGCTGGTCGGACAGCACACCTTCGGCAAGGGGTTGGTACAGACTCTCTTCCCGCTCAGCGATGGCGCGGCGCTACGGCTGACAACCGCCAAGTACTTTACGCCGACCCTGCGGGACATCAATAACAAGTACGATGATGAGCATCGCCCGATCCCCAATACCGGCGGCGTCAAGCCCGATGTCGAGGTGAAGCAGCCGGATAGCTGGGACGAAGGCGCCTTCGTCGAGAATTCGGATCCCAAGAACGACATGCAGCTTCAAAAAGCGCTGGAGATTCTGCGAACCCGTCTCGCCTCGAATCCACAGCGCACCGGACGATAGACCTGGCGGCTCTCGATCGTGGAGGACGGCTCATTGTTGAGCCGTCCTCTTTTTTGCATTGGATCCGCGTTGTAAAACCCTTCTTGTAATGCTAGAATCTACTGACTGTTGTCGGGCGTCCCAAAACTGCGACCGAAGGAGACCTCTCGTGACAAAGACCGTCCGCATTGGATTCGTGGGCAGCGGCGGCATGGCAAGCGCGCACATGAAGGCGCTTGCGCCAATGCCGGATGCCGAAATCGTCGCCTTCTGTGATGTTGATTCAAAAAAGATCGAAGCCCGTCTGAATGAATTGAAGACGCTGGCTCCTGATACCAACCCGAAGACCTTTTCCGATCCCGAAACGATGCTGCAAAGCGTCGAACTGGATGCGGTCTACCTTCTGCTTCCGCCCTTCGCGCACGGTCCGGCAGAGCGCGCCTGCCTGAAGCATAACAAGCCGTTTTTCGTCGAAAAGCCGATCAGCAACGATATGGGCTTATCCCGGGAGATCGCGGCGGAGACGACACAGCAGGGGCTTATAACCTGCGCCGGATATATGAACCGCTATCGCAAAGGGGTTCAGACCGCGCGGGAGATGCTCCAGAAAGACCCCGCCGGGCTGATACACGGCGGCTGGATCGGCGGATCGCCGAACCCGCAGCCGGGCGACACCAGCATCGGCTCCTGGTGGGTGCAGAAGGACAAGAGCGGCGGTCAGATCGTCGAGCAGTGCACGCATACCTTCGATGTGGTGCGTTATCTGTGCGGCGAGGCGGTCGAGGTCTTCGCCTATGCCGCCAACGGCTTCAATATCGGACTGTATAACTACACCATTGACGACGCCAGTTCGGTGGTCTTGAAGATGGCGAACGGCGGAGTGGTGAACCTGATGTCTGCGTGTATGGCGAACGGCGGAGGCGGAGGCGTCTGGCTGAACGTCTACGCGCACGATGCCACCTTTAAGTTTACCGGCTGGGAGCACTCGGTCCAGATTCTGCGGAAGGGGCAGGAGCCGGAAGAGATCAAAGGAGAAGGTGACATCTTTGCGGTGGAAGATCGCGTCTTTCTGGACGCGGTTAAATCCGGCGACGGCAGCGCGATACAGTCTACCTATGCCGATGCTGCCCGAACGCTCGAACTGACCCTCGCCGCCAATGAGAGCATCGCCACCGGCAAGCCGGTCAGTATCCGCAGTTAAACGCTGTCATCCCTGAGAATGGTGAGAGAATGACCTATTCACGTGTGTGCGTGATCGGGCTGGACTGCGCCCCGCCTGAACTCGTTTTTGATAAGTGGGGCGCAGAACTGCATCATCTGCGCCGTCTGCGAGAGACGGGCGTCTGGGGCGCATTGGAGAGCGCGATTCCTCCGATCACCGTGCCTGCCTGGATATGTATGATGACCGGCAAAGACCCGGGCACGCTGGGTATCTATGGCTTTCGAAACCGAAGAGACCACTCGTATGAGGGATTATCTTTTGCCAACAGCCGCATGATTCGCGAGGAGACGGTCTGGGATATCCTGGCGCGACATGGGAAGCGCAGCATTCTGCTGGGACTGCCCCTGACCTATCCACCGCGCCCGATCAACGGCTTGATGGTCTGCGACTTTCTCGCGCCGGATACGAGCGTGGAGTATACCTATCCGCCCGAACTGAAGGCGGAGATTCAGGGCGCGGTCGGCGACTATATCATTGATGTGCGCGACTTTCGAACCAATGATAAGGACAAGCTCCTCTCGGAAATCTATACGATGACCGAACGGCGGTTCAAGCTGGCGCGTCATCTGCTGACGAATCACTCCTGGGACTTCTTTATCATGGTGGAGATGGGTACAGATCGTATCCATCATGGTTTCTGGCGCTACTTCGACCCCGATCATTCGCTCTATTCAGAGGGAAATCCTTATGAAAACGCCATTCGTGACTACTATCTGGCGGTGGATCGGGAAGTCGGCGAGACTCTGGCGGTTCTTCCCAGAGATACGCTGGTTCTGGTGGTTTCTGATCACGGGGCGAAGCGTATGGATGGCGGAATCTGCTTCAACGAGTGGCTGATAAAAGAGGGATATCTGACGTTGAAGGAACCGGTGACGGGAGTGACGAAATTCTCTCCCACGCTGGTGGACTGGAGCCGGACAAAAGCATGGGGAGACGGCGGTTACTATGGGCGTCTGTTCCTGAATGTGCAGGGGCGCGAGCCGAACGGCATCGTTCCTCCCGATGAGTATGAGACTCTCCGCAGCGAGCTAATCGAAAAGCTGGAGGCGCTGGGGGATGAGTACGGAAGCTCTATCGGAACGAAGGTCTATCGTCCGCAAGAGGTCTATCGCGCCACGAACAATATTCCGCCCGATCTGATTGTCTATTTTGGCGATCTGAACTGGCGTTCCGTTGGAAGTCTTGGTAATGGGACAATCTGGACTCATGAGAACGACACCGGTCCCGACGACGCCAATCACGCGCAGTATGGAATCGCCATCCTCTCGACGTTGACGGACGAACCGGCAGCGCCTTATACGATACAGGCGAACCGCCGGGAAGGAATGTCTCTGTACGATATTGCCCCGACCATTCTGCGCGCTTTTGGCATCGAGCCGCCGGAAGGGATGGGACGCAGGGCGATTGCGCTTCCGGATTCCGATTCGGTCTACTCCGAAGAGGAGGAGGCGGAAATCGCTCGACGGCTGGAAGACCTGGGGTATCTGTAACGGATTATGAGCGGGGAGGAGAGAGAAGAGGAGATGGAGCGGCTCTGGGCGCCCTGGCGAATGGAGTACATTCGGAATGCGGATAAGGTCGAGGGGTGTATCTTCTGCCTGTTTCCGGCAGAGCAGGAGGATGAGGCGCGTCTGATCCTGCTGCGCGGCAAATATGCCTTCATCATACTCAACGCCTATCCCTACAGCAACGGTCATCTGATGATTACCCCCTATCGTCATACCGCCAACCTCGATGATCTCTCTGACGAAGAGATGCTGGAACTGATGCGACTGACCCGCCGCGCCGTCAATCTGCTGAAGAAGGCGTTTCGTCCTGACGGATTCAACATCGGCGTCAATATGGGGCGCGTGGCGGGAGCCGGAATTGCAGACCACGTGCATATCCATGTCGTTCCCCGCTGGAATGGCGATACCAACTTTATGCCGGTTCTCGGCGACGTGCGCGTGATGCCGGAGAGTCTGGAGGCGGTCTATCGTCAGTTATCAGAGGCGATGAATGAGTGAGCAGAAAGACAACACCGAGCCATTACGCCTGCTGGCGGAGCAGGCTTCTGTCTGCACCGCCTGCCGCCTCAGCGAGACGCGCGCTAATGTGGTCTTCGGCGAGGGTAACCCGAACGCGCCTCTGGTCTTTGTCGGGGAGGGACCCGGGGAGAACGAGGATGCGACCGGTCGTCCGTTTGTCGGGCGCGCCGGGGTGCTGCTGGATGAGTGCCTGCGCGAAAATGGCATGACGCGCAGGCACATCTATATTTGCAATGTCATCAAGTGCCGCGCCGCCGCCTTTGAGGGAGGACGGATGCAGAACCGTCCCCCGCGTATCGAAGAGGTGGAAGCCTGCTCGACCTGGCTGAACGCGCAGTTGAACCTGATCGCCCCGCTGGTGATCGTCTGTCTGGGCGCGCCTGCCGCCAACACCATTATTCACCGGAACTTCAAGATTACGCAGGAGCGCGGTCAATGGTTCACTGACTGTCGTTTCGCGCGTTACGCTATGGCAACCCTGCATCCGGCATACATCCTCCGGCAGCAGGGCGAGATCTATGAGACGGCGCGTCGGCAGCTTGTGGAGGACATCGGGGCGGCGCGCCGGAAAGTCATCGAAGCGCGCAAAGAGCCTCCTCTGACGCTGTTTTGATCCGCTAAAAATCCCCTGCCTCTGAAATGACGGAGACAGGGGATTTTTGATTCGAGTTCCCTGTGCCAGGAACTAGCGGACTGCTATCTCATACCATAAGGTTTTATATTCGGGACCGATGGAAAAGGTCAGGGAATTTCCCTGAAGTTGGGAGGGAACGGTACGGACCCGCTTGCCCGTTCCATCCAGCGCGTACACTATGTTAACTTTGGAGTTAGTCCAAAGAGTTATACGGGCAGAGATCGGCTCTGCAAGAGTCGGTCCCGTACCCCATTGATCGCTCACCGAATTGCGCGCTGCGTTCCACTTCATTCCGACGTTTTCAACGCTTCCCACAACAGATAGCAGCAGCGAGCGGGACTCCGTTGTGGGTTTGTTGTCCATCGCGGACAGCGAAAAGACAGCAAAGTTTCGCGCGGTTTTCTGCATTTCGACGGTCCAACGGTTCAGTTCGACCTTCGACCCGCCCAGAAAACCGATAAGCGCCTGCGAGCGCGGCGAGCGAACTTCAAACAGGTCGCCGGTCTTCCAGCGTATGGCATGATCCGGCTCCTTAATATAGTCAAACGTTTCTACCTTCGCCGCGACCTTCTCCGCGTTTGGATCGAGTTGTACTGCGACCGGGCTTTCGATGATCTCGCGGTCACGGACATTTATGGAAACCCACATTCCGCTCATATTGTTCCCGTAACGCGCCGTTTGCTGCGCCACCTGGCTGGAGGGGAAGACCAGCGTATAGCGAAAATGGGGTTCGCTCTGAAGATCGCCGCGTAGAAAGATCATGGCGGCAGCGGGCATCAGGGCGATGCGCGCGGGATCGGTGTCCACCGAGAAGAAGCCTTTGACCCGGCTGGCGTTCCAATCATCGCGGCTGCCGTTGTAGTCGAAGAGGAATATGCCGTCCCAGTCCTGCCAGGCGGCGTAGGCGGCAAGCATCATCAGCCCCTCTGCGCGGTAGTCGTTGGGGGCGGGATGATTATACTCGGAGACGGTAAAGGGTTTTCCCTGAACCCGATGCATCGCCAGATGGGGGAGGGTTCCGCCGCGTTCAAAATCGCGAACCATCGAGACGTTGTTGACGGTCCACTCGGTCGGACTCCAATCTTTTCCGGGCGGAAAGGCGGGGTGCTGCCAGTAGGAGTGCATATCCACCCAGTCCATCAACGACTCTCGCCACACGCCTCCCGGACCGCCATAACTGGCTTGAGAGCAGGTAACAAGGGACTGCGATTTCAGAGTCTTCTGGATATACTCCTTCATACTGACGGCGTAACGCTGTTCTACATCTATCAGAAAGGCGACATAGTCCACTCCCTGCGGGGTTGCTGAGGGGTTGGGTGGGAGGGAGAGGCTGCGCGTCTCCAGCGATTCACCGGCAGGAATATCCACCAGGATACCTGGACGAATCGAGAGGTCTGCCAGCCAGATTTCTCCCACGGAGTCGCCGAGGACAAAGGTCAGTCGGTTATGTTTCGGCTCCGGCGCGCCTGCGGTAAAGGTCAGGGTAAACTTTTTCCAGTTTGTTTCCAGGGCGACGGAGCTTTGCAGTCCGACATTGCGCCAGGGAGCGATGTCGAGACCTGTATAGACGGGGATTCGACGGGGAGCGTCTGCGCGAGCCTGGAACTGCACGGTGTAGGTCTGTCCCGGTTGAAAGTCCAGGCCGGTTTGATGGAACTGGAGGTGCCAGTTCTGCGTCCCGACCTGAAGCGTGCGGAGCCGCGCGGCGCTGCCGGGCGGATTGGTACCTTCGGCAGGAACCTGCACAACCGCCATCTCTGCGCGCGCGGGAGGTTGATTGACCTCCAGCGTCCAATCCGCGTTTCCGTTCTGGAATCGCGCATTTCGCAGCAGGTTGTCACCGAGCGGTTTGCCTCCTCCCCACGCCTTTTTTACGGCTTCGGTGGAGGCGTACTTCCGGGCTAGATAGACGTTCCATTGCCGCGTCAACTCACCCTTATAGTGCGGGGGGAGGTTAGCGATGGTATCTCCCCAGGCTTCACCCAGCAGTGTATCTTCGTTGGTGATCTCCACCAGCGCAATGGTCGGGTCATCCGCGTAGCGCGTTTTCGAGTAGGGGTTGTAGCGCGTCAGAATGTCCCTTGCAAAATCCTTCTGCATCTGGATAAAGCGGGGTTCAAAATAGGAGACGACTTTCCCGAGGTTAGGCAGTTTATCCGCGTCGGGAAAGCCGTCCTCAGCGGTTGCCCGGCGGGAGACATGCAGGTTCAGGTCTACATAGATTCCGTGACGCCTGAACTGATAGAGGAGGTAGTCCAGACGATCCATCTGGTCTTTATCGAGCGTCTGCCAGCCGGGAACATTGGCGAAGATGCCGTTGGGGGCTTTGAAGAAGTCCATATGGTGCAGACGCACCATATTAAAGCCATACTTGCGCATTCTGGCTGCCACCTTCTCGGCGTCGGTCTTGTTGGGGAAGTTCGCCGTGAAGGTGAAGTTGGTTCCGAGGAAACGGACGCGCCGTCCGGTTTTGTCATAAAAGTGTCCGTCTTTGACGACCACACGGCGCGTCTCATCGAGCGGGGCAGGATTGAGGCGGGAGACATCTGTCAGCGTCGTTGCCGCATCGTCCCAGGGAATCACGAAGGGGAAGCTCTGCTGCGCCTGACAGCAGGTGAGCAGGAGCAGCAGAGCGGCGATGAGGGGAATGTATTTCAGCAAGATGAGCATGGAATCTTACTTTGTATCCTTACGCGCTTCGGCGTGCTTCTGACCCTGCTCCATCATCTTCAGAGCCATCTCTTTCGCCTGTGGCGGCATATTGGGATCGTTTTTAATGCGCTCGATATCCGCTTGACGCTGCGCCTCTTTCTCGCGCGCCGACTGTTCGACGCCCTTTTTGCAACCCCCTGCCACCATCAGCAGGGTTAGCAGCATGGCGAGAAGTGTGATGAGATAGGTGATCGGCTTTCTCTTCATCGTGAATACCTTTCGGGAGTGGGAACCTGCGTCATCTTCGGGTTCTCAGACAGCGGAGCCGCTCTCAAAGCGGGTATCGAACCGGTGAACTTGTCGCTTCTGCTCGTCAGACTGTGTCTGTTATGCGGAGCGGCTCCTCGTTCTATCTAGAGATCAACGACTGTAAAGCGCCGTCCTCCCGAATGCATTTAGTACGGATACCAGCCTTCCGCTACCCAGCGGCCTGCCTGTCCAACCGGGATGAAGATGTTCTTGTACCACATGATGCTGCCCTTCGCCATTCCCTTAACATGTCCGTCGCCGAAGACGACGTTGGCTATCCTGTTATGGCGGTAGCGAGGCATCATCCCGCAGCCTGCCCAGGTTGGACCGTTGTTGTCGGTGTAGTCGCAGTCGCGCTCGGTGGCGATTTCGCTGCCGTCGCGGGAGCCGCGGGGCCATCCCACGCTGCCGGTCCAGTCCCACTGCCAGGTGCCGAAGTAGACCCAGCCCCAGGTGGTATCGTTGCGTCCCTTTTCCACCACGATAATCTTCTCCGCAGGCATCTCTACCGCCGACTGCGGGTTGGCAGCATTGGTGCCGCAGTTCCAGTTGGTGGGGAACAGGTCAAAGTGGACCCCATAATGCGCGCTCTGCCAGGGATCGGGATGGGACGGACAGGTGAAGATGCCGCCCTGTCCCCAGTGATACTGAACGCCGTTATCCTGATAGGTGGCGCCGCTTTTGATGTAGGGGTGGATCATTATGTACCAGGCTTGCTGCGGACCGCACTGGGCTGCGCCGCCGCCGTATTCGGACATCGGGTACATCTCGTCGTAGTCCTGCATATACATCATGATGCCCAGACCGATCTGTTTCTGGTTGGAAAGACAGGTCGCGGCGCGAGCCTTCTCGCGCGCCTGGGCGAAGACCGGGAAGAGGATCGCCGCGAGGATGGCTATAATGGCGATCACGACGAGAAGCTCAATCAGGGTAAAGCCCTTATCGCTTCGTTTCATCTTAGAGTTGCTCCTTTGCAGTGAACCGCAGGGCTGCGGTCTCATTACCAATGATGGATGATATTTACTCAGGTTCCGGGGCGATTGAGCCGCAGGAGCCCCGGATGTCCAGCCACATCGGAAGACGCGGATGTCTGTTGGCGACTTCTCTCTTTTCAATGCGTGCAATCAGCAGATCAACCGCTGTCGCTCCTATTTCAGATAGCGGCTGACCGATGGAGGTGATGGGAGGTCTGGCGCGCGCGCTGATCTCCGTAGAATTAAAGCTAATGACCGCCATATCTTCCGGGACACGCACCCCGGCGTCCGGCAGCAGTTCCACCACCATTCTTGCGCGACGCTCGTCGCAACAGATCAGCGCGGTGGGGGGATTGCACCTGGATTTGAGCCACTTGACCGCCGACTTCGCCCACTCACGGGAGGGAGGACTGGTCTCTGCCCACTCAAACTCGCTGAGTATTTCGGGAGGCAGTCCAGATTCGTAGAGGGCGGTAAGCGCGCCGTGGTGTCGTTCGCGACCCCAGGAGATGGAGTCGCCCGGATAGAGAAGCGCCAGACGGCGATGTCCCAGTTTCAGAAGGTGGCGTGTCGCCAGATAGCTTCCGTGCGCGTTATCGCAGTCCACGCTGCAGCAGTCGGGATGCGCGACGCTGTAGGAGATGCATACGGCAGGAACCTTGCTGTCCAGGAGCGCCGGGGTGAGTTCGTCGGAAGTGTAGCGGGCAATAAGCAGAACGCCGTCTGCAGAACCGCTTCGGATCTCCCTGAAGAGGGTTTGCCAGTCCGGGTAGTGCGCGGAATGAAGCAACAGATTATGATCGTGGTAGGTGGCGCGGCGGAGAATTCCGGCGAGGATTTCTGAAAAGTAGGTGTCCTGGCTTCCAAAGCCTTCGGGACGGCTCAGTACAATTCCCAGTCGGTAGGTGCGTCCGGTGACCAGAGCGCGAGCGGTTGCGTTGGGAGAGTAGCCCAACTCTTTCATTTTGAGATGAACCATCTCGCGGGTGGTGGGACTGAGCCGACCTTTCCCGGATAGAGCGTTGGAGACAGTCGTTGGCGATACGCCGATGGAACGGGCAAACTCTTTGATATTCATGGGACTATCCAACAGTAGTGCAGAAACGTTTCTGCAGAATCAATATACGTCCTACAGTCAATGTGTGTCAAGGTTAAAATTAATTTTCAAGGTTAATTTATTTTAATTTAGCCTACCTAAACTTTTTCAGGAAAGATAAAACAACCGCACCCGGCATTTGCCGGGTGCGGTTGTTTTTGTTGTTATTCTGATCTATGTAGGGAGAGGCTCGCAAAACCTACTTGCCGCCACCCTCATTGTCGCCGCCCCGCGGAACGCGGAGAGTTCCCCGTCCCTTAGCTTGTTCCATCCCGGGGTAAGGCTCCGGGTTTTTGGTGGTTGGTTTGGTATCTACCTCTTCATTGCGCCCACACCCGCCAAGGAGTATCGGCGTCAGAGCAAGCGCGCAGAATACGGCAGCCCATTTTCGAATTCGCATATCTATACAACTCCGGAAGGAGATTAGTTAGGCCAGAATTCGCCGCCCAGAGCGCGGATGTTGGCGTTGGTCAGAAGCGTTCCGCAGGGCTGGTTCGGAATACCGTATCTGCTGGACAGGTTCAAAATCATGCCCGGATCCGCGCACCATTT
This sequence comes from uncultured Chthonomonadaceae bacterium, assembly GCA_964429855.1. Lineage (GTDB taxonomy): Bacteria > Armatimonadota > Chthonomonadetes > Chthonomonadales > CAJBBX01 > CALLMM01. The sequence continues at coordinate 23,590 of CAYSDM010000064.1, forward strand.
TGCACGGTCTCCTTCGAAGGCCGGTACAGCATAGTTGTCACTGCCGATACTGAAACCGACCCACTGCATGTTCTTCGCGTGACCGTCAGCATAGACGACGTTGAAGCGTCCGGCATGCCGAAGGGCGGTGTTACGGCGCGCCCCGTTATAGGAATCTAAAATCCAGTCAGTGCCCATCGTCGGGCGATAGGTGTCGTAGCTGTCGGAGTAGACGAAGACATCAGCGGGAGCGACCAGGGAAGCCATCGGGACGCCCTCCTGATAGGACTGCCCCCACGGGGTGTACTGCTCCGGAGCCAGCAGACCGCCTCCAGCATAAATCAGAACGCCCCAGTTATAGCCGTAGTTGACTCGGCGTCCATTGGGACGCGGCACGCCCAGAGCGTCCGCGATACTGTCGCGCCAGGTATCGTTATCAGAGGGTGAGGCGGAGGGGCAGCGCCAGACATCTACGTTCTTGATATAGGGGTAGTGCAGAAGATACTCTGCCGCGCGTGTAACACTTCCGTATGAGCCGTAGACCATGGGAAACCGCTCGTCATAGTCCTGAGCGTACATGAGAACCGACTTGCCCATCTGGTTGAGGTTAGAGAGACAGGAGGTCTTGCGCGCCGACTCTCGCGCCTGTGCAAAGACAGGGAAGAGAATCGCGGCAAGAATCGCGATGATAGCGATTACGACGAGAAGCTCAATGAGCGTGAACCCTTTACGGTTCATATGCGAGTGTCTCCTTTCAAACAGCATAAATCGTATTGATGTGAAATTTGGATGATCTCGACTAGTCAACACAACTTTTTATACCATAGAGGTTTTAAGCCGCTGTTAAGTGCATGTTAAGAGTATGTTAAATGGTGTCGCCAGTAACGATTTTTACGGATTCATCCTGTCAGCGAATGGATCGGACTCAGGTGTCCTGGCCATCCGCGCCTGCGCGGAGAGACTTGTTACTGTACCGTTGATAGGTTACAATAGTGGCATGAGTGAATCGGAACGATCAGACTTTACAAACGGTAACAGCCTCTTCGGAGCACAGGAGAGGGAGACCGGTCTGCCGATGGAACCCGGGACCGATGCGCCTCTGGCAGCGCGTATGCGTCCGCGAACACTGGAGGAGTTTGCAGGGCAGGCGGGCGTAGTCGGGCCGGGAACGCTGCTGCGGCGCGCCATCGAGACCGATCATCTGCCGTCCGTCATCTTCTGGGGACCGCCGGGCTGCGGCAAGTCCACCCTGGCGCAGATCATCGCGCATTCCACGAAAGCGGCTTTCGAAAACTATAGCGCGGTAACATCGGGTGTCGCCGACCTGCGAAAAGTGATCGAGCGCGCCCGGGAACGCCGTCGCGCCGGAATGAAGACGATCCTGTTTGTGGACGAGATACATCGCTGGAACAGGTCGCAGCAGGATGCGCTGCTGCCGCATGTCGAGAACGGAACCATTTCGCTGATCGGCGCGACAACCGAAAACCCCTATTTTGAAGTGAATGCTCCGCTTCTCTCCCGGGCGCGCATTCTGCGCTTTGAGCGGCTCTCCGATGAAGAGGTACGTCGGTTAATCCTGCGCGCGCTGGCGGACCCGGAGCGCGGTCTTGGAGAGATGCATCTGGAGATTGCCCCCGAAGCGCTGGAGCATCTGGTGATGGTGGCGGGAGGAGACATTCGCAACGCGTTAAATGCGCTGGAGACCGCCGCGCTCTCTGTACGCGCCATGACGCCGCTGGAGGAGTCGGAAACCGCC
>CAYSDM010000065.1:0-20290 GCA_964429855.1 uncultured Chthonomonadaceae bacterium
TGTCATCCGTGGAGCGCATGGTAATCGTATCGCGCGTCTCGAATCCGAGGCTCCGGTAGAGTGAAAAGGCGCGCTGGTTGGTTTTCAGGACAGTCAGGGTTACCAGTGGAATCCCGCGAGAGTCGGTGCGCGTGACTATCGTCCCCGCCAGCTTTCTGCCCCAGCCCTTCTCCAGAATGGACTGGTGCAGACCGATTCCGAATACTGGCTTCTCGTCACCGATATTCCAGATGAAGACATGCCCGAAAATTCTCTGCGCGTCGTCCAGCAGACCGAGGCTGATATGCGTACCAGCTTCCGCACCGCGCAGATGATCCTCCAGAACCTCTCGCCTCACATCTATTCCGAACGGCAGATAGTACCAGGTCACCTCCTGATCGAGAGTCCGATAGAACTCGAACAGAGACGGCACATCCTCTATCGTCAGATCACGAACTACCATCGCATCTCTCTCACTTTATGCCCGAACGTTAATGTTGTTTAGGACATCCCGCATCTAGCGTGACAGCAGATTCCGAACCGCAAACAGAGCAAGCAGGAACTCCTCCCCCTGCATCAAGCGTTGCTGCGAAGTGACCGATGCCCACTCGATCACCTCCGCAGCGGCGGAATCCCCCGACCGCAGCCCACCAGCGGAGGCGATTCGCGTCAACAGGAGCGTCGCGCTGCTGAAATCTCCCGAAACAAACTGCTCGCGTATCTGCTCAAACTGACGCTGACGACGCAGCGCGCCGAAGCGGTCCTGCCCGCGCGCCTGCTCCTTTCGCGCCAGTTCCTGCAAGAGCCGCGAAACCGCCTCGTCACGCGCATAGGTCTCCAGCGCGAGAAGCGGATAGAACATCTCTCCCTCTCCCATCAACGCGCCGACCGCATTGAGTATCTGCTTGCGCGCCACCGGAGACACCACCCGTTCCATGGAGTCCAGCAACGGTCTGGCGGCGCTCTCTTCTCCGATCATCGCCAGAGCGACCGCCATATGCGAGATCAGCGCGGGATCCTGCTCCTGCGCCAGCATTTTCAGCAGAGGCTCGGCAGCGCGCCGGTCGCCGATCTCGCCGAGGGCGCGAATCGCGGTCAGCCTCAGCGTACGCGACGAGTTCTCCAGACAGCGCACCAGCGCGTGAACCGCCGATGGATCGCCAATCGCTCCCAGCGCGCCTGCCGCCGTCTCCATCACCTCATCGCTCTCAGCAATACTCCCCGTTTCGATCACTTCCAGAAGAGTGCTGACGGCATCGCGGCTGCCAATCTGTCCCAGCGCTCTGGCTGCCACAACCCGGTCAATCTTCTCACCGTTTCTGACCACCCGGATCAACGGCTCTACGGCTCTCTCATCCCCGATTTTGCCGAGAGAGAGCGCGGCTTCATCCGTAACGCCGGATGCGGGATCGTCGAGTCGCTGAATTAACGCCTCTACCGCGCGCGAATCACCAATCTCGCCCAGCGCCTGCGCCGCCTCTTCGCGAACATGCAGACTGGGATCGTCCAGCGCCAGAATCAGTTCATCCACCGCCAACGCCGCCCGTGTACTGCGCAGCGCCTGCGCCGCCTCTCTACGCTCGGTCTCGGTGTGGCCGTGCTGCAGCCTCCGCATCTGCCTCCACGCGCCGACACGCGCCGTCCCTAACTGAGTCAACACGTCCAGCGCGGAGGTATCTCGCAGGTCGGTCACGCCGCGCAGAAAGAAGAGAGTCAGATAGCGCAGCAGTCCATTCAGAGTGAAGAGTATCTGATAGCTTCCCATCACCCAGCCAGGCAGCTTTAGCTGAATATCTCCCAGCGCAGTCAGGATCACGCCTCCCAGAATGGGAGCCAGTCCGCCCATCACGCCGGTCAGCGCGGACATCGCTCCTACATAGACGGATCGCCGCTCTCCCGGACTGATCGCGATCAGTAGATTGAACTGTGTCAGCCCGACTCCTGCCCAGAAAAAGCCGCCCAGAAGGTTATTGAAGCAGATGATGATGAGCGAGGCGACCGGATACTGTGGGCTGGTAAAGACCCAGATGAAGGGAAGCGCCCCCACCCCGACGATTCCGATCTTCAGCAGCGACTTGTTGCCGAACTTGTCGCTCAGATACCCCCAGAGAGGCATCGAGAGCAGACTGGAGAGGCTGGAGATCGCGCCGAATATCTGCAGCCAGAAATAGTTGAGCTTCAACACCTGCAGCGCGTAGACTGTATAGAAGGGGGCCGCAAAAAACTGCGCCAGCGCGAAGACCGCGCTGAAAATCATCAGACGGCGGAAGTTAGGCTCTGCAAAGGGCGCGCGGTAGAACGCCAGCACACCGCGAACTCCCTGTGCCTCCATCGGCTCCGTTCGGTTCATCGGAGGCTCCGCCTGCTCTAACAGCAGAACAAAACCGATGATTCCGCAGACCACCCCCACGCCAAACAGTACGGCAAACCCGACCGCCTCCGGAAACAGCTTCCTCTCCACAGCCAGATCGAGAAACCATGCCGCCGGGAGCGGAACCACCATCGCCACAATGCCTGCCAGCATGTTCCGGCGCGCAAAGTAGCGACCGCGATGATCGGGAGGAACCAGATCCGACAACCAGGAAAGAAACGCCGGTATCGGCACATTCAATAGCACGCTGGAGAGCAGCAACAACATGACAAAGGCGGAGAACTGCACTCTCTCCGGCAGCAGGAAGGGGATCAGCAGGATTGGCAACCAGAGCGTGCGCGCCACGACCGAAAACCAGGCGGTAAAGCGTTTTCGTTCGTCGCGCTTCTCGATGAAATAGGAGGAGACTAACTGGATCAGGGCGGCGAAGGTGGGAATAGAGGCGAGCACTCCCATCCAGAAGTTGCTTGCTCCAAGCCAGAGCGCAAAACCGGTCTGAAACGCGCCTCCCGTCAGCGTTCCGTGCATGGTCGCCAGCACTGCCTCCCAGTTGGATATCTTCAGGGCGCGCAGCACCTCCAGCCGATTTAACGCGGGCCGATCCGACGACAAAGCCGATGTCCTTTCTGGGATTTGCGAGGAAAAATGAGGAAAACAGACAGCCTACGCTGAGAGTCTATCACAATGCGCCGCCGTAGAACAAGCGCAAATGCGGAGTGATGTGGTCGGACAGGCGCGAGCCACTCAGAACATCAGCTTATGACGGCGCATTCCGATTCCAAGAAGAAGTCCAATGGATGTGAGATTCAGCAGCATACTGCTGCCGCCATAAGAGAAGAGTGGCAGCGGCACGCCTGTTACCGGCATGATGCCGATGGTCATGCCCAGATTGACAATGGTATGAAATGCATACATCGCCACTATTCCGGTCGCAATCAACTGCCCCAGAGGATCTTCCGCATGAGCGGCAATCAGTCCCCCGCGCACAAAAAAGATGCCGTAGAGCAGCACCAGCAGCGTGGAGACCACAAACCCGCCCTCTTCACCCACCACCGTGAAGATAAAGTCCGTATGATTCTCCGGGATAAACTTCCCCTGCACCTGCGTTCCGTTTCCAAACCCTTTGCCCATCGTCTTACCGGAGCCAATGGCAATACGGGACTGCAGGACATGGTAACCGGTCTCTTTCGGGTCAATCTCCGGGTTCAGAAAGGCGGACATGCGGTTCTTCTGGTAGTCTTTAAGGATATTGAAGTGCCACATGCAGGTAAAGAGCAGAAGCCCCGTCAGGAGAAAGACGGCAAGATGATTGAGTTTCGCTCCAGCAATGAAGGTCATGCCGAACCAGATTGCCACCAGGACGAGCGAGGTTCCCAGATCGGGCTGCCGAAAGATGAGAAACGTCGGCACGCCGATATAGAGAAAGGAGTATGCCAGTGTGGAGAATTTCCGAATTTCGTGCTGCCGTGCAGAGAGAAAAACCGCCAGGCAGACGATCATAATAATCTTTGAAAACTCGGAAGGTTGAAACTGGAAACCGCCAAACTCGATCCAGCGGATCGCTCCCTTCTTCTCTTCGCCGAACTTCATCACGAACAACAGAGGCAGCAGATTGAGGATATACAGCGTGCGTGAGAAACGGGGCAGGCGGGTGTAGTCCATCCATGCAGCCAGCCCCATTCCGACCACTCCCAGGCAGAACCAAATCACCTGTTTCTGATAGAACCTGCCGGGGCTGGCATGGGATGCGCTGTAGATGGTGAGTATCCCCATTGCGACGATAAGCAGGGTCGTCAGCAGGAGAGGTACATCCAGATTTTTTCGAAGACGCGCATCAATCATCGTTCCAGCAGATCATTAAAAAAGAAGGAAACCCATCGTTGAAATATTATCGTATTATATATTGATAATCGAATAGAGTCAGGGAAAGCGTTCCGTTTTCCCGAATCCTGCACACACAGAAAGCGCCCTGCGGAGTGATAACACCTCTCCCACGGGCGCTTTCCGTTTATGAAACGATAGGACATCGTTCCCCGTCAGGCGTCTGGAGGCGGCAGTTCCTGCGAGGATGTCATCTCCTGCGAGGATGTAAGTTCACCGCGACTGAAAAGGCGCGTGTTTTGCAGCAGGGTCAACGCTTCGCGCTGATCGGCTTCGGTCAATGCAAAACGCGCCAGGTCTTCATAGACCGCAGTAATTTCGGGATGATGTTTCTGAAAACGGCGCGCATCATCTTCCGTCAGCCCCGCCAGAAGACGCCCCAGCGCGCGGGCGGCGTCGCGCATGGCGGCGAAAGCCGCTTCCGGTCCGAGGCTTTTTGCCCGCAGGGTTCCCTGAAGATAGTGCGCCTGCCATTCCAGCCCTGGAAGCTGAAGTCCCCTGCCGGAGAAGAGTTTCTCCAACTCAATGGGACCCTCTTTCAACAGGCGCGGCAAGCTGTTGATCTCTTCTCCCAGAAGCCGGGGAAGTCCTCTCGCGCCATTTTTCACTATCATCAGCGCGATCTGCGCCTCCTCTTCCGCCGCTTCTGGCATATGGAGACCCTGCAGGCAGCGTGCCAGCGTCAGATGCGCGGCGATCTGCTCTTTTGAAGCGTTCACGCGATCCGCCACCTCCAGCGCGCGCCGCGCCTCCGCTTCCGCCTCCCGAAGCCATCCATCGTTATCGTCCTCCAGGGATAGCTGCAGGCAGATTCGGGCACGGGTATTGCGCGCCTGCGCCAGATCGAACGGTCTGCGGGACCGCTGCGCCTCGCGAATCGCCTCATCAGCGTAGGAGAGCGCGTCATCATACTGCCCCGAAGCCAGACAGGTCTCCGCCAGCGCGAGCGATGCCAGGATCATTCCTCGCGGACCGCCGACTCGCGTCGCCAGTCGCAGCGCGGATTTTGCATTCTCCTTCGCCTGTTCCAGCGATCCCAGCGCCACCATCACATCCGCCATGAGACCACGCGCCACGCTCAGCCGGTTCTGATCGTCAAAGAGGAAACTGGCAAGCACAATCGCCTGCTCCAGCTTCTGTCTTGCCTCACTGATCTTCCCCATCATCTGGCAGCACTGGGCGGTGTTGAGAAGCGACTCCAGGAAGACCTCGGCGCGCTTCTCCTCCGTCGCCTGCGCCAGACTGCGGCTCCAGAGCGTCAGAGCGGCTTCGTAGTGTCCGGTATCTTTGGCGATGTCGGCAATATGAGACATCAGGAAGGGCATTCCCTGAGTGTCGCGCTGCTGTTCGTCCACCTCTTCCAGCGCGCGAGCCGCTTCCAGAAACGCCTTCAGCGCCTCCTCATAGTTATGCTGACGATAGTAGAGACCGCCAATATTGATAATGGCGCGCCATCGCATATCTTTGGGACCGACGGTTGCGACTTCGCGGCTGCAGTCAATCGCCGCATCTATCGCGCCCAGTTCCGCCAGCGAATGCGCCAGATCAAGAACCGTCATGATCCGATACTCTTCCAGTCCGATATTCTTAAAGAGATCATGCGCCTGCATAAGGTACTGACGCGCCTCTTCGAAGTCGCCTGTTTCGTTATGCACGGCGCCTATACGCCAGAGCGCATAGGCTTCTTGATTACGATCATTGGAGACTCGCGCCAGCGCCAGCATCTCATGAAATACGGACAAAAGGTTGGGAAGATTGCGTCCGGGCGAATCGTAGGCTTCCGCCAGTTGCTGAAGGTGGCGAATATCGGAGGTGATCTGCTGCTGTTTGGTTACTACGCTGACGCCGGCATGATTATCCTGCGGAAGCGCCAGCGCGCTGCGAGCGTCTTTATCGGGATCGAAGAACTCAAGACTGACGCCGGTCGCTCTGGCGATGGCTTCCAACGTTATTAACGGCACATTCGTTATACCGCGCACATACTGATAGATGAGCGCAGGCGTTGTCTCCGCTTTCTCCGCAAGCTCCTTGAGCGTCAACCCGCTGCTGGTAGCCGCCAGTTTGATGCGTTCACCGATTCGAGCGCGTTTTTCCGGCGATTTGATCTTCGTCTTTGCTTTGGAACTCTCCACGTCTATATAACTCCGAGGTTAGAATGCCATCTGAGAACCGTATACTTTACAGTACGACTGACACTCTCCGATTCGGACAGGATACGACTTCGTTTTTTGGGAGCATCGCATTGTACTGCGGCGAACTGCCGCAAAGCCAACCGGCTAACTCTCTCTGATGGAGAGAGCGTTGAGACCGCGCCCACATATAGGCGGAGTTGGAGGCATCCGACGGTATCCGGGCGATCATCGAATCAAATACGCTGATCAGGGCGCGCAGGATTAGGGCCATCCTGCCTCTGGGAGCCTTTCTTCTTCGATACTGTTCTCTCAATGTTTCCAGAAGCATGATCGCTTCGTCATACAGTTCAAATTCGGTGGAGGCGATCGCCATCACCATGATCTTCATCTCCGGCTCTTCCACGCGGGCAACGGTTGCTTCCGTCTCAGTCACACGAGCCAGAGCCTCCTCATCCAGTGTCCAGAACCATCCCTCCACATAATCTTCGCTCAACCCGACTGGCGACATACGCCAGTAAACCGGACAGTTCGGGGACACATTCAGATCCTGCGGCACTGCGAAAACAGGGCGTGAACCCGAACCGGAATACTCCCTCTCCCCGATGCGTATGATAATACTATAGGCGGAAGCGCGAGGGGCGTCTAACCAGATCAGACGATCAGGAGTACGGCGCAGAGCCGTATATCTTCCCGGGCAGGTTAACGCCGTCGCAAACCCGTCGCTGATCTCTTCCAACGACGCGCGTTCTGGCGTCAGGTTATAACTGGATGATACACGAATAGAGTTAGACCAGGCACGACTCACTCGCTCTTTTTTGGGTGTCACGGGTTTCTTCCAATCGCTGTTTCAGGCATCAAATGACGCTGACCCCCTGAGACAGTGCGGATAGCCCGCCTCTGTGCGGATATCAAGAGCTGCCAGGCTCGGTATGCTATCGCTCCCTGTGAACGTTGGGGATAGCGCTCACAGTATCCATCCTGCATCATGGCGAAAAGATTCGACGGTGATCGGTTGCCGATCAATCACAGTGACCAATGTCATACTGCTGGTAGTGCCGACGAAACGCTTTGCGACCATCCTGCAAACGGCTGTTTACAGTCTCACTGCGTGTGGTAAGAAGGGCGGCGATATCCTGGTGGGTCATGCCGGCGAAATAGTGCATCATCATGACCCGAAACTGTACGGAAGAGTCGATGCTGGCAAGCGCATAGCAGATGGTCTCGCGCTCTTCCAGTTTGAGGATCGCCTCCATCGGCATCTCCTCTATCTGATCTCCGGTTTCGAGAATCGCCTCAACCCAGTTGCCGTCAGGCTCGGAAGCCTCTGACGGTGTGACATCACTGGCGCGTATCTCTTTTCGTACCCGCTTTCTGCGTGCCCAGTGCGAATATTTATGGCGGGCAATCCCATGTAAATAACTCTGAAAGGAATTGGCCTCCGAACGAACCTCCGGGTTCGATCCGCTCCCACGAAATTGCGGGAGTGACTGAAAAGCAGCGACCAGCGTCTCGCTGGCTAAATCTTCCGCTTCCTGACGGTGATGCGTACGTCGCAGAAAATACTGATACAGTGGGCGCTCATACTTTCTCCAGAGTGGTTCAAACGCTTCCGTATCCCCGTCCTGCACTCGCGTCACATACGTAAGGTCCTTATCCACTGCCGGCAAGTAGGAGTCCGCCCTGGCGGGCATAACCCTTTCCCTTGCCATGATCGAGTTCCTTCCATCCGTATTGCCGGAATATTAATGCAAGAGAGACTTACCGGCTTCCTCTCTCTTTTACGGTAGCACGCACTGAATAGCGTAGGTCAATGATAACATCTACGCAGATGCTCGTCAAGGTTCTACCCGGCAAGAGTGCCGGGTAATTAACGTTCTGCCCGCATGGGAGCGGGAAAAACCGCCTCCGCATTGCCGCGCATAATGCTCTCAATGATCGGAGCCGTCTCCTCCTGACGAATCCAGCCTTCCTCGTTTAACTCCAGGATTGCCTGTGCAATGCCCTGACGCGCAATGCGGCTGTGACCATAGATCGTTTCCACGGTGATATAGTCACCGCCGAAGGTGAATAGCTTGTTTACCGGAGCGGTTACCAGAAAGTCCTTCAGAAAACGGACGCCTGCCTGAGGATTGATGATCCATGCCCAGCACATGTCAATATAGACGTTGCGATAGTGCTTTGCCAGAGCAATAAACTCCTCCTGATAAGGATATCCGATATGCATAAGGACGAACCGAGTGTCGGGGAAGTCCGTCAGCAGTGGATAGAGATCGCCCGCGTTCTGCCTCAAACGCTCCAGCGGCATATAGTCGTGTCCGGCATAGTAGCCTGTATGGAGCTTAACCGGCAGTCCGCGCTCCGTCGCTTTGCCAACGCAGTAGCTGAATAGAAAGTCCTGAAGCGACTTCATCTCCTCCGGATCCAGTGATTCACCCTGCGCCAGCCGGCGAAAGAGCGGTTCTGCGCTCTCTTGCGGAACGCGATGGTAGTTCAGTCGGCGGCTGTAGGCGCTCTGGTTTTTCACCGCTACCGCCAGCGGACCGTACTGAGCAAAGTACCAGTCTATAATCTCCAGCCACTCATCCAGGGTCTTAGCCGTTTTCCCGCAATCCGCCTCAATCGCCTGAAGGTCGGGTCCGGTGCTCAGGGCGACGATGCTCAGGTCTTGCGCCAGCAGATCCGGCTGTTCGGACTTCATAAAGATGCGCTGGAGAGAGTTCACCTGGCACACCTCGACATTCGACAACTCCCGGAGAATATGACGATAGAAACCTAACTGCACGGTTGCAGTATACGCCTCCGCCAGTTTTTCCACCGTGTTCTCCGTCAGGTCGTCAATCCCGTATAATCCCTGAAGCGTATGTCGCACCGCCTGCCCATAGCCGGTATGCCGGACACGCTTCCAGAAGGGAGCCACCAGACGATACTTCTCCTCGGAGGGCGTCTCCGGGGCGTAGAAACGCTGATGATCGGCAGCCGGCATTCCGCTGACCGCCAGATCATCGCCGAGATAGTGCATGAACAGAAAAGCCCAGTCATCGCAGGGAAAGAGTCTGGAGCCTGTTTGACCAGACAGGCGCTCACTCTCCTCGATCAGATGCTCATGCGTATCTACAAAGGAGGTCTGCTCAATGAGTTCGCGAATGCGCGACGGCATCTTCGTTCTCCCTTCATCAAAAAGACGGCTCACGGCTTATTTTGATTCCAGAAACCTCGCTTTGAAGAGCGGAAAGGATGCAGTTTCGTTGCGAGACTATGCGGGTTCCACCACGCGCCATCGGCTGAATTCTCGCACGAAGGCGATCACCTCACCGGCAGCGGCGTTGTAGAGCGCCTCGCCCTTTTCCACCGTCGCCCGTTCGGGATGACCGAATGCGCCGGTTATCGTCAGTTGGTCGAAGGCGCGCGCCACCTCCACCCGTCCCGGCTCGCGGAAATCAGGACTGTAGAAGGCGGATTCAAACGGAATAACCGCTCCTGCAGCCAACTCCATCCGCACCAGTTCCGGGCGCAGGCAGAGGATCATCGAAGTCTCCTGCTCGCAGGCATGGGTCACCATCTTCGCCGTCAGCGACTCAATTTCTGCGACTCGCGGCTCCGCCAGCGACCACCAACTGCTGAAAGCCAGATATAGCCCCTTCTCAGCGCGATGTCGAAGCTGGACGTTATAGATCGCCTGACGCGCCGGAGTGATATTTCCTCCATGACCGTTGAGCAAAAAGATGCGTCGAAAACCGGCTCCGATCAGACTCTCCAGAATATCTTCCAGGATCAGGACATAGTGATTGTTCGCCGCGCTGACGGTGCCGGGATAGGCGCGATGATGGTCCGAGGCTCCCAGCCAGAGCGTCGGCAGAAAGAGCGCCTCCTCCCCCAGCGCCGATTCCGCGCGGCGCGCCACCTCCGATATAATCCAGGTGTCGGTCAGCATGGGAAGGTGATGCCCGTGCTGCTCCAGCGATCCGAGCGGAACCACCATGACCTTGCCGCTGTTCGCCTCCGTCTGCGTCCAGCGCTGTTCACCGTGCTGCATGATTCCCATCTCCTTTCCGCGCCTGTCGCTTCCGATAGAACCGATAGACCACCTCCTGCGCCAGCTGCGCCGGTCCCTGCCGGTCACGAAACCATGCTGCGTTCACAGAGGTGTGCGGGCTGACTAGCGCCTCTAACTGAAGATACCAGGGCTTCTCCTCTACAACCAAACGGAGTCCCGCCCGCTCTGTCTCCCCCCAGGAGGATATTCGGTGTTCGTATTCATTGCGAAGAAAACTCTGCTGCCAGTAGGTGCGAAGACGAACCGCGCGCACCTCGCCGGCAATCTCCTCGTCAGGAGCAGGCGAGGAAGAGGTATTGATATTCCAGTTAAGCAGATCATAATGGAAGGCGAATCCCTCCGGGTTGCGCGCATAGTCGAAACCAACGCGCCCCAGAAAGCGCGTGATGTCCGTCGAACGAAAACGCACCATTACGCCCGTATAAGCCGGGTAGCCGTGCAGCTTTTCATACATCGCCCCGACTTCAAACTCGCCGATCTCCCGGCTGAGAAAGATATTTCCGCCGCGCCGCGCAGGTCTGCCAAGCGGCTCTACCCGTCCCGCCAGCGCGCCTGCCCGTCCCTCGAAACGCCATCCCGAGCCGAAAGCTCTGCGCACGAATCCATACCATTCAATGGCGTTCATGCCCCCCTGATCGGCATCAAAACCCCAGAAGATGCCTCCAATATGAAAACCTAACCCGCTCCTGTGCACGCCTTCAAAGGTGAACAGCGCTCCGCGATAGTCGGTTACGGGACCACCGGTCAGGTCGCGAATGCCGGGAACCTGATCAAATACCGCTAGATGATCCGGTTCCGGGAACCGCAGATACCGGACTCGCCCTACCTTCAGGTTGAATGCAAGTTTGTGATTGTCATCACGAAAGAAGGCCATTCCCTCCAGATAGGCTTCGTCCACATCCGGCACGAGCGGTCTGCGACGCCATTCATTTTCTCGTCTTCGTAGCAGCAGATGGGCGCGAATGCCCGGCGCGAGGTCCAGATGATTACGCGCCACCAGATTTCGCACGCGCAGACGATCATGCCATATCTGTAAGCCCAGACCGAGCGAGCCGTTTCCACGTCCGGCTCCGATGGAGTTTGTGCGCCATCCTTTCTGATCAGCGTTTTGTGTCTCCTGCGCTGGCACGGTCATGGAGAGGGATGCAAAGAACGAGATCAGTATCAGGTGAGTAAAGGCTATCTTACGAAGCACGCGCCGCCTCCAGGAGAGACTAAAGGGGAGTCAGGAAATTTTTCTGGAAAACAGGCATTATCTCCTTCACAAACCAATTTTTGAACTCTTTGTTTCCTTCGCACCGTATTACAAAGTGAATTTCTGCGAAAGATAAACCTTTGACAACTGATAGAGTTGCCACGTTTGTGAATTAATTCGCGATAGGGTTGACTTAAGAACGCACTATGCTCTATCATTAATATAATTAACGATTAAGACATTGAATCTGAAGCGCCTGATTTTCAGCAGCACCTTCATCGAAACTATCCCCCCGTCTGCGCTTACGGGAGGATTGCCTGTTCCGTTGAACGGCAATAATAGCTTGTCTGACTGAACGGTCTGTCAGACAAAAATTATATGTGTAGAAGGAGCACTCTACCGTGAGAAAGTGGAGTAAGCAGTCTATCGCCACTGAGATTGTTCGGATGCACAATGCCGATGACGATCTTAACTATGCCAGCATCGCGCAGGAGCATGTCGCGCTGCTTCGCGCCGCCACACGATACTTCGGCTCATGGCGTTCCGCCGTCGAGTTTTCCGGCTTGAACTATGAAGAGATTCGCAAATATAAGATGTGGACCCGCGAGCGAATTCTGGAGCGGATTCGCGAACTGCACGCAAAAGGCGTGGATCTCTCTTGGAGACATATCAGCACAGTCGTGGATCCCCAGCTTGCCGCCGCCGCCACCAAGCGCAAGCACTTCGGGTCGTGGAGAAGCGCGATTCAGTCGGCAGGGCTGAACTACAGCGATATTCGCCGGTATCGCGAGTGGGATGAAGAGGCGGTGATTCAGCGGCTGCGTGAACTGCATCACGAAGGTCGAGACCTGAACGCCAAAAGTGTCGAGCAGTACGATATCACGCTCATCACGGCGGCGCGACGACGCTTCGACTCCTGGCATCGCGCTCTGGAGGCTGCCGGTCTGGACTACAAGCAGATCGTTCTCCGAAAACCCTTCAAGCGCCGCAAAAAGGCCACCGCGTCACAGGCAGCCTGAGACCTGAAGAGAAAACCGCCCCCGACTATACGGTCGTGGGCGGTTTTGTTTTCCAAGAAGGAGTTGCCACCTCGCCATGCGCCCGGCGAAACTTCTCCCCGCGCAGGCGCGCCGAGAGAGAGCGAATCGCGTCATACACCGGGCTGATGCCGGAGCGTCCGGTCAGGAGAGGGCGAAACAACGCGGGATCGCGACGGGATCGAACCGCCGCCAGATCGTCTACCAGATGTTCAAGGCTCCGCTCGCACTGTCGTGTGAAGGCGCGCCGGTCGAAACCCTCCCCGACCTTCACATGCTCCACCGGAGCGAACGCGACGAAAGCCTCCGGCTGTTTCTCGTTCCAGAACTCGTATTCAAATGCCAGCGCCACCAGATAGAACTCGCCCAGCGCCTCCGCCAGATGCCCGATTCCGGACTGAAAGCGGAATGGACGGTTGAGATTGGAAGCGATCTCCCCCTGCGGCGCGATCCACAGAGCGCGCGACTTTCCTGCAAGAAGCTGTGTCGCGTAGTCCAGAAACTCCTTTGCCCCGCGCAGGTTCGTTCGATCCACGCCGATAACGCCCAACTTCGTAAAAAAGCGGTAGCGCATCACCTGCCGCTCATCCATCACGCCATAGGAGTCCCAGCCCAGCACAGCATCATTCAGATAGATGCCCAGCAGCAGGTCCCACCAGCTACTGTGATTGAAGAAGACCACAAGCGGTATGCCGCCTTCCGGCGTGAACGCCTCCGGGCTGCCATACAGATGCAGCGTATGGAAACTGCGCTGGAGGTATCTCCGGTTATAGGCGTGAAACCATCGCTCAACCAGAGGTGACTTCTTTGCCGGAATCATCGCCTTCTTCCTGATCTACGCCCGATAAGTGAGCGCGGATTCGCGGCGCGCGCCGTTATCCTCTATCACGCAGTCCGCCGCGATCTGACCGCTCATCAACACCATCGGAACGCCTGCACCCGGGTTGACGCTGCCTCCGCAGAGATAGAGGTTCTGTATTTCTGCGCTCCGATTGGCGGTTTTAAACGCCGATCCTAACCCGCGCTGCGTTACGACACCATAGATAGCTCCTTTGTTCACACGGTAGAGACGCTCCAGATCGAGCGGCGTGATCATGCGTTCCGTCTCGATACTGTCGCGCAGTCCATCCAGACCACACCGCTCCAGTTTATCCAGAATGATGTTTCGATAACGCTCCGCGCCGGTCTCCCAGTCATATTCAGGACCGAGATAGGGGGTATGCACCAGCACATAGATATTTTCGCAGCCATCCGGCGCGACGCCGGTATCGGTTCGGGAGGGAACCGCAAGATAGATCGTTGGATCATCGTGCGGGATTCTACGCTCATAGATGTCGCGGAACTCCTCATCCGAATCCTTCGAGAAGAAGAAATCGTGATGCAAAAGCTGCGGGAACCGTTTGCGGCATCCCAGATAGAGTACCACCCCGGAACAGGCAGGCTCCAGCCGCTTGCCCTCTTTCCGCAGGGTTTCCTGACCGTTCGGCAGCATCTTCTCATACATGCGAACAATGTCGGCATTGGAGACAACGATATCGAATTTCTCCAGCGAACCGCCTTCCGGCACAACGCCGACCGCCTTCCCGTTCTGCACCTCTATCCGTTCGATAGGCGTATTAAAGCGTAACTGCACCTTCAGTTCATCGGCAAGCTGCGCGATGCCGCGCGCCACCGCCCCGGTTCCTCCCATCGTATACCAGCATCCGTATCCGATTTGCACCCAGGGAATCAGGCAGAGAATTGCGGGAGCAATGAAAGGGGAAGAGCCGACATACTGTACGAAGTGCTCAAAAATCTGCGCCAGGCGCGGATCGCGGAAATGCTTGCGAATCGCCTGATGCATGGTCGTCATGGGGTCCATCTTCATCGCAAGAAGCGCGGACTGCGGACTCATGGGATTGGCTTTCATCATATCGCGCAGACCGCCATACGATTTCCAGAAGAACCAACGATCCGAAATTTCGTACATTCGTTGTGAATAAGCGAGAAAACGGACATAACTGCCGACCTCATCCGGCGCGAAACGTCCCATCTCCTCCACCATTCCCTGTATGGAAGAGTAGAGGTCCAGTTGACTGCCATCGTGGAAGAAGGTGCGCCACTGCGGATCAAGGGAGACAAAAGTCATATAGTCTTCAATGCGGCGTCCAAGATCCGAAAAGAGCCGTCGCGCCACATCGGGCATGGTCAGGATCGTCGGTCCCATATCGAAGGTGTACCCCTTTGACTGCCACAGGTTCATCTTCCCGCCGATATGGGCATTTTTCTCGAACAGCGTTACGTCATATCCCGCCCCGGCAAGTTTGACCGAAGCTGCCGCCCCCGCCAACCCGCCGCCTACCACTGCTACTCTCATGATCGCTCTCCTTGATTCCAGTTCCTCGCCGCAACTATCAGAGCGCGCAGAGCGCGCCACCGATCTCCCCCCTGCCTCGCCTTCCAACCGATCAACGCCGTCAGCAGCGGAGGCGTTGTCGCCCGATAGGGAAACAGATGGCGTCTCGCCCCGCGAAGCGACTTCACGCTGACAACCTTTTCCACGCACATTTCTCGCAGCCCTGCTTCGCCGCGCATCTTTCCAAAACCGCTTCCGCCGAAACCGCCAAACCCTAGAGAGGGGTTTCCCGCATCCAGCAACACATCGTTGATCGAAACGACTCCGGCGCGTATCCGTTGCGCCGCCTGCACGCCGCGCGCCTCGCTTCCCGTCCAGACGCTTGCCGCCAGCCCCATCGGATCGGCATTGGCGCGTTGTATCGCTTCACTCTCGTCCTCGACACGGCAGACAGCAATCACGGGACCGAAAAACGACTCCTGTATGACCGGCATACCGTCATGACAATCTGCCAGAAGCGTCGGCGCATAGAAGTGACCCGGACGATCATTCAGCGAAAAACCGCCCGCAAGCAGGCGCGCTCCTCGATCCACCGCATCCAGCACCAGATCCTCGACATGCTGCCGTAAATGAAAGGTGCGCAGTGGACCGACATCCCCCATCTCATCCGCCCCCCCCCCGATCTGAAGCTCGTTAAGATGTGAGAGGGTACTGTTCAGAAACTCTTCGTAGACCGTTGCCGTCACATAGAAACGCTGTGGAGCCACGCAGCTTTGACCGGCGTTGCATACCCTTCCCCAGACGGCAGACCGCGCTGCCAGATCAAGAGGGGCATCTTCCAGAACGATAAACGCATCGTTGCCGGAAAGTTCCATGACCGAGGGCGTGTTGGAGTGCGCCAGTTCCGTGAGAATTCGCTGTCCCGTCTGAATGCTGCCGATAAATGCAATCTTGTCGCAGCCTGCCTGCGCAAGAGAGCGTCCCGCGCCGCCGTCTCCTGTCGCCAGGATCACGGTTTTGTCCGGCAGTCCGCACGTTTGAAACAGATGATTCAGAGCGCAGGCGACTTCAGTAGCCAGTTCAGAAGGTTTCCAGACAACCGTATTTCCGGCGGCTATCGCCCAGACAATCGTGGTCAGATCCAGATAGAGGGGATAGTTCCACGTTCCGATAACGCCGACAACCCCATAGGGTTCGCGGGTAACAACCCGGTTTCTATGTTGAATGGGATTCAGCAGTCGCGGGGCGTTCTTCTCCAACCAGCGAAGCGCTTCGACGGAGGGCAGAACCTCCGCCCCCAGCGACTCCTGTATTGGCTTGCCGATCTCCCGGGTGATCGTCCGCGCCAGAGAGCGCGAATGCAGAGAGAGAAGTTCGCGCAGCCTGCGCAGAGGTTTCAGCCGTTCCGAAACCTGCAGAGCAGCCCAATCGCGTCCGGCGGACCGGGCTGCCTGCACATATTTTTGAATGGTCTCCGCATCCGTCAGGGGATAGGTTCCAATCTCCTCGCCGGTTGCGGGATTGAGTGAGACAAAGGTTTTCCTCCCGGATATCGAAGCGACCATTTGCGCCTTCTCCGCTCGTTAACACACGGCAAGGCGACGATCGGCACGGATCGCCTCTGCAGCCAGCCGACCGGAGGTGAGAACCATCGGGATGCCGCCTCCTGGATGTGTGCTTGCGCCGACGAAAAAGAGACCATCCACCTCGGTGGATCTACTTTGGGGTCGGAAATAGGCGGACTGGAAGAAACGCGGCGATAGACCGAACGCCGAACCATAGTTGCAGCCGTAAGTTCGCTCAAAATCTGGCGGTGAGAAGCGACGTTCAAAGACGATCTTCTGTCGAAGTTCTGGCAGCCCCATCCGCTCCAGTTTGTTCAGAACGCGCTCCCTCAGCGCCGGAGTCTCTCCCTGCCAGTCAATTTCAGAGTTGTTATGCGGCACAATGGTCAGAACATAGACCACATCGTGACCGGAAGGAGCCAGCGAAGGATCGGTGCGGGTCGGAATGCAGACATACATTGCCGGGTCGGATGGCAGCCGCTTCTGATGCATAATCTCCTGTAGCGTGCCTTCGTAGTCTTCGGATAGAACGACGGTATGATGTCCCCATCTCGTCTGAAGGTCGCGCACTCCCATATAGAGCAGGTAGGCAGAGCAGCCATGCTCCATCTCGTTCAGTCTCTTCACGCGAGACGGTCTCTTTACGCTATCGGGAAGCAGACGCTGATACGCAGACGGCACATCCATATTGCAGACAACCGCGCCCGCTCGCAGGGTCGTTCCATCTTCCAGACGCACGCCCTGCGCCTGCCCGTTTTCGACCAGCACTTTATCAACAGAATGATGGAAGAGAACCTGTCCCCCCATATCTATAAAGAGGCGGTAGAGCGCATCCGCGATGGCGTACATCCCGCCGCGCGGGAACCAGACGCCGAACTCCATCTCAATATAGGGAAGAAGCGCATAGATCGCCGGGCAGTCGTAAGGGCTGATTCCCAGATAGAGCGTCTGGAAGGTGAAAGCTTGCCGCAGGCGCTCGTCCTTCATGTGCTTACCGACAAAGGAAGAGACGCTCTCCATTGGCAGCGCCTTCAGCAGTCCGGTCAGCGTTGCGGGACGGATCAGCGAGGAGGGCGAGTTAAACTGACGCTCGATAAAGTTGTACCGTCCGTTGTAGTACTTGCCCCGCATCCCGTTCATCATCCCTGGAAACCTGCGGGCATCCTCCGGCGAGAGCCGGGCGATCTCCTGCGCCATTTCGTCGGGATTTCCATGCATTTTCAGAGAGGTTCCGTCATGAAAAAGCACTTCATAAGCGGGATCGAGCCGCTGAATATCGAGATAGTCGGAGAGAGTGCGACCAGTGTAGTTAAACAGGTTATGAAGCACCTCCGGCATCATCAGAAGCGTCGGTCCCATATCAATCTGGAACCCTTCGCCCTCTGTGATATTCATGCGTCCGCCGACCCTGCCATTACGCTCCACGATGGTCACATCCCATCCGTCCTGCTGAAGATGGATCGCTGCAGACAGACCGCCGAGACCGGCTCCGATAACCACCGCCTTGCGTTTTCTCTCCGTTATCACTTCGATAGAGTGAAAACCGTTGCTCTCATCCGCTCTCCGCTCGGTCTTTAACGCCGGCGCGGCATAGTGCTTCTTATCCGCGAAACTCATGTGGGAAGCTCCTGAACAATTGGTGAAGGTAGACTGGATAACGACACATTAGCATACGATGATATTTCCGGGCAGGTTCCGGGAAATATCCGCGAAATATCACTCTACCGCCGAAAATAAAACAGCGCAACCTCGCGCTCCTCCTCCTGCCAGCGCACCTGTCGGCTCTCCAGTTCTACCATCCAACCTTCCGCCATCATCGAGTCCATAAACTCAAAGGCTGCCGGTCGCTGCGGATCAGTCAGCAGAACGGCTCCCCCTGGCGTGAGCATCTTGAGGAAGACCCGTTTCAGGTCATCGTGAACCGTGCGCTCATAGAGGACATCCGCTCCGATGAGAAGATCGTACTGTCCGTTGTGTTGAAACCGGCGCCAGTCGTCCAGAAATAGCTCGATGCCCTCTACCCCGTTTTGCAGCGCGTTCAGCCGCGCAAGATTCACGGCGTGCGCCAGGAAATCGGTCTGCGCCACCTGCGCGCCCAAAGACCGGGCGACAAGTCCCGGCAAACCGACTCCTGCTCCGATCTCCAGAACGCGCCGGCTGCTGACCAGGGCGGGATTTTCCGCAAGATGCTCCGCCAGTCCCACACCGGACGCCCAGAGAACCATTCCATAAGGGAAATACTCCAGGTCTATCTCGGTCTCCAGAGCATCCACCAGCGCATCCTGATCCATCACCATGGTGATATTCCAGTCACGTCCTCCCAGCGACAGCGTTCTATCCTGCAAAGGATATCGCTCCTGAAGCAGGCGTCGAATCCTCTGTCTCTCTCTGTGTTGTTCCGGTTGCATATCCCTGCCTATTCCCGACGCGCGATTCACAATCCTCTTCACCATCTGTGCAGAAAATGGACCTGCAAGAAGGGAAAAGTGGCGGATGCACAGAAATAGTCACTCATACAGTGTTCGTATGAACGTTTCACCCGCGCGCCCGTGTTGATTTCGCCTGATCACCCCGGCAGGGTTCAGCATTTACTTGCCTTTTTTCAGCGCATATGTTAATATTCACCAGTAACTACTCCCCATCTGCCTCGCAAGCTCCGCTCGGCGCTTCCGCCGACCAGGACTCAGTTGAAAGGAAAGCGCGGATGCTATCCACTCGTGCTTCTATGAAGGGGCTTCTCCGGTTAGCCCCGGCTCTGTTGATATGTATCGTCTTCGGCGCACTGCCCCTGTCTGCCCAGGATGCGGCATCCATGTATCCTAAACTGGCGGATCAGGTCAATTCGGAGAACCTGAAGAAGACCATTCAGACGCTCTCCGGTCTTCAGTCTCGCGTCGCTGGATATGAGGGTGATGCCCGGGCGGCGGACTTCGTGGAACAACAGTTTCGCCAGATCGGTCTGGATGGGATTAAAGTCTCCAAATTCCCGGTAGTCGTTCCGATTGATAAAGGCGCTTCCATCACTATTGGAGATAAGACCCGGAGAGTCTATCCTCTGTGGCCCAATCTGGTACGCACCTCGCAGTTGCCTGCGAATGGTCTGAAAGCCCCGCTCATCTATGTTGGCGACGGCAAGCTGTCCAACTTCAACGGCAAGCAGGTGGAAGGCAGTATCGTCCTGGTGGAGTTCAACAGTCGCGCCGAATGGCTCAACGCCCCGCGTCTTGGCGCAAAAGCCGTCATCTTTATCGCACCCGAAACGACCATGCGCGGAGAGGCGGAAGCCAAGTTTATCTCGATCCCCATCAACATTCCCCGATTCTGGATCAGCCGCGCCGATGTCGCCCCCTTCCTCGCCGCCACCTCCGCCGCGAAAGAGCCGGAAGCCGTCCTGAAGTGCGATATGCCCTGGGAGCAGCGCGAAGCGAAGAATATCTTCGGCATGATTCAGGGAACCGATCCGAAGATGAAAGATCAGGTTATCGTGGTGCAGGCGTACTACGATTCGATGTCGGTGGTTCCCTCCCTGGCTCCGGGCGCAGAGTCCTCCTGCGGTATCGCCAGTATGCTGGAGATCGCGCGAATCTATCGGCAGAACCCGCCAAAACGCACAATGTACTTTGTGGCTACCAGCGCGCATCACCTCGCTCTGCAGGGAATTCGCGAATTTGTCCACCAGAACATTGACTCCTGGACGGAACCCAGTCTCCCGGAACGCGCCACCGCCGCAGAGAACGCCGG
>CAYSDM010000065.1:20300-25083 GCA_964429855.1 uncultured Chthonomonadaceae bacterium
CTCTTCCTGGTAGCGACCGTTGCGGCGTTGGTCCGCAAACCCGCGCCAGGACAGAAGCGTGTAGATCCCTGGGCGATCACCATGACCATTTCGTTGCTGGTCATGATCGCCCTGAACGCCGGGTTCTACCTGAGCGACCGCACGAAACCGGTACGTAAGCCTGACACCATCTATCTGTGGGCAGGACTGGACCTGACCAGCCAGACTCGCGGCGTGGGCATATTTTACAAGGGGTGGTTCTTCGACTTTCGCGAGGATATTCAGGGAAGATTCTCCGATATCGCCCGCGTCTGTCGTGAAAACGCCGAAAAGATCGGCAACAAACTCGGTTTCGACCACAAGAAAGCCTTTGCGGATGGCGTCAACCCCGTAGACGGCAAGAACTGGCGCAACCACATCCCCGGTCGCCCTGCATTCGACTCCGAAGTGGTGACGATGGCGCAGGGGAAAGGGATCACCTTTGCCTCGGTGGATGACGCCCGCGCCCTGATAGATACGCCTTTCGATACGGCGGATAAGGTGAACGTCGCCAACCTTGCCTTCCAGACACGAATGCTTGTCTGCCAGTTCTACCATATCGTCACCGATACCAATGAACCGGGCGATGTCAACGCGCAGCGTATGCCGATCACCGAACCGTCCAAATGGTCGCGTATGGCGCTTCAGGGCGGTTTCGCCACCCTGCGAGGTCGGGTCAATATCTACAATCCCAAAAAGAGTTTCATGGCGTTTCCCGACCCAAGCCTGCGCGGCTCGCTTGCCGTCATTCGCAGCCGCACCAAGAGCTATATGGGCGTGCGCGGAAACCTGATCGTGGGAACCTACGACAGCCCGGAGACCAACGAACAGAACGTCTTTGAGTTTCGGGGGGTTGCGCCGCTGACCGCTTACGGCGGTAACGCGACGACTCGCGTCCTCGGCTTCAAGCTGGATGTGCGCGACACGGTGGTAGACCCGAAAACCGGTCAGACGATCCCCAATCCGATGAAGGGCGAGATCATGTTTGCGCCCGACCTTGGAGTCACCGGGGCTAAATTTATGCCTCTGGATGTCAGCGTCACCACCGCGACCAAAGAGGTCCCCATTATCCTCTTCCGGTGCGTCCCGACGGCAATATTCGACCTGGTGGATCAGCAGTCGCTTCGCGCCCTGACAACCATTGATATTCTCGACGGCTCCACCAACGGCGAACCGCGTATGTTCGGCTATGCGATTGACCCGCAAGACCCCGGCATGGTCGGTTCGTATGTTGAGGATGTGGCGGTGATCTTTGCACAGCCCGGAGCGCGCCTGAAGATCATGATGGGAGCGGGACCAGCCGCCACGCGCCTCCTGCTTATCAACTCTTCGGAGAAGACGCCGGAAGGGATTGGATATCTGGTGGCGGGTGACCCGAACGAAGCGCAGGATGCGGAATTGCGCGGCGTTCAGACGATCGAACAGTTCGATCCCACCCGCGAAATCGCGCGCGGCGGCGCGATCTATAACACCGCGCTGCATGTGGCGGAAGACCTCTACTCGCTCAATAACAGCCGGATGAAGAAGCTGGATAAGTTCCGGATCCTCTCGCTGAAGCGCAAAGATGATGAGAGGGCGACCGGCATCGCCGACCTGCACTGGCGCTGCGGACAGGCAGTCGCGCAGGCGAAACAGGCGTTAGAAAAGAAAAACTACGAGGAGTTCCACTCCCTCTCGCGGGAAGCCTGGGGTTACGCCTCCCGAGCCTACCCGGATGTTCAGTCCACGACGCTGGACGTGGTTCAGGGCGTTCTCTTCTATCTGGCGCTGCTGCTCCCCTTCGCCTACTTCATGGAACGCCTCATGTTCGGCAACTTCGACCTCAAACGTCAGCTTGGATATGCCGCACTGATCTTCCTGGCGATCTTCCTGATCTTCAGCCGCGTGCATCCCGCCTTTGAGATCACTATCAACCCGATCATCGTTCTGCTGGCGTTTATTATGCTGGCGCTCTCCTGCATCGTCATTGCCCTTATTACGGGCAAGTTCGAGGAGCAGTTAAAACAGATGAACCGGGAGGTCTCCGGCGTCCACAAAGCCGATATCGGGCGCGTGTCGGTGGCACTGGCAGCCTTCAACCTGGGCATCTCCAACATGCGGAGGCGCAAGGCGAGAACCTTCCTGACCTGTACCACGCTCGTCCTGCTGACATTTACCGTTCTGTCGTTTACCTCTGTCGTGCAGACGATGCGTTTCAATCAGGTTCCCGCGCCCGGCTCGCCACGCTATAACGGACTGATGATCCGCACCGCCATGTGGGATCAGCTTCAGGAACCCGCATATCGCCTGCTGAAAGATGAGTACGGACGCAACTACTCCGTCGCGCCCCGCTCCTGGTTCTTCGGCACACAGTTGGGAGAGCAGTCGTTCCTGACCCTGCGGCGCGCAGATCTTCAATACGACGCGAAAGCCCTTGTGGGAATGACTCCCCAGGAGATGCAGGTCACCCGACCGCAGGAGGCGCTGATCGCGGGACGTTGGTTCCAGCCGGGGGATGTCTACTCAGTAGTGCTTCCCGACCAGATCGCCAATGTGCTGCGCGTGGATGAACAGGATGTTGGTAAGACGACCGTCTCCTACGCTGGCGTAGACTACACCGTTATCGGCATTCTGGATTCACAGAAGTTCAAGCAGATTCTCGATCTCGATAACGAATCGCTGACTCCGGTAGACTTCATTCTTATGCAGCGTATGTCGCGTTCGGGACGGGGAGGAGGAGGAGGCGGAGAGTCCGGTTTCCGCGAATATACACACCTGGAGCCGGATTCGGTCTTCTTCATCCCCTACCAGACGGCGACCAACCTGGGAGCGGAACTGCGCTCCATCGCGATTGACTTCGGCGACGCCAACGCGGTCATGGCGACCCTGCGTCCGCTTATGAGCCGACTGGGACTGAACCTCTATGCGGGACGCATACCGACCGATCCCAGCAAGGGACGCCCGACCATCGAACGCTACTCATCCATCGCGACGACCTCCAGTCGGGGGCTGGAACTGGTGGTCTTCCCCGTTGTGATCGCCGCGTTGATCGTTCTGAATACGATGCTGGGATCTGTGTTCGAACGTATCAAAGAGATTCACATCTTCTCCTCTATTGGACTGTCGCCCTCTCATATCGGAATGCTGTTCATTGCGGAGGCGCTGGTCTACGCGATCCTGGGATCGGTCGCCGGGTATCTCGTCGGGCAGTTCGCGACGATCATCCTGGCGCAGACCGGCGCGTTCGAGGGACTCTATCTCAACTTCTCCTCTGTCTCAGCGGTACTGACAACGATGGTCGTGGTAAGCGTGGTGCTGCTCTCCACTCTCTATCCGGCGCGTAAAGCGGCGGAGGTGGCGACTCCAGCGATTGACCGATCCTGGCGCGTCCCCGATCCCGATGGCGACGATTGGACAATCCCGCTGCCCTTCTCCGTTACCAAGGAGCAGGCGGTCGGTCTCAACACCTTCCTTGCGGAGTGGTTCGCCGCTTATGAGGAGTATAGTATCGGCGACTTTGTAACGCAAAACGTCGAAAAAGAGGAGTTCAAAGTCCCGTTAAGCAGCCTTCTTCCGCTTGACGCTCTCAAACCGGACGGCGCATCGGGAGAGGAGGAGGTGCGAACCGGTTATCGCATCCGGTGTATGGCCTGGCTGGCTCCCTTCGATCTTGGCGTAAGCCAGAAGGTGACCATCGAGACGCTTCCAACGGAACTGAGCGATGTGTTTGATATCCGCGTGATCATACATCGCGAAAGCGGCGACATCTCCAACTGGAAGCGCGTCAACCGGAGATTCCTGAACACGCTCCGCAAACAGTTCCTGATCTGGCGCACCCTGAAGCAGGGCGAGCGAGATCGTTACCTGAAGACGACGCCGGCTGCCGAAGGATCCGCGCCGGGCATGCAGCCGCAGCCAACCGATTAGTCCCGTATGTCGTGCTGCATAACGATCCCCTCCGAATAGAAACCGAGCGGGACGGACTGCGGGAGCCATTGAGAGGAGTTGAGGGTCTTTACCGTTCTCCTCTCCGGGAGAGATTGAATGAACAGGTTTCATGTCGCCGTCCTGATCGGGTGTGCGCTTGCGTTGAACGCGACTGCGCCCGCGTCAGCGGACCAGAAAGCCAACAAACTGCTTCAAGAGATGGTCGCCGCCTCCAAAGCGGTTAAGACGTTTCGCGCAGAGGTAGCGACTGTCACCGATAGTTTTCCCATGAAGATGAACATTCGGGGACAGGTCACCTTTAAAGCCCCTGGATTGCTTCGCGCCGATCTGAAGGGCAGTCCCGAAGGGGATATCACGTTTGCCAGTGATGGGAAAACCCTCTACACCTATAACCAGAAGACGAACGAACTGACGAAAACCGAGTTCAACAGTTCGATGGTAACCGGCTACCTGAGTATGTATGTTCTTCCTATTGCGTTGCTTATGGAGGCTCAGGACTTCTATAATTCGGTTCTCAAGGAAGGAACCTCTCGCGTTGTCGGCACGCGCAAGATTGGAAAGCAGTCATTCCAGGTTGTAGAGGTGAAGGTACAGGACATAACGATGAGCGTCTATCTAGGAAAAGATAGACTTGCTCATCGCCTCAGCATCGCTGGAAAACAGGGAAACCAGACATTCCGTTTCGATTCGACCCTCACAAAGGTGGTCGTAAATCGTCCGATTGACAACTCCTTCTTCGCCTACACGCCGCCGAAAAACGCGAAAGTAGCAGAGCGATCCACCCCCAACTATGAGGCGAAGCTCGTGCCAGTGGGTCAAGAGGCTCCCAACTTCACCC
>CAYSDM010000066.1:0-24783 GCA_964429855.1 uncultured Chthonomonadaceae bacterium
TGCAGAAAGCGCCTCTCAACGCGCTGGTTACCATTCATCAGACGAAAGAGGACATAGTGCGGCTTCCAACGGAGTTACATCTGGCTTCGATCGGGAAGCGTAGAATTGTCCTGAAAATCACCGAATAGAGATATCCCCCCAGGGATTAGATAGGAATTCAGTTATGAGCCGGATACGAAAGGCGGTCATAACGGCGGCAGGGCGCGGCACGCGCATGTATCCTGCGACAACCACCATTCAGAAAGAGATGCTGCCGTTGATGGATCGCGACGGCATCACCAAACCAGCCATTCAGATCATCATTGAGGAGGCGCTCGACTCCGGCGTGGATGAGGTCTGTCTGGTTGTCAACAAACATAATCGTCCACAGATAGAGGCGCACTTTCATCCCCTGCCTCCCGAAGAGATGCGCCTGTTCAAAGGGAAGGACTGGGCGCTTCTGCAATCGGCGCGGCTCCAGCAGATTTCGACCCGTCTGACCATTATAGAGCAGCCTTCGCCGGAGGGGTACGGTCATGCAGTCTGGTGCGCCAGGGAGTTCGTCGGCGATGAGCCATTTCTGCTGATGCTGGGAGATCACATCTATACCTCCGGCGCATCTAAACGCTGCGCCCGTCAGACGCTGGATGTGTATGAGAAGTATGAAACATGCGTCTCTGCTGTCCAGCAGACTCCTGCCGAACTGCTCCATCTGTTTGGCACCGTGCGTGGCAAGCTGTTGCAGGAGAATCCGCGAGTCTATGATGTAGACCATATCTTTGAAAAGCCTTCGATTGATTATGCCGAGAAGAGGCTGCGCGTAGAAGGGCTTCTCTTCGGAGTCTATCTCTGCTTCTTCGGCATGCATATCTTCTCTCCCAGCATTTTTGACAGTCTGCAGTATGCGATTGATCATGACCTGCGCGAAAAGGGAGAGTTTCAGTTGACCAGCGCGCAGGAGAGACTGCGCGAGAGTGGCGAAAAGTATCTGGCGTTTGAGGCGTTTGGAGAGCGCCATGATATCGGCATCCCTTTTGGCTATGCGCAGACACAGGCGGCTCTTTCCATCAACTCGGTCTACAGGGAGCAGATGTTAGCTGCACTGGTACGGCTGCTGGCTGTTCCCAAATTGACCATCCCCGAACCGTTCCGGGATGCCTAATGCGATTCCCGGTCGGGAGAGCGACATAAATCCAGAAAGGCGAATCTCATGAGCAAGGGCTATCTCTACCGAAAACAGAGCGAAACTCCCACCGTTCCCTGTCCCTGCGGGTTCAGCACGCGCATTCTCCAGTATACCGACACGCCGGTCGCCAACATCCATGTGACCGACATCGTCGATTCCGTGAAGCACTATCATAAAGCCTGCACGGAGTTCTATTACATCCTGGAGGGAGCCGGGAAGATGGAACTGGGCGACGATCTGGTGGATCTGGAGCCGGGCGTAACGATCCAGATTGATCCGGGCACGCCGCATCGCGCCTACGGGAGTGTGAAGTGTCTGATCGTGGGAATCCCTGCATGGAAGCATGATGATGAGTTTTTCATGACCGAGACCCCGGAACCGGCGCTGACCGCGCAATCTACGGAGGGTTAACCTGTCGTGCGGAGATTCCTGGATTCCACGGAGATAGAGGAAGGGCAGGAGACCCCATCCGGTCTTCGAACCCGGCATGGCAAATTTCTCTATCAGGGCGCGCCTATCTATCTGGTCGGCAGCGGTCTGGAGGGGATCACGCGCTTCTGGGGATATGACGGGCGCGATCTGGAGGTCTGGCGGAAGTATATCGCGATGCTGTCAGAGATTCAGGCGGAGCATGTTCGCTTCCGTTTGCGGATCAACCTGTGGGCTTTTGCCTACGATCCGCAGGGACCGTCGTTTGCGCCCTGGCAATGGGATGGCGAGCGTTTTGACCTGGGGCAGTTCAATGATGCCCACTGGTCGCTGCTGAATCAGATCGCGCGGGAAGCAAGCGATGCTGGAATTCTGGTGGAGATCGTCCTGTTTGACGCAACGGCGCTGACCATCGGAAAGCACAATGATCCCTGGAGCCGAAATCCCTTTAACGCCGCTCTGAACGGTCCGCTTTCCGGTCCACCGCGCCCCCACTTCTATAACCTCTCTGATCCGCATAACTGTCATCTTTTCGAGCAGTCCCTTGAGGAGGAGTGGTCGCAGCAACGTCGGATACAGTATCATCAGCAGCGATTGGTTCATCGTGCCATCAGGTGTCTGGACGGACTGGAGAATGTCTGCTGGGAGATCGTCGGCGAGATAGAAGGAGCCGACCCGGTGCGTGTCGGTTTCGTGGAGCACTGGATCTCCTTTCTGCGAAAACATGACCCGATGGACAGGCTCGTATCTTTCTCCGGAAAATCTCCCCTGCGCGGGGATGAAGTCTATTATCATCTGACCGGCATAGATACTGTCCATGCGCACCTGACCTTAGCCTACTACGATCCACACGAAGACATGGTGGAGACCATCTCCGCGCTCTCTCGTTACGGTAAACCGGTCATTTTCGATGAGACCGACTGGACTGCCGCGGGAGCAGGCTTGAACGATCCGTTGTTGGATGAGATGGGACCGACCTGGGAACGCTGGAGCTTCTGGCAGGCGTTTATTGCGGGTGGATACACCTCTGCGGACTGCTGCCGATCTCTGGCGCGCCGTCCCGTGCATGACTGGCTGAAGGTGTTTATGCAGTTTGTGGAGGGGACGGAGTTTCACCGTCTGGAATATCGCCCCGATCTGCCGATCACCTGCCCCTCAGAGTGTTATGCCCATGCCGCACTTGGAACAGACGAGGCGGTAATCTATTTAACGGCAGATCGCCCGATGCAGACCGATGCGCTGTCGCTTAAGCTGCCAGTCGGTCGGTGGAAGGTGATCTGGGTGGACCCGAAAACCGGTCGGCAGACCGTAAGATCAACATCGCTGGAAGCCGACAGCGGCGAGTCGGAACTGCGTATGCCTGCCTTTGAGGAAGACCTGATCCTGCACCTGAAAAAACAGGCGCAGTAGACTATGGAGCAGATGTAATGAGTATTTCTGTCAACAGCGATCCCGAAACGCGGGTGGATTCCGTGATCGAGCAGTATAAGGAGTTTGTAAATCCGGGACTTGCCAGCCTCATGAGTTTCGGAGGATTTGACGATGTGGAGGAGACAGCGGAAGGTTGTCTCCTCCGCACCGTTAAGGGAGGGGAGTATCTGGACTTTCTCGGCGGATACGGCGTCTTCAGTCTGGGCCACCGGCATCCGAAGGTCATCGAAGCGGTGAAACTCCAACTGGATCGAATGCCGCTATCCAGCCGAACCTTCTTTAGCGAACCGATGGCAAAGCTCGCGGCGAAACTGGCGCAGATTACGCCGGGCGACCTGAAATACTCCTTCTTTTGCAACAGCGGCGCGGAGGCGGTGGAAGGCGCGCTGAAGATGGCGCGAATCGTCACCGGGCGATCCCGAATCATCAGCACGCTGGGCGGTTATCACGGCAAGACGATGGGTTCGCTTTCTGCGACGGGCAGGGAGAAGTACCGGGAGCCGTTCGAGCCGCTGGTTCCGGGGGTGACCTTTGTGCCTTTCAACGATGCGCAGGCGGTCGAGCAGGCGATCGGCGACGATGTGGCGGCGGTGATCGTAGAGCCGGTGCAGGGAGAAGGGGGTATCAACTGTCCCTCCGACGACTATCTGCCCGCGCTGCGAAAACTCTGCGATACGCATGGCGCGCTACTGATTCTGGACGAGGTTCAAACGGGACTCGGTCGTACCGGCGCGATGTTTGCCTGCCAGCACTGGGGAGTTTCACCGGATATTATGACTCTCGCCAAAGCGCTGGGAGGAGGGGTGATGCCGATCGGCGCAGTGGTCGGAACGCAGGATATCTGGCAGAAGACCTTCGGAACGAATCCGCTGATTCACACCAGCACCTTTGGCGGAAATCCGCTTGCCTGCGCGGCGGGACTGGCAGCGCTGGAGGTCATCGAGGAGGGGGGGCTGGTTGAGAAGTCGCGGATTCGCGGCGAACAGATGCTAGCTGGACTGAAGAAGGTGCAGTCTCGATACCCGGAAGCACTGGTCGAGGTGCGGGGTATGGGGCTGATGATTGGCGTTGAGTTCGCCGTAAAGGAGGCTGCTGAACTGACCATCAACGGTATGTCTCAGCGCGGAGTCATCGCCGCCTATACGTTGAACAATCCCAACGTAATACGACTGGAGCCGCCTCTGGTCGTCACGGAGGCGCAGATTGATCGAGCCGTAACGGCATTCCAGGAGGCTGTCGCGATGTCGGTGACGCTGCTCGCCGGTCTTCAGGGATAGAACTCGCACAATGAGGAGCGAAAAGTTATGCGTGCCAGAATGATCGTTCCCATCATGCTGTTGATATTCTTTGCATTGCCGGTCTGCGCTCAGCCAGGCGCAGTGGCAGAAAAAGAGGGTAGAGGAATGTGGCGCGTAGAGGATTTTGGAGCGAAAGGCGACGGCGTGACCGATGACACCGTCGCGATTCAGAAGGCGTTGGACGAAGCGGGAAGAACGGGAGGCGAAGTGAAGCTCGCGCCGACGAAGTATCTGGTCTCCGGCAGCCTGAAGATCCCGGTCGGCGTGGCGTTGACGGGCAGCGCGCATGCGCCGCTCTATATTGAGCCTTTGATCGGAACGGTTGTTCTCGCCACCGGCGGACGCGATAAAGAGGAGTCTCCCGCGCTTTTTGAACTGGGAGATTCCGCGACCGTTCAGGGGCTGACCGTTTTCTATCCCGATCAGAAACCGGAGGATATTCACCCCTACCCCTGGACGTTTCATCTTCAGGGCGGCGACAACACCGTGGAGAATGTGACCCTTATCAATAGCTTCAACGGAATAAAAATCGGACCGGAACCCAATGTCCGGCATCGCATCCGCAGCGTCTATGGCTGTGTGCTGCGTCGTGGTCTCTGGCTGGATAACTGCACGGATATCGGACGCATCGAGAATGTGCAGTGGCACTGTCACTGGTGGTCGTCGGCGAAGGTGGGCGGCAACTGGGACAAAGTTTTCGAATATATGTGGAAAAACTGCGAGGCGTTCATCTTTGCCCGTACCGACTGGGAGTACGTCAACAACACCTTCGTCTTCCCGGTGAATGTGGGATACCGGTTCATTGCCACGAAAAACGGCGCGATGAACGGGCAGTTGTGCGGAATTGGCGCGGATGCGGCGCAGCGATGTATCGTGGTGGAACAGATTCAACCGATGGGGTTGCTGATCACCAACGGGCAGTTTGTCGCCTTCTTCGGCGATGATCCAATCGAGATCGTCATCAATGAGACCTGCACCGGATCGGTTCGGCTGGTGAACTGCGCCTTCTGGGGACCGGCGAATCAGAACGTCGTCTCTCGCGGCAAAGGATTTCTCTCGCTGAACGACTGCTACTTCAGCAGCGGCAAGCCGAATCATCCGGGGCGTCCGCTGGTGGAGGTGGATGGCGGCAAGCTGCAGATGCGCGGCTGCTCGTTCGCGAGCGGAGAGCCGTCGCTGCATCTGAAGCCGGGAGTGCAGCACGCCATCGTAACCGGAAACAACGGCGTGAACGGAGTCCGCATCAAGAATATGATCGGCGATAAAGCGATTATCACCGATAACGAACCGGAAAAGAAGCCATGAGCGCGGATGTGTCGGACAGGATCGAAACCCCGTCTCTCTGCGTGGTACGCGCCGGGCGCGGCGAGAGAATCTCCGGAACTCTGGCATCCCTGCTCAATCCGGTAGACCCGTCCAGTTTTCATCAGTACATGATCTCAGAGGGTGGTAACGAGTATCTGCCCTCTGAGATTCATTATCTAGCCTCTTTCTGTCTCCTTTTTCGTTAGCCGCATTCGCAGTAGGGCAGAATCTCAGCATGTTTCTCTGGCACGTCGTCAAGGTAGTTTGGATGGCTGTCATTCTGCGCACAGCACGGCTGTCATTGTCAGCGCAGCCCGGTTGTCATACTGAGCACATACTGTGCTGTCATTCTGAGCGAAGCGAAGAACCTTAAGATGTCTCGCTGTTAGAGATGGCGATACATTACAGGAGGAGTCCTATGAAGATAATGCAGCATGTGATACTCAGTATTGCACTGGTTATCCTTCTTACGCAGGGGCTTATCGGATGCGGGGGAGGCAGTACATCATCCAAGTATGGGAGCGTCTCTTTTCGCGTTCAGTGGCCCGAACGTAATCGTCTGATCCCAACTGCCTCCGATAGCATCAAAGTGGAAGTGAAAGATGGCGAGAAGGTGGTTGGCAGTCTTGTGCTTCAGCGTCCTGCGGAGGGGGGTGTCTCGGAGGCAAAGATCGGAAGTCTGCCTGTAAAGACACTCACCAATGTCGTGACCGCCTATCCTTTTGTTGATGCCAGCGGGGTCGCTCAGGCGGAGGCAACAGGGACGGTTACCATTAAGGCGAATGAAGAGGTGCGCGTCAGCATCACCCTTGTCAGTACGATTGATAGGCTGGAACCTCTGGGAGCGAATCCGCTTCGGCTGGCAGTTGGAGAGAAATATAAGCTTTCTGTCTCTCCAAAGAACGCGAAAGGGGAACTGGTTCTCATCCTGGACTTTTCACTGGTCTATTCATCGGACAATCCATCGGTAATCGCCGTCACCAATCAATTGGAAGGGGAGGTAACAGCCCTCGCAAAAGGAACGGCAAAAATCACCATCACCGAACCCGAGTCGGGCAAGAAGTTCATATGGGATGTCAGTTCCATCGGATGCACGAAGCCCGAGAACAACGTTTCTCCCTGCGCGGTTGTGATGAACATGCCCGATTCTGTGAAAGTTGGGGAATCATACGAAGTTCGCATCGTGGCTTCTGCGGAGGAGGGTTGTCGCTACACCGACATTCCGAATGACAACCTGTACTCTGTCTTCTTCCCTGGATCATCATCACTAGATCCGAACGCCTACATCCGTCCTGGCGAGAACATCGTTCGATTCACTGTGCAGGCTCCCAGACCGTCCGACCCCGACTGTTATGCGGCGCTGACCATCCAACAGAGACCTATCGGCATTCAGCCCTGGAGAAGTCTCTACTTTACCAATCTTGTGAAATAGGGGAGATTACCATGAAGGCAATGAAGGGACGCATCTTCTGGGTACTATCGCTTCTGATGGCTGTCCTGTTGATCGGATGCGGGAGCGGTGATCTCGCCAGCAATGGAGACTCCACAGACGATAATGGTCGTGGTTCCGTCTCCGGTTATCTCTTTACGGCTTCCGATGGAAGTCTGGTACTTCATCGGACGGCGGCTCCTCCTGCCGGAGCGACCGCTGCCCGCGGCGTTTTGGTGGAGGTGCCCGGTCAGGGCAGCGTTCGCACAGGCGATAACGGCTCTTTTACCCTGACAAATCTTCTGACCGGAATAACAACGCTCAAAACCGGAAGTCTCAGTGTGCCGTTGACAGTGATCGCAGATTCGACCATTCAGTTGGGAGACCCGCCTGTCACGCGCGCTATGGCGATTGAAGAGGTTCGGCGAGCGCTGCAAATGGAGATCATGCCCGGTCAGAAGATAGATATTTTCGCCCTGGTCCAACCGCTCCCGATTGGAACCGCTATCAACTCCGCGTTGAGTACAGATGCGCCTCTCCACCGTACTGTACGCGAGCAGTGGTTTGTCTACGTGGATCTTGAGCCAGGACCGCGTTTCAGTCATCCCGTACTCTACTACCTGGTGGATACCGAGACTGCAGCCTTAACAAAGATTGAAGCGGACTCCTGGCCCACCCTCAACGGGTATTCCTATTACCGTGTAGATGGACCTTTGACCGGGATCCCGGATGTGGTGGAGATGGCGGAACGCCAGGGCAGATCGTTGAATATGCAGGCGGAAACGACGGAAGGCCGGGAACCGGTCATTCGTCTGCCGGGCACGCACGGTCGCGCCGATGAAGACGGAAAAACCTATCTGATGACGGTCGTAGGAGACAGCCGTGAGGACTTCATGGCCGATCCTCCACGTATTCCTGCACTGCTGACACGGATGGGTCTACCGCCGATTGCGGTGAGAGAGGAGGTTCGTCCCTGGATATACGGAAAGAATGCGAGCAGCGCTCTCATCAGTCGCTTCAATTCACTGGCGTCAAAAACGCGCTCCGGCGACACCTTTATTTTTTACCTGACAACGCATGGAACCTTCGCAAGGATGGGTGTTAATTACGGTCCAAAAACCTACTCTTTTTCCCTTCAGACAGAGAAACCCCTGCCAAAAAACGATCCGGAATACTGGGGGAAATACTACAAAAACATTCTGTTTTCTCCCTTCAACCTCAACTTCTCCCTCTGTAAAGCCTGCCGGATCATCATCATCGTGGATACCTGTTACTCCGGAAACTGGGTTCCGATGATGATGCCGCGTCTGGAAGCGTTGAGCGGAAAAGAGGTTGTGTTAATGACGGCTGCCGATGAGAGTAAAACAGCGACAGGGATAAATAACCAGCAGTCTGTGACAATAGATGACAAGCAGGTAATCGTTCCAATTGGAGGGCTTTTCACCAACGCATTGATCCACGTATTCAACGGGACAGTCTCAGGCTCAACACTGTATGAGAAGATGAATACGGGGTATACGAAAGCCGCAAACTACACGAAAGCGGTTAACAATATAGAGAAAAGATCCTATCAGAACCCGCTATACTGGAGCCGGACTCTGAAGCCGGATGAGAAGTGCGAGAGCGGATCGCAGATCATTGACATAAAGTAGGCGGTTCGGCGCGTTATAGCAGGTTGTCCAGTCCCACAATCAGACCGGGCAGCGCGCGTGCCCGCCGAATGGCGAGGATCACGCCGGGCATGAAGGATCGGCGGTCGGTGGAGTCGTGCCGGATGGTCAGTGTCTGTCCCAGACCGCCAAAGATCACCTCCTGATGCGCCACATATCCGGGCAGGCGGACGCTGTGCAGATGAATGCCTTCGTAGTTTGCGCCGCGTCCGCCGGGTATCTTTTCGATGCTGTTGGACGGTTCTGGTCGGGGGCTTGCTGAGCGGGCGGCAGCGATCTTCTGCGCGGTCATCAGAGCCGTACCGGAGGGAGAATCGAGCTTGTTCTCGTGGTGCAGTTCGATGATCTCCACGTCCGGCAGATATTTTGCCGCCTGCTCCGCAAAGCGCATCATCAGAACCGCGCCAATGGCAAAGTTCGGAGCAATCAAGGCTCCCACGCCGCTGGCAGAGACCCACTCTCGCACACGGTTCAGATCCTCCGCCGTCAGTCCCGTTGTCCCGACAATGGGAGCGACTCTCGCCTCCAGCGCCGTCTGTATGTTGTCCATCGCGCTGACGGGAACGGTAAAATCCACCAGAACCTCCGCCCCGGAACGTGAAAGAGCCTCCTTCAGATCGTTCTCGATCGCAATGGAGATCGCCCCGATCCCCGCGGTCTCTCCCGCGTCTTTCCCGACCTCAACACAGTCAATCGCCGCGACCAGCGACAGCCCTTCCGCCTCGTGAACGGCGCGAACGACCTCGCGCCCCATGCGTCCGGCAGCTCCTGCCACCGCCACGCGAATCGCCGTTGTCTCGTTCATATGGCATCTTTCTCCAGCGGACCGATAGCCGCCAGTGTCAGGGTGGAACCGTCAAAGAGTTGGTTCGCCACGCGGTCAATATCATCGTGGGTGACGGCATTGATCTTCTGCAGAATATCCTCCAGAGGAATGACGCGCCCGAAGTGGATCATGGATCGCCCCATTCGCATCATGCGGCTGCTCATATTCTCCAGACTGAGCACCAACGCGCCGCGAACCTGCGTCTTCGATTTCATCACCTCATCTTCGGTGAGGTTGTTTTTGCGGACGTTCTCCAGTTCCTTCGTTGTCAGTTCGAGCACCTGCGAGAAGGTCTGCGGGCTGGTTCCGCCATGCACGGCGAAGATGCCTCCCTCGGTGTAGGAGACCGCATAGGAGCCGATGGCATAGGCCAGTCCGCGCTTTTCGCGTATCTCCTGGAACAGCCGCGAACTCATGTTTCCGCCGAGGACAGAGTCGATGATGGTCAGCACCCACCGATCATCGTCTTTCTGGCTGAATCCCTGTCCTCCCAGGCAGAAATGAACCTGTTCCGTGCGCCGCCGAACGGTTTTACTGTTACCGGAAGGCTGCGGCTTGCGGGCGCGTCGCTTATAAGGGGGACCGGAGATGCTGCCAAGGAAGCGGTTCGCCAGTTCCACCACCTCTGCATGAGTCACATTGCCCGCGACAGAGACGACAATCTTGTCGGGCGTGTAGTGCGTCTGCATATACTCCTCGATATGCTCTCTGGTCAGGCTGGAGACGGTGTGCGAGGTTCCGATGATTGGGCGTCCCAGAGGGTGATTCTTCCAGAGAGTCTGCGCGAAAATATCGTGAACGGTGTCTTCCGGCTGATCTTTATACCGTTTGATCTCTTCCAGCACAACGTTCTTTTCGCGGGCGATCTCTTCCGGATCGAGCAGCGAGTGCGCCAGCATATCGGTCAGCACGTCCATCACGATCTCGACATGCTCCGACAATGCTTTGGCGTAGTAGCAGGTGTACTCCTTGTCGGTAAACGCGTTGAGCATTCCACCGCGTGATTCGATCTCTTCGGCAATGGTGCGAGCGGAACGGGTGGGAGTCCCTTTGAAGAGCATATGCTCGATAAAGTGGGTGATCCCGCGCACCGGATCTGTCTCATCTCTTGAACCTACTCCCACCCACAGACCGACGGAGACGGACTGCACATAGGGAACGGTTTCGGAAACAACTCGGACTCCATTCGAAAGAGTCGTGATTTCGATATTCTGTACGATCATGCTTCGCGTCAACCTTTCGCGAAATAGTGAATCACAACGAAACCCCGGCGGCAGACCGGGGTTTGAGGTAATCGAGCGGGAAACGGGACTCGAACCCGCGACTTTCTGCTTGGGAAGCAGACGCTCTACCACTGAGCTATTCCCGCATGTTCATTCGCCATTATAACGCGTTACCTGAAGGTTGTCAATAGTTTCCTTCCTCGTCCAGTAAACGGCGAAGTTCACGGTAGAGATAGAGCCTCTCCGCGCCCCATCCATCCGCTCTACCGCTGGAGCTATAGACAACAAATTGACGGGAGACGCCCAGAATCATCGGCAGTAGACCCCATTTCGGCGCATCCGCCCCGTGACACATTCGATAGACATCGCGTCCGTTGTAACAGATGAACCTGGGAGCCAGGTGGATCAACTTTCCGAACAGTTCTCGGCGATCTGCATCTGTAGGAGGAGGAAGGCGGGAGTTATCGGTCGAGATCGCATAGCGCATCAGTCCGGTTAAGCCAATCCCAAACTGCGGCAGAGTCGCATCCTCCTCTGGCTCTAACTGTCGGGGAGTGAAGCCGGACTGATGGAGAAGCTGCCAGAAACGATTGCGCGACCCGGCATAGTAGTGCCCTGTCTGCGCCGCTTTGAAGCTGGGAGCCGCGCCGACAAAGATCACCTTCAGCCCTGGAACCAGAATGTCAGGCAAAAGGTTTTTACGGACTTCCTGCCTCTGTGGCGTCTGCATCGTTACTCCTGCATGAAGGCGCATCCGGCGATATGCGGCGCGATGATCGGGTAGGGAACCCGAAAATGATCTAACTCTAGCCTTTGAAAGCCCGCCTCTTTCAGCGATTTTTCGGTCTCCCGATCCGTATGACAGCCGTCTGTAACCCATTTCCATAGCGGGTGAATGCATCGCTGTATTCTGCGCTCGCCGGTTCCTCGTTCTGCCGCCACATGCTCGATGAATCGCAGCGATCCTCCCGGCTTCAGCACCCGCCTGATCTCCTGCAGAGTCCCCGGCACATCTCGCACCGAACAGAGAACCAGCGTGCAGATCACCGCGTCTATGCTCTGATCCTCCCGTTCAATCGCTTCCGCGCAGGATGTCTGTATCTCTATTCGCCTCTGGAGCCGTTCCGCTTCACGCCGCAGGTAAGGATGCATGTAGGGATTGGGTTCCAGCCCGATCCAGTGGATACCCTCCGGCAGATAGGCGAGGTTCGTCCCGGTTCCCGGTCCTATCTCCAGGACCGTACCTGAAATATCCGCGAACAGCTTCCGTTTTCGGTCTGCAACATAGCGCTCATAAGAGGCGTTCCATCTCGCAAGAAAGCAGGCTTGAAAACGCTGTACTATCCGTCCCATTTTCCATTCCCGGTCTGCTTTCCACGTTATACAGGATAGTTCGCCGGATGTAAAGGGAGAACGCATACGGAATGCGGGAATATCAGTCAGTCGGGGCAGGTATCCGGGCATTCAACAGGGAATTGGTTGCTGGTTGTTCAATCCGTTTCTGAGGGAGGCGCAACATGGCATTTTGTGAACTTCGATATTTCAGTCCGGCGCTGGGGATGCAAACAGCCGCCAATGTTATCCTACCAGAAAATCCGAACAATCCAGGACCTTTTCCCGTCTTCTATCTGCTGCATGGTCTGTCCGATGACCATTCGATCTGGTGTCGGCGAACCAGTCTGGAGCGTTACGTTTCCGACATGCCGCTCATCGTTGTCATGCCCAACGGTGGCAGAGGGTTCTATACAGATGCGCTGGAGGGATTCGCTTACGAGACATCCATCATCACCGACCTGATCGGTTTGATTGACCGCACGTTCCCCACGAATAAGGAGCGCGCCGGACGATGCATCGGCGGGCTTTCGATGGGCGGATATGGCGCGATACGATTGGCGCTTCGCTTCCCGGAGATGTTCTGCAGCGCAGTCAGTCACTCTGGCGCGCTGGGATTCGGTCAGAATGTCTACGATGGGGAAGACGGCTGGGCGAAGGAGATGCGCCGGATCGTTGGTTCAAAGCCTTCAGGCGGAAGCAACGATCTCTTCGCGCTGGCTGAGAAGGTGAATCGCGATCTTCTGCCTTCTCTGAGAATTGACTGCGGAACCGAGGATTTCCTGCTAGAGTCAAACCGGGCTTTTCATGCGCATCTGACCAGACTGGGCATTCCGCACGAATATGAGGAGTTTCCCGGCGCGCATGACTGGAGTTACTGGGATACCCATATTCAGCAGGCGCTCGCGTTCCATGCCCGCAACCTCGGTATTCAGTAGCTGGTAACAAGGAGAAGGGTATGTCGTTCTGCCGATTTTCTTATGTTTCCTCAGAAGGTGTCGTAGATGAACCGTGGGGATGGCTGGAAGAGGGGATGGTCTATCCTCTGCCGGGAGATACTGTGCTTGCCGTTCTCAGCGGGAAGAAGGGGCAGACTCTCTCCGAATTATCGCTTGCTAAACGCTCGAAAGGCTTTCCTGCTGACAGCGTAGTGTTTTGTGCGCCTGTTGTCGAAGGCATGGAGGTCTGGGCAGCCGGCGTAACCTATGAGAGCAGCAAGCTGGCGCGCATGAGCGAATCGGCAGGCGGCGGCAACTTCTATGCAAAGGTCTACACAGCGCAGAGACCAGAGCTTTTCTTCAAAGCGACCCCGAATCGAACTGTCGGCGCGAACGGAGAGGTGCGGATACGCGCCGATTCGCACTGGAATGTCCCGGAGCCTGAACTGGCAGCATTGATTTCGGCAAACGGAACCATCCTGGGCTATACTATCGGCAATGATATGTCTTCGCGGGATATCGAGGGGGAGAACCCGCTCTATCTACCCCAGGCGAAGGTCTATATCGGCTCCTGCGCGCTTGGACCGGTGGTGGTTCCGGCAGAGAACCTGACCGAAAACAACCTGACCATCGAACTGAGGATTTGGAGGAGCGGGGAGTCTGTTTTCACCGGTCAGACCAGCACCGCCAGAATGCGGCGATCTGTGGAGGACCTGGCAGGATGGTTGTTCCGCGAGAATGCTTTCTCCTATGGGGTAATCCTCCTAACGGGCACCGGGATCATACCACCGGACGAGTTTACGCTTCAGGGCGGAGATGAGATCGAGATCGAGATCAGCGGAATCGGCGTTCTTCGGAACCGGGTGGCAAAGAGTCAAGGAGTAGAAGCAGAATGAGCCTGGCACATACCTTGACCGGGAGGCATCTTATTGCCGGGGAGTGGGTTGCCTCTGCAGGAACGGGAATTCGCGCCGTTGATCCAGCTAACGGCATTCCGCTGGAACCCTTCTACTATCAGGCAGGAATGGCAGAGGTGGAGTGGGCTTTCCATGAGGCGACGCAAACCTTCAGGAATACCTGCAGCCTGCCGCCAGAGGCGCGCGCCGAGTTGCTGCAGACTCTTGCGGAGAATATCCTGGCGCTCGATCATCCCTTGATTGCGCGGGCGCAGCAGGAGAGCGGGCTGCCGGAGGCGCGTCTGTTGTCGGAACGCGCCAGAACCTGTAATCAGTTACAGATGTTTGCGGAACTGGTGCGCGAAGGCTCCTGGGTGGAGGCGGTCATAGAAACGGCTGATCCGACGAGAACGCCTGTGCCTAAGCCGGATATCCGACGCATGCATGTTCCCATCGGTCCAGTGGTCGTTTTCGATGCAAGCAACTTCCCTTTTGCATTCGGAGCCTGCGGGGGAGATACCGCCTCTGCGCTGGCGGCTGGCAATCCCGTCATTGTCAAATCTCATCCGGCGCATCCCGGCACGGATGAGATGTTTGCGGCGGCGATGCTGCAGACGTTGAAGGATACCGGGCTGCCTGTCGGGATGTTCAGTCTGCTGCACGATGCCGGGCCGGAGATCGGCGCTGCGCTGGTGAAGCATCCTGCGGCGGAGGCGGTCGGCTTTACCGGATCGCATCGAGCCGGACGCGCCCTCTTTGATCTTGCCTCTCAACGATCTCGCCCCATTCCGGTCTTTGCCGAGATGGGCAGCGTGAATCCGCTGATTATTCTTCCAGAGGCGATGGAGGAGAGAGGCGAAGCAATCGCGGACGGACTGGCGCAGTCGGTGACGATGGGCGGAGGGCAGTTCTGCACAAAACCCGGACTGGCGTTCTATCTGTCGGGGGAGGCGGGAGAGAGATTCAAAACGCGATTGACGGAGAGGATAGCGGCGGCGAGTCCGACAACGCTGCTGAATGCCTCCGTCGCAATCGGTTATAAGGAAGCCTGCTCCCGTATGCGCTCCGTGCACGGGATCGAGATTCTCCATGCGGGCGATTCCGCCGGATTTGCCGATTTCACTCCCTCTCTCTATCAGATAACCGCTCGGCAGTGGCAAGAGCATCCTGAACTACGGGAGGAGGCGTTTGGTCCCTCGACGCTCTTAGTCTGTTGTAACAGTCTGGAAGAACTGCGGGAGTGTATCGAATCGCTGGAGGGGCAGTTGACCGGAACCATCCATATGGGAACCGGAGAGACGCAAACGGCATCGGACATCGCCGAAATACTCTCCTTACGGGTGGGACGTTTGATCTATAACGGCTACCCGACCGGCGTGGAAGTCTGTCATGCCATGATACACGGAGGTCCCTACCCCGCGACAACCGCTTCGCAAACGACTTCGGTTGGCACGCTGGCGATTCGCCGTTTCACACGACCCATCGCGCTGCAAAACTCCCCGGATGCGCTGCTGCCTCCTGCGCTGCAGAATGAAAATCCGTTGAAGATACGTCGAATGGTAAACGGAGAATGGACGGACAGAGCGATTTGATCCGCCTATATTCGGCAGTCAATGCCATAATGGATTGACCACCGGGCTATCTCCCTGGACAGCGCTTCGGCAGACAGCGATACCGATTTCGATCCCTGAATCTGGCGGCGATACTCCGCCAGCAGGCGCATATGCGGCTTCGCCAGAATTCGGGAGTAGTTCATACGGTCACAGATGATCCGATCCACTCCCAGCCGGGCGGCGTTTTCAAAATAGTTCTGTACAGCCTCTGAGGTGTCAGCTACGCCGTAGAGAATCGGACACCAGAACAGGCGCACATTCAGCCCCGCTTCCACCAGTCGCCTCACCAGATGAATGCGACCGGGAATGGCCGGCGCATACGGCTCAAAAATGCGACGCGCCGTATCATCAAATGTCGGTATGGAGACTCCTACCGAAAGCGCTGGCATCTTCTGTAGAACATCTATATCCCGAAGCAGCAACGGGGAGCGGGTGAGAATACTCACCGGGTTGGGATAACAGGCAAGCTCTTGCAGTATGCTTCGCGAGATTCGATACTGTTTCTCAACCGGCTGCCATGAATCCGTAGCAGTCCCGATGAATATTTTCGCGTCAGAGGGAACGGACAGCATCTGTCGGCGCAGAACATCGGGAGCGTTGACCTTCACCTGGATCCAGCCTCCCCAGGGAGCCGGATCTGTTATTCCGCGAAAGCCCCGAATCACCGGAACATAGCAGTAGGAGCAGGCAAAGGAGCAGCCCTGATAGGCGTTGAGCGTATATTCAGAGAAACCAGCCCTCGAACGATTCAGAACCTTTTTACAGACGATCTCGGTTATATACTGATTCCGCATGAGAAATGATATCACTTTATAATACGAATGTCAACTGAAAAAGTCCGTAAAGATAGACATATTTATACTTCAATATACGCGAAAGAGACCTGATATGAAGAGAGCGCTCTTAACCGGATTCGGTCCGTTCGGGACAGTAACCAATAACCCTTCACAGAGGATCGTTGAGCAACTGAGAAAGTCTGATATAGAGGATTGCGAACTGATAACGAAGGTCTTCCCGGTCTCCTATCAACGTGTCAGCGAAGCATTCCCGGCAATCCTGTCAGAACAGCCGTTGGATGCCATTTTGATGCTGGGGGTGGCGGTTGGCGAGAGTCATTTCCGACTGGAGGAGATGGGGCATAATCGGACAAACCGACTCGTTACGGACTGTGAGGGTAGACGTTGGAATTCGGAGGCTATTGATCGTGATGGGGCAGATTTCTACCTGACCAGTTTGATCCTGACGCCTCTGCGGGATGCGCTGCAAGCGCGGGGGATTCCGGCGTATATCTCCGATAGTCCGGGAAACTACCTCTGCAACTTCTCCTACTATCGCGCGCTTCATGCAATCGCGACCATGCGCCTGACAACAAAATGCCTCTTTCTACACCTTCCCGCCGATGAGTGCACGGTTTCAGAATCAGGGAATCATCCGATAGTTCCCTTTGAGCGGCAGGTGGAGACAGTTCGGATCGTTCTGGAATGGATGCTTACGGAATAGGCGGTTCGCTTTCAGAGGGAAGATTCTCCTCATAGTATGTTTGTGCTTCGGTTAGCTCCTCTTCGGTGAAAGGCTGCGCTTTTATGATCTGCTCAGCCTTCGTTACCATGTTAGCCGGGACCATGATGGATAGCTCCGGATTACTCTCTTCCACCGGGTTATCCGCCATTGGCAGAACCGGACCCGGCGAGTCCAGATAGGTGGGTATCCCTTCGCTGCGAAGGGTAGCAGCGACCACCATTGCCTCACTGTGTGAATTGGCGACAAATACGATAACAGGAGGCTCCCCGATGGCTTCTTCAGGAAGCTGTTCGACAAGATCAACCTCGCAGTCCGAACACCGGGCGACCCCGGCTTCGTATTCAGCATGGCACTCCGGACACCAGGGCATCTCATTCTCCTTATAGAGGTCAGGCTAATCCGATCTTTTTCAATTCGCGCCGTTGTTCTCGCAGGTCTTCCGTCAACTGGCTGATCCGTCTATTGCCCAGACTTTCACGCGCGGTTGCCTTTTCTAGCAGCACACTCACCCTTTCCAGACTCGCCAACGCCCGTTTCGCCTTCTTTTCGGATAGATCCGCCGCGCCTTGAATCCCCTCGCAGACAGCTACCCAGCGACTTAACTGCTTTGCCAGCTTGCCATCCGGGTCGTTCACCGGTTCATGACTTAACAGAAGGCTGGCGGATCGGGCAATTCTCTGAAGAATCGCCTGCACCGCTTCCACCGTCGTCGGTTTCCGCTCCTCCGGCTCTGCGGGCGGATTAGCAGATTTTTCGGTAGCCGAAACAGACTCCGATCCAAACACAGGGGCAGGAGGAGAGGGTTGGCTATTGGCTGTCGGTTGTGCTTGCTGTGATTCCATTGCTGGAGAACCCGTAGACAGGCTGCAGACATAATCGAGTATCTGTTGCGCCTTGACCGAGGAGATCCCCGGAACTGTCATC
The DNA here is from genome assembly GCA_964429855.1 of uncultured Chthonomonadaceae bacterium. Taxonomy (GTDB): domain Bacteria; phylum Armatimonadota; class Chthonomonadetes; order Chthonomonadales; family CAJBBX01; genus CALLMM01. The sequence goes on from CAYSDM010000066.1 coordinate 18,001, forward strand.
AGGTCTTTCAGAGAAGCCTTCCGAAGCGCAGAGATACTGTGCCATCCGGCTTTTTTCAGGGCGCGCAGGCGAATGATCCCTATTCCGGGTATTGTCTCCAGCATATCGCTTACATCGGGCACGGCATCGTTATCCGGCTGTCTGTATCTCTCCATCCCCCTTGCTCCCTTGCTCCTGACTGACTTGCAGCTTCTCTATCTGCTGGCTAACCTGATCTATCAGTGACTCGAAGAACCGATCCGCGCGCGCGGTATGCCAGTCTGCCAGAAAGCGGCGATAGATATTCTCCCGTTCCTCCGCCAATTTCTGGCAGAGACTGATCAAACCGGCTGCGGCGTTGAAATCCGAGATGTAGACCCCCAGTCTTTCTGCGCGTTTTTCAGATACCTGCAGACTCTCTTTCAAATTGCGCCCTAGCTGCGGCACAAGAACATCCGCATCGTGAATACTACCAAGTTGTTCCTGAAAACCTTTGATTCTATCTATCGCCTGCGAGAATTCACGACCGTAAAAAGGCGCGAATATCTCCAGCGTATATCGCAGTCTTTTTGCGGCGATACGCATCTGGTGAAGCTCATAGACGCGGGCGGGATCGCTGATATACTTTTCCCATTCCAGCAGTTCATTGATTCGCCAGGGAATGATGATGGCAGCGTTTTCAGTAATGGAGTTATCCGGATTGATACCCGGTAGAAGTGTTTGCGCCATCGTTACTCCTTTTGTTCCGTCAGGGAAGTAGTCGAAGACTCTTCCCGGACGATCTCTGTTGGTTCTACCCCGTCGTCTGTCAGCTCTCCGGCTTCGTTGGGCTTACGTAACTTCGCTATCATTATCGCAAACTCGCTTCGCAGATCGCGTTTCTCCAGATGATCCAGCGCGTTCAGGACATCCTTATGCAAGGCTTTTCGCTGCGAGACCTTTTCGGCAATAAACGCCTCCATGCCGGCGCGCTGATGTTCCGGGAGCAGCATATCCAGCTTCTCCAGCGTCTCGATCATGACATCCAGATCGCGCGCGCTCCCCAGAGCGCGGGTTACCATCTTCACCTCGCGTTCAAAACGGGTAAAATCGCGTTCGGGAAAGGCAGACGCAAATATGGAAAGCGCGGCGCGCAGCCGACGCGAGGCGACACGCATATCGTGTACCGCTTCGATGTCCTCCGACAGACGCACTCCCTCCACGTGGGAAAGCATTTTCTCCAGACGCTCTTCGATCACCTGTACCGCGTAATCTCGAAATAGAAGCGCCTCGCGAGGCAGCTTTTTACTCATTTGTGAAAAGTCCTACCTACCTGCTAATTTATCCTTTACTGCATTATACGTTAAAGACCAGCAAAGTTCCTTTACCTCTGCTCCTGACAACTGGTTGGTGCTGTTCTGAAGGGATTACTCGCCTCACTGTCGAATCGAAGAGCATCACCTTACAGGTGGTTCACCATGAAACTCAATCGTCGAGAGTGTATGCAACTGGCTCTGGGAGTCGCGCTGGCTGCCTTTGATGTGCCTTCTTCAGAAGCCTTGCAGAACAGGAACAAGCGCGTGGATCACAGCAAGCTGCCGCGATGGCGCGGATTCAATCTGCTGGAGAAGTTTACGCTTCAGCAAAATGCGCCGTTTGTTGAGACGGATTTTGATATTATTCGCGAATGGGGATTTGATTTCGTTCGCCTGCCGATGGACTATCGCACCTGGACAGATCCCGATGATCCGTATCGCCTGATCGAGAAGACCCTGAAGGAGATTGACGACGCCGTTCGATACGGTCGCGAGCGCGGCATTCATGTCAATCTGAATTTTCATCGCGGACCGGGATACTGCGTCAACCCGCCGAAAGAGCCGCTCGATCTCTGGACAGACTCGGAGGCGCAGAAGCGATTTGTCTACCACTGGGCGTCGTTTGCGAAACGGTATAAGGGGATACCCTCCTCTGAACTCAGCTTCGACCTGCTGAACGAGCCGGGGATGATGGGGGTCGAACCCTATGTAAAAGTCGTGACGGCGACGGTAGAGGCAATACGCAGCGCCGACCCGGATCGTCTGGTGATCGCGGACGGTATTCGATGGGGCAATCAGCCTGTGCCTGAATTGGCATCGCTAAAGATTGCCCAGAGCACACGCGGATATGCGCCAATGCAGATCAGTCATTTCCGCGCCTCCTGGATTGGCGGCTCCGATAAGTGGGAAGTCCCGACCTGGCCCCTTAAGGAGGAGGGGGGATGGGACAGGGAGAGGCTGCGCCGCATTCAGATAGAACCCTGGAAAGCGCTGGAGAAGCTGGGAGTGGGCGTGCATGTCGGAGAGTGGGGAGCTTACCAGTATACGCCGCATCCCGTTGTGCTGGCGTGGATGACAGATCAACTCACCCTGTGGAAAGAGGCAGGATGGGGATGGGCGATGTGGAACCTGCGCGGCTCCTTCGGTCCTCTCGACAGTAACCGTGCGGATGTCCAGTACGAAACCTTTCACGGTCATAAGCTGGATCGTAAAATGCTGGAACTGATTCAGACGATCTGAACGAACTCACCTGAGAATGAGGTAACGCATGCACGCGATACAGTATGCCGCTCCGAAAAAGCTGCAGGATGCGCTGGCTATTCTACAGGAGTACGGCGCGAAAGCGCGTATTCTGGCTGGTGGAACCGATCTGATAGTACAGGCGGGAACGGGAACGCGGGAAGTGGATGTGATCGTGGATGGAAAGCGCATCCCCGAACTGATGCATCTCGCGTTTGACCCGGCAAACGGGCTGACCATTGGCGCAGCCGTTCCCTGCTGCCGGATATATGAGGATCCGCAGATCAGCGCGAAATATCCGGGACTGATAGATGCCATCTCGATCATCGGCGGAACGGCCATTCAGGGACGCGCTTCCATTGGCGGCAATCTCTGCAACGCCAGCCCTGCTGCCGATTCCATTCCCGCGCTGATTGCTTATAAAGCGGTTGCGCATATTGTGGGACCAGAGGGCAAGAGGGAGGTTCCCGTCGAGCGGTTTTGTATTGCGCCGGGGCGCAGTGTCCTCGGCGCAAATGAACTTCTTCTGTCCCTCTATCTACCGCTCCCGCCTTTCCGTTCAGGAGCCGCCTATCTGCGTTTCATCCCGCGCAATGAGATGGATATTGCGGAGGTGGGCGTCGGCGCAAGCCTGGCTCTGGATTCGCAGGGGGCGATTTCGGAGGCGAGAATTGCTCTTGGAGCGGTCGCGCCAACACCCTTGTATGTGCCAGAGGCGGGCGATTCTCTGGTGGGCAGTCAGCCGACGGAAGAGAGCTTTCGCCTCGCCGCGCAGATCGCGCGGGATGCCGCGCGCCCCATCAATGACATTCGGGGGACCATTGAACACCGAAAGCATCTGGTCGGCGTGCTGACCCGTCGCGTCCTGGAACGCGCTCTGGAACGCGCTCTGAAAGCCGGATAGCAAAGGAAGCCTGATGAGCCAGCGGCATGTAGACCTGGAAGCGCTTGCCTGGAGCGCGATGCTGGAGCGCGGACTGCGGCCGGATTTCGATCCGGAGGCGATCCGGCAGGTGGAGCAGTTGAAGGGACCGGCAGAGGAGAGCGGTTCCGATATCCGCGATCTGCGAGACCTGGACTGGGTCTCGATTGATAATGACGATTCGCGTGACCTGGATCAGTTAACGGTTGCGGAGGAACCGGGAGACGGCGCGATCCGCGTGCGGGTCGCCGTGGCGGATGTGGATGCGCTGGTGAAGAAGGGCAGCCCGGTAGACCGTCATGCGCGCCATAACACCACATCGGTCTATACCGGTGCGCGCATATTTCCGATGCTGCCGGAACGGCTCTCCACGGATCTAACTTCCCTGAATGAGAAGCAGGATCGTCTGGCGGTCGTTGTCTCGTATGTGGTACTGGAGGATGGTTCAGTTGGCGGTTGGGAGATTTATCGCGCAAAGGTGCGGAATAAGGCAAAACTGGCGTATAACGGTGTTTCGGCGTGGCTGAACGGCGAAGGGGAGATGCCGGAAGCGATGCAGGCTTTGCCCGGAGCCGGTTTGCAGATTCAGTTGCAGGATCAGGCTGCAGAAAGGCTGCGTGAACGCCGAGAGGAGCGAGGCGCGCTCGATCTGGAGACGATAGAGGCGCGTCCTGTTATGCGCGACGGCGAAGTGGCGGAGATGCATTACGAGCCGCAGAATCGCGCGCAGCAGTTGATCGAAGACTTTATGATCGCAGCGAACGGAGTCACCGCGCAGTATCTGGAGCAGAAGGGGTTTCCGTCTCTACGCAGAGTGGTACGCTCTCCGGAGCGGTGGGATCGAATCGAGCGGCTTGCGGCGGAGTATGGATTTCGGCTTCCTCCCGACCCGAATGCGCGCGCGCTGGCGAAGTTTCTGCGGGTGCGTCATCGCGAAGACCCGCTTCGTTTTCCCGATCTCTCTCTGGCGGTAGTGAAGATGCTGGGGGCGGGTGAGTATGTGGTTCAACCGCCTGGCGAGGATGCCATCGGGCATTTCGGACTGGCGGTGCGTGACTATTCACACTCTACTGCACCTAATCGCCGTTATCCTGACCTGATTACGCAGCGGTTGATAAAAGCAGCGCTGGAGGAGAGGCGGTCTCCCTATTCCGTCCGGGAACTGGAAGACCTCGCTGCCCACTGTACGGAACAGGAGGATGCCGCCAACAAGGTGGAACGGCAGATACGCAAATCCGCGGCGGCGCTGCTTCTGTCGGATCGAATCGGCGAAGCCTTTGATGCGCTGGTGACGGGTGCGACCGACCGGGGAACCTGGGTGCGGATATTTGATCCGCCTGCGGAGGGGATGCTGGTCTCTGGCAGAGACAGTTTCGATGTGGGAGACCGGCTGACGGTGAAGCTGACGGGCGTTAATGTCGAACGGGGCTTTATTGACTTTATCTCGCTTAGATGAGGAATCATATCGGCGATGGCTATATCATTGATGTCTGGAAAAGTTGCCGTTAGCGCAAAGGTGAACGGAGAGCCGACGGAATGGCTCTGTGAGCCGCGTGAAACGCTGCTGGAAGTTCTGCGTGACCGTCTGGGACTGATCGGGACAAAGGAGGGCTGCAGCAACGGAAACTGCGGCGCGTGCAGCGTTCTGTTGGATGGTCGTCTGGTGAACTCCTGTCTGGTGCTGGCGGTAGAGGTGGAAGGCGCAGAGATTACGACGGTCGAAGGCATTCGAGGCGATATGGGACTGACTCCTGTGCAGCGCTGTTTTCTGGAGGAGGCAGCGCTGCAGTGCGGCTTCTGTACGCCCGGTTTCATTGTCGCAACGACCGCGCTGCTGAAAGAGAACCCGAACCCTTCTGAAGAGGAGATTCGGTGGTGGCTGGCAGGCAACCTGTGTCGCTGCACTGGCTATGACAAGATCGTGCGCGCCGTGAAAAGGGCGGCAGCGGAGATGCGGGGGGAAGCATGACAACCGAGAAACAGTATCGAGTGATTGGAACGAGACCCGTGCGACCGGACGGCGTAGATAAAGTGACGGGAAGAGCCGTCTATGGCGCAGACGTGATTCTACCGCGTATGATACACGGGAAGATTCTCCGCAGCCCTCATGCTCATGCCCGCATTCGAGGCATTGACACAAGCCAGGCGGTGAGTTATCCCGGCGTGCTGGCGGTTGTCACAGCCGAAGACCTGCCCGATGTGGACGTGGTGCTGGCGGTGGGAGAAGGCGGCGATGTCAATATGCGCGACGCCAGCCACAACATCATGGCTTCCGGCAAGGTTTTTTATCAAGGACATGCGGTTGCGGCGGTGGCAGCCACCTCCCCGCACATCGCGCTGGAGGCGTTGAAACGGATTGTCGTAGACTACGAGCCGCTTCCTCCCGTGCTGGATGTGCGGAAGGCGATGGCGGACGACGCGCCGATACTGCATGAAGACCTTTTTACCGATACAATGGGGCAAAAGTCGGAGCGTCCCAGCAATATCGCCTCGCATCTGATCGCGGAAGAGGGCAATCTTGAACAGGGATTCCGCGAAGCGTCCGTCGTTGTGGAGCGTGAGTTCGTAACGCAGACCGTGCATCAGGGCTATATTGAACCGCATGCGGCGGTGGCGGAGTGGCGCGATGACGGGCAGTTAACGGTCTGGTGCAGTACGCAGGGCGCATTTTCGGTGCGCGAACAGGTAGCGCAGATACTGAAGCATCCCATCTCGCAGGTGAAGGTCATTCCGACGGAGATCGGCGGAGGATTCGGCGGAAAGATCTCGGTCTATCTGGAGCCGGTAGCCGCGCTGCTCTCCCGAAAAGCCGGGCGACCGGTGAAGATGGTGATGGATCGGGCAGATGTGCTTGCGGCGACGGGACCGACTCCGGGAACCTATATGAAGATAAAGATCGGGGCGGACTCGGAGGGCAACATCACCGCAGCGCACGCCTATCTCGCTTTTGAAGCTGGAGCCTATCCGGGGTCTCCGGTGGGGGCGGGATGTACAACGGTCTTCGCGCCGTATCGCCTGAAGAATGTGCGCATAGACGGCTTAGATGTGCTGGTGAATAAGCCAAAATCTAACGCCTATCGCGCTCCCGGAGCCACACAGGCGGAGTTTGCTGCCGAAGTGGTCATAGATGAGATATGCGAAAAACTCGGCGAAGACCCGCTGGAGTTTCGCCGGAAAAACGGGGCAAAGGAGGGCGACTGGCGTCCGTTCGGACCTCCCTATACCCGGATTGGCGCTATCGAGTGCGTCGAGGCGGCGCAGAGGTCCGATCACTGGAAGACGCCGCTGGTGAAAGAGGCGGGAAGCGGGAGACGACGCGGACGCGGAGTCGCCAGCGGTTACTGGATG
>CAYSDM010000067.1:0-24365 GCA_964429855.1 uncultured Chthonomonadaceae bacterium
ATCCTCTGAGTCGGCGTTTCGAGATCGCGGCAAAGTACGACGAGTTTTACCCGATCTCTCAGCGTGGCAAGACCGCCGGCGGACTGGGACGGATGCAGCTGGTGCGTAAAACCATTCAGGGCGGTTTTCTGTACTATTTTGATGATGCCACCCGATTCCGACTGTGGTATGTGAAGGGCTTAACTCCGTATGACCCCTCCGTCTCTTCCGGGGATCGTCGTGGACGGCTGGGCTTTATCACGGCGGAAGTGCAGGTTACATACTGATTGTATCTTTCGTACCGGCGGTAAACCGCACCAGCGGTTTACCGCAAGCTCTCTGATGCAAGGCGTTAGAGAGACGAACAGGAATATAAGGCGTTTCCGAAGGAGATTGAACTTCGATGAAAGCGATGTGCAGAGTAGTTGCGCTCCTAGGTGTGGTCGGTGCACTTGTAGGAGCGGGAGCTTCCAAAACGCTGGCGCAGGGAGCATTGACCGTCAAAGGTTCGGACACGATGCTTATCCTGGGCCAGGCATGGGCGCAGGGATACATGAAAGCGAAGCCCGGCAAGGTCGTGACGGTAACCGGAGGAGGCTCCACGACCGGTATCGCCGCATTGATCAATGGCAGCACCGAAGTGTGCCAGTCCTCCCGAAAGATGCGCGGCAGCGAACTGGATCGCGCGAAAGCGCGCGGGTTTGTGCCTTTTGAGGTTCCGGTTGCACGCGATGGACTGGCTATCATTGTGCACCCGAAGAACCCGTTGAACAGTATCAGCATGGATCAGCTCCGCGGTCTCTACAGCGGGCGGGTTTCCAACTGGAAGCAGATTGGAGGCGCGGATCGTCCAGTCATCACCATCGGGCGCGACTCCTCTTCAGGCACCTACGGTTTCTTCCAGGATACGGTGCTGGGCGTGGGAAGACCCTATCGTCCCGATATGCAGACGACCCCTGCGACGAACGTGATCGGACAGACCGTCGCGCAGGACGAAGGCGCGATCGGATATGTCGGCATTGCCTACGCAAAAGCGTTTGGAAGCAAGGTGAAGGTCATTCCGGTCTCCCGCGGGAGCGGACCTGCTGTGGAGCCAACGGACGATAACGTTCGTAGCGGTAAGTATCCGCTGTGGCGTTATCTGTATGTCTACACGCGCGGCAGACCCTCCGGCGCAGCCAAAGAGTTCATTGACTGGATTCGAACTTCGGAAGGTCAGCAGATCGCGGAGCAGGTCGGCTACTACCGTCTGTGAGAATACCTTATCCTCCCCGTTTCAGCCAGGAGGCTCTTCGCTGTGTCTCCTGGCTGATCCTGTGTGAGCAACAGTCATGACCAAACGTCGTTCCAACTGGAAAGAGATGCTGATAGAGCGCGGCATCTTTGCAGGCGGTATTTTTTCCATTCTCTTTGTGCTTCTGATATTCGGATTCGTGCTGCTGGAGGCTCTTCCGCTCTTTTCCAACTATTCGCCTTCTCGCTTCTTTCTGGGAAGCCAGTGGCAGCCGACGCTGGAGCCGCCGGAAGGACCCTGGCTGGGCTTGCTGCCGAACCTGTGGGGTTCTATTCTGGTCACAACGGGTACAGCGGTCTTTTCTATTCCGTTGGCGCTTGGGAGCGCAATCTATATCTCCGAGGTGGCTCCCGTGCGCCTGCAGGCGATTCTGAAGCCGACTGTAGAACTGCTGGCTTCCGTCCCTTCTGTCGCCATTGGATTTGTCGGCGCGATGGCGCTGAACCCCTTTGTTAAAGACCTGTTTAATCTCGATGGAACCAAGACGGCTCTTGCAGGATCGCTGATGCTGGCGTTCATGGCGATACCCACGATCACGACAGTCGCGGAAGACGCGCTGGCGGCAGTTCCGCGTACTCACCGCGACGGCTCGCTCGCGCTTGGCGCGACGAAATGGCAGGGAATTTCCAGGATCGTGTTCCCTGCGGCGATGCCGGGCATCTCGGCGGCGGTCATGCTGGGAATCGGGCGCGCTATCGGAGAAGCGATCGCTGTCTATATGGTGGTCGGGAATGCTGGAGTGCTGCCGGAAAAGGGATTGTGGCACGCTTTGACCCATGCGGTGCGCACCATCACCGCCACCATCGGGGCGGAAGCGCTGGAGGTCGGATACGGCGAGCCGCACTATCGCGCGCTGTTTATGCTGGCGGTTGTATTGATCGGCATCACCTTCCTGCTCAATTCTCTGGCGGACTTAGCATTGAACCGACAGAAGCGGAGACTGAAGGTATGACCGTGAACACCCCTGCTCCGCCGCAATTCTCTGAGAACATCTCGCTAAAGTATACGGCGCGGGTTATCGCGCGCAATCGGGTTCGGGAGAAGGTCGCTTTCTCGTTGATGGGCTTGTGTATGCTCATCGTACTGGCGGCGGTTGTGTGGCTGTTGGGATATATTGTCGTCCATGGATTAGGGACGATCAGCTGGACATTTCTCACGGCGGTCCCCGAGTGGGATGGAAAGGGAGGCGTCTTCCCGGCTATTGTCGGTACGATCTACCTCTTGATTGGAACCATTCTGTTAACGCTGCCTTTGGGAATCGCAGGCGCGCTCTACTTGAGCGAGTACGCGGGACGTTCCCGCCTGGTGGGGATCGTTCGGCTTGCGATTATCAACCTTTCTGGCGTGCCTTCGATGGTGACCGGGCTTTTTGGAATGGGCTTTTTCGTCTTCTTCATCGGTGGCAGCATAGATCGGTATGTGCTGCATGCGCAGCGTCCTGTCTGGGGGCAGCCCTGTCTGCTCTGGGGAGCCTGCACGCTGATGCTGGTGATCCTGCCGATCGTCATCACTTCGACGGAAGAGGCGCTTCACAGCGTTCCCCTCTCGTTTCGGGAGGGGTCGCTGGGGTTGGGAGCCAGCAAGTGGCAGACGATCTGGCGTGTGGTGCTGCCTTCCGCTATGCCTGGTATCCTGACCGGGGCGATCCTGGGAATTGGGCGCGCCGCCGGGGAGACAGCTCCTGTTATGATCACAGTAGCGGCATCCTTCAAACCGACCCTCCCGCAGGCGTTAAACAGTCAGGCGATGCTGCTTCCCTACCATCTCTACTATATTGTGACGCAGGTGCCAAACTCAGGGCTGGCTATCCAGTCGGGCATTGCGCTGGTCCTGATCGGTCTGGTGTTTACGATCAATATCACGGCAGTGATCTTACGCGCGCGAATACGCCGCGCCCGCAAGTGGTAAACAAAGGCGGCATCCAGCATACAACCTGCCGTTTATCTTATCTCTATGAAATGGGGAGAGTATATCATGAAGCAGAAGTCTCTTTTCGCCCTGGCATTCAGTCTGGTGTTCTGTATGGGACTGGCGGGCTGCACCGAGCCGCAGAATCCGACCGGTCCTCCCGCTGGAACGCCCAGCAGCTCCGGGCAGGCGCAAACCGATACCAGCATGAAGCCGGCGGTCACCGATGACAAGATTAAGGAAGAGGTTAAGAAGGCTTTTGCCAGCGATCCAGAGCTGAGCAAGGAGACCATTGAGATAGAGGTCAAGGACGGGCGCGTCTTTCTGAAGGGAACTGTCACCTCCAGCCAGGTGAAAATGAAGGCGGAGGATACCGCGCGCAATGTGCCAGAGGTCTTTGGCGTGGATACCGGGGACCTGCTGCTGAAAGAGTAGAGGAGAACAGGATGCAAGAATCGTTGAACTCTCCTGCATTTGCCGATATCAAAGCGCCGCTGCCGGCAGACCCTGCCAGAGATCCGGGATCGAAGGTTGTCAAGCTCGCCGCCAGCAATGTGGATTTCTACTACGACACCTTTCAGGCGCTCAAACAGGTCTCGCTGAATATCTTCGCCAACGAGATCACGGCGTTGATCGGTCCTTCCGGGTGCGGAAAATCTACCTTCCTGCGCTGCATGAACCGCATGAACGATGAGATCACCAGAACGCGGATCACCGGTTCGTTGATGCTGGATAATCAGAGCATCTACGGCAGCGACATAGATGTCGCGCTGTTGCGGAAACGGGTCGGGATGGTTTTTCAGAAGCCGAACCCGTTCCCGAAATCCATCTTTGAGAATGTCGCGTATGGGCCTCGCGTTCATGGAGAGCGAAACAGGGGAAAGTTGTCGGAGATCGTCGAGCGAAGTCTCAAGCAGGCGGCGCTCTGGGACGAGGTGAAGGATCAACTGAACAAGTCGGCTTTCGATCTTTCCGGCGGACAGCAGCAGAGGCTCTGCATCGCGCGCGCGCTGGCGACCGAGCCGGAAGTCCTGCTGATGGACGAGCCCTGCTCCGCGCTGGATCCTATTTCCACCGCCAGCATCGAGCAGTTAATGCAGGAATTGAAACAGAAGTACACCATCGTGATCGTCACGCACAACATGCAGCAGGCTGCCAGGGTATCGCGCTACACCGGTTTCTTCCTCAAGGGAGAACTGATAGAGGTGGATGAGACGGATCGGATTTTCACCCGTCCGGGCGATAACCGAACGGAAGACTATATTCGCGGACGTTTCGGTTGAGAATCTCTGTGCAAGCGCCGGACGGACAACATCCGGCACGTTTGCGACGAGACAGGATCGCGAATCGGTTTAGACTTTCTAAACAGCCCGCAGGTATACTGTAATAAGTGGCGTACATCACATCTTACCAGGAGAATGGGAAGGTGAAAAAGCATCTTACACGAATAATGGGCGTGGTTTCGGTGACTGCGCTGGCATTCGCCATATTGACCGGTTGTAACGGCGAGAAACCGACGACTGGCGCGCCGACAGGAACCACCACTGCAGGCAGCTCACCTGGCGGCGGAGCGCCTTCTGGCGGTGGACTGACCGGCTCCATTGTCATTGACGGATCCAGTACGGTCTATCCGATCACCGAAGCCGTAGCGGAAGAGTTTCAGAAAGCCAATCCCGGCGTAAAGGTGACGGTCAATCAGTCGGGAACCGGCGGCGGTTTCAAAAAGTTTGCCAACAAAGAGACTGATATATCCAATGCTTCTCGCCCGATCAAAACGACGGAAGAGGAGGCGTTGAAGACGAACGGTCTGGAATATATTGAGTTGCCCGTAGCGTATGACGGCCTCTCGCTGGTTATCAATAAGGAGAACACCTGGGCAACCTCCCTCACCGTTGCGGAGCTAAAAGCGATCTGGGATAAGGGCAGCACGATCAACAACTGGAAGCAGGTGCGTCCCGGCTTCCCGGATTTGCCATTGAAACTCTACGGAGCCGGAACGGACTCCGGCACCTTTGACTACTTCACCGACGCGATCAACGGCGAAGAGCGGCGCAGCCGATCCGACTATCAGGCCAGCGAGGATGATAACGTTCTGGTGCAGGGCGTCATGGGAGATAAAGGCGCGCTCGGATATTTCGGCTATGCCTACTATGAAGAGAATAAGGATAAGATCAAGCTCGTCGCGATAGATAACGGGAAAGGGCCGGTTGCGCCTTCTCAGGAGACAATCAATAACGGAACCTACCAGCCACTCTCCCGACCGCTCTTCATCTATGTTCGGAAGGATGTCGCGGAGCGTCCCGAAGTGCAGGCGTTCGTCAAATTCTATCTGACGGAAGTTAAGAAGCTGCTTCCGACGGTGGGTTACGTTCCGCTGCCGGATGCGGCCTATGAACTGGGCTTGAAACGATTCGAGGGGCGTGTGGTTGGATCCGTCTTTAGCGGCGGTTCGCAGGTTGGCGTAAAGATCGAAGACCTTCTGAAGAAAGAGGCAGGTCAATAACAATGCCTGCCGATGAAGGCAAAGCTTCTGCAGCCTCGTCTGTGTCTGTCGGATTCCACAGACGAGGCTTCTCCCTGCGTATCCTGTTCGAGAACTCCATCTGGGGAGTCTCGTTTCTGTGCGCGCTGGTCTCTGTTGCGACGACTCTGGGCATTCTGTTTGTGCTGGGGCGGGAAGCCTATGAGTTTTTTAACCGCGTCTCGCCCCTGGTCTTCTTCAGCAGTTCGCGATGGGCTCCGCTCTTCAATCCGCCGGACTATGGCATCCTGCCGTTGGTCTGTGGAACGGGGCTGATTGCCATCGGAGCCGGGCTTTTTGCGCTTCCTCTGGGACTGCTGTCCGCCATATTTCTCAGCGAATACTCTTCCCCTCGCCTGCGTAACACGCTCAAGCCGCTTCTGGAGATACTGGCGGGGATCCCGACCGTCGTCTACGGCTATTTTGGTCTCTTCTTCATCACGCCGATGCTGCGGAAGGTGTTCCCGAACGTGGAGGTCTTTAACGCGGCGTCCGGCGCGCTTGTGGTGGGAATTATGATCCTGCCGCTGGTCTCATCGCTATGCGAGGATGCCCTGTCGGCGGTTCCTCGCTCTCTGCGAGAGGGAGCCTACGGGCTTGGCGCGACCAAGATGGAGGTGTCGCTGAAAATTGTCACTCCCGCCGCGCTCTCCGGTATCGTCGCCTCTTTCATTCTGGCGATCTCCCGCGCTGTGGGAGAGACGATGGCGGTGACGCTGGCGGCAGGAGCCACGCCTAAACTGACACTCAATCCGGCGGAAAGCATCCAGACCATGACGGCGTATATCGTTCAGATCAGCAAGGGGGATACTCCGGCAGGTACGCCGGAGTACTATTCCATCTACGCGGTCGGCGTCACGCTGTTTCTTATCACACTCTTTATGAACATCCTGGCAAATCGGCTTGTAAGGCGGTTTCGGAACGTCTACGAATGAGCGCACAGAACGGCTATTTCGGGCAGATCGGCAACCTCAAGCAGCGCAAGCGCAAGGAGCGTCTGTTCTACTATATCTGCCTGGGCGCGACCATTATCGGTGTGCTGCTTCTGCTGCTGCTGCTCTACAGTATCCTGCGCGACGGCTTAACGCGACTGAACTGGTCGTTTCTGGAGAACTTTACCTCCCGCTTTGCCGACCGTGCTGGCATTCGCGCCTCGCTCTTCGGAACGCTCTGGGTCATCTCTCTGACCGCGCTGATCGCAGTGCCCATTGGCATCGCGGCGGCGGTGTTTCTGGAGGAGTTTGCGAAAAGCATTCGCATACCGGGCGTGATCCGTTTGAAAATGAACGGAAAAGAACGCCGCGTGGAGTTGCAGAGCGTTTTTGAGCGATTAACCGGCTTCATTCAGTTGAATATCGCCAATCTTGCCGGCGTTCCCTCCATCGTATACGGTCTGCTGGGTTTAACGCTGTTTGTGCGGTGGCTGGCGATGGGCAGGAGCGTTCTCGCGGGCGCGCTGACCATGTCGCTGCTGATCCTGCCGACCGTCATCATCGCGACTCAGGAGGCGATCCGGGCTGTGCCGAACTCTCTGCGAGAAGCCTCTTTCGGACTGGGAGCGACTCACTGGCAGACCATCAGCCGTCAGGTGCTTCCATCGGCGCTGCCAAGCATTCTGACCGGAATCATTCTGGCAGTCTCACGCGCCATCGGTGAGACTGCGCCGCTCATCACCATTGGAGCCGCAACCTTCATCACGTTTACGCCGACCAGCGTCAACGATTCGTTCACGGTGCTTCCCATACAGATTTTTGACTGGGCTTCTCGTCCGCAGGAGGCTTTTCAGCGCGCCTCCGCCGCCGCGATCATCGTGCTGCTGATGGTGCTTCTCTGTATGAACTCTGTGGCTATTCTTCTGCGCTACCGGGCGCGAAAAAACCAGGTATAGATGAACCCGAATCAGTGTTGAGATTCAAAAACTATGGAACAGAAAATCAAAATGACAGGCGCGTCTCCTCCGTCAGTCGTCACATCCATCCCGATCAACCGGGATGGGAGAGGGAGCGTTCAGGAGCCGGATGTGGTCAATACTGCAGACCATACATCGAAAGACCGGATAAAGATCGAAGCCGGGAACGTTAATTTCTACTACAACGATTTTCGCGCGCTAACCGGCGTTCATATTCGTATCCCGGAACGCAAGATCACCGCGCTGATCGGACCGTCCGGCTGCGGGAAATCCACCTTCCTGCGAACGCTTAACCGCATGAACGATCTGATTCCCGGCACGCGGATTGAAGGCGATATTCGTGTGGACGGCTACGACATCTATGCCAGAGAGGTGGATGTCGTAGAGCTTCGGAAGCGCATCGGAATGGTTTTTCAGAAGCCCAATCCCTTCCCGAAATCCATCTTTGAGAATGTTGCCTTTGGTCCAAGACTGCACGGCGAAAAGAGTAAGAGCCAACTGGCAGAGATCGTCGAACGAAGTCTCAAACAGGCGGCGCTCTGGGAGGAAGTGAAGGATAAGCTCAAGCAGTCCGCGCTGGCTATCTCCGGCGGGCAGCAGCAGCGTCTCTGCATTGCGCGCGCGCTGGCGACCGAGCCGGAGATCCTGTTGATGGACGAACCCTGCTCCGCGCTCGATCCGAACGCAACGTATCGCATTGAGGAGTTGATGAGCGAACTCAAGGAGAAGTACACCATCGTCATTGTGACGCACAATATGCAGCAGGCTGCCCGCGTCTCGGAGAATACCGGGTTTTTCCTGAAGGGCGAGTTGATCGAGTTCGGACCGACCGAGAAGCTGTTTACGCTTCCGGACGACTCCCGAACGGAAGACTATATTCGCGGGCGGTTCGGTTGAGATGATTATCACGACAGAAAAGGCAGGGGAGCGTTGAGACCGTTTCTGCATTCTCTGAAGTTTATTGGACTGTGCCTGCTGCTGTGTCTGCCTGCGGTGGCTGGACAGGCGCAGGTGGACGATCTTGCCGATGTGATGCGCCGCGCGATCGCATTGCATCAAAAAGGACGCTATCAAGAGGCGATCAACGAATATCGCAAGGCTATCGAACGGGATCGCGTCTGGTCGGAGCCGAACCGTCGAATCGGGTTGGCGCTGCGCGCCCAGGGGAAACTGGAGGAGGCGATCGAGGAGTTTCGCACCGCGATCCGAAAAGATCGCCGTTCCGCGCCCGCCTATAACGATCTGGGAGTCGCGCTGGCGCAGAAGGGGCAGCTGGAGGAGGCGCGGGAGCAGTTTCGGCTGGCGCTGCAGATCAATCCGCGCATGGTGGAAGCCAGTTTCAATCAGGCAAGTATCCTCTACCGCCTGAATCGTGTGGAGGAGGCGGTCGGCGGGCTTCAGGAGACACTGCGTCTTGACCCGAAACATATCGGGGCGCATCACAGTCTCGCCGTTGCCTATGGACGACTGGGACGTTGGCAGGAGGCGGTAAAATCGGCAGAGAGAGCGACGCAGCTTTCGGAAAACAACGCGACGCTGTGGCTGCTGCTTGCCTGGGCGCAGTATAAGACCGGGTACTCCGACCGCGCGTTGAACTCTACGCGAATCGCCATGCTGAAAGAGCCGCGCCGCGCCGATGGTCTCTACCTGACCGGTTTTCTCTTCACGGCGCAGCGCGATCTTGAGAATGCCGTGAATGCCTATGATCGAGCGGTGAAGCTGGATAACGGTCTGCCACTCCGACAGGCGGTTGAGGATGTGCGCCGGGAACTGGCGGTCGCCCGGCAGATGCCGGAGAGCTACTATATTCTGGGGATGCTGCTTCTGGCGGATGGGAAAAAGGCGGAGGCTCGAAAAGCGTATGAAGCCTTTCTCGCGCAGGTCACGGACGGAGCGTGGGCGCAGCGCGCGCGCGATACACTGGCGACTCTTAACTGATCGCCTGTTTTTGAGGGATAGGGATGCCTGCTATCTTTCCGCCTGAAAGCGCGCTGCATGTATCATCAGCGCGCTTTTTTTATTCATTTGCGTGAAATACCCTGTTTTTCTGCGTAGTATTCGTTTAATATAGTAACATGGATAATTGAAAGAATGCAGCAGTTGCAGTAGGAGTGAAAAAATGTCCGCCACTCGTGTTGAATTCGACGTGGAATTAGAAAGACTGCGCGGCAGACTGCTTGAGATGGCAAGCGCGACGGATGAGATGATCGTCTCCGCCATGCGCGCTCTGACCGAGCAGGATGTGGAGTTAACCCGCGAGGTCGTGCGCTCTGATGACGGTGTGGACCGCATCAATCTGGAGGTGGAGAAGGACTGTATTCGCCTGATCGCCCTCCAGCAGCCGGTCGGGCGCGATCTGCGTCTGATCGGCACGGCGCTGACCGTCATTACCGATATTGAGCGTATGGGCGACTATGCGGTGGATATCGCGAAGATCGGGCGCAGGATTTCACGCCACTCCTTCTACAAACCGCTGGTAGACCTGCCCCATCTGGCGGACCTGGTGCGGCAGATGCTGCGGGACGCCATGCTTGCCTTCGTAAACCGCGATCTTGATCTTGCGATGAAGGTGGCGCTGGCGGACGACGCGGTAGACGATCTTTTCCATCAGCAGCGCGACTATCTTCTGGAACTGATGCAGCGCGATTCGACCGTCATCTATCTCTCCGCCAATCTTCTGTTTGTCGGCAAGTACCTGGAGCGAATCGCAGATCATATCGTCAATATTGCCGAGCGCGTGCACTATGTGGAGACCGGCGAACTGAAGCAGCTTGCCAAGAGCCATAAGACCAACTCCTGATCCACGCGCCACCCGATCCGCCGTCTGATGACGGTAAACTACCTCTATGTCCATCGCCGACAACGTTACACGTGTTCGAGAGCGAATTGCGGCGGCAGCATCGCGAGTCAGCCGCTCTCCTCTGGATATCACGCTTGTCGCGATCACCAAAACCGTTGAACCTATCCGGATTCAGGAGGCGGTGCACGCGGGCGTTCTTGACCTGGGCGAAAACTACTACCAGGAAGCCCGCGACAAGATTCCCCTCCTTGGACCCGAAATCCGCTGGCACTTCACCGGTCATCTTCAGAGCAACAAAGCAAAATATGTGGCGGGCGCGTTCGCGCTGATCCACAGCCTCGACTCGCTGTCACTGGCGCAGGAGATCGGCAGGCGTGCGGCCGCGCGGAATAAGGTACAATCTGTTCTGATTGAGGTGAAACTCGATCCGAGCGATACGAAACGCGGGATCGCGCCGGAGGAGACTTACGCGCTCGTGGAGCAGGCGGGAGGCATCTCTGGAATTCGGGTCTGCGGACTGATGGGGATGGCTCCCTACGCGGTCGAGCCGGAAGAGTCGCGCCCCTTCTTCGCCCGTCTGCGCCGCCTGTACGAGCAGCTTCCCATCGAAAACCGTCAGATTCTTTCGATGGGCATGAGCGGCGATTTTGAGGTCGCTGTGGAAGAGGGAGCCACGCATGTTCGTATCGGCACGGCGATCTTTGGCTTGCGTTCATAAACGGGACGGCTGCGCCAACCAGTCCCGTATACTGGCGATCTGCAGGAGAAGGATCAGATTCAAGGGAGGGAACTTGATGGGAAACCGGCAGCCAATAGAGCAGGAAGAGGAGCATCGCGGTTGGTGGACGCGAGTCCGGGAGCGAATCTGGGGAGCGGATGAAGAGGATGCAGCCGAAGAGGCGATACCGGAAGCGCGTCGTCGTATGTTGCGCCTGGAGACGGCGCGAAGAGTGCATGTCGCGCTGCGCTTTAATGCGACGGTCTTCAATGATGCGCGTGCGGCTGCCGACGGCTTGAAAATGGGACAGCAGCAGATCGTCAATCTGGAGCAGGCTTCGCAGCATGTCGCGGAGCGAATCGTGGACTTCCTGAGCGGTGTGACCTATGCGCTCGATGGCTCGGTGGAGCGGATCGGCGAGCGCGTCTTTCTCTTTGCCCCGGCGAACTTCGAGATAGAGATCGAAGGCGAGGTGGATACGGCCGAAGAGAAAGCGGCGCGGTAGGCGGCGTCTATGAGTGAATCCTCCAGACTTTTACAAGAAAAAAGAATCGGTATTATCGGGGCGGGAGCGATGGGCAGCGCGCTGGCGCGCGGTCTGGTTCATGCCGAGACGGTTCCGGCAAGCTCGATTCTGGTCAGCGACCCTCATGCGCAGCACCTTGCCAACCTAGGCAGCAGCAGCGGCGTGAAAACAACGGAGAGCAATGCGCGTGTCGCTAAATACACCGATGTCATTGTTCTCGCGGTGAAGCCTCAGACGGTGGGAGGCGTGCTGAAAGAGATTCGCGAGATTCTTCAGCCGAACCAACTGCTGATCTCCATTGCCGCCGGAGTTCGAATCTCGACGCTGGAGAATGGACTGGCTAACCCTGTACCGGTAATACGCGCCATGCCCAACACCGCTGCGCAGGTAAACGCCGGAGCCTGCGCCTTCAGCGCGGGCAGTCATGCTGACGAACAGCATGTCGCCTATGCGACCGAGATTTTCAACGCTGTCGGGACGGCGATTCAACTGGAAGAGCGAATGATGGACGCCGTGACGGCGCTCTCCGGCAGCGGTCCCGCCTATGTCTATCTGATGATTGAGGCGCTGGTGGACGGCGGCGTCAAGGTGGGGCTGCCGCGTGACATGGCGCACCAACTGGCGGCGCAGACGGTACTGGGCGCGGCGAAGATGGTGATCGAGACGAGTCTGCATCCGGCGCAGCTTAAGGATATGGTCGCCACGCCTGCCGGAACGACTATCACTGCGCTGGCGGCGCTGGAACACTCCGGATTTCGCGCCGCGCTGATTGACGCGGTTGAACAGGCGGCTTTGCGCTCTGCGGAGCTTGGACAGTAGACGGAAGTCAGGTATTCCGGAGGGCAAATAAGTCTCAAATCGAAATGTGGTATACTGCACACAGGTTAGAAACGAGGAGCAGAGGTTGGGTAATCGCGTTTACATCAATGGCGAACTGATTGCGCGGGAAGAGGCTCATTTGAGCATCTACGATCACGGGTTCCTGTATGGCGACGGCGTCTTTGAGGGAATCCGGGTCTATCATCGCCGCATCTTCCGGCTGCAGGATCACATCACGCGGCTCTTTCGTTCCGCGCGAGCGCTGGCGATCAATATCGGCATGACTCCGGAGGCATTTTATGACGCCGTACTGGAGACCGCCCGCGTCAACGCGGTGGAGAGCGGCTACATTCGCGTCTCTGTGTCACGCGGCGTCGGTCTGGGTCTGGATCCCGCGCACCTGAACTCCCCGGCAACCGTCGTAATCTCTACCGAACAGCTTCGGCTCTACCCGCAGGAGATGTATGAGCGCGGTCTGGAGGTCATCACCGCTTCGACGCGCGTTCCCCCGTCTTGCTGCATTGATCCGCAGATCAAATCGCTCGGACGTTATATCAACAACATTCAGGCAAAGATGGAGGCGAACCGGGTCGGCGCGGGGGAAGCCCTGATGCTCAACATGGAGGGCTACGTAGCCGAAGCGACCGGCGACAATCTTTTCCTCGTGGTCAATCGCGAACTTCTCACTCCCCCCACCAGTCAGGGCGCGCTGCCGGGAATCACCCGCGCCATCATCATGGAATGCGCTGGCGAAATGGGAATACCCTGCCGGGAGGCGGTCATCACGCTCTATGACTGCTACTCCGCCGACGAAGCTTTCCTGACAGGAACCGCTGCCGAGGTGATACCAATGGTGCGTCTGGACGGTCGAGACATCGGTTCTGGCACACCGGGCGAGTTAACCCGGACTCTCATCGCCGCTTTTCGGGGACGCACCTGCACCGACGGACCTACGTATTCATGACTCGCTGCATATCCGCCGCTATGAAGAATAACGATGCCTGCTGATCTCTGCCGACGTTGTCAGACGCAGCCTGCCGTGATCAATCTGTCCGATGGAACGTTCTCGGGTACTCGGCTCTGCAGCGCCTGTTTCCGTGCCGTCCTGCGCGAATTGCCCTATCGCCTTCCCTTCGATCTGGAGCGTTTTTTCATGCTCCTGGCGCGCCCGGAGATGGTTGGCTCCACCGTCTCGCTGCCCCACGCCTCGCGTGAAGTGCGCTGCGCCGAATGCGGCTTACGTTACACGGAGTTTGCCGCACAGGGACTGGCGGGGTGCGCGGGCTGTTATCAGGCGTTTCTACCGGCGATAAAAACAGCCCTATCTGCCCTGAACAGTATCGGCGAATAGATAAAAGTCGCTCTCCCCCGGGCGATTCCTGTTCCGAACAGTCTGATACCTTATGCAGCTACACACACTTCCGCGACCGCTGTGGATGCAGGTGACCGGCACGGACAGCGATGTGGTTGTCTCCACACGCTGTCGTCTGGCACGCAATATTACCGGTTTTCCGTTTCCCTGGCGGGCGACGGAGCTTCAGCGCAAGCAGGTTGCGGAGAGGGCGCTGGAGGCGGCGCAGCGCGCCGGTGGCGCCTTTTCGGCGGCGAGAGAGATCGCTGCGGATTCTCTGACGCCGGAACAGTCGGCACGGCTGCAGGAGTGGCGCTATGCCAGCCGGGACTGGCTGCAGGGCGGCTCGAACCGCTGGCTCATCATCAGCCGCGACACGCGCACATCGCTTTTGATAAATGAAGAGGATCATCTGCGCCTGCAGACTCTCCTGCCCGGACTTCAGGTAGAATCAACGTTGGAAGAGGCGTATCGCGCGGAGGGCGCGCTGGCGCAGTGCCTCGAATTTGCCCGAGAGGAGAGCATAGGTTACCTTACCGCCTCGCTGGCGAACGCCGGAGCCGCCATGCGCCTGAGCGTGCTGGTGCATCTGGCGGGACTGGCAGTCTCCGAAACGCTGGAAGCCACGCTGGAGGCGGCAGTTGGCATCGGCTGCTCGGTGCGCGGTCTCTACGGGGAGGGAACACAGGGGATCGGAGAACTGTTTCAAGTCTCCAATACCAGCACCTACGGAGCCTCGCCGGAGCGGATAGCAGAGCGTGTGGAACTCGCTGCCCGCTATCTGGCGGAGGCGGAGCGGAGGGCGCGTCGTCAGGCGTTTGGCGCCGAGCCGGGACGAACAGCGCTGGCGGAGGCGACACAGGACGCGCTCCGTCAGCTTTTTCAGGCGGAGAATCCGCCGCGAAGACTGCTTCCGCTGGTCTCGATACTTCGTCTGGCGATTGCAGAGGGTATACTTCAAACAGGTCTGGCGCAGACGGCGGAGTGGGTGGCGCTGGCGGGAGCCGATGCCGCGCAGTCGGGACCATCTGAACGAGCCTCAGAGCGTTTTCAGGCGATACAGCGATCTGCAGCGCTTCGGCAAAGACTGCGCGATCTGGTACGTTCTATGCAGGAAAACAGTTAAAAGCCTTTCGATGGTACAATGCAAAAGGCAATAATAATGACGTCACAGGTCGCTCGCGACGGGCGCATTCAGGGAGAGAGCGGTCTGGCGGAGTTGAATGATCTTCTAAGCCAGGAATGGCGCGTGACACAGGTCTGTGCGATGGGCGGAGGAGACAGCAATATGCATATATGCCGCTCTTTGCCTGTCTGGTCATTATGGAACGAGATAATACTCACACCGCGACAGAGTAGCCGTTATTCATCTACAGGAACTTTGACGCTCGATTTTTCGGAATGTCAAAGTGATGGGTATTATGGAAGGTTGTAGTCACTGGCGCGTCGCTGTACACGCACCGGATGACAGCAGAGAGCGCGTTGGTCGCGCGGAGGAGGAAGGTCGGTTATGTGGCAGCGATTCACGGAGCGTGCAAGGCGTGTCGTCTTTTTCGCCCAGGAAGAGGCGGGACGCCTGGGAGAGAACTATGTTTCGACGGAGCACCTGCTGCTCGGACTGGTCCGCGAGAATGACAGTGTAGCTGCACGTATCCTCGACCGTATGGGCGTCAGTCTGGGGAGAATACGCTCGGAGATCGAGCGTCAGGTGACGCGCGGGGACGGTCGGCTGGGACAGGACATGCAGTTGACGCCGCGCGCCAAGCGTGTCATTGATCTGGCGTATGACGAAGCGCGTCAGTTGAACAATAACTACATCGGGACGGAGCATCTGCTGCTGGGGCTGATCCGGGAGGGCGAGGGGCTGGCGGGGCGCGTGCTGGCGAAGCTGGGAGTGGATCTGGAGCGGACGCGCCGGGAGGTGATGGCGTTGCAGGATAATGACAGCTCCTCCAGCGGGCAAAGCTCCTCCAGCAACCGCGCGCATCGTTCCCGAACGCCCACTCTGGACGAATTCGGGCGCGATCTGACGGAACTGGCTCGCAATGAAAAGCTCGATCCGGTCGTCGGACGACATACTGAGATCGAGCGGGTGATCCAGATTCTTTCTCGCCGAACCAAGAACAACCCGTGTCTCCTCGGCGAGCCGGGAGTCGGCAAGACGGCTATCGCCGAGGGACTGGCGCAGCGCATCATTACCGGCGACATCCCGGAGACTCTGAAAGACCGGCGCATTGTCGCGCTGGACCTTGCCGGACTTGTGGCGGGAACCAAATATCGCGGCGAATTCGAAGAGCGGATGAAGCGCGTGATGGAAGAGGTGCGCAAAGCCGCCGGCGAGGTGATCCTGTTCATTGATGAGCTTCACACGCTGGTCGGAGCCGGAGCCGCCGAAGGCGCAATTGACGCCTCCAATATCATGAAACCGGCGCTGGCGCGAGGCGAACTGCAGTGCATCGGCGCGACGACGCTGGATGAGTTCCGCAAGTATATCGAGCGGGACGCCGCATTGCAGCGACGCTTCCAGCCGGTGAAGGTGGCGGAGCCGAACGAAGAGGAGTGCATCGAAATTCTCAAAGGGCTGCGCGACCGCTACGAGGCGCACCATCGGGTGAAGATCACCGATGACGCGCTGGTGGCGGCGTCGCGATTAGCCAGCCGCTATATCACGGATCGCTTCCTGCCGGATAAAGCGATAGACCTGATTGATGAGGCGGCGTCGCGGGTGCGGCTTCAGTATGCGCTGCCGCCGACCCCGCTGCGCCAGGCGAAGATTGAACTGACCAATGTTCAGAAGCAGCTTCAGCAGGTCGCCGGGAACAATCAGTACGAGAAGATCTACGAGCTTCAGAACCGTGAGCGCAAGCTGAAAGCCGACATCGAAGAGCTTGAACTGGACTGGAAGAGCAAGCGCGAGGAGATGAAGCGCGTCGTTACGGAGGATGAGGTCGCCAATATCGTGCAGTCGTGGACCGGCATTCCGGTGAGTCGGCTGGTGGAAGGTGAGACCCTGAAGCTGCTACGGATGGAGGATGAGCTTCACAAGCGGATCATCGGGCAGCATGAGGCGATTGTGGCGGTGGCGCGCGCCGTGCGCCGCGCCCGCTCCGGCATGAAGGATCCGAAACGCCCGATGGGAACATTTATCTTCCTGGGACCGACCGGCGTAGGCAAAACCGAACTGGCGCGCGCGCTGGCGCAGTTCCTGTTCGATAACGAGAACAATCTGGTTCGAATTGACATGTCCGAGTACATGGAGCGGTTCGCGGTTTCGCGTCTGGTCGGCGCGCCTCCCGGTTATGTCGGGTACGAGGAGGGCGGTCAATTGACAGAGGCGGTCCGACGGAATCCCTATTCGGTGGTGCTTCTGGATGAGATTGAGAAGGCGCATCCGGAGGTGTTCAACATTCTGCTGCAGGTGGCGGAAGACGGACGCCTGACCGACAGTCAGGGACGGGTGATTGACTTCAAGAACACCGTCATCATCATGACTTCGAATGTGGGGGCGAGACTGATCAACCGCGAGTCGGGAATTGGTCTGCGGACGCAGGAGAAGATGGATGAGGATGCCCGTACATATGAGAGCATGAAGGGCAAGATCATGGAGGAGATGAAGAAGACCTTCCGTCCGGAGTTCCTGAACCGGATTGATGAAGTGATCGTCTTCCATGCGCTGACCAGCGGCGAAATTCTCCAGATTGTGGATCTGATGGTAAGTCAGGTCAATGCTCGATTGACCATTCAGGGCATGGAACTGGAAGTCTCTGTGGAAGCCAAGGAGTTGATGGCGAAAGAGGGCTTTGATCCGAACTACGGCGCGCGTCCTCTGCGCCGGGCAGTGCAGCGCATGATCGAAGACCCGCTGGCAGAAGAGATTCTGCAGGGCAACTTCAAGGAAGGCGATATCATCCGCGCCGAGGTGAAGGATGGCGACATCGTCTTTATCAAGGGAGAGAAGCCGGATCCCCTCTCTTCGCTGGAGGAGCCTGCGGAGGTCGTCTGAAAACCATTTCGTCTGTCTCAAACGAGTCCGGGAAGCCCCCCGGACTCGTTTTTTTGAGTTTTGGCAAGGAGTGGAATCCCTTCCACGCGGCGGACCGACCTCGTTTTCCAGAGGAAGCGTTCTTCCAAGCGCATCGGTCGCGGGCCAGGGAACGCCGGGATTTATTGCGGGAGTGCTATTCTCCGGGGGCAGGTTCAGCGCGCTCAGCAGGCAGGTTCCAGCCAGCGCGCCGGTCAGCAGAAGAGAGGGGATCATGGCGTGTTTGTCTCCCGTACAGTGAGATGGATAGATCCTCTCGAATTTCGAGGGCGAGACAACGATCCCTCTATTTTTCTGGCAAGGAGTTGTGAAGGCGACGAAACAGAGGAGCCGTGATCAGTTCAGGCCGCCGGAACCGCCAAATCCAAAGAAGTCGAGGACGCGCCCCTTGTCCTGTTCCAGCATCTGCAGGGCGCGAGACAGATTATAGCGAATGGAATCGGTGTCGAGTTCCTGAAAAGAGAGGATGCAGCTTGTGCGGTAGGGAGCAAAACCGATCTTGAGGCTGTAGGTATGATAGCCCCGCCGCAGGATGCCTGACCACCATCGTACTGCCGTATAGAGAGCCTCCTGCGCATTGCCGGAACTCTGCTGGTCGCGGTATTCATCGGCAAGCTGTTCGGTGAGTGTCGCCGTGTCGGAGTCGGAGGTCAGGGGCGTACCGGCGATAAAGCGGGTCTGTTTGAGGAACTCGGCGCGCTGCTCCAGTTCCCGGAAGAAACAGCAAAAGACGATATCTTCCGGATGACGGGCGTCAAACGGACTGATCAGATCGCGCGGATTGGTAGTATAGATTCGAACGTCCCGGGGATCGTGTCGAGGCACGGAAGAGTTCCTTTCAGCCTTTCTGAGCATGGACTCTATGGTCTGTATCTTCACTACATATTCGATCAATCCCTATTGTACGCGGGTTCTGCCCCGCCGTCAAGTCATGATCGCAAGCGTTAGCCACACAGCAGTTTTTGGCGGATCGTCCGCAGCAGGGTATCAACAGCAGGAGGCGCATGGATGAACCGATTTCAGGTGCACTATTTACGGTTTGAAGAGTGTCTGCCGGAGCGCGTGGAGCGGCTGGCGCAGCAGGGCGCGACCGCCATCGCGCTGCCATTGCTGCAGACCCGTTCACCTCTTCAGTCGGCGATTGAGATCGTTCAGAAGGAGGGGCTGGGCTGCTGGGGCTGGATAGATGTCGGGCGAGATGAGGAGATCGTCCAGGCGCATCCCGAATGGATGCACGCGCCGCAGCATCACGAGTGGCTGCAGGCGTTCCCGGACTATACGGGCGGGCATCCCGCCTGTGTCTATCCCTGGGTCTGCGTCAACAATGTGGAGACCTTTGCCTGGGCGTTGACAAAGGTACGGCGGCTGACGCAGGCGTATCCCTCTCTCGACGGCTACTTTCTGCACGACATTCAGGGCGCTCCGGCGGGGTGCGGCTGCGGAAATATCCTCTGCCGATCCTGGGACAATTCGCCCGGTTTGAAGATCGCTCCCACGCCCTACGCCAATCCTGAAGTCTTCTTCTCCGTCGAGTTTCTGGAGGCGTGCCGTGAGGAGGTTCCCGGCGCGCTGTTCGTCCCGGTGGTCTGCAGCGAATGCGAGATCGGTGTAAGCATCGGCGGAGTTGAGAGTCCTGACAGCGAACTGGGAACCTGTCGCGGGATTCCCTGTTCTCGTCCCTGCGCGCTGGACTACTTTCCCGGACTGGCGCGCGCGCTGGAAAACCAGTCTCGCGTCGGGCTGCTGACTCCCTGCAAGCTGTTCGGGCGCGACACGCCGCTCTACGGAGAGCCTGCCGCCTGGGTGCGTGGCGTGGTCTCCCACTATCTATCGCTGGCTCCGAAGACCAACCTGTTTGCGGTGATTCAGGGATGGGAGGTGACTGGAGAAGAGAGAGCCGCCCAGATATCGCAGGCTCAGGCAGGAGGCGCGCAGGGCGTTATGATCCTCGAATCCGCGATAGATCAGTCCTGGAAACCGATCTCCCCGCCGCCAGGCTACACGCCGAACATCCCTCCCATAATGTGCGGTCTTGAAGGACATAAGCCGCAATCACAGGACGGCGATTCGTGAAAGGCTGTGTACTCAATACGCGCATGGATTTGCGAGATAGATCGGACTGCAGGAATAGCCTCCATCTCAGATTCATTTTCCACAGGCGGACAGGGGATTATCCGGGCGAGATGGAACTGAGAATCAGGCGTTATCTCTGCCGGGAGGAGGAACTGATCGGATGTCTTGCGCAGAAGAGGGAAGTGGTCGGCGCGCTGCGTTTCGCGCCACAACGCGCCGGATAATGCGGACACTGGCTTGCGCGGTTCTGGTGGGAGCTATGGTTACACAAACACTTTCGCAGAATGCGCCTGCATCTGCCGGGCGCTGGAACGTCGTCGCCGCCGGCGCAGTAGGAGACGGCAAGACGGATAATACGGCGATCTTTCAGAAACTGCTCGATGAAGCCGGTCGCGCCGGAGGGGGCGTGGTGGAGATTCCCGCCGGGCAGTTTCGCATTAACGGCACGCTCTCCATCCCGAAATGCGTCACGCTTCAGGGAACTTATCGCGTGCCGCCGACCGATCCAAGGCTGAAAAATGAGCCGTTAAGCGGAACGGTTCTTCTGGCGTTTGCCGGGCGGGGGAAAGAGGACGGACCTCCCTTCATCCGTCTGGCGGGCAACAACGCGGTGGTTACGGGAATTGTGGTCACCTATCCCGAATGGAAGCAGTCTGATGTACCTCCGGTTCCCTATCCGCCCTGCGTCTATTCGCAGGACACCGAGAACGTCGGCGTTCTGGACTGCTGCTTCATGAACCCCTACGAGGCGATCAAGTTTATTCGGGCGCACCGGCATCTGGTTCGTAACGTAACCGGCTATCCCAGCAAGCGCGGAATCTATGTGGACGAGTGCTACGACATCGGGCATATCGAGAACGTCCACTTCTGGCCCTTCGGCGTGGCGTATGATCCCAACGATCCCTACTGCCTCTGGGTGAATACACAGGGGGTCGCCTTAGAACTGGCGCGCACCGACTGGCACTATGTCTTCAACACCTTCTGCTTCGGCTACGGGGTCGGCTACAAGTTCTCGGAATCCAGAGCGGGCAGCACCAACGGCAACTTCCTGGGAATCGGGGCGGACTCCTGCCGACGGGCAGTGCTGGTGGAGCAGGCGCAGGCTCCCGGACTGCTCATCACCAACGGCGAGTTCGTGGGGCGATGGAGCAGCACCGACTCGGTTTGCCTGGAGATCGGTCCGAAAGCCGAGGGCAAAGTGAGTCTGACAAACTGCTCCTTCTGGGGGCCGATTGACCGGTGTGTCTGGATGCGCAGTCCCAACGGGCAGTTCACCGCAAACGCCTGCCATTTCGTTCACTGGGATAATCGCGCGGTCGGCGCGCCCTGTATCCAACTGGATGCAGGCAAGGCGATTATTCAGGGATCAACCTTCAATCAGGAAGGCACGCATGTGCGGGTGAACGAGCAGGTCGTCTCCGCGATCTTGACCGGCAATCAGGCGTCCGGCGGCTTCCATGTCGAGAACCGGGCGGGAAAACGCGCGCAGGCTGCGCTGAACGAGACAGATAACATTGACTGGACATCGGAATCGCGGTCACACTACCGGATTGATATCGGGGCGGAGGGCGATGGACGCTATCTGCGCCAGTGGCACGGGAGAGAGCGGATCGGGGAGCGCACCACGCGCTGGTCCACCAGCGGTTCTCTGCTGACGCTGCCGGTTACGGCTGGGAAACCGTATCGGCTGACTCTGGAGATGAGCACGCCGGATGCTGCGGTAGCCCCGGATGCCGGAATCTATCTCAATGGCAGACGGATCGCCGTCATTGAGAAAGGCGCTACCACAGTCGCCGGAGAGATACCGGCTTCGAGAAGCGAACGGATCGTGCTGGAGGTGCGCTGCAAGGGATGGATTCCGAAACAGGTGATCGCAGGCTCCAACGATGAGCGCGTTCTGGGAATTCAGTTGTCAACCGTCACGATGCGGGCTGCCGGGGCAGGGGAGCGAATATTCTTGGCAAATACCGGCAAGTGGCTGCGCTAACAATCGCTTACGGGAAGGCGCGTCGGTAAGCGGTGATCATCTCATCCCATTGCGCGTTTGCTGTCTCATCTATGGTTTGCCGCGCCGGGTCTGCCTCGAACCATGCCAGCGCCCGGCGCACTCCCTCTGACCAGGGAACCGACGCCACAAAATCTGGCACGAATCGCTTGATTTTACTATTGTCGAAGGCGACACTGTTGACTTTGTCTCCGAGCAGCGTGCCTTCCAATCCGGGGTTGTATGCGATCAGGAGGTCGGAGGGGATGTGCACCAGTTTCGGCTCCACGCCCACGGCGTGCGCGACCTCTGTGAATATCTGATTCCAGGTCAGCACCTCGTCCGAGGTGATATGAAAGGCGTGTCCCAGCGTGGTTTCCCGTCCTAGAAGCCCTACCAGTCCCTTCGCAAAATCGCCGTTCCAGGTCATCGTCCAGAGAGAGGTTCCATCTCCCGGCACGATGACCGGCTCTCCGCGTCGCATACGATCCACCAGCGTGTAGGGGTGATTCCAGCTTCCCGGACAGAGCGGAATCTGTGACGGACCGTAGGTCAGAGAGGGACGGACGATGGTGATCGGAAAACCGGTCTCCCGATAAACCTGCATTAACCGCTCCTCGCAGGCGATCTTGTTGCGCGAGTAGTCCCAGAAGGGGTTCGCCAGCGGCGTATCCTCGGTGATCCGGTAGTGTGTAGGAGGTTTCTGGTAGGCGCTGGCAGAACTGATAAACAGAAGCTGGCGGGTTTTACCGGCAAAGAGTTCAATGTCCTGCTCGATATGGTCGGGCGTGAAAGCGATCCAGTCCACCACCGCATCAAACCGATGTCCCTGCAGGAGCGCGGCGGCTCCGGAAGGATCGTTACGGATGTCTCCCTGCAGAACGATCGCTCCAGGAGGGGGCGGGAAGTGCCGGGCGCTGCCCCTATTCAACAGATAGAGTTCGAAGCCGCGCTCGACTGCCAGCGCGGCGCAGGCGGAGCTAATCAATCCGGTCCCGCCGATAAACAGTACCTTCATGCGACCCAGGACCTCCTCTTTGCAAAGTGTGCGGCTGTTTGAATCGGGATGGTCTTTGCGAAGGCCGTCCGCCATTATTTTACCTTTTGATGACTTAGAACAGGAAACGAACGATGGCGAATCTGGCGGGAACGATAAAAATCGGGATCGTGGGGGCGTGCGGTCGAGGCGCGAGCTTCAAGGCGGCCTGCGATGCGGCGGAAGGGGTACAGGTGCTCGCCGTATGCGACACGAATGCGGAGGGGCTGCCGGCTGCAGCAGAACGGCTGGGGGCGAGCGAGCAGTATACCGACTACGAGACCATGCTGCAGCAGAGTGAGATAGACGCCGTGATCATCGGGACGCCGATGCCTCTGCACGTTCCGCAGGCGATTGCCGCGTTGAAGCGGGATAAACATGTGCTGAGCGAGGTTCCTGCCGGGGTGTCGGTGGAGGAGTGCCGCGACTTAACTCTGGCGGCGCATGCCAGTTCGGGCATCTATATGATGGCGGAGAACTACACCTATATCAAGTCCAATGTGCTGGTGCGGGAACTGGTGCGGCGGGGACTCTTCGGGACAACCTACTACGCGGAGGGAGAGTATATCCACGAACTGAAGGAGTTGAACGAGATCACGCGCTGGCGACGAAAGTGGCAGACCGGAATTAACGGCAACACCTATCCCACGCACAGCCTGGGACCGATTCTGCAGTGGATGCCGGGGGATCGCGTGGTCTCGGTCTGCTGCGCGGGAAGCGGACATCACTATCCGGACGCGCGCGGCGAGTACTATGAACTTGAAGACTCGACCATCACGCTCTGCAAGATGCGCTCCGGTGGGCTGGTGAAGCTTCGGCTCGATATGCTCTCGGATCGTCCGCACCTGATGACCGGATATCAGTTACAAGGAACCGACGGCGCATATGAATCGGCGCGGGCGCAAGGAGAGGAGGATCGAGTCTGGCTCCGCGCTATCAGCAAGGACCCGAACCGGTGGACGCCTCTGCGTGAACTGGAGGAGGCGTATCTGCCCGCAATGTGGCGCGAGGCGAGCGAAGTCGCCCGGCGCGCCGGACATGGGGGCGGGGACTACTTTGAGGTGATGGACTTCATTGCGGCGATCCGGGGGGAGCGACCGCCAGAGATAGACATTCACATGGCGATGGATATGACGCTGCCGGGGCTGGTCAGCCAGCTTTCCATTGCGGAAGGCGGGAGATGGATGGAGGTTCCGGACTCCCGCTCATGGCTCACCGAAACGCCTCCTCAGCCGCAGCTTCAGATGCGATTCCCGGAGCGGCTGTTTCACTCGCTTCCTATCCCGGTGGTTCCCGAAGGGTATCGTCTGCGGAACCTGCGCCCGGGTGAGGAGGCTGCTTACAGCGCGCTGATGGACAAGGCGGGATTTGGCGGATGGTCTGTCGAGCAGGTGAAGCGTTTTAT
>CAYSDM010000068.1:0-24256 GCA_964429855.1 uncultured Chthonomonadaceae bacterium
TGGACAATGACTTTTATCTGCCGGAAGACCCGGACTATACTCCTGTTGACAGTGTGCGCGATTCGGTTCGGTTTGCACATCGCTGCCTGGAGCGTATCGAAGGAGGGAAATGGCGCGCCCTTTCCAGTTTTGTAGATACCGAAGGGCAGATCATGCACTGGCACGATTTTGGAAATCTGGAGGGTCCGGGGTGGGCGGCGAACGCGGTGGGCGGAGCCTGTCAACTCTATGCCTGGGGACGATTTGATCATCACGCCATTCTGGAGCATGTTGCCCTGGGGCTGCTCGACCATGTTCTGGAGGACGGATTCCTGCTGCCGGACGGCTTCATCATCGGGTATCGTGACACCGCCTCCAATGCGCTCTGCCTCAATTTCAAGCATAACAGCGACTGGTTCTGCCCCGGCTCGATGGCGAAGATCGCTCTGCAGATGCTCTGGATGAGCGACCTCCTCCCCAGAGAAGAACGTCGCGTCTCCCGTTTGAGGGAATACGCTCCTCTGACCGCCGAATGGTTGCGGACAAAGCTCAAAACGCCGGAGGAGTGGTTCCCGCGCCGTTCTACTTTTGAGGGCGATCCCTATCTTCAGAGCGCAGAGGGCGGAAAGGAGCCGTTCCCCTATCACAGCGCGGACAGCCTCTATATCCTCTGGCTGCTGCTCGAACTCACCAGACGAGGTATCGCCGATCATAATAACTTCGTACAGGAGAAGCTGACCTGCCTGATGGATCGTGGCGGCATTTATGGCAGCATCAATCACGATACTTACGATCCCGATGAGAACGTCGCCCGCGCCGAGACATTTCGTCTGCTGCTGTCCGCCTCCCGCTATTATCAAGACGAGAGGATGAGACGCTTCGCCTATGAGAATGCGCTGGCGGGAATGGAGCGTTTCAAGATGCGGGAAGATCGAAACGGCGTCGCGACGAGAGGACTGCTCTATATGGAAGACTCCTGGGATACCGCCTATCTGTGGGAGAATGCGGAGGCGGCTTTAGCCTATCTGGAGGCGTATGAGGACACCCTTCAGCGCGAATACCTGAACGATTCCCTGACAATCCTGCGCGCCATCGCTCGACATCACTACGGCGGACTCGGATTTCTTACGGAGGGTGTGGACTGGAATAATCACGTCGGGCAGGAGCATCACATAGACCAGGCGCAGTACGGCGCGATCCGCTACACAGAGCCGCTGCTCAATAACCTGCATCATCTGGAACCGACACTGCGCTACCTGCAAAGGCATGCCGTCGGAGGTTTATAGACCCCGATGCGATTTGAGAAGACACTCACGCTCGCGATCCCCGTCGAACCGCTCTGGGATCTAATGGCGCACACAGACCGCCTGAACCGGGAAGTAGGGCTGCCTCCGGTTGAGTTTCGATTTGAACCGCGAGCCGCCGGAGGAACAAAGGTAACTGCGCAGGTTCAGATTGCCGGGTTCAAACTGCAATACGCTGAACATCCCTTTGAGTGGGTTAAGCCCTCCTTCTACCGGGTTCGCCGGACTTTTCATGGCGGTCCGATTCGCCGGTTCTATGGCGGGACAGACTTCCTGCCGGCAGGAGAGACCACGAATGTCCGGGTCTGGGCAGAACTGGAACCGGCAAGTCTGGCGGGCATATTTGCCTGTCGCGCCATAGGTTCGAAATCCCTCGCGGACCTGGTTGTTGTCTGCCGACGATTCGAAACCTTTCTGAAGGGTCAGTGCAACTCCGCCTACCCTCGCCATGCGCCTCGCTCCCCTGTAGATTCTGCCCGTCTGAACCGATGTATCGGGCAGTTAAAGCAGAGCGGGGTCGATTCCCGACTGGCTGATCGGCTCTCAGATTTCCTTGCGCTCTCCTCCCCTGACGAAACCGCTTCGATCCGCCCTTTCGCACTGGCGGATCGGTGGAAGATGGATCGAATGGAGGTTCTGACCGCGTTTCTGCTGGCAACTCGTGTAGGTCTTCTGGACCTGCGCTGGCGTGTTCTCTGCCCCTACTGTCGAGGGGGTCACGGGTTCACGCAGTTGCAGGATCTGAATGCCGAAGCGCATTGCCACGCCTGCAACATCCGATTTGATTCCACCTTTGATCGCAATGTAGAGGTCTTTTTCCGTATCGCGCCTGCGATTCGTCCTGCCCTGAATACCGTCTACTGCATCGGCGGACCGGCTCTTTCACCGCATGTGTCGGCGCAGTTCGTCCTTCCACCGGGGAGCCGCACCGAACAGAAGATTTCCCTTCCGCCCGGCGAATACTCCCTCTCCAGCCTGCAATCCACCGATCCGTTCCTCATAACCGTATCTGAAACCGGCGCCGCTTCGCTACAGGTTTCCCTGCAAAAGAGAGATAACAACGTCCTATCCGTATACTCAGACGAGGATCAGGCGGCTTCTCACGCCGATTGGGTTCTTGTGAATGAGACAGAGGAGGAGATCGTACTGCGAGTGGAGGATCGAAAATGGGTATCCGATGCCGTAACGGCAGCGATGGTGACATCGCTGGCGGAGTTTCGCAGTCAGTTCTCCTCGCAGGTACTCTCTCCCGATACGGAGATCGCTGTCGAACAGGTCTGTATTCTGTTCAGCGATCTCAAAAACTCCACCGCCATGTATCGAGCTGAGGGAGATGCCCCCTCCTATCATCGAGTACGCGAGCATTTCGTCATGATGCGACAGATTATCACGGAGAATAATGGAGCCGTTATCAAAACCATTGGCGACGCGGTCATGGCGTCGTTCTCCGACCCGGCCGATGGGCTGTCAGCCGCTCTCGCCATTCAAAGGGAGAGCGCGAGTCGAGAAGACGGCCTCATCATCAAAATCGGTCTTCACTGGGGACCCGCGTTGACAGTTAACGCGAACAATACGCTGGACTATTTCGGGCAGACCGTTAACCTGGCGTCGCGGCTTCAGAAGGAGAGTAAGGGCGGAGATGTAGCGCTCTCCGCGCTTCTGGCGGACGATCCACGAGTTCAGGAGTTTCTTAAAAGTGGCGCTTGCGCAATGGAGCGGTTTACAACACAGGTTCGCGGCGTTGAGGATTCGGTTAAGATGCTTCGTCTTACTCCTCGCGGCTGAATCCACGCGAATCCGGCGCAGGAACCTTTAATACAAAGAGGAAATAGATGAGTGGTCTATCTGCCGATCATACTCCCCGACAGAAGGAGTCGCTCGTTGAATCCATCCTCTCTACCCGTATCGCCTGAATCGCAGCTCATCGAAACGGCCCCGATGCCCGAACAGCAGCGACGCGCCTCTGGCTTAACCTGGCGCGCCATCCTGCTGGGACTTCTATTCACCTCCCTCACCGACCTCTGGATTCACTGGGCGGAACTGGCGACCGGAAGCCGGGGGCATACCGCCCTCGCTAACACCAGTATCCCTATCGGCGCATTTAACGTGCTCTTCATGCTGGTCATCATAAATATCCTGCTCACCCGTTTTCTGCGCCCGCTGGCATTCTCTCCTGCCGAACTGCTGGTAATCTATGTGATGATGACGGTGTCCACCGTCATCTCCTCTTCCGGCGGTATCCATTTTGTCGTCCCTACCATCACCGCCGCATACCACTACGCCAACACCAGCAATAACTGGGCCGGACTGTTCCATCCGTATATTCCCGACTGGATCGCCCTGAAAGATAAGAGTGCGCTGGACGGATTCTATCGGGGTAACGCCACGGTCGCATGGAGCGCATGGATTCAGCCGATGTTCGCCTGGGTGCTCTTTCTGACGCTCTTTTCGATGGCGACGCTCTGTCTGGTCTCCATTTTGCGAAAACAGTGGACGGATCGAGAACGACTTGCCTTCCCGACGGTGGTTGTCCCCGTCGAGATGATGCGCGAAGGAGGAAAGTTCTTCTCTACCCCGTTGCTCTGGATGGGTTTTTTCATCCCCTTCACCATCAACATGATGAATACCGCGCATCTTAACTATCCGAGCGTCCCCTATATCCCCACGCGCACCACCGACCAGCCGGATATCGGAACCTTCTTCACGGCTCCTCCCTGGAACGCCATCGGCTATACGCCCATCTCCTTCTATCCATTTGTCATTGGGATCGCCTACCTGCTGTCCGTCGAGATGACCTTTAGCTGCTGGTTTTTCTGGATGGCGACCAAGCTGGAGGCGGTCTTCGGAGCGGCTTCCGGCATCACTGCCGGCGCGACCGCAGGCGGACAGAGCGCATGGCCCTTCCTGGGGCATCAGGGAGCCGGAGCGTTTCTGGCATTGACCATCGTCGGTTTGTGGCTCTCACGAAACTATCTGCGGGAGGTCTTGCTGATCGCATTCCAGAGAAGGAGACCCGGCGAATCTTCCGATCGGGAGGAACCGCTCTCCTATCGCATGGCGTTTCTGGGACTGCTTTTCTGTTTAGCGGCGCTGGTGATCTGGTGTATGGCGGCGGGGATGCGGGGAACGGTGGCGATCACGCTGATTGTGCTGGCGCTGCTCTATATGGTGGCGGCGGCGCGTATTCGCGCCGAGACTGGAAACGCCTGGTTGTTCGGTCCCGATGTGGACGCCTACCGCGTCATGACGACTACCTTCGGAACCTCTGTCTATCAACCGGCGGATCTGACCATCCTGGCCTATGTACGCAACGCGATTGCCAACTTCGACCTTCGCTGCCTCTCCATGCCCAATCAATTCGACGCATATAAGATGGCGGATGCGTTAAATGTCAATAAACGGAGATTGACTCTCGCGCTGCTGCTGGCGGTCGTCTTCGGGATCATCATCTCCTTCTCAATCGCCCTGATGATCTGGTATGCCTACGGCGCAGACGCCAAGACCGACGCCTGGCGCACCTCGATGGGGCAGCAGCCCTTCAATCAGCTTGCCGATGTGCTGAAGACCCCGGTGAAGAACGATATCTCCGGAACCATCGCCATCGGTTTCGGTTTTGTCATTACCGCTGCCCTGATGTATCTCCGCACCCTTTTCACCTGGTGGATTTTCCATCCGGTCGGCTACGCGATGGCAAACACTCCTACGATGAATCAGGTATGGCTGCCTTTCTTCATCGCCTGGCTGCTGAAGGTTCTGGCGCTGCGCTACGGCGGCATCCGCCTCTACCGTCAGTCGCTTCCTTTCTTCTACGGGGTGATAATCGGGGACTTTCTGTCCGGCGGATTAACAACGCTGCTGGGTTGTTTTACCGGTTTTAATGTTTATCCAATAAACTGGTAACCTCCACTTCACACACAGGTTTTCATCTTCAGGTATACTACGTAAATGCGTGTGGACAGCGAAATTGACCTTCATGGATACACCGCTCTGGAGGCGCGCGCGGAACTGGATCGTATCTGGGGAAGGCGCTGCTGGCAGGGCTTGAAGCGCGTTCGCGTCATTCATGGAAATGGTTCTGTCC
Organism: uncultured Chthonomonadaceae bacterium; assembly: GCA_964429855.1. GTDB lineage: Bacteria > Armatimonadota > Chthonomonadetes > Chthonomonadales > CAJBBX01 > CALLMM01. The sequence continues at coordinate 5,365 of CAYSDM010000068.1, forward strand.
TGCGTAAAGTCGTCCGTAACTGGTGCGATGAACGCGGTATTCCCTGGGCGACGGAGTTGATGAACCCCGGGACGACGATCCTTCATCCTGTTAATCGTGCCGAATTTCCGCCTTCACTCACGCACCGCCCCTTCAGCCACCGTCTGCGTGGCATAAAAAATGCACTGGATCAACAGCAGAAGAGCCGTAACATTTCTGCTACTTCACCTATCGAAAACAGGGGTTCAGAATCATTTCCTGCAAGAAAAGAGGAAGAAAAAAGGCGAACGCATTCCATAGATCAGAAGTCTTCTGATCTAATGGCGCAGGAGTTTGAGCGGTTAAGCAAACTGGATGCCTCCTCTATTCGCCGCAGAAAACACTCTTAGCATAACATCAGATTAGTCTTCTCTAAAAAATCGTCTGTCTGTCTCTCATCCGTTGACATCATCGGAGTTAGCGTGCTATACTCCGTGATATGCAATTGTATCAATACCTATGATACAGTCGCAAAAGTTCGAGACTAACGCCGGGATTCGCGACTGATCGCAGGTACAGTGCTGAGACCTAGCCAACAATGTCGGGTTCGTTTCATACACGTAACCCTGTGAGGGCATCTCATCATCTTTGCCTGCTTTTTTCGTACCTGAACGGACACTCGTCAGATACGCGGAGATGACGTCGCACACATACCTAACTTACATTGCCACTCGTGAATCTATGCGTGACGTCCGAACGAACTAATCCTTGATAGGAGGGATACACGTGTCAGCAAAGAATCGGAGAGGCTTCACCCTGATTGAGCTTCTCGTCGTGATCGCAATTATCGCGATCCTCGCCGCAATTCTTTTCCCCGTCTTCGCGCAGGCTCGAGAGAAGGCTCGCCAGACCTCCTGTCTCTCCAACTGCAAGCAGATGGGCCTCAGCTTCCTGATGTACACCCAGGATTACGATGAGCTGTTCCCGATCGGCGCTGCCGCTGCCAGCGACAACGCCTACCTGTGGAACTTCAGCATCGCCATCCCGAAGAACTGGCGTCCTCTGGCTGCCAATGACCGTCGGCTTAACGCCTACGAAGTACACTGGTCCAACTCCGTCCAGCCCTATGTCAAGAACTACAACCTCTACGCCTGTCCGTCCGGTCCGGAAGTACGTCTTGGAATTCCGGACTACCAGAGTCCGCGTACGCAGTGGGCGAACGGCTCCCTGAGCTTTAACGGGCTTCTAGGCTCCTACGCGCAGGCTGGCGTTCAGACCCCGTCCCGCCTCCCGCTGCTGTGGGAAGGACGCGGCAAGGCGCAGGTCGCCGGTTTTGCGTTGACCAACCCGAACCTGTACTGTACCCAGCCCGTTCCTGCCCCCTGCGTCTATCAACCCTGGCGTTCTGGATGCAGCAGCAGCGTTAATGGACAGCAGAGCGCGATGTTCGCCCTGTCTGGAACCATGTGGATCCACAACCAGGGCGCGAACTTCACCGCGGCAGACGGCTCCGCCAAGTGGCGAAGACTGGGCGCAACGCTCTCCCCCGGCAATACGGACTACAACAACGACCCGTATACCGGATATGACTCCAACGGATTCCCCGGTTTCTACTGGTGGGATGGATGTCATGCGTGGCTCTTCCGCCCGGACATCAACTGGCAGTAAGCTGTTCCAGGATTATCGGGCGCTCCGTTCACTTCCCTGGGCGGAGCGCCCATTTTCCGCGTCCAAGGATTTACAATGAAAAATGAGATCTCCCCTCCGGTCATGATCGGCATCATTGTCGTCGTAGTAATCCTGGTACTGGGTATTGGATGGTATTTCCTGAATCCCGGTGCGAGCGCTCCTCCTGCGGAGAAACGATCCGGCACCGCCGCAATCCCCGGACAGTCCAGACAGAGCGGTCAGGCAGGCGGAGAACAGCCGCGTATGCAGGAGCCGAATAACTAAACCAGGCTCTCGCGCAGCCTCCACAGGCGGCCTGTCACCGCTTAACGACACACTGTTTCGACGAGATAGTCTTCAAGGTAGAAGGGTTGTATCGCCAGTCTGTCCTGTCGAACGCAGTGGAACCCTGTCCTGTCGAGCGCAGCGAGACATCTTAAGATTCTTCGCTTCGCTCAGAATGACATTCATCCAAACTAGCTTGACGATCTACTAGTTTGCTCCCCTCCTGAACTGATCGGGAGGGGACATTCCATCTGCGATTTTTGCCTCACGTCTCTGTCTGCTTTCATCACAGCAGCGAAATCCTACTCTTTCCAGTGGCAGCCACCCATGAATCAGCTCTATGTCAGCGCTCCCGGACGAATCTGCCTGTTTGGGGAACATCAGGACTATCTCGGTCTCCCTGTCATTGCCGCCGCCATCAGTTTGAGGATCGGAATCACCGCTCAGGTATCCGGGAACAGCCATTTTCGCCTGATGATGCCCGACATCGGCGATGAGGCACACATTGATATCCACACCGAGCAACGCTACTCTCATCCGCGCGACTACCTGCGCTCCTGTATGAACGTGCTACGGCGCGAGGGATTAACCTGGTCTCAGGGATACGAGATACAGATGCATGGAGATATCCCCATCAATGCGGGAACCAGCAGCTCTTCCGCGATGGTGGTGATGTGGCTGCGCTTTCTGCTGGAGATAGGACAGCCTCATAGACCGTTCTCGCCGGATGATCTGGCGCGCTGGGGACACACATCGGAGGTGGTGGAGTTTGGCGAGCCGGGCGGCATGATGGATCACTACTGCGCGGCAAAGGGAGGCGTCCTCTGGATAGATACGCGACCGCCGTTCGCCGCCGAATCGTGGGATATTCCCCTCAACGGTATCGTCCTGGGAAACTCCTTGCAGCCGAAAGCGACGCTGGAGACGCTGGGAATACGTCGTCGTGATGTGAATGAGGGGATTGGTCTCCTGCGCGAAATGCTTCCGTCGTTTCATCTGGAGTCTACATCTCTGGAAGAGGCAGAAACCTGCCTCAAGCAGATGCCGGAGCTTCCAGCAAGAAGGCTTCGCGCTAACCTGGTTAATCGCGATCTCACCCTGCAGGCGAAAGAAGCGCTTCATCGGGGAGACCTGAGCCGTCTGGGCGCGCTCCTCTATGCACACCATGAACAGTTGCGGGATGGTCTGGATCTCTCAACCGACAAGATCGAGCGGATGATGGACGCGGCGCTGGCGGCGGGAGCGCAGGGCGGCAAGATAAACGGCTCAGGCGGCGGGGGATGTATGTTCACTTATGCGCCTGGATGTGAGGAGGCGGTCGCTGAAGCCATCCGGCGCGAGGGAGGCGTACCGTATATCGTCAGCGTGGATAGAGGCGCTTCGGTGGAACGCCGCTAAAGCCTCTTTGCAACCATAATCCTGATCGCGGAAGGCTGGATGCCGACTGAAACGGGAGTCGTCTTGTACGGATCGCCGTCTATCTCCGTCGCGGCAGGCGATTCGGATAAAATCTCCAGTGTTCGAATCTGACGATAGGTTACTTCCGCTCCGCAATATGCCCGGCGCATGGCAAAAGCAAATAGTGATCTGATCAGATTCCACTTTCCTCGCGCATGGATCAGGTAGAGATCCAACAGTCCATCATCCGGTTTTGCCAGGGGAGAGAGGCGGTATCTCCCGGCATAGTGCGCGGTATTGCATACCAGCGCCTGATAGTAGTGCGACGGTTCTCCGAACGGCTCACTATCTATCATGACATACATGCGATACGGTTTTGCCTTGATAAGCTGAATAATCCCCGCGTGCCAGTAGGCAAGCCGACCGATTTTTCTCTTTAAACGCACACAGGTTCGCGCTATTAACTCCGCATCGAAACCGACTCCTGCCGCCAGAAGAAAAATTTTGCCGCTTATCGTCCCGGCATCTATTGGTCGCGGCGTTCCCTCCACTGCCAGCGCGCAGGCATCGCCTATCGTTCCGGGAATGCCCAGTTCATGCGCCATTACGTTTACCGTGCCGCAGGGGATCAGACAGATGGGAATGCTGCTTCCGGCAAGTCCATTGGCAACCTCACCCAGCGTTCCGTCTCCTCCGGCAGCGATCACCATCTCTACGCCGGATTCGCGGGCAGCTTTTGCGGCATTTTCTGCATCGCCACGCCTCTGCGTGCAGATAACATTCACGCATAGTCCCATTCGCACCAGATGATTGCGTAGATTTTCGGGAGAGGCTTCCGGGCGTCGCCTCCCTGCCGCCGGATTGATAATTAAAACGCAGGACATCGCGAAGGATCTCCACGGATTTCTGATTGAGAATTACATATCGTGCAGGAATCTGTCAAGCGGACGCGAATCTGAAAAAAAGGCGGTTTTGAATAGTCCGCCGGAATACCCCTTCGTCGGGTGAGGAGGATAGGTGACGAATGGCGAGCGTAACGCTCAAGGAACTGACCAAAGAGTTTAAAGAGGTCGTAGCGGTCAATAAACTTAACCTGGAGATACAGGATAAGGAGTTTCTGGTACTCGTCGGACCGTCTGGCTGCGGGAAAACCACCGCGCTGCGCATGATCGCAGGACTGGAAGAGGCGACCGGCGGGGAGATTCTGATCGGTGACCGTCTGGTCAACGATGTCTCTCCCAAAGACCGCGACATCGCCATGGTGTTTCAGAACTATGCGCTCTACCCTCACATGAGCGTATACGACAACATGAGCTTCGGGCTTCGCCTCAAACGAGTACCCTCCGGTAGTCCCTGGCCCTTTAACTCCAAACGCGCCTTTACCAAACAGGAGATTGATCGGAGAGTGAACGAAGCCGCCAAACTGCTCGGTCTGGAGAACCTGCTTCAGCGAAAGCCCAAGCAGTTGTCCGGCGGACAGCGTCAGCGCGTTGCGCTGGGGCGCGCCATCGTTCGTGAACCGAAAGTCTTCCTGATGGACGAACCGCTGTCCAATCTCGACGCCAAGCTGCGCGTACAGACCCGCGCCGAATTGATCAAACTGCACCGTCGCCTCGGGATCACAACCATCTATGTCACGCACGATCAGGTGGAAGCCATGACGATGGGAGATCGGATCGCCGTCATGAACCATGGCTTGATGCAGCAGTGCGACACCCCTCTCAATCTCTACAACCGCCCGGCAAATATGTTTGTCGCCGGTTTTATCGGCTCTCCCGCGATGAACTTTGTCCCGGTGAAGGTCGGGCAGTCTGGCAGCAACATCACGATTGATGCCGGCGCTTTTACGGTCACGCTGCCGGATCACAAGGCGGAGAGCGTCCAGAGCTATGTCGGAAAAGAGTGCGTTTTCGGGATCCGCCCGGAAGATATCTACGACCGCAATCTGGAAGGACTGGTGAAGCCGACAGAGGGGAATACGATCAAGGTCGGGGTGGATGTGGTGGAACCGCTAGGGAATGATGTGGAGATGTATCTGACGGCAGGCTCGCACAACCTGATCGCGATGATTGACAGCAAGACGCAGGCGCGCTCAGGAGAGACCATCGAGGTGGTGCTTGATATGGAGAAAAGCCACCTGTTCGATAAAGAGACGGAGAAGGCTCTCTATTAAAGCAAAAGAGTGATGAGCGACGGCCCATCACTCTTTTTTACGCTCTGTCAGGCGAGGGCGGTATCTCCCTCTTCTCCGGTTCGGATGCGAATCGCCTCCACCACCGGGATCAGAAATATCTTGCCGTCTCCGATCTCGCCGGTACGCGCAGACTTTGCTATCGTCTGCGCCACCATCTCCGCCTCATCATCCGCCACCACGATCTCCAGCTTCAGCTTCTGAAGCAGATTCACTGTGTACTCTGCCCCGCGATAGTGCTGCGTAAAGCCCTTCTGCTTCCCCTGACCGCGTACTTCCGTCACCGTCATCCCTTTGATGCCGATCTCGTTGAGCGCGTTCTTCACGTCATCGAGCTTCTGGGGGCGGATCAATGCCTCCACTTTGATCATTCCTTCACTCCTTCTAAAAAGGGACGAAGAGACCAGACGGCTCTCCGTCCTCATATCTCCGCCTATGCTTTATGGATTTTTTTCGATTCGGCAGAAGTGACTGCGGAACCGCTCTCCATCGCCAGCGACAGACCGTTCGCCTCCAATCCGGTATCTCCGGACGCCAGCCCGGCATATCCGGTCTCTCCATGCTGTGTCAGATCGAGACCGGTCTGCTCCTCGCCTTCGGAGACCTGCAGCCCGAGGGTGAATTTCAGGATCAAGCCGATCACCAGCGTCCCGACCACCGCCAGCGCGACTGCAACGCCGACCCCGATGACCTGCTTGCCCAGAAGCTCTACGCCGCCGCCGTAAAAGAGTCCGTCCGCTCCTACAGAGTTTACCGCTTTGGAGGCAAAAAGCCCTGTCGCCAGCGCGCCCCAGGTGCCGCCAACCCCATGTACGCCGAAGACATCCAGGGAGTCATCATACCCCAGCTTGTTCTTCAGTTTGATGGCGAAGAAGGAGATGATCGAGACCCCGCCTCCGATCACGATCGCGGGGATCGGCTCCACAAATCCCGATGCGGGCGTAATGGCGACCAGTCCTGCGACTGCGCCGGTAGCCAGACCGAGCGCCGTCGGTTTCTTATAGACAATCCATTCGATCAGAACCCAGACGAAACCTGCCGTCGCCGCCGCCACATGCGTTACAACGAAAGCGGAGGCTGCCAGTCCGTTGGAAGCGACTGCCGAGCCGGCATTAAAACCGAACCATCCAAACCAGAGAACTCCGGCTCCGATCAGGACCAGCGGCAGGTTGTGCGGGCGCATATCCTCCGCGCTGCTGGTGCGCCGTTTTCCCAGAAGAATACAGAGAACCAGCGCTGAAAAACCCGAAGAGATATGGACTACCGTACCGCCCGCAAAGTCCAGCGCGCCTAGTTTCAGCAGAAAGCCCTCTTCGCCCCAGACCATATGCGCCAGCGGGCTGTAGACGATCAGGCTCCAGAGCGCGATAAACAGGACGTATGCGCTGAATTTCATGCGGTCGGCAACCGCTCCGCTGATCAGCGCGGGAGTGATGATGGCAAACATCAACTGAAAGACCATGAAGACCATGTGCGGGGTGGTCGTTGCATAGAAGTCATCCGGCGTCTGACCAACGCCCTTCAGTCCGATCCACTCCAGACCGCCGATAAACGGCGTTCCCTTGGAAAACGCCAGACTGTAGCCGACCACCACCCAGAGGATCGTTACAACGGAGAGGGCGACGAACGACATCATCAGGGTATTCAATACGTTCTTGGCGCGCACCATACCCGCATAGAAGAGCGCGAGGCCCGGGGTCATGAACATCACCAGTGCCGCGGATGCCAGCAGCCAGGCGGTATCCCCCGTATCTATCTTTGGCTCTGCCGCAGCATCCTGCGCAAAGGCCGCTCTGGCGGCCAGGGAGATGACGACACACAGAAACGCCGCTCTCAGCATGCGGGCGGACGACCGTAAAAAGGTGCCTGTCCTCAGGCAGTTCAGAACTCCTTGCTGTAGACTCATAATCTCTGCATCCTCCAGGGAGAACTCACAGGCTGGCCTGTGGGTGAGAATCACGTTCGATGGTGACCGTATCGAAAACTTCGGAGCGCCGAAACGTCTCCTTCATTGGAGGACATTCGGACTTCGCAGAGAGCCGATGTCCCGAGGAACATCAGCGCAACCTCGCTGTTGCCTTGAATGCATGGGAGCAACCGATTCAGAGAAGAAGCCGTCTCTTCTCTGCGGGATCGGAGGCGTTCCTTTCCTCAAAGAACACCTCCGACCAAAGGACGACTAGAACTTGAGAACCTGCGAATAGGTGATCGTGAACTGTTTGTTGTTGAGTCCCACCAGAGTATCTTCGCTGCTGGCGGTGCTGGCGGAGGTGAAGAAAGGCTTACCCGCCTTGTCGAAACGCAGTTCCAGACGATTCAAAAGCGAACCACCGATCATATACTCGTAGGTTCCGGTGATGCTGGAGAGGTTCTGAGCGGTTCCGGTTCTCAGACCCGCGCTGTCCTCAAACTGCTCATATCGCAGCGCAACGGCGGACTTCGCGCTCAACTGGTAGCGAGCATAGAATGCGCGACCGTTCCAGTTACCCCCCGGAACGCCGGACTTACGAGCGCTGGCATAGTCCACATTGACGCCAAGTTTCAGCTTCGGCGTGACATTGACAACACCGACCACATCCAGAAGCTGCACATTCAGGTTATTTGGCAGCGCGGCTCCGGTGGACTCATCGCCTCCCATGTAGTTGGCGATCAGGGTGATCTTTTCGCTCGGCTTGAAGGTGAGGGATGCGCCGTAGGTCTTGCCGCCGTTATCGTCCTCCACATTGTTCCAGCCATTGACCAGATAGAGTCCGGCGGAGAGCTTGTCGTTGAGGGGAGCGGTCAGTCGCAGTCCGGTGTGATAGAAGGGGATGGCATAGGTGAAGAGGAAAGAGCGTGAGTACTGGTCGTTAGCGGAGCTTTCAATCACCTCAAAGCCGTGCATCGTCACCCATTTCCCCAGATCGATCGTGATTGGGGTCTTTCCGCGGGTTGTGTAGGTGGCATAAAGCTGCTGAATATGCTTATAGGTCTCTGCGCCTCCGGGTTCGGTGGCATGGACGATATCCGCCGTCTTGCCAAAGGTCAGAGTGGCGGTAAAACCGACCGGCAGCGACTCACTCGGGGCGCGAACGATGTTCACCTCACCTAAACTGAGGCTGAACGCATTGTTCTTGACATCGAAAGAGCGACCGAGGATATCCAGACCGGTTCCGGGATGGTTGGTGCTGTACTGATAGTACCAGTCCAGTATCCCGGAGATCGTGACCTTTCCTCCCTCGTCAGCGCGTGCCGGATAACTCATGAATGCGACGACGCAAACCGTCGCCAGAGTCCAGAGTCCCCGGCATTTTACTCGAAACATGCTGGATTTACCCTCCTGGTTGCTGAGTTCATGCCATTCTGCTGGCAGCCGTTCCGAGGAGCGTCCTTTCCGTCAGAGATGTCTCCAGTTGTTTCCTTCTCTGACCTGCAAAAGCCCGCCAAAATGCTGCATTACAAAACAGCATAGATTATCTTTAACGCTATTATCCGCGCGTTAAAGGTTGTTAAATTCTGGGAAGATCGCGAAATAATGCTGATCTGGGTGCGCGATGTAGATTGCGCGTTACTCGTCGTAGAGGGAGATGCGCCAAGCGTGGCGCGAGAAATGCCGAATGTCGTTGTTCGGCGAATGTGCGGCGGTTCTCCGGGCAACAGCCATGTCGCCGGAAGGAGTGGTTGAGGTGAAACTACTTTTTTAGAACGTTGATCTCTTCCGTCAGGATGATCGCTTCCGCGATATCCTTCAACGAACGGTTCAGCGCAAGGCTCTGCGCCTGCAGACGCCGAAACGCTTCACGTTCGCTCAACTCATATCGGTTCATCAGAATGGACTTGGCTCGTCCCACCGTTTTGCGCGTCTCGAACTGCTCCTGCAGATTATCCCGCTCCGATTCCAGAGCGAGAAGCTCCCGATACCGGGTGATGGCTACCTCAATCGCTGCTTGAAGCTCATTCTTCCGATACGGCTTTACCAGATAGGCAAGCACTCCGGCTTGAGTCGCCGCCTCAATCATCGGGGCTTCGCTGTAGGCGGTTAGCAGCAAAATTGGCGCAGATCGCTCATTGCTGATGATGGAAGCCGCCTCCAGCCCGGACATCACCGGCATCATGATATCCAGAATGATCAGATCGGGCTTGAGACTCCGAGCCAGATAGCAAGCCTCTTCACCATTGGAGGCTTCCCCGACAACGGTATGACCAATGGACTCCAGCAGTGTACGAAGATCAATCCTTAACAGAGCATCGTCGTCTGCAATGAGAATTTTCGCCTGAAGCATCTTTGATGGTAGAACCTGCGTCCATGCAGACGCCCGATCTATGGGTTTGGTCACCAGGAAAGACCTGGTAAATCGGTTTCGCAAAAGATGTCGCTTAGTATAACAGAGTAGCTAAAGAATGTCAATATGTTTTTAATACCCAGACGCACTTGACTCCCAGCCCATCGGAGCGATATGATAATGATGATAGATGACAAAATGAGGGCAAACGCGACTGGCGCAGAACGGGAGTACACCCGAAGGGAGCGTTTGCATGAGTGATGCCGCGCGCCTGGGCAAACGCCTTCATCGGGAGGTTCTGCTCAGGCGTTTCTGTCTGAATCCCTCCCGACAGGTAAAAACCAAAAATCAATCCCGGAGGATAATGGATGGATACGATCATTCGCCGCGCGCTCATCAGCGTTTCAGACAAGAGCGGACTGATTCCCTTTGCGAAGGGGCTGTCGGAGATGGGAGTGGAGATTGTCTCCACGGGAGGAACCGCGCAAGCTCTGACGGAAGCCGGTATCTCCGTTCGGAATATCAGCGACCTGACGCGCTTCCCGGAGATGCTGGACGGGCGGGTTAAGACTCTGCATCCCAGTGTTCATGGCGGGCTGCTGGCACGCCGAGATCTGCCGGAACATATGCAGACTCTTGCGGAACATCAGATCGGAACCATAGACCTGCTCTGTGTAAATTTGTACCCTTTCGCGCAGACCGTCGCGAAACCGGATGTCTCTCTGGAAGAGGCGATAGAGAACATAGATATCGGCGGTCCGGCGATGATCCGTTCCGCATCGAAAAATCATGCCTCGGTGACGGTGGTGGTGCATCCCGAAGACTATGCCGCCGTCCTGGAAGAGATGCGCGCCTATGAAGGTGCGACTACGCTCGCCCTTCGTCAGCGACTTGCCGCCGCCGCATTCTCCCACACTGCGCGTTATGATGCGATGATCGCCGACTTCCTCACAGCGCGTTACCTTGCCAATGAACCCTTTCCTCTCGAACTCTCCCGCTACACACGAGCGCAGCTTTGCCGTTATGGAGAGAACCCTCACCAGCGCGCCGCCTTCTATCGCGAGCCGAATATCACCGAGCCATGTATCGGCACGGCGCATCAACTGCATGGGAAGGAACTCTCCTTCAATAACCTATTTGACCTGAATGCGGCGCTGGAGACCGTCAAGGAGTTTCTGGAGGCTCCCGCTGCCGTCATTATCAAGCATGCCAACCCCTGCGGTGTCGCCCTCGGCAAGTCGCTGGCAGATGCATTTCGACGCGCCCGTGAAGGAGACCCCATATCCGCCTTCGGCGGAATTCTGGCTGTGAATCGCGTTCTGGATGTCGCCACAGCGGAGGAGATCACCGGGAAAAACACCTTTTTTGAAGCGATCATCGCGCCGGGTTATAAGCCGGAGGCGATACCGATCCTGACAGAGCGCAAGAAGTGGGGGGCTAACCTGAGACTGATGGAAGTGGGATCGCTGGATGGATGGCAGACGAAAGCGCGCGGCATGGATATCAAGAAGCTGGTCGGCGGGATGCTGGTTCAGGATCGGGACCTGAGGATCGTGTCTGAAACGGAACTAAAGGCGGTTACGGAGCGCATCCCGACCGATGAAGAGACAGCGGAGCTTCTGTTTGCATGGAGAGTGGTCCGGCATGTGAAATCGAACGCCATTGTCTTTACAAAAAACCGGCAGGTGGTCGGTGTGGGAGCCGGACAGATGAACCGATTACAGTCCGTTCGACTGGCAGTTGGGCAGTCCGGGGAGAAGGCGCAAGGGGCAGTGATGGCTTCGGACGCTTTCTTCCCGTTTCCGGACGGTCCGCAGGCTGCTGTTGATGCGGGGATCACGGCGATCATTCAACCGGGAGGGTCGGTGAAGGATCAGGAGACCATTGATCTATGCAATCAGCATGGGATTGCGATGGTCTTCACGGGGATGAGGCACTTCCTGCACTGAGTAGGTCAGCGCGCCGTATGGACGGCAGCGTTTCGCGACTCTGTCGTTGCCACCGAACGAGCGCTTTTCGCCATCTGTGTAGAGATGATTCCGCAGATCAGCAGCAGGAAAAATAGTAAGGCATAGACCATACGCCAGTTCATTGGCACCCCCCCAATCCACGACCAGTAATTTGTTTGACGAACGGAGTGACGCAATTGTTCATCGGACAGAAAAATAAAAAAACAACAGGTATTTCTATATACCTGTTGTTCCTTTTTTTCTATACGGATGTAACATTTTCAAGCGTCAGGTTGTGAGAAGCGATAAGATCGAACCAAATTTCATGAATCCCACTCTTCAGAACGTAACGCCTCACTTGCAGGTGAATGCCGTCCTCCATGAACTGCTTCTTGAGTCTTCGACCGTGCTGGATCAGCAGTTCATCGGTCTCTATCTGTACGGCTCACTCGCTCTCGGCGATTTCACGCCTGCCAGCAGCGATATAGACTTTCTTATCGTGACGGCGAATGATCTCTCTCTCGAAAGTGTCACGCTCCTGATGGAGATGCACCGACGACTTTCGGACAGCGGTCTGAAATGGGTGGACAGACTTGAAGGAAGCTATCTGCCTCTTTCCGCTCTGCCTCGATACCGCCCCGATGATCCTCCCAGACTCTGCGTCAATGAAGGGAAGGTCTATATGGGCAGACATGGATACGAATGGATTCTCCAGCGTCATCAGTTGCGTGAATATGAGATGACGGTGTTAGGACCGCCTATAAAGCCGTTGATAGAGCCGTTGTCGCCTGGCGATCTGCGGCAGGCGATTGGAAATTTATTAACAGAGTGGTGGCTGCCGATGCTGTCTGATTCAAGCAGGCTGGAGGAAAAGGGCTATCGCGACTACGCCGTTCTTTCCATGTGCCGAGCACTCTATACCCTGGAGTTCGGCGCGCTTGCGTCCAAACGGCAATCGGCGAAGTGGGCTTTGAAAGCGCTCGGAAGAGAGTGGCAGCCGGTAATCGAAACGGCGATTGCCAGCAAAGATTCGGAAATCGGAACGACGATTCAGCATATCCACAGGTTGATCCGGCTGGCAGTAGACCGTAGCAGACACACAGAAATTACGGATACTGCAGGAAAGCCTTATCCAGAATCGTGAATCTTATTCTGGAAGGTGAATGTCATCGTGAATTATCGCATGCACCTATCATTTGGAAGGAGGATCAAATGCAGTACCGCCGACTGGGAAGCAGCGGGATGCGCGTCAGTGAAGTCTGTCTGGGTTCCTGGCTAACCTATGGCAACGCCACCGATGCAAAGACCGCCGAAGCCTGTGTAGATAAAGCCTTTGAAGTGGGGATAAACTTCTTTGATACCGCCAATGTCTATGCAGGCGGAAAGGCGGAAGAGGTCTGGGGACCAATTTTTAAGAAGTACGACCGCGACGATTTTGTGATTGCCACCAAGGTCTTCTTCCCGATGGGCAGCGGTCCCAACGACCGGGGGTTATCGCGCAAGCATATCCGCGAACAGTGCGACCGCAGCCTGAAGCGTCTTCAGATGGACTACGTAGACCTGTACCAGTGCCATCGTTATGATAACGATACGCCTCTGGAGGAGACACTGCGCGCTCTGGATGATCTGGTGACCGCCGGGAAGGTGCTCTATATCGGTTTCAGCGAGTGGCCTGCCCATCGTATCGCCGAAGCGGTCACTCTGCAGAAGATGCTGAATTTTGACCGGTTCGTATCCAGTCAGCCCTACTACAACATGACTGGAAGGGGTATCGAACGAGAGGTCATGCCGCTCTGTCATCGGGAAGGAATCGGGCAAATAGTCTTCTCTCCGCTGGCGCAGGGCATCCTGACCGGAAAGTATAAACCGGGAGAGCCTTTGCCGACCGACAGTCGCGCCGCTGATCCCCGTCAGAATATGTTCATGAACCAGGGGAAACTGGACAACGCGCTACTGGAGCGCGTTCAGAAACTACAGCCGTTAGCGAATCGGGAAGGTCTCTCGCTGGCGCAGCTTGCTCTGGCATGGATCCTTCAGCGACAGGAGGTCTCCAGCGTCATCATTGGAGCGTCGCGCCCCTCTCAACTGGAGGAGAACGCAGGCGCATCGGGCAAGACGCTCAGCGCAGAGACGATGGCGGAGATCAACGCGCTGTTTCCACTGTAGCAGCCTCCATACGAAGGAGGCTGAAACCTTCCAGCCTCCTTTACCTCACCGACCTCTTTTCTGCAGGAGAATCTGCATCTCTTCGCGCATGCGATCCATCTGCTCCTGCATCTCCTCCATCTTCTTTAACAGGTCCAGAATCACCTCAACCCCGGCCAGATTCACGCCCATCTCTTGCGTAAACCGGCGTATCTGCCGCAATCGCTCAATATCCGCCTCCGAATAGACGCGATTTTTATTATTCACTCGTCGTGGCGTGACCAATCCCTGCTGTTCATACAGCCGGATCGTCTGAGGATGCATTCCGGTAAGTTGAGCAACAATACTTATCATATAGACCGGCTCATGCCGATCATGAACTGGCATAGGAACACCTCCCATCCAGCCGATCATCTCGCCCTGACCGGCTTTATGAACTCACTTTGTCTCCGCGCAGACGCGCAAGCTCGGACAGCAGTTGACGCTCCTTCGGAGACAGGTCTCTGGGCACGGATATCTTTATTCGGACATAGAGATCGCCGACGCGGTTACCTTTCAGCCCCGGCATCCCCTGTCCGGCTATACGTATCTTCTGACCGCTCTGCACTCCCGCCGGGACATTCAGGGTGCGATGTCCGTTCAGGGTCTTCACGCTAATCTCTCCGCCCAGTGCCGCAATGGTATAGGGAAGGACCGCGTCTATGTAGAGATCATTTCCCTGACGCTCGTAATGCTCATGCGGTTTGATTCGGATCAGAAGATACAGGTCTCCCCGTTTCCCGGTAACGCCGGCCGCGCCTTCTCCCGTTAATCGAACGCGCTGTCCTTCATTCACTCCGGCAGGTATCTTCACCTCCACACGGCGCGTGCTGGCGACTCTGCCCTCTCCCCGACAGTCCTGACAGAATTGTCCCATATCCAGGCTGCCGCGCGCGTTTCGGAGCATCCCCATACCGCCGCATCGAACGCATACATCCTCCATGCGAAGGTTCAAGTTCTTTGTGACGCCCTGTATAGCCTCTTCCAGAGTCAGATCCAGCCCGAACTCTACATCTTCTCCGCGATCCGCCGCGCGCTGTGACCGGTTGCGGAACCCTCCAAACAGGCTGTCGAAAAGATCGTTCAGTCCGCCCGTTCCACCGATATCCCATCCTGCATCGGGCGAAGTATAGGTTGCTCCCGCGCGCGAATCGGTCTGCGAATAGCGCTTCCACTGGTCGCCATAGCTGTCATACTGGGCGCGTTTATGCGGATCACTGAGGACTTCATATGCCTCACTGATCTGCTTGAAATTCTCCTCCGCCGAGGAATCGCCGGGATTCACATCGGGATGATACTTGCGCGCCAGTTTCCTGTACGCGGCTTTGATCTCCTTCTCATCCGCCGTTCGACCGATTCCGAGGATCGCGTAGTAGTCCTTATACTGTGGTCTATTCACGCCCGTATGCCTTTCCGACAGACGCTATCTGCCGTCGAACGATCAAGAAGACTTGAACTCCGAATCGATCACGTCCTCTCCATCATTCGGGCGGCTGGTTCCCGCTCCGGCTGGTTGGTCCGGCTCTTGCGTGGACGTATCGGTGTTGGACTGCTGATAGAGCATCTCGCTCAAGGCGTAACCGGCGGAACGAAGCTCCTCCGTTCTGCGCTGTATCTCTCCGATATCGTCGCTGGCAAGAACCGATTTCAGATCGCTGATCGCGGTCTCTATTCGGAGTTTCATCTCTCCGGGAACTCTATCTCCCAGATCGCGAATAGTCCTCTCCGTCTGATAGATCAACGCGTCGCCATCATTTCTTGCGCGCGCCAGTTCCGTCAGTTTACGATCCTCCTCCGCGTGTTCGGCGGCTTCGCGCATCATGCGGTCAATCTCCGACTTGTTCAGGTTCGAGGAGCCGGAGATCGTGATGCTCTGTGACTTGCCTGTCGCGATATCCTTCGCGGAGACGTTTACGATGCCGTTTGCATCTAGATCAAAAGAGACCTCAATCTGTGGCACGCCGCGCGGCGCGGGAGGAATCCCCTGCAGGTTAAAATCCCCGAGCAGTTTATTATGAACGGCGATCTCGCGCTCGCCCTGAAACACCTTGACATGTACCGAGGTCTGTCCGTCCTCCGCTGTGGAGAAGACCTCCGACTTGCGTGTGGGAATGGTGGTGTTGCGCTCAATCAGCTTGGTGAAGACGCCGCCGAGAGTCTCGATGCCCAGGGAAAGCGGGGTCACATCCAGCAGCACCACATCCTTCACCGAACCCGTCAGAACGCCCGCCTGAATGGCGGCTCCCACCGCCACCACCTCATCCGGATTGACCCCCTTGTTCGGCTCCTTCCCGCCGCCCAGCTTCTTCACCAACTCCTGAACCATCGGCATACGGGTCGAACCGCCCACCAGAACGATCTCATCCAACTGACTCGCGGTGATCTTCGCATCGCTCAACGCCTGATTGAAAGGCTTGATACAGCGATCCAGAAGGTCGCGGGTCATATCCTCGAACCTGGCGCGGGTCAGCGGAAGCTCCAGATGAACGGGTCCATCCTCGGTTGCGCTGATGAAGGGCAGGCTGATGGTCGTCTGCATGACATTGGTGAGTTCGATCTTCGCCTTCTCCGCCGCCTCTCGAATGCGCTGCATCGCCTGTCGGTCTTTGGAGAGGTCAATGCCATGCTCTTTCTTGAACTCGGCGACGACGTACTCCATGATTCGATGATCCCAGTCATCGCCGCCCAGCATCATGTCTCCTGCGGTGGACTTCACCTCGAAGACACCGTCCCCGACCTCCAGAATGGAGACATCGAAGGTTCCACCTCCCAGGTCGAAGACGAGGATCGTCTCGTTGCTCTTCTTGTCCAGCCCGTAGGCAAGCGCTGCCGCGGTCGGCTCGTTGATAATGCGCAGCACTTTCAGCCCGGCGATCTCGCCAGCATTTTTCGTCGCGGTGCGCTGGGAGTCGTTGAAGTAGGCGGGAACGGTGATGACCGCTTCGGTGACCGGCTCACCCAGATAGTCCTCTGCGTCCTTTTTCAGCTTCTGAAGGATCATGGCGGAGATCTCTTCCGGGGTGTAGGACTTACCGTCAACGCTCACGCGCTCGCTGGTTCCCATCTTCCGTTTGATGGAGAGGAACGTTCTATCCGGATTGACCACCGCCTGTCGTTTCGCGGTTGCGCCGACGATGCGCTCGCCGTTCTTGTTAAATCCGACGACGGACGGGGTTGTACGGCTGCCTTCCGCGTTAGCGATGACGACAGGCTCTCCCCCTTCCAGCGTTGCAACGACGGAGTTGGTCGTTCCAAGATCAATACCGACTATCTTTCCCATTCAGTTACCTCCCGATACACAGATAACATGAGAATGCATGATTGCAGGAAGGACTGCAACCAGGTACTCATTTCAGTGTGAGAATCGCATACCAATTTAGTGCGGTTCTATCAAGTGAATATACGAACGAAAACGCAGTTCGGTTGCGCGAATTTAGAGGATTCGAGGGTGAGGAAGATGGAGGCGGACGGCAGGCGATTATCCTGCTATCCGCCCGAAATGGCAGGGGAGAAGTAGATGTCGGAGTCTGCCGCGATGCGTGTCTTCAGGCGAGGAGGTGTCTGTATGCCATTGACAAAGACCGCCAGCCCGGAGCGAAGACGCTCTCCTTCCACCAGTCGCGCTTTCAGCCCCGGATACTGATTCTCCAGGCTCTCGATCAGTTCGCCCAGCGTTGTGCCGGAGGCGGAGACAACCGCCTCGCCTCCAGCCATAGCGCGCAGAGGAGCAGGCAGATGGACGGTTGACATCAGGCAATGCCATCCTTGGCCATGATTTCCGAACAGAGCCTTGCGGGAGACATTGGCAGCGAGGTCATCCTGACGCCAACCGCATCATAGATAGCATTGGATATCGCAGCCGGTGGAGGAACGATGGGAACTTCGCCAACTCCGCGAACCCCGTAGGGATGATCGGGATTAAAGACCTCCACCAGTATGGTCTCGATCATCGGAACATCGAGGGCAGTCGGCATTCGGTAGTCCAGCAGCGAGGCGTTTCGCAGCGATCCCTGCTCATCGTAGATATACTCCTCATTCAACGCCCAGCCGATACCCTGCGCCACGCCTCCCTGCATCTGTCCCTCCACGTAGGAGGGATGGATTGCCTTCCCGACATCCTGCACGGCCGTATAGCGCAGTATCTCCACCTTGCCGGTCTCGACATCCACCTCCACATCCACGATATGAGTCGCAAAGGCTCCACTGCGATTATGAGGCGTGGTCGTTACCGATGTCACCACCTGCTGCCCCTGCTCACCGATCAGATTCGCCGCTTCAAGGAGGGTAACGCTCTTATCGCCTGCGCTATACCGCTCTCCTTCCACCGTTACCGAATCCGGATCCACCTCCCATATCGCCGCCAGCTTCGACGCGATATCCTTCTGCATCTGCTTCGCCAGCGCATGCGCGGCATAGCCGGTTCCGAAGGTAACGCGGCTGCCTCCAGTGACATCGTTATACCCTACCGTATCCGTATCTACGACCTGCGGGCGCACACGCTGATACGCGATTCCGAACACTTCCGCAAACTGCATGGCAATCGAGGCGCGCGTTCCGCCGATATCGGTAGAGCCTTCCAGAAGCGCAACCGTTCCATCGGGATTGAGGCGACCGGTGCAGGAGGAGGTTCCGCCCCAGTTCATCCAGTAGCCGCTGGCGACGCCGCGTCCGCGCTTCTTGCCGTCCGGTCCCTCTTTCACAAGCGGCGTGTTCCAGTGGGCGGAGTCTTTGGCGGCCTGCGCGCACTCCACCGCCCCGATGCGCGGATAGGGCGGTCCCCAGGCGCGCCAGTCGCCTTCCCGCGCCCCATTTTTGATTCGGAACTCCAGCGGGTCCATGCCCAGCTGCTCGCAGATCTCGTCGATGACCGTCTCCGTAGCGAATTCGGCGGCGGTGGCGCCCGGCGCTCGATAGGCATTGGACTTGGGCTTATTGACGACCACGTCGAAGCCGTCGATGCGGACGTTGGTGAGTTTGTAGGGCGCGAAGACCGTCAT